>JBCCUK010000091.1:0-1710 GCA_039196965.1 Pseudomonadota bacterium | reverse complement strand
CGCGCATACCCCGGTCAAGGCTCCTAGGACACACACAACGGTTGGGGCGGCTCGCGAGAGCCGCCCCTCTCGACGTCTCGTACTCAAAACAAGATTTTTTAGTCCATACGAGTTTGATCGATTTCAAAAAGGCCAGTCCCGAAGGTTCGTATCAGCACGTAACCAACAAACAGATTTAAAGAATTTGAGATCTATGGAGACATTGATGCGAAAGGTTTTCTGTGGGATCGCCCTTTTGGGCGTTCTGGCGCTCTCTGGTTGTAACGATTCAATCCGTCCCTTGAGCTACGACAAGGGCGAATATGGCGGAAAGCCAGATACGAAGCTGACAAAAGAACAGGTCGATGGCTTGCGGCAACGCAGCAAGCGTATCGCCGAATAAAAGAACTAAGGGAGGACATCGTTATGGCAGCGATTTCAGTATACAGGTGGTGGGTGGTGCAATTCGCCTTGCTCGCGATGATTGCCGTGAGCACAGCATTTGTAGTGGAAATTGCTGATCCGCAGCAGGCACACGCACAGAGCAGCGTACGCCCGCCGGCAAATGCTGTCGGTGGCGCACCCCAAGGTGGTGAGGTGCCCGGCGGATCGATGGGCAACCTCTCCGATTCGGAGACCTGGCGGGCCATTCGCAAGGGCATTACGGGGACGGTATCCATTCCGGACAAACAGGCCGGACAACTGGTGCAGTCCGAAGGCGACAATTGGCGTGCAATCAAAAACGGTCCCATCGCGACCTGGGGCGCTCTTGGTCTCGCCGGAATGCTGATCCTGCTGACGCTATTTTATCTGGCGCGCGGAAAAATCATGGTCGATCACGGCATGAGCGGGCGCACCATCACCCGTTTCCGCGACATCGAACGCATGGGACACTGGCTGCTTGCGGTGTCTTTCATCATTCTGGCAGTCACCGGGCTCAACATCATTTACGGAAAGCACGTGCTGTTGCCGGTCCTTGGCCCGGAAATTTTCGCCACTATCACAATGGCCGGCAAATGGCTTCACAACTATGTTGCCTTTGCCTTCATGGTCTCGCTGGTACTGGTGTTCGTTCTGTGGGTAAAGCACAACTTCCCGAACAGATATGACCTGCAGTGGCTGCTGAAGGGCGGCGGCATGTTCGTGAAAGGCAGCCATCCGCCGGCGAAGAAGTTCAACGCCGGTCAGAAGATTCTTTTCTGGCTCGTTATTCTTGGCGGCGTCTCGATTTCCCTCTCGGGGATCGCGTTGCTGTTCCCGTTCCAGACCAAGATGTTTGCTGACACCTTCGCGATCCTGAATGTCCTGGGCTTCAACCTGCCGACGGAACTTACTCCATTGCAGGAAATGCAGCTTGCAACCGCGTGGCATGCAATCGTCTCGTTGTTCCTGATCGTCATTGTCATCGCGCACATCTATATCGGCTCGATCGGTATGGAAGGTGCGTTTGACGCGATGGGCACCGGTGAGGTGGATGAAAACTGGGCGAAAGAGCATCATTCGATTTGGGCCAAGGAAGCAATCCAGGAGCGCGGCAAAGGACGCGGGAAAGCTCCTGATGGAGCGACCGCGCCTGCAGAGTAGAGTTCACTGATGTGCAGGCGGGCACCGTTTGGTTCTCGCTTGCACATTTTCACTGCCTGTCCAGACACATCATGACAATTATGCGTTCGGGAATTCGGGGACGAACTGGCGCCGGTCACCTGCGCGGGATGGCTCGTGTGATCGGTG
>JBCCUK010000090.1:0-1807 GCA_039196965.1 Pseudomonadota bacterium | reverse complement strand
GTCGAACTGGCCGAGGATTTTGGCCTGCCAATCGGCAGGGTTGCGGGTTTTCAGCTTGTCCAATGCCTTATACCAAGCTGTATATGAACCGACTCAGGTGGATTCCCTTCTGCTGCAAATCATGATTCTATCTTCCCTATCGAACTTAATCGGGAGGATGTCATGCCGGCGAGAACCGAGATCCGCAGCGATCTTTATACTTCAGGCGAACTTAAGCTGATGGCACGCACCGAAAAGGTGCCGCGCAAGGCGCGTCGCCTTCTGGCCATCGCTCATGCTATGAACGGCATGACATTTACAGCTGCGGCTGAAGCCGTCGGAATGGAACGTCAGGCCCTTGGTGATGCTGTCAAACGCTATAATGCAGAAGGGCTTGACGGCAGGGCTGTTCAACGCTCATCACTGGCAGCGGTAAGCCAACAGCCTATCGAAGTCGAGAGCATTGTCCCAGAGGGTGTCGGCAATGTTGGTCTCGCCGTTGGCGCGCAGGATGTTGAGAGCAAAGCTGCGGGCTCTGGCGAAGATGCCGGCGTTGATGCGAATACGGCTTGCGTCTTCGCACATGGAGACATCGCGCACATAATGGTTCTTATTTTCGATCCCCCAATGCCCGCGTATCGCGCTTGCCGATTTGCGAGCGCTGATTTTCGTTGAGCAAGCATAATACGACACCTCGTTACGCTCTTGCCATGTGTGATCTTTTGCAGATCGAATGCGTGTCACTCTGGTGACCCTGATAAAGGTTTTGATGAGCTTGCCCCAGTCCTCATCACAGTCCTCATCACCGTCCTTATCATCAAAGCTTTCCGGCGGCTCAAACGTCTCGACAATGCGGGTTTCCTGGCGGGATCTCTGGAGCTTGTCAATGGTTTTTTTGACCTCAACAGGCTCTGATGCCTGCGTTGTTTCTATTATATATTCTAATAAGTTAGGCTGATTTCCTTTGACCTGGACCAGGAGTTCGCTGTTCACGTTGCGGGCCGCCTCAAATGTTTTTTTGACAGTGAAGGGCATCCAGAGTGAACAGGCGGCCTTCAAGGCCCAGTTCTCTGATAATCTCAGGTGCGGCCGGGATTTCGTTGCTCTTGTCATCGATCTGCAAGTGTCCCAGGATCAACGCTTCATCGCTCGCAAAAACACTGAGCAGATGGATGGCTTTTTGGTCGTTGAAAGCATCGAAACTATGCCTGAGCACCTTGCCGTCGATGGCAAGAGCCTGCATGTTTTCGACATCGCTGACAGCCTCACGAGCACTAAGTTGGGCGCTGTGCTCACGGAATTTACTCTCGAGTTCTTCTGCCTCAAGACCTTGCAGGACGAACCTTACGCTGGAATAGGCCGGTGCCGTTTTCCAGCCGAAGCCAAACGCATCATTGAGCCTTTCCCGGTTAGCTTTGATATATCGGTGCACTTTGCGATAGGACGTAGCGCCGGACAAAAGCGCCAAAATCGTTGCGAACAGGAGCTTCTCAAGCTTCCATTTCTTGCCTTGTGCGCGGCGACGATCTTTAATCCGTGATAAAAATTCTATAAATTTCAATGCCCCGAATGTCTGTGTCATAAGTGCATCCTCCGAATCAAATGCACTCCCATAGATTCAGACTTTTTGACCGAGGTGAATCCTAATTATGTAAATCGCGGTGGAAACAGCGTGGAAAGCATTGAACAGCCCTGGGTTTGAGCGAAGAGTTGGCAACGACGGTCCAGACAATCCAGAACTGCTTAGGGGAGTCGCAACGGTTGCTGAGGCCGTTGAAGCCGTTAGTCTGGCATATCACGGCGTATGGAACTATTTGTTTGTTGATAC
>JBCCUK010000089.1:0-2143 GCA_039196965.1 Pseudomonadota bacterium | reverse complement strand
TGGTGATTTCGATTGCCAAGAAGTACACGAACCGCGGCCTGCAATTCCTTGATCTTATTCAGGAAGGCAACATCGGCCTGATGAAGGCGGTAGACAAGTTCGAATACCGCCGGGGCTACAAATTCTCGACCTATGCGACCTGGTGGATTCGCCAGGCGATCACCCGGTCGATTGCAGACCAGGCGCGCACGATCCGCATTCCAGTGCATATGATCGAGACGATCAACAAGCTGGTCCGCACCGGGCGCCAGATGCTGCACGAGATCGGTCGCGAGCCGACGCCGGAAGAGCTGGCCGAGAAGCTGCAAATGCCGCTGGAGAAGGTCCGCAAGGTGATGAAGATCGCCAAGGAGCCGATCTCGCTGGAGACGCCGATTGGCGACGAGGAAGATTCGCAGCTGGGCGATTTCATTGAGGACAAGAATGCCGTGCTGCCGCTGGACAGTGCTATTCAGGAGAACCTCAAGGAAACGACGACCCGCGTGCTGGCATCCCTCACGCCGCGGGAGGAACGCGTGCTGCGCATGCGCTTCGGCATCGGGATGAACACCGATCACACCCTCGAAGAGGTGGGTCAGCAGTTCAGCGTAACCCGCGAACGTATCCGCCAGATCGAGGCAAAAGCGCTGCGGAAGCTGAAGCACCCGAGCCGGTCGCGCAAGCTGCGGAGTTTCCTGGATCAGTAAGATTTTGAGGTGGGGTCTGATATCCTGTCAAAACCGTTGTCATGGCTTATCTGGCTTTACAATCTTGCGCTGATAACATGCCTGCTCGGCCTAGTCGCATTCTTGGCGAGGTGGTGGTCGCCGTTGAACTTCTTTCCATCGCCCGACTGGTTGGCGACATTGGCGCCGTTCGTAGGAATTTATCTCCTTCTAGGCTGTTGGGCCATTGTTTGGTTGCCTTTGGTGCGCCCAGCCGGGTATGAAGCCTTCCGCCAATCCAAATGGGGCTCTCTAGCGCATTTGGAGCAGCGCGTTTTTCAGCAGAATCGTAGGGCAGAAGCCCCTACTCCTCCTGCAGTGGGTTTGGTTTTTGTTGGGCCGTTCATCCTCTGGTACGGCCTAGGTTATCTGCTGAGCTTCGGGTTACCAATGACAATGGCTGCAATCGCTGCGTACCCTGTGGACCATCAATATACGGCTGAGAGATATTATGTTCCAAAACGGAGAGGACCGCGCCGCATTGTTCTAGACGTTGACAACTGGTGGATAGATGGCGTGCTCCGCCCTCCGCCGGAGATTGGTTCGCAGGTGGAGCGAGGTGATACAGTCCGCCTATCCGGCAGGGGCAACTCTTGGGGAGTTTTCTACTCTGAGATTGTGTTGATCGAGCATGACTAGCCAGCGCTTCCGCCTTCGACTTTTGCCCGCTTGCGGGTCGCGCTAGAGTTATCAGAAATGGAAGAAAGGATGGCGACCATGTCATTTCTCAAAAAACTCTTCGGTGGCGGAGGTGGCTCGGAGCCGAAGGTCTCTGGTGAAGATTACGAAGGCTTTAAGATCACGCCGACCCCGATTGCCGAAGGCAACACCTACCGTGTGGCGGCGACTATCGAAAAAGAGGTGGGCGGCGAGATGAAGACGCACAAGCTGGTGCGCGCCGACACGCTGCAAGGACTGGCGGAGGCGCAGAAGGCCTGCATCCGCAAGGCCAAGCAGGTGATCGACGAACAGGGAGAGCGGATCTTTCAGTGAGCTTTGACGGCCCGTCTGACATCACGGTCGACACCCGGGGGCAGGGGCTCTACGAGATCACGGACCGGATTGCGCCGCTCACGGGTTCCGGCTTGCTGACGCTCTTTATCCGGCACACCTCGGCCAGCCTGCTCATTCAGGAAAACGCCGATCCGGAAGTGCAGACCGATCTTGCGAATTTCTTCGCGCGGCTTGTCCCGCCGGCAGACGATCCTTCAATGGCTTATCTGACCCACACCTATGAAGGCCCCGATGATATGCCGGCGCACATCAAGGCAGCGCTCTTGCCGACACATCTGTCGATCCCGGTTGTGGATGGACGAATGACCTTGGGGACCTGGCAGGGTATCTTTCTGTTTGAGCACCGCACCCGTAGTCGTCAGCGCCACGTGGCAGTGTCATTTCTCCGCAACGGCTGAGATCGCATTTCACCTACCACATGTCGG
>JBCCUK010000088.1:0-2471 GCA_039196965.1 Pseudomonadota bacterium | reverse complement strand
GTGTAATCCCCCCGGATTTTAGTCGAGGTTTTGAGTAGAGACTTTTATGATGATCGCAGAAGGAGCGAAGCATGAAAAAGTCTCGATTTTCCGACCGCCAGATTCTGGCCATTCTCAAGCAACACGAAGCCGGGGTGCCGGTGGCTGAGTTGTCGCGAGAGCACAACGTCAGCACAGCGCTGATCTACCAGTGGCGATCGAAGTATGGCGGCATGGATGCATCCTTAATGAAGGAGATCAAGGAACTGCGGGCCGAGAACGCGCGGCTGAAGAAGATGTACGCGGAGGAGCGGATCAAGGCCGAGCTTCGCCAGGAGGCCCTTGAGGGAAAGCTCTAAGGCCATCTCGACGGCGAGAGATGGCCAAGTCGGTCGTTGCGCGTGATGGCATTAGCGTACGGCTGGCCTGTCAGGTCTTTGGGATCAGTGAGACCTGCTATCGGTATCAGCCGAAGCTTGATAGCGAGAATGCCGAGGTGGCCGACTGGCTGCTGCGGCTGACCCAGGCGCACCGACGCTGGGGCTTTGGCCTGTGCTTCATGTACCTGCGCAACGTGAAGGGCTACCGCTGGAACCACAAGCGCGTGTATCGGATTTACCGCGAGCTGGAGCTCAATTTGCGCATTAAGCCGCGTCGGCGGATTCGTCGCGAGTACCCTGGTGTGCTGGATGTGCCCACCGCTGAGAACCAGGTCTGGTCGATGGATTTCATGAGCGACCAGCTGGTCAGCGGCAAGACGTTCCGAACCTTCAACGTGATCGATGATTACAACCGAGAAGGTTTGGGAATCGAGGTCGATTTATCGTTGCCAGCGGCAAGAGTCATTCGGACCCTGGATCGGATCATCGAGTGGCGCGGGAAGCCATCGGCGATTCGTTGTGATAATGGTCCGGAATACATCTCTCAGGCGCTGATCACATGGGCAAATTCACGACAGATCACGATGATCTACATCCAGCCCGGGAAACCTACTCAGAACGCCTACATCGAACGATTCAATCGCACGGTCAGGCACGAGTGGCTCGATCTGCATGAATTTCAAAGCATCGCGCATGCTCAGCATTTAGCGACGCAGTGGCTATGGCAATACAATAACGAACGACCCAACTCCGCCATCGGCGGCGTACCCCCAAGGCAGCTGCTGTCAGCTGCATGAACCTCTACTCGTTGACCCGAGCAAAAATGGGGGGATTACAGGAGCTCTTGTGTAGGCGCATGGCAACCGGTTTTGGTGGAAGCGCACAAAAATACAAGAAGATCATCGCGAAAGTTGAGGCAGAAATAGCATCGAGCAACCAAATCGCAATTCAGATCGACCTGCCTCCGTTGCCCGATGACTGGTCAACCTCTAAGCGAGGGTGGTCCAAACCGATACTTGATCACTGGAAGGAAAAGTTGTCGACTGACTGAATAGGTCCGGGGCGCTGAGTTCCTTGCGGCAAGAAATAGGTGAAACGCTGTATCGGTGGTCAACACATTCGGGCCACGTACGTTGCGTGCGGAGCTGTAGCAGCCGCACCTTTCTCTCGTGCAAGCCTAACTAGCTGCTGGTGTCTATTGACCACGAGAGTTGCAGCCTCGTTGATCTCTTTCGCTTCCTTCGCGAAGATTGCTTCTTGTACTGGATCATGCAGGCATTCTTTGTGACCGCCCAGGTTGATGCCCAGAGCATGGCCTTAGAGCTTTCCCTCAAGGGACTCCTGGCGCTGCTGACCTACGGAAAATCTATCAATCCTTGGGTGCGGACGAAGCGGCCCAGGAACTGCACGCCTTTGCTGAGCGTTGGGGCGACGCCTATCCCACGATTGCCAAATCCTGGCGCAAACACTGGGGCAACCTGATTACCCTGTTTGATTTCCCGACGGAATTCCGAAAGGTGATCTACACCACGAATGCCATCGAGTCGCTCAACAGCGTGATCCGGTAACCGATTAAGAAACGAAAAAACTTTCCTCACGAACAGGTGGCATTCAAAATGGTCTGCCTGGCGATCGAACAGGCCTCCAAAAAAATGGTCAATGCCGATCCGCAATTGGAAGGCTGTGCTGAACCGCTTTATGCTCGAATTTGAGGGCCGACTTGAGACCCACCTGTGAAACCGGCAGTTTCACAGGCTTGTTTACAGGCACATGTTTTGAACAGAGTTCGGCACCAAACATCTTCTTCATTCCTATTGAGACTCAAATGATCGACCTCGGGCCTAATTGTCTTGGGCCTTAAATGCCCCGGGGACAATCGGTGGGCCGCCCCCTTCCCTGCCATCTTCTACCAGTCCAAACGGTTTGCAGCGCCCTCCAAAGCATATGCTATCCTCAGGGCATTCCACTAACTCACAACTCGGTCCTCCGCTGAACACAGCGAAAACAGACTGTGAGGCACAACCACAATTCTTTGGCTCACCCTGCGGGCCGACTGTAGGAGCAAAATTGTCCTGCACATAGAAATGGTCTGCAGGACATAACACTTCCGCG
>JBCCUK010000087.1:0-2575 GCA_039196965.1 Pseudomonadota bacterium | reverse complement strand
GGCGCTTTTGACGATGATGCGCGAGACCCGGCCGTCGGACTGGACCGACCCATGCAAAGAGCCGGTGTGCTTCGCCATGCAGGTCAATATCGCCGCGACTCTCGGCAAGACCGGCCGCTCCATCCGCCGCGACGAAGAGGCCCTGATTCGGCTGGGTTTCATTGACAAGCGGGTGGCGGGCAACGGCTGGCGCTGCCGCGTGGCCTTCGCCGATGGCACCGAATTCCATCAGGGGTTGTCCTTCACGCCACTGATCGAGAGGGTGCCGGAGCTACTGGCGCTCAGGGAGCAGGTCAGGTTCGAGCGGCAGCACGCCATGCGGCTGCGCCGCCAGTGCAGCGCGCTCAAGCGTCACGTCAAGGAAAGGTTGATGGCGTTGCAGCCACAGTTACCGGACAATGCCGACCTTCGAACGCTCGCGGACCGTTTTCTTAGTTGGCCCGTCCGCTATGACGTCTTCACCAGCCTCGATGCCCTGGAAGCACATCACGTGGAGATGCTGGAAACGTCTGAAACCCTCGATGAAATGTGGGTATCATACCAATTACGGACAGATATGTCCGCCAAAGCGGACGTGAGAGTCCGGCACTATATACAAGATACAACTCAAGACCCTTCTGTATCCTGTAACGCAAGCGTGCATAAAAGGACCGGCGGCAAGCCGCCGGACTCTGATTTGATGTTCGCGGCGACTAACGGCGCCACGACACATTGCTTGAGAAACAAGCATGACGCGGCCACGGCCGAGCACAATAGCCAATTCCTCGACAATCTGCACCCGTACAGGCTTTTGGCCCTGTGTTCCGAGGAAATGCGGCTCCACATCGCCCGCTATCAGGAGGGCAGGGCGGCGCCCCGAATGATGGACTTCGTGCTCGCCTCCATCGATCGGGTGCCGGAGCTGGGCATCAACCGCTCCGCCTACGAGGCCGGGGTGCACCAGATGGGCGATGTCGCCACGGCCTTGTGCATTCTGATCATCGACCGCAACCGACACCACCCGGTCACGCCCGTGCGCAACCCCGGCGGTGTCCTGCGCGCCATGACCAAAAGGCACGCCCAGGGACAGCTCAATCTCACCGGCTCCCTCATCGGGCTCTTCGAAAGGGACAAAGACGGGTGACAGTGAAACCGATCATCATGTTCAGGTCATCAGTTTTCCGCAAGCTCCGCTTGATATTCGGCCGCCAATGCTTCGGTTTTCGAAATCTGATCGTCGATCGTCTCCAGGCTGACGTTGCGCAGTGACGGCACCGATATAAAACTCAGCCTGTCGCCCGGTTCCGGCAGCTCGAAATCGGCGAGCCGTTCCTCGAACCGCGCGATTTGGGTGAACTGCATCGAGAACGGTTCCTCCGTCCGGCAGGCCGACGGATACCGCATCGCCAACATCGCGATATCATTCCTTGCCCTGATCGAACTCAGTTCGTCTTTCTTTACATCAAGCTTCCCGCGCAGATCGGCGAGGCGTGCGCAGATCGCAATCATCCTGTCATGCCGCTCCCGGAGCCCGGCCTTCAACGCCTCTGCCGCGGCCGCCGCTTCGGCCAGCTCCGCTTTCATCGCCTCGATCTTCGCGGCGTCTTCGGCCTTGCGCTGCTCGGCCCGCGCTGCCTCTTGCGCATCATCCAGCGCGACGATCCGTTCGGCCAGGTCCGCGTGCTCGAAATCTTCCAGCGAAAGTTCCGTGCCGTTGCGCTCCGGATCATCCAGCCAGCCCTGAAGCGTCTTGCGGCAGTCGGTCTTCATCATGCCCAGCATGTCTTCGGGCATGTCCTGATAGACCTCCCCATTGATCCCGCCCAGAATCTCAGCGCACTCGCGTGTATTGGTCGTAATCTGTGCAGGTGCGCCGCCATCGCCCAGAAGAGCGATGAGCTGCTCATCGGTAATGTCCGACAAGTCCTTCTTGCAGGCCGAAAGCGCCATTGCCGCGCACCCGGTTATGAAAATGATGTTGAGTCTCATTCCTACCTCACGTTTCCGTTCCGTGACGGCATAGGAAATCGCGGGTCGGAGTTGAACCCGAATAAGGGGTCGAGTTGTGCTGAGTGCTAAATCCCCCTTTAAGCGCTTGTTGGGACCAACCCGATGTTCATTTCATCAAGACTATCCGTCGGTCCCTTCTTAAAGATAGAAAAAATCCACATGAGCGAGACCCGAGGTATCGAGAGATTGTGGAGTTTTTCGGGGCCGAGATGTGCGGAATCCGGCACGAAAAAAAGATCGCATAATGTTTGTTATGTTAAATAATCTTTATTTTTCAATGACTTAGGCGGAGTTTCCGTTTTCCTGAGCTTCGTCAGAGATGAAATCCGTCAAGATCGATCGCGCCCAACTGACAAAACCGAAGAGGCCGAGTACCAGGATAACTACCCCGGCGAACCCCCCAGCCACCGGATCGGTTTTGGCGGCTGCCGCCGCGTAATACATGGTGAAGGGGAACATGACAATCGCGACGACCGCGATCATGATTGAGGCGAGGAACAAGCCGATGATTTTTGCAAGCATACCATCATCTCCACAGCCGGGAATGTATCGGATCAACTCAGTTCATGGTACAGACACGGAAGGT
>JBCCUK010000086.1:0-2744 GCA_039196965.1 Pseudomonadota bacterium | reverse complement strand
GTTGGGCGTGAATGCCTATGAAAGTGGCAGAAATTTGGTGGGTTGAATGTGCAGCTCGAATGAAATGAGGATTTGGGAAGGTGATGCGCTAAGCAGTCGCGAGGCCGTATCATCTCTGGTAGTCGCGGTTTATCCGCCAGAGGTATTGGCGTCCGTGCCGTGGCGAAATGTTGTCACTGCGCCCGCTACTCACCGCATTATTATTTACAAAGGTTCGAACGCCGTTTGCGCCGCAGCTTATCAGTTCAGGAGCGTCAATTTGAACGGCATGCCGACTATGCTGGCTGGCATAGGAGGCGTTATGACTCACCCGAACTTTCGTAGAAATGGCTTTGGGAGCGCTGTTATGCAGGCGGCGCAAGATGCTCTCGATCGCGATGGGAATGCCGAATTTGGACTCCTATTTTGCGAGCCAAAAAACGCTGCATTCTATGAGAAGCTTGGCTGGAATTTATTTCGCGGGACAGTATTGGCGGACCAACCGAACGGTACTATCCGCTATGACGCGTTGGACGCCATGGTTTTTCCTTTCGCCAGTGCTTCTCCTCAATCAGGGTTCCTCGATCTACGTGGTCCGCCTTGGTAGGCAACGGAATGCGTCTCAGCGACATGCGCCGAATGACGGCTCCAAAAGCCGAAGAGTGTCGCATCTCCATTCTGCCCCTACATGCCATGCCAAAGTTCGCAAATGTGAATCATATGCCCGGAAACCGTCAGAAAACAGCCATTCAGATCGGTCAACCTAGGCTCAAAATTGCCCCCTTGCAGTGCTGAGACTGGGATCGTGAAAATCTGCCATCACGAGAGCCATGGCTCCAAGAGCTTTTCAGTGGCTTCATTAAGATGGGTGACCACACCGGCCGCCTCGGCTGCTGTCTTCAGACCCGCCGCGACCTGCTCTGGTTGTTCGGCTAATCGCCGAGCGAGAGCACGCAGAACAAATGTCGCCATTCCAGGCTGGACGAACGCGTCGGGAGAAATGCACGCAGAAAACCAAATCGAGTCGATCCAAATGACGGCTTCGGCAAAGCCTTCTGGCCGCCAATATGGCGTTATATCGATGATCCCTGGTGAAAGACCGTCGGCAAAAACGAAGTTTCCAGAGAGGTCTCCGTGGATTACCTGCGCTCGAACGCCTTCTGGCATCGATGCGCTTTCGGCCATCTCGAGTATGGGTGCGAGAGCAGTCATGGTGTGAGCATCGTAATCCGCAGATCTTTCACTCCATGCGACACGGTCTGCCAACGCCCAAGGATCACTCCGGTAGTCTACAAAGCTTGGGCGTTTCAATGATCGAACGCCGGTATGGAACGCCCTTGCTGCTATCAGCTTATCATCGTAGTTGCCAACCGTTTCCTTGCCCTCGATCCACGTC
This sequence comes from Pseudomonadota bacterium, assembly GCA_039196965.1. Lineage (GTDB taxonomy): Bacteria > Pseudomonadota > Alphaproteobacteria > Caulobacterales > Hyphomonadaceae > CALLCD01. The sequence continues at coordinate 1,369 of JBCCUK010000086.1, read as the reverse complement.
CAGGCCACATGGTCCTGAACGATCCACTCGCCCTGACCTGTTGCGACAGGACGGGGAACGCGGACATCCGGGGAGAAAGTCAGTTGGGAAAAGGTCTTGCCAATCCATCGGACCTCATCAGGATGCGGGGCTGGCTTCACGACAATATCGCCTGATGCTGTCGTTGAACGCCAAGACCGGCCTTGCCCTCCTTCGAGCGGTTGCGGTTCGCATGATCCACCAAACCGTTCAGAGATTTGAGCGATCTCATTGGGTTCCAAGTCTTTACCCTTGAGCTGGAGGATGTCGAAGTCAGGAAAACGAACGTTATTCTTGTGATCTGGACGGTAGCTTGACTAGCCGGCCCTGGATACCAGAAAACCCGTCGCTAAAGACTGTGTGAGATTGCAGGTTGCCTCTCAGCTAATCTGGCGACGTATGGGGCAGCATGCTGATCGGCTACGCACGGGTGTCGAAGGCGGACGGAAGTCAGCATCTCGATTTGCCAGGTCGCTTCACCGTGCCTCACGGCATCGCTACTGACAGCCACGGCAATATCTATGTAGGCGAATTGTCGAGCCGCTACTGGTCTAGCGTGTCGAAGGAACCGGTACCCAAAAAGCGCCGCGTCATCCACCGCTTACGCAAGCTCGATGCTTCTCTTATGACGCGAGTTGCCTAGCTCGCCGGACAATCGCCTGCGCGTTCTCCTTTGGCTTTTTATTCGTCGTGTCGAGTTCAAGTTCGAATTCATGGTGAGGCTGTAGCAACCGATAGTCCTTGAACAGGGATCGTAGGATTTCGCTATCAGTAAGACTGTGTCGAGCGGCTCTAAGAGGTGTGTCCAAACGTCGAAGATTTTCATCAGCGTCGCAGACCAAAGTCACAGCCAACAGTGGTTGGCTGCGCCCTTTGGCGCGGGTTTGTATTGCTTCGAAGCGAGCAGTATCATCTGCACCGTCATCAAGCACTGAGGTTAAAACGAAACGCTCATGTGATGGTGCCTTAATCATCTGTTCGAAGACGAGCGCTCGAACTTGACGCGCCATTTCGAAAAATGTCGGGGTCCCGAAGTCAGCAACACAGTTTGCGGGCGCGCAAATGCTGTGGTTAGGCACGAAGCGGGCGTTTAACTGTGCGGCTACATTCTTACCGATCGTGTATTTGCCGACCCCTGGCCAACCATTGATATGAATGATGATGCCGCTCATCAAATAACCCCTCTGGGTGTACAACCACCAAAGCTTAGTCTGTCCGATTGGGGCTGCAATATCTCCCCTGGCATGTTTCATCCGCCACGGTCTTGTGGCGGTTTTCGAGGACAAAATCAGCCCTTCGATTTTTGAGCTTCATGCTGCAAGAATTCAGAATTACCACTTGGCACCGGCTC
>JBCCUK010000085.1:0-2924 GCA_039196965.1 Pseudomonadota bacterium | reverse complement strand
CCGGTTGGTAAAGTGAAGGCGGCCCGCAGTGCGGGCCGTCCATTGATGGTGAGTAGGTCATCTGCCGATCCGCTTGTTGCGGTCCATTTGTGCCTGATAGTTTGGCGCTTGCCCGGCGTTTGCGCTTGGTGCTGGCTGAGTGTTCGCGGGCTGAGGCTGCATCGGCTGACCGTAGCCCTGACGGGTAGGCATTGGTTCAACCCCCATCATGGCTCTTGCCCTTAGACCAGCAGCAGCGGCCCCGGTAGCGTTCCCCATGAGATATGCGTTGCGTGCCTGGCGCGAACCGGCAAAGCCGCGACCAAATTCATAGCTGCCACCGAGTCCGCCGGTCATTGCAGGCATCATGATGTTGCCGGAAATAGCTCGCACTATGAAAGGCGTCGCTAGAATGAAACCTTTCGCCATCAAAACCATCATAATAAATGGCAGGAGCGCTCCTATATTCGGAGCAGCAGCAGGGTCACCAAGTTCACCCAGAAGCGATGCCGAGACACCAGTGATCGTTGAGAATACGCCCGCAATGACGATGGGATACATTGCGAAGGATATCACCGCCGTAAGCCAACGCGTAAAATAGTCTTTGGTGACTTCAAACAGTGTGAGAAAAATCATGATGGGTGCGAGGCCCAAGAGCAATGCGATCATGAGGCGCGAAGCTACCATGATGAAAGCAGCCAAGGCACCCAATAAGGAAAGCAAGAAAACACCGAGGTTCGACAAGATTGCTCCCGCCATCCAGTTCAACTCCTCGCCTGCGGCATTCAAGTAATTGCCAAAATCAGCGATCATTGCGTCAAACTGTTCGGCATAGGTGCCAGATGGACCGGGTGCGCCGCCGCCGACAGCCGCGATCAAGGAACCAGCGATGCTGTCGATCCCATTGAGAATGGCCGAGGACAGAGCATTAAACTGCGTCCAGTTCTGCGCGAATATCGCTATCAGAATGAATTTGACACCAAGCCAAAATGCAGTGCGGCCATCCATCGAACGATACTGGAAGATCATGTTGATTGCGACAAAGAGAAGAACGAGGGTTGCGCCCAACGTCGTAATAGTACCGACTGTTGCGGCTACTGCACCGAATTGCGTTTCGGCAGCGTCATCCAAAAATCCTTGCGCTTCGTCCACGATGTATGAAACGACGCTCATGTTTTCCTCCTAGATCACCAGTTTCCTTCAGCTTCACACAGCGCCCTTACAGACCTTCGAACAGCGGTGCCCTCATCCTCGAAATCGCGTCGGGTTTGCATCAGTTCAAACTGTTCGAGATGTAGGTAATTGTCGTTGAAACGCTGCACGGCGCTATCCCAGGAGGGATAGAGGGTGTCGCATTCACAATTCCCTGCTTCAGACACGCGCTCGTATCCTTCGAGCCGATAAATCGACTGAATCAAAAGGCGCTTGTGATTTTCGCGCCGATCAATGTTTTGCATCCACTCCGGTTCAGGCGGACGTTCTTGGCAAAACTCGTATTCGCGCTCCATTGATGGCACCAATCCTTGGGCGGATGTGAGCGTCGGGGATGTGCCAACGGCAACAGCGAGCAGCAAATTAACTGTTTTCATGCTCGTCTCTCCTTTTCTCCCTGCATTTCTTCTTCCGAAAATTCGTATTGCAGCAGCACAGTGTAAATTGGCTGATAGCCTTGCATGTGCGTCATTGAGACAATTTTCCAGCCTTCTAGTGTGTATTTTGCAAGCTCATCTTCCATGTGCTGGTGGGTGAATTTCTTGTCTGGTGAGAAGGTTAGGATTTTCGGCATGTAGCTCTTACCATTACTCATGTTTCGGCCTCCTTTCCTAATTCTGTGCCGGGCAAATAGAATTCCGTTATCCCACGCTTGCCATCTTCACGGCCCGCCTGGATGATCACGTCGATAGAGCTTTCGATATAGTCTACCATATCCCTATAAGGTATTGGGACTTCTGTCTTTAACGCTGCGATTGCTAGGCGCTGGACCGCCAGTTGAGGCGTTTCGGCGTGCAGGGTGGTCATCGAGCCACCGTGGCCTGTGTTGATGGCCTCAAGGAAGGTCATGGCTTCCTTTCCACGCACCTCGCCCAAGATGATCCTGTCAGGCCGCATCCGAAGCGTAGACGTCAGCAGGATATCCGCTGTCTGGTGTGGCGCATCACGGTTGGAAATCAGGGTGACCGAATTCGGCTGTGTGGGCAGCAGTTCAGCCGCTTCCTCAATCGTGATGATCCTTTCATCGTCGCTGACATACGAAAGGATCTTCCTTGCAGCGACAGTCTTACCCGTGGACGTACCACCAGAGACGATCATGTTCAGCTTGTTCTCAACACAATGTCGGATGGCGGCGTCGATATCGCCACTGGCAACGACCTCACGAAGTTGTCTGTTCTTGTCCTGGCGCAGTTCTTCCAGCTTGCGTTCTTTTCCGTAGAGGAAGCCCAACTCGATTGAATCGAGGGGCAGGCTGGAAAAGAACCGTAGACTGATCGACATGCCCCGGCTGACGGCGGGGGGAGTGATGACCTGCGCCCGGATTGGCCGATCCCGATATGTGATCGAGACCGACACGATAGGTTTGTCTTTGGAAAGGGGTGTTCCGGCGTCAGACGCAATCTGATTGCCAAGGTCCTTCACCTGATCTTCGGACAGAGTTTGGGCAAGGCGAGACATGAAGTGGTCGCCTTGAAACTCGCCCCAGCAGGAGCCATCTGGGTTGATGCAGATTTCAATCACATCATCCCGTTTGGCGTCCTCTAGGCGGTCGATTGAGGATTGAAGGTAGCTTAGCGACATGGGCTTAGAAAATCTCCAAGTCGCGATCCACCATGACCGTGATGCGCGCACCCTGATCTACGTAGATCACAGGCCCAATAGACAGGTACTCACCGATCACGCTGTCAGTCGCATCGGCAAGATCGTCACCAATGTCTTCGAGAACGTCTTCT
>JBCCUK010000084.1:0-3289 GCA_039196965.1 Pseudomonadota bacterium | reverse complement strand
GCTGGAAGCGCTCGGCCTTTGGCGACACCAATCAGCACGGTCCGGAAGGCGTTCGCTTCTGGACGAAAATCAAGACTGTGACGGAGCGTTGGCCCGAAGGTGACATCGGAGACCAGGCTTTCATCATTCCAACTATGGAGTAAAGCGCGGCACCGATGACGACCTATAACACCATAACTTACAAAGCTTCGGACCGCATCGCCTCCGTCACACTCAATCGCCCGGATAATCTGAATGCCCTAAATGCAGAAGTCATGGCAGAAATTGCAGATGTGTTCGCTCAAATCGACCGCGACCCGGAAATCACTGTCACTATTCTAACCGGTGCAGGACGGGCGTTTGCTGCTGGTGCCGACATCAAGGAGATGCAGCCCCAGAGCTTTGCCGATATGTATCTGGCGGACTATTTCGCGGGCTGGGACCGGTTCGCAGCGAGCCGGAAACCAGTCATAGCGGCTGTCAATGGTTTTGCGCTCGGCGGTGGATGCGAGCTCGCTTTGATGTGCGACATTGTTCTCGCCTCAGACGAAGCGAAATTCGGGCAGCCTGAAATCAAACTTGGCGTTACCCCCGGCATGGGCGGATCCGTGCGCCTGACCAAGGCCGTTGGCAAGGCAAAGTCGATGGATCTCGTTCTGACAGGCAGAATGATTGACGCTAAAGAGGCTGACCGCATCGGCCTCATCTCTCGCATTGTTCCACATGATGAGTTGATGAACACAGCAAAGGAGGTCGCCAAAACGATTTCTGAATACTCATTACCGTCGGTGATGGCGACAAAAGAAATGGTCGGCCGCGCCCTTGAATTGCCGACAACCGAGGGCGTCCGCTTTGAGCGGCGCCTGTTCCAAAGCCTCTTCGGCACAGAAGACCAGAAAGAGGGCATGGAGGCCTTTATCGAGAAACGACCAGCACGGTTCAAGGATCGCTAGGGTGTAGTTTTCAATCCATGTGCGTCTCCTCCGGAGCACAAGGTAACTAAGGGGTAGCAGGTGAAATGTTCTTCACGCTACCCCGCTCTTTTTGAAGTTCAAATGACTGAGTTGACCGAAGAACAAGCCCTCATCACAGACATGGCAAATGCCTTCGCTAGGGAGAAACTGCGCCCAAAAGCTCAAACCTGGGATAAAGCTAAGACGCTAGACAGACCAACTCTGGATGCTCTTGCCGAATTGGGCTTTGCTGGCGTTTATACAAAGGCGGAATACGGAGGCTCGGCGCTTAGCCGCCTCGACGCCGTGCTCATTTTCGAGCAGTTGTCCAAAGGGTGCGTCAGTCATGCCAGCTTCTTATCCATTCACAATATGGCGACCTGGATGATTGACCGATTTGGCGATCAGAACCTACGCGCCAAATACATTCCGGCTCTCGTTTCCGGCGATCTAATCGCTTCTTACTGTTTGACTGAACCAGGTGCCGGATCCGACGCAGCAAGCCTTCGCACCCGGGTAGAGAGAGTCGGAGATTGTTATATTCTCAACGGATCAAAAGTCTTCATTTCAGGCGCAGGCTTCTCAGATCTCTATGTGGTCATGGCGCGCACTGCAGACGCTGGCGCGAAAGGAATATCGACATTCGTCGTCGAAAAAGGGGCCGAAGGCCTCTCGTTCGGCAAAAATGAAGACAAGATGGGATGGCGCGCTCAACCGACCGCCACGGTCAGTTTCGACGACTGCCGTATTCCGGCCGAAAACCGTATCGGGCGGGAAGGTGACGGTTTCAAATATGCTATGGCCGGTCTAGACGGAGGTCGTATCAATATCGCGGCCTGCTCCCTTGGCGGTGCCCAGGATGCTCTTGACCGAGCAGCCGCCTATGCCAAGGCACGCAAACAATTTGGCAAATCCATTGCTGACTTCCAAGCGACCCAATTCAAGCTGGCAGACATGGAGACAGATCTTCAAGCTGCCCGAGCCTTGCTCTACCAGGCCGCATCAAAACTGGATAAAAACAAACCCGATGCCTCAATATTCTGCGCCATGGCAAAGCGTTTCGTAACTGATGTCGGGTTCCGCGTCGCTAATGATGCCCTGCAGATTCATGGCGGCTACGGCTACCTCGCCGATTACGATGTGGAACGAATTGTTCGTGATCTCAGGGTCCACCAAATCCTTGAGGGTACGAACGAAATTATGCGCGTCATTATTTCCCGAAATATACTCGCCCGGTGATCGACATGCTTGCTGGATCAAAGTCTCAAATACAGATGTGGAACAGAAGACAATGAAAACGATTGGCATGATCGGACTTGGCAATATGGGATCTGGCATGTGTGCCAACCTGCTGAAAGCAGGCCATAATGTGCGAGCCTTTGACCTCAACCCGGATGCGGTCACCAAAGCTGAGAAATTTGGAGCTTTGGGCACAAGCTCAGCTTCTGCAGCCCTAGCCGGCGTAGATGTCGTCGTGACAATGCTGCCAACAGGGCAGCATGTCCTAGAGGTCTACTTTGGAGATTCGGGGGCCGTTCATCTTGCAGCTAAAAACGCTTTACTCATCGATTGTTCTACAATCTCAGTCGAAGAAGCGAGGCAAGCTTCTAGCTTTGCAGAGAGTGCCGGATTCACTATGGTTGATGCGCCAGTTTCAGGCGGTGTTGAAGCTGCCGCAAGCGGCACGCTCACATTCATGGTTGGTGGCAATGAAGACGGCTTTGATCGGGCAAGGCCTATTCTCGAAGCTATGGGGAAGACAGCTATTCATGCCGGTGCTGCTGGGAACGGTCAGGCTGCGAAAATTGCCAACAATATGCTGCTCGGCATTTCCATGATCGCTACGTGCGAAGCGTTCAATCTGGCAGAAAAACTTGGCCTTGATGCTCAGACCTTTTTCGAAATCTCATCGAATGCATCCGGTCAGAACTGGTCAATGACAAGCTATTGCCCAGCACCGGGGCCCGTGTCGACATCACCTTCGAACAATGAGTATGAACCAGGCTTCGCCGTTGATATGATGCTCAAAGATCTAAAGCTGGCGGCTGATGCAGCAGAAACCACCGATGCCCACACAGCGTTCGGCGCGCTCGCCAAAGCAACCTATGAGGAGCTTTCCAAAGCGGGATACGGTCAGAAAGATTTCTCCGTCGTGATGCGTCAAATCAAGGAAAACATATAGGCTTGGAACAAAGGATAGAATTGTCCAATCAAACTCAGGGAGATGAAAATGCAGGACTATCTCAAATTCTATATCAACGGCGAGTGGGTTGACCCCGTCGAACCACGCACGCTGGACATCGAAAATCCAGCAACGGAAGAGCCCTTTGCCCGGATCTCCCTCGGCTCAGCGGCAG
>JBCCUK010000083.1:0-3735 GCA_039196965.1 Pseudomonadota bacterium | reverse complement strand
TGAGGGGGAAGCGGTAATAAAGCCAGACTGCATGAGCGATGACCTCTGCCGGAAAGCGATATCCAGCGAAGAGGGAGGACTGTTTCGGCGGCATCATGGGTCGTCTCATAACGACCCGGTCCGCTTCGGACAACTGCCTCAGCCCTCAAGTTGACAACGCCGTGTACCTATATCGCGCGGTCGACAAGTTTGGCAAAACCCTTGACTTCATGCTGTCCGAACAGCGCGACGAAGCCGCTGCTGAGGCGTTCTTCAAGCAAGCCGTCGGCAACAATGGCATTCCTGCGAAGGCGGTGATCGACAAGAGCGGTGCCAATCAAGCCGGGTTGCAGAACGTCAATCTTGTCTTGTTCTTCGTCGGCTTATGGCCGCTGATCGAGATCCTGCAAGTGAAATGCCTCAACAACATCATCGAGCAAGATCACCGCTTCATCAAAAAGATTACCAAGCCGATGAAGGGCTTCAAAGCCTTCCATTCGGCATCAGCGACGCTGCAAGGCATCGAGGTCGCCCACATGATCCGGAAAAAACAGTTGGGGCAAACGGAACTATCGCCCTTCAAGCAATTCGCGAGCCTCTCTGGATAATTGTGTCCAGGCGATAGGCCTCAGCCAAGCTCTCGATAAATTTGCGACGGAACCCCTGAGAGGAGCCAGCGGGTGCCCCAGGGCTCGCTGGCCGTATCTTGTTCGTCCTGATCTAGGCTCCAAGGCAACAGTGTCCACTTAGGCCTTCGCTTCATTCCTAATAACTCGAAGAAGCCCTATTCCGCCGGAACAAAGGCTCGGTCTAGGCGGTCTATAATCGCCTTCATGCCTTCTTTGTTTTGGTCAGCCAGTTTATCGAGCCTCTCACCCAATGTCCTGAACCGCGCTGTGTGGCTGTCTTGGATGCTCTTGGTTGACGTGGCGTGGCGGCTAAAATCGTCGCGGAGGACATTCAGATCTTGCCGAAGTCCGCCCAGCTGCCCATCGACTGATGCCTTATCGGCCGTAAGCCGAGCCGCCAGACCATCGATCTCCTCACCAAGATCTTTCTTTGCAGCACGCAACTCGCCGCGCAGACCTGCGACGTCTTCTCGAAGCCCTACCATCTCCGTCTTCACCTCACGAAGAAGGCGGAACATGCTTTGGAGCGTGTCTTTCTCAGGATCATCAGCCATGCACACATACTACCTTGAGAGGCGTTTATAGTCCATTTAACAAATGCGCATCATATCCAGGTACGACCATCTCAGCATAGCCTACTAAGAGATTCCGCTATCGCCAGACGGCACCGATAGGTCCATCGCGAATGGTTCGGCCGGCATCGTCAATTTGGCGGTCGGTTGGAGAACTTGTTGACCATGGCCATGCCGCCGCCTTGCTGATCACTCGGAGGCGCCACGGCTTGGATAGACGCGAGCAAATCGGTAGGCAAGAGTAAGGCGACAGCGTCCACACCAGGACAAAAGAGGTTTCAACGCAACATCTCGTCTTACTGCTTGGCAGATGGTTTGACGTTTTCGTCTTAGCGATCGGTCGCGCGAGAGTCGATGAAGGATCACGATGGAGCAAGGGATTCGATCTATGCGTTTCCAGCGCTGGAATTTTCTGCCTATCCTCAATGACGAGCGTTCTTTATCGAAAGATCAGAGACACATGATGATGCTATCGCCTGCCCGAGAGACGTCCCAATGAACGCCAAAAATCAAACCGCCATCGCGATTGTCGGTATCGGTGAAATCGCTCGCAACCAACACGTCCCCTCCATCGAAAGGAATCCGTCATTTGCGCTCGCCGCGGCGGTGAGCCGCAACAACGTTATTGATAGTGTTGAGAATTTCACAAGCATAGAAAAGCTGGTTGAAGAGCGGCCGGACGTCTCAGCCGTTGCGTTGTGCACGCCGCCTCAGGTTCGGTTCCAGGCCGCTTGGCATGCGCTCAGTGCCCGAAAGCACGTCTTGCTGGAAAAGCCCCCCGGCGCCACCGTAAGCGAGATCGAGACCCTCATTCGGCTTGCCGAGAAGAATGGTGTCGTCCTCTTTGCCACATGGCATTCGCGTTTCGCGCCTGCGGTTGAGCCCGCCAGGACATGGCTGGCCGACTGCGTTATCAAAGGGGTCAAAATCGATTGGCGCGAGGATGTTCGGAAATGGCATCCAGGACAAGAATGGATCTGGCAAGCCGGTGGCATGGGCGTCTTCGATCCCGGCATCAATGCACTATCGATCGCAACACATATCATTCCGCATGACTTCCATGTCTCCGAGGCTCATCTTGAGTTTCCGGAAAATTGCGAAACGCCGATTGCCGCAACCATCGGCTTCGCCGACCGGTTAGGGACGGATATCTCGGCGCATTTCGACTGGCGCCAGAGGGGTGACGAAGTCTGGAATATCGAGGTTGAAACCGACAAGGGGCATCTCCTGCTCTCAGGAGGCGGCAGCGTTCTGCATATCGACGGCGAGCTGACTCACGAAGCACCCGAGGCTGAGTATGATGGCATTTATGCTCGATTTGCCGAGCTGCTGACTAGTCATCAATCCGATGTCGATCTCGCCCCGTCCAAGCACGTTGCCGACGTCTTCACCGTGGCAAGACGCAGCATTGTCGCGCCGTTTCACACTTAGCTTGGACGTCGCCGAGACCGGCTGGCTTCACGTCGGCCGCTCTTCGGCGTTCTCGCTTTATCGCCTATTCCAGCCGCAAGGTCTTCTACCGGTCAGTGCCACTAGCAGTGTGCGCCAGGAGACTAGCAAGGAGTAGGAGGTGCAAGTCCTCTACGATGAAGGATTAGCGAAGGTTCCGTCGCAAAGTTTGGCTTCTGTCTTCCCATTTTATGGATCAGAGTCTACGCAGGCTGATGAATGAGCTTCAATGCCGGACAGCTTTATGATTAGTTTCAAAGGCCGTCACTTCCCGAAGGACGTGATCCTGTTCGCCGTCTTCTTTTATCTTCGCTATCCCGTTTCCTACCACGATCTCGAAGAAATCATGCAGGAGCGGGGCGTCGACGTGGATCATGCGACCTTGAACCGCTGGGTCATCGACTATTCGCCACGGGTCGCCGAGGAAGCTCAGAAGCGTAAAATCTCAACATCTCGCTCGTGGCGACTCGATGAAACTTACCAGAAGGTGAAAGGACGTTGGTTCTATCTGTATCGCGCCGTCGACAAATTCGGGCAGACCCTCGATTTCATGCTGTCTGACCGACGGGACGAAGCGGCTGCAACAGCCTTCTTCAAGCGAGCCATTGAAAACAACGGTGTGCCGGAAAAGGTAGTGATCGATAAGAGCGGAGCGAATTGTGCCGGTCTCGAGAACCTCAACTTGCTTCTCATGATCCTAGGCTTTTGGCGTTTGATCGAGATCATTCAAGCCAAGTACCTGAACAACATCATCGAACAGGACCATCGGTTCATCAAAAGGATCACGCGGCCGATGAAGGGCTTCAAGGCCTTCCATTCAGCCGATGCAACGCTGCAGGGCATCGAAGTCGCCCACATGATCCGGAAGAGACAGTTCGGTCAATCAGGACTGTCACCCTTCCAGCAATTAGCAATATTTGCGACGGAACCCCAAAGAGGGGTTGGAAGCTTCACGCCGTCGTGGGCGTATTGGTGGTCGCCCTAAAGCCCTGTCACAAACGCAACGCTCTGAAATAGCTGATATGCTTGAAGCTGGGCGGCCTATCGGTGAGATCGCGGCCTTGTTCAAAGTAAGCGAAAGCACTGTGCGGCGGGTTCACTGAATA
>JBCCUK010000082.1:0-3999 GCA_039196965.1 Pseudomonadota bacterium | reverse complement strand
GCCGAGGATGCGTTTGAGGTGGGCGAAGAGCATCTCGACCTTCTTGCGTCGCGCCTGAGCCTTGGGATTGAAGTTCGAGCTGGTGCATTGGCGGGCAAAGTCTCTGACGATCTCATATTTATCGCGATGGACCGAACGCGTTTCAGCATTGGGGCAGCACTTTGCCTTCAGTTCGCATCCTGTGCAGTCTGATTTCAGTGCCCGATAGTTCCTGGATTTCCAAACTGGCGCATTCCGTTTTGGATCAGAATAGGTCCGCCATGTATGCCGCATCTCTTTGCCGCCCGGGCAAATGTAGCGGTCATTTTCATCATCCCATGTGAAGTCCGAGCGCGAGAAGGTTCCGTCGGTCCTTTCACCCTTGTCGAAGACCGGGATGAAGGGGAGGATTTGGCGCTTTAGTGCCAGCCAGACCAGAGTGTCGGAAGACCCGTAGGCCGTATCTGCCGCGATCCAATCGGGCTTCACGCCAAAGCGCTCTTCGGTCCGGTCGAGCATCTTCTGCATCGTGCCGACCTCAGCGGTCTTGTTTGAACGGCTGGCATCCACATCAACGATGATGCCGTGGTCCGTATCGATCAGATAATTGTCAGAATAGGCAAAGAACGCGGGGCCTTTGCGCGCTGCTGTCCATTGACTGGCAGGATCGGCATGGGCTGTGAACTTGGGCTTTGCGGTAGTCGCCGCACCGAAGGCTTCGTCGTCCAAAGTGTCGAGGTACTCGCGTACTGCACGCGGTGCATCATCAGGATCAATCTCGCGAGCGGCCCAATCCTCGGGATTGCTGGAGTTCTGCTTCTGAACATCTGCGCTGATCAAGCTGGCATCAACTGCGAAGCCTTGACCGCCAACCAAGCCTTCCTTCATGCAACGGGCAACCGTCGTCTCAAACACATGACGCAACAGATCGCTTTCGCGGAAGCGACCATGGCGGTTCTTAGAAAAGCTCGAGTGATCCGGGATGCGGTCCGTCAGATCGAGGCGGCAAAACCAGCGGTAAGCGAGGTTCAAATGCACCTCCTCGCAGAGCCGCCGCTCCGATCTTATCCCGAAGCAATATCCGATCAAAAGCATCCGGATCAGCAGCTCTGGATCAATGGAGGGGCGACCCGTGTGGCTGTAGAAGTCCGCCAGGTGAACGCGGACGCTGGTCAGATCCACAAACCGATCAATCGACCGCACCAAGTGATTATGGGGAACGTGATCCTCTAGCGAGAACTCGTAGAACAAAGCTGCCTGCGCTTCTTGCCTCGGTCCCATCATTCCAAATCCTCCCGTTCGTTGAGAGAATTGAATCAGCCGCTCGAGCGACGATCAAGCATGTGTTTTTCAACAAAATCGGCTCTCTTCCGCTGTTCGCTACAATCTTGACCAATGACTGCTATCATGTGCTGCGTGGTCTGGAAAAGAAGCCTGGCTGCCTTGCTCGGCTGCTGGTCGGGCTTTGCATCAGTCAGCAAGCGTGTGAAAGTCGTTATCATGGCCGATGCTGCATCTTTGTCTTTACCAACCTGTTTCAATCAGGCCGAACCTCTAAGCGACAATCTTAGGTTCATAGCTGTGGACGTCGAGACTGCGGGGTACGATATCGCGAGCATATGTCAAATCGGCCTCGCGTTTGTTGGGTTTGACAGCTCAATTGTAACTTATAGTGCATACATCGATCCCTGCACGCCATTCGCTGCAGGCAATACCCGATTGCATGGCATTGATGCTGCAACTGTCAAAAACGCCCCCAAATTTGCAGAAGTATTGCCAGACCTGCGTCCGGTTCTTGAAGCATATCCGCTTATTCAACATAGCCGTTACGATGAGAAAGCCTTTGATGCAGCGTGCCGACTTGCAGGGCTTCAAGTGTTGAAGTCGGTATGGTCAGACAGCGTTGCCATCGCTCGCCGAGCCTGGCCGGAGTTACGGGACAATGATGGGTATGGTCTGGCCAATCTCAAAAAGGTGTTGGGGCTTCAATTCAAACACCATGATGCCGGAGAAGATGCACGTGCTGCTGCCGAAGTTACATTGAAAGCAGAAGCATCAATGGGGCGAAAAATCTGGCTGCTGAATGACTCACAGCAGTTGGTCTTTGATTTTCAGTGATGCGAGAGGGCGACTTCGTGGGCCGTAAAGCATCAAAACAACCATCAGCGCAAACTGAGGGCTCAAATATCATGAGAAATAGTACTTAGACTTAATGTACAAGCTATGTGTATTTTATGGGCGCCAAAGAGTAACATTCAAAGATGGGTCTTGGTTAAGTCTATGATTTTCGTGAAAAAAGTATTTATCGAATGGGCAAACTATGGGTTATTTTACAGAGTTACCCAAAGTTTTGCCATTCTGTTCCTAGGGATTGCCATTTCGATCTCAAAAATTTGCCGTTGTCCCAAAACGGCGGACTGCAGCTGACAAAACCCAATACTTGGGAAGTTGACGAAGTCAATTTGCTCGAAAGGTTTGGCGGGAAGCGGAGCTTCTTTGCAAAAGGCTGGCCGGCTGTCTTAACTTGCTAAAACGGACCTTGGTCGCGCCTCTATAAACTTCAAGATATTCGAACGACGTTTGACAAGGAACATTGCATATCCCGAGCCAGAAGATGCTGACGCATCATGAGATCGAAGTTGTGAAAAGCAAATTACCACGGGTTAAGTCCCAAGGTTGACGCATTGTCGCAAAGCGTCGGCCTTGCAATCGTCAAGGCACTACGATTTCACGAACACTTTGCGAGGTCGATTGCATAAACACTCCGCTGCCCCGTAGTCGTTGATCAGGATGGATTCGGTGATCTCAAGACCCCAGTCCGACATCCATAGCCCGGGCATGAAATGAAATGTCATGCCGGGTTCCAGGATCGTTTCATCTTCTTCCCGCAGTGAAATCGTGCGTTCGCCCCAATCCGGCGGATAGCTCAGGCCGATGGGATAACCGCAGCGTGCACCGCGTTCAATGCCCGCGCGCTCAAGCGGCGCAGCCAGCGCCAATGCGATGTCGCAGGCGCGGTTGCCAGGTTTTGCCGCTTGCAGTCCAGCCTCTAACCCTTCGACCAACGCTGCCTCAGCCCGTTTGAGGTGTTCAGAGGGATGACCCAGGAATACCGACCGGCAAAATGGAGCGTGATAGCGGCGGTAACAGCCAGACACCTCAAAAAAAGTGCACTCGCCGGACTTGAACGTTTCGCCGTTCCAGGTCAGATGCGGCGCGGCCGCGTCTGACCCGGACGGCAGAAGCGGGACGATGGCCGCATAATCTCCCCAATCATCGCCAACGCCTGTGATCGCGTCCCGGTAAATCTGAGCAACCAATTCATTCTTGTGCATCCCTGGCTCAACGCGTTCCAGAACTCCGTCTACGATAAACTCTGAGATACGGGCTGCCTTGCGCATCAGAACGATCTCTTCACCGGATTTCACGGCTCGTTGCCAGTTTACCATCGCTGTTGCATCCAACATTGTCGCATTGGGCAGGCCATTGACCAGTACCTGGTGGGCTTTGGCCGAATAATAGTAGTTGTCGAGCTCTACTCCAATTCGGCTCTTGCCGTGACCACAGCGGGAGATCAGTTCCGCCAAATCCTGCATCGGATGCCGAGTTGTCGATTGCACAAAGTGATCTGCGTATCCGAAGATCTGGTCGTCGCTCATCCAAACCGTGCGAAGCGCACCGTTCGTGTCCTGTTGACGGCCCCACCAAATCGGGTCCGCGTCCAGAAAGATCAAAACACCTTGGTGCACATAAAATGACCAGCCTTCATAGCCGGTGAGCCATCCGATGTTAGAAGGGTCCTCGACGAACAAACAGTCAAGCCCCATTGCATCCATCGCAGCCCGTGTCTTGGCAAGACGGCGATCATATTCTGGCTGGCTAAAGGCCGGATCAGAATTCGGCACTGGAAATTCCTTGTCTGAACAGTCTATTGTTGACAGAACTCCAGCAATCGGTCCACGTCAACAGACTAAAGCTCAGGAAGCGGCTGCAGATCGCATCACATCCACGCCGGGCCGT
>JBCCUK010000081.1:0-4046 GCA_039196965.1 Pseudomonadota bacterium | reverse complement strand
AGGCATCCAGCTTCCGAGGCCATCATGAGGCGTGCCACTACCTTATTGGCACGACCCCGGAAAGAACTGTGACCTCGGTGGTGACAAAGGAATTGGTGCTTGACGGAACGTCCGCGATTAAAGAACGGAAGTCAGACGTAACGGTGATGCTGATCCCTGTTCTCATGCGCGGACAATACGTTGAACCGCATCAAATGGGAATCCTGTGATTGAAACAATCCACTAGCAGGGCTAGGAGCACGTGAACAAGTTTGACGTCTAAAAACACCAACGCGCTAGCTCTACCGCCTTGATTGCGACATAGCCGACGTAGTCCGATAGCCCTCCTTGATGCACGAATCCGACAAATACCGTGAAGAGCATGATAAGGACCAACGAGAGCGCAAGTGCCCCAAGCCAGGCCAAATATTGCCCCCTAGCAAGATACCATGCGACGCGATAGAGAAGAGCTTCTTCACGTGACGCTTCGTACTGTTTCAATACGTTCGCTGTCTCATTGCGTTTTGGATCAGCGATTACAATTATAAAAAGGGGACTGCCAATTAATAATACAGCGTGCGAAAGTGTCGGGACCAGCGTGCTCAATAACATTCCTGTTAGCCAAAGACCTTTGCTCCATGGGCTGGTTACCGCTTGCTGAATGATCACTTCGAAGTCCAGACTGGTGCTAGCCATTTTGTCATAGGCTGCGAAGGCGAAGGCCATAAAGAAAGCAAGTGCAGCGAGCGCCAAGAGTGCGAAGCACAGATCGAGCAAACAATGTCCTAGAATTGTCAGAGTTTTCTGTTTGGCACTATCGTTCTTCAGAAGCTTTAAGAGATCCCTCCCCAAATATCGGCTGATCCACCATGATAGCCAGTCCCACACACCATTGGCTATCGGAAGCAGCAACAGCAAAGCAATTGCATTGAGAATGACTAAAGGAACAGCGGATCCAGCAAGAATCATTAGAGTTAGTAAAGTGGTTACACCTCCAGCGTAAAGGCCACGCTGATCATCCCTGTTCTCTCTGTAGGCAGTAATTGCTCCTGCAGCAGCGGCTATGCTGTTCAGCGAGACCGTTGCCACTTCCGGTGGCGGCAAAATATAGCCAATGTAGTTTGTCATCACAGCAGAAATGACCGCAGCGCCAGCTATATAACCAACCAAAAATGCAGACAATCCTATAGATAAGAAGATGGAGAACGGAACAACCAGCCAGATAATCAGAAAAAATAGCGTTGGCAAAACATGTATCATCTTGCTAAATTGCTCTGGTCCATAATGTATTCTTAGGTTGTCGATCACACTACTTAATGCACTCTCAATTTGCTCGAGATGCGCTGGGCTAAGAGATTCTTTGATTCTGATCATCAATTCATCAAAAGCATAAGCATCAAAACTGTAATATTTAACAATCGATGCGGTAATATCGGGAAAGAATACCGCAACCACAAATGTGAGTGTGATAGAGAAAATCACAGCTATTGTGAGCAACATTACGATAACAGAAGAGCCTATCACTGCAGCAATGGGGGTTTTCAGAAAAGGAAAAGTCAGGCGGCGAGCTACAACGACACCAGCTATTGCACCAGAGATAACTAAGCAGGCTGATACCGACGTCAAGCTTATATAATCTAAATATACGAATAGCTCAGATTTTGTTCCTCCGATAGTAGACAAAGTTAAGACAGGCAAGAAGCCGGATGGCATTGCAATCAATATAGCAATCAATATTCTCGCATGATTACTTCTAGATGATTGAATATCTCTGCTTCCATCCAGTTTGACAAAACATTTGGCAGTCCATCGACCGATGACGAAGGCAATTGCAGGCAGCGCTGCCAAGGCAATGCTACTAAGTACGCGAACTGGTTGTGGAAGATTTGGGTCGAACTCGAACCCAAGAATCGATTCGGTAGCGCCAAAAGGTAGCGTTAGATAAAATGTAGACCAGCTATAATAGAGAGATAAGACAGTGCACACGCCAAGAGCTCTTCCTGATCCGGCAGCGCCGAACCTGAGATCTAGCCATGCAAGGCCTGCTCTAAGACCGTTCTGATACCAATCCAACCAACTCCGCTCTGTCAGCGAGACTATGACTTGTTTCCTATATTCATCATCGTCCCTGAGTCTTTCGAAGTAGTCTCTATGACCTGGCGCCAAGGCCCAAGCCGCAAGAAGTACACCCAGACCAGCAAGAATAACCGATAGGTAGTCCAACTGCTTCGCCAAATTGTATTTTTGTCTAAATTCTTATCTACATTCCACTATCTTTGTAAAATGCTCCTATGTCTAGCTTCCGCTGTTGGCAGATTTTGATGAAAAAGGCGGTTTGATTTGAGGTTACCGGTTTTTGCCAAGGATGACGTCGAGGTCTTTGTATCGGGCTGATGCCCGATTTGGCGATTGGTGCGAGCCGTTGCTCGATGGTGGTTTGCTGTTTGTTACACGACTTGGCCGATCGGTTCGAGTGTAGGCCTGAGCTTGGCGAGTTTTCGAAGGTTCTGGGCGGTTGCGGCAAGGAGAAATTCATCACTGGCGCCACAAGGAACGCGAAGCCGAAGTCGTCCAAGCCTCAAAATCCGTTTTAGATGGGCAAATAGCTTCTCCACCTTTTTGCGATCACGCCTGGAGGCATCCGGCATCAGTCTTGGCGATCGCCCGTGCCATGTCTCTTGCGCCTTCGTGGATCGACCGCATGACCTTGCGGACCGAGGTGTTGGGACAACAACTGTGCTTTCAAAGGGCAAGCCAAGCAATCGGCCTTCAGCGCCCGAAAACGCCGCATGCCATCTTTGTGGATGTCGCTTGGTCGATCGTTGAAGTGCCGGCGGCGTGTCTTCAAGACCTTACCAGCGGGACAGAGATAGATGTCCTGATCATGGTCATAGATGAAGCCACTTCGCGAGAAGGTCCCGTCATCCCGCTCGCCCTTGTCGAACACCGCAACGTGCGGCTCGATGCCTCGCTCTTCCACCAGCCAAGCGAGCATCTCCGCAGCACCATAAGCACTGTCGCCGGCAAGGCGTTCCGGATAGAGGCCAAAGCGATTCATGACACGCTCGATCATGGTTCGGGCTGCACCAACTTCCGCCTGACGGATCGCCCGTGTCGCCTCGACGTCGACGATAACCGCATTGTCGGTGTCGATCAGATAGTTGGTGGCATAAGCGAAGAAAGCCGGCCCTCGAAGCGCCTCGGTCCATTGGGCGGCCGGGTCTGACGGCGAGACAAACTTCGGTGTCACCTCGCTCGCCGCGCCGAACGCAGCATCGTCGAGGATTGCCAGGTAATCTTGGACAGCCTGTTTGGCGCCTGGCGGGATGTCGTCCGGATCCCATTCACTGCCGGGGACGGAGCGCTGCTTGTTGGCATCGGCCTGGATCAGGCTGGCACCCACAGCAAAGCCTTCGCCGCCGACCAGACCCTCGTCGATGCAGCGCTGAACGACGCTTTCGAACACGTGGCGAAAGAGAGTACTCTCACGAAATCGGACATGGCGATTCTTTGAAAAGGTCGACTGATCCGGAATTCTGCCGTTCAGATCCAGCCGACAGAACCAGCGAAACGCCAAATTCAAATGGACGTCCTCACACAATCGGCGCTCGGATCGGATGCCATAACAGTAGCCGATGAGCAGCATGCGGATCATCAGCTCCGGATCCACTGACGGCCGGCCGATCTGGCTATAGAAGGGCTTCAGTTCCTGCCGGATACTCTCAAGATCGACAAAGACATCAATCTGGCGCAGCAGATGGTTGGGAGGAACATGGTCATCGAGACGAAAATCTTAAAATACACGCTCAGGCGCTGCCTGCCTGCCCATCATCGATCCGTTCTCCCAAACGCTTGAGTGCAAAAAACGAATCACGGCAACATTAATCAGTCAATGACCGCCTTTTTCATCAAAATCGGCACTCCCTGGGCACCAGGCCATGGGCTTTCCAAATCCGATGCACGCTCGCCGCACTGATGCCAACGGCATCGGCCATCATCCGAACGGTCCAGTGGGTTGTTTCACCCGGTGGCTCCGACACGGTGAGATCCAGCACGCGCTGCACGGT
>JBCCUK010000080.1:0-4208 GCA_039196965.1 Pseudomonadota bacterium | reverse complement strand
GTGTCGATGGGGACGGAACAAGGTGTTGATCTGGTCGTGAGCACTGCAGAATCGCTGAGCATGACACAGGGATTTGAATCGTTGCATCACCCGTTCTCGTCGTCTTGTGGCTTTGTGTGAGGCCTCGGCGCGGTTGTTTAAGCCTTTGTGCTGCCGATGGTCGACATTGGGCATGACGTCCTTAGCGGCAGCACCGTAGCTTCGAAGCTTGTCGGTGATCATCACCCTCGGATCAAAGCCATACGCCTTGACCAGTTTCGCAAGGAAACGCTTGGCAGCTCGCTTGTTGCGCCGCCTTTGCACCAGGATATCGAGCACGTCGCCATGTTGATCCACGGCGCGCCACAGATAGAAAATCTCACCGTTGATCTTGATCACAACCTCATCAAGAAACCACTTGTCGCCAGGTCTTGGCCGATTCCGCCGAATGACATTGGCGAACAACGGACCGAACCTCTGCTCCCATTCATGGATCGTCTGGTGGCTTACCTCGACACCTCGATAGGCGAGGATGTCCTCGACATCCCGAAGGCTCAGGCCGAAACGGTAATATAGCCAGACAGCGTGGATGATGATGTCACGCGGAAAACGGTAGCCCTTAAAGGCGTTGATCGGCGGTGTCGGCATGCCCAACATCTGAACCGCTCAAAACATCCCGTCAAGGCGACAGAGCCCCTGTTGTCGCCATGATGATCTCCGAAGACGGTCCAGAGATCATCGTAATCTATTTGGGCAAAAATCGGACTTCCCACACAGGCTCTGAGCTTGTAACGCAGCCGCCAGAGAACCACCAAGCAGACAACGTCGGTCGGATACTGGAGGCGGTTGAAAATTGTCCCAGTCCGCTCATTGAAGCCGCGATTGCATGCTGAACACCAATATCGACGATAGCCTCGAGCTGTCAGGCCTGGGCGTTCGGTCGTCGCTGTCGTGCCGCAATGCGGGCAATCCATAAGCTGCTCCTCCTCATTTCGGGGAGCGTAAGCTATCCAGCTAACTGCAGCTTCTCAAGACCCTGATCCGAAATCTGACAGAACCATCTTTCTAGGCAAATAACATGACTGTATCTCCTATCGCACGTTGCCATCCTGCCCTGTATCGAACAGTCCTCATGTTCGGCAAGCTTCCGCAATTTCGTTTCTTAGCCACTGTAGCGGAGCATCCGCATCGGCACGCGCATGCCAGGCGAGCGACACGCTAAAACCTGGAATTTCCACAGGTGGCTTGAATGTCCGCAGTCCATCGGTCTTGGCGAAATGCCCGGCGACGCGCTCCGCAAGCGTAACGATTAAGTCAGTCCGTGCGATAATAGCGGGGACCGCCAGAAAGTTCGGCAGCGTCAAAGCAACATTGCGAGCATGCCCTATCTTCTCCAGCTCCATATCGACGTTACCTCGCACCTTTCCGCGGTGCGAAACCAACGCATGTTTTTCCTTGAGGTAGCCGTTCAAAGTCAATGACCGCCGAATGCGCGGGTGATCCTTACGCACGACACAGAGGAATTTTTCCGAGAAAAGAACCGTGCGAGTTTCGATGTGACGAAGGTACCAGTCACCGGCGATTGCCAAATCGAGCAACCCCTTCCCCATGTTCTCGTAGAGCTTGTCGTCCAATGGCCAGATCTCGATCGTCGCGGCTGGTGCCACTTTTTCCAAGCGCCGCATTAAGGCCGGAAAGAGGCTAAATACGACGTTGTCCGTAGCCGCAATTCGGAACGTCCGATCACAGACTTCCGCTTCAAACTCTGAAGACGTCAACGCGCGATCGATTTCATCAATGATCTTCCGCACAGGACCTACCAGCTCCTCGGCGCGGGTGGTCATAATCATTCTTGATCCCTGTCGGGTTAACAGCGGATCCCCCAACAAATCTCTGAGCCGACTCAATGCCGCACTGGTAGCGGGCTGACTGAGGCGCAGGCGTCTGGCGGCGCGCGAAACATTCTGCTCGGCCAGCAGCGCATCCAGCACAACGAGAAGATTAAGATCGATATTTCTCATATCCATGATACGAATATCTCCTATCCGTCTAATCGATTTGATTTATAGTATAGCGGCGTGTAGCTTGTATTCACTAGCCTTGTCGTTAGCAATTTCCACTTATTATCGCTGGGGTACCAATATGCAGCTCAAGTTGTTCGGTCCAACTGGTCTAAGGGTTTCAGAGCTCTGTCTTGGCACTATGACATTTGGCGAGGACTGGGGATGGGGCGCCTCTAAGGAAGAAAGTGAAAAGATCTTCCACGCGTTTGTGGAGGCCGGCGGCAATTTCATCGACACTGCGAATCATTACACGAACGGCGCAAGTGAGCAGATGGTGGGCGAGTTCATAGAGTCCGACCGCCACCGTTTCGTTGTGGCAACAAAATACACACTTACTCCAACGCCCGATGACCCGAACGCCGGCGGCAATCATCGTAAGAACATGCTTCGCGCTGTTGAGGAGAGTCTGCAACGATTGAACACTGACTATATCGACATCTACTGGGTGCACGCCTGGGATTTTCTGACTTCGGCGGAAGAGGTGATGCGCGGCCTCGATGACCTGGTCCGCTTAGGCAAAGTGCACTACGTCGGGATCTCCGACGTACCAGCCTGGTATGTGGCCAAGGCCAATATGCTTGCCGAGTTGCGCGGCTGGACTGCATTTGCCGGATTGCAACTCCAGTACAGCCTCATCGAACGAACCTCTGAACGCGAGCTTATCCCGTATGCGGCTGCCCATGGGCTGACGACACTGGCTTGGAGTCCGCTTGGTGGGGGCATGCTTACCGGCAAATACGGCACAGGTACTGAGCGGCTGGAGACCACAGATACCCGATACGCACAGAGCGAGTTGGGACGGCTCTTCCTCTCCAACCGGGCCTACAACATTGCAGAAGCCGTGAAAGAAGTTGCCGACGAGGTTGGCTGCACTATGGCCCAGGTATCTTTGGCATGGATCCGCCTCCAAAACGCCGCAATGATTCCCATTATCGGCGCGCGCAGACTGCCTCAGCTAAAAGACAATCTGGCCAGCCTTCAAATTGATCTAAGCGATGAACATCTCAACCGTCTCGAAGACGCCAGCGCGGTCGAAAAGAGTTTCCCGATTGATTTCCTCGCGAACGTCAAAAGCGTCGTTTATGGCGAGACGCTCGATCGCATCGATACTCGCCGACGTGGCTACTAAGAACCATAACACTGAAGGAATGAAAAACATGTCTCAGACAACAGACTAGAACGCCATCCCAACAACGTTAAGGCCGTTGAAGTTCGGTTTCTCGATGGTCCGGCGGCCGCCAAGCTTGTAGAGCGGCCCGGTCCCGCACCAGGAACTAGGGAAGTAACGGTCCACGTTTTAGCCGCAGGCTTTAACTCCGCAGACGCTAGGGACGTGCGCACATGGCGCTGAGCCGCTTTGGTGCACTAAGGCGGCTTTTGTGGCATTGATGCATCCGACTTTTCTTCCGTCATCCGAGATTGCCTGCTCATGCCTCATAAATTCAACGCCGCTCGCCGCCATAAGATCCCCAAGGCCCGGTATGCGGTGAAGAACTGGCCTGAGTACGAGGCATCGTTGCGCCAGCGTGGTGATCTTCCGGTCTGGATTGCTGATGATGTCGCGGATCATTGGACGGTGCCAGGGAAACGGACACCCAAAGGCGACCCGATCTAAACGGATTTGGCGATCGAGACGGTGCTGACCTTGCGGCTGGTGTTTCATCAGCCGCTTCGCCAGGTCGAGGGGTTTGTGAGTTCGGTCCTGGCTTTCATGGGCCTTGATCTGCCGGTGCCTGATCATACAACGATATCAAGGCGAGCCGGCGGGCTGGTCCGTTCCCGGCGTGTAGCGCCGAGCAAGGAACGCCTGGATCTGGTTGTCGATAGCACGGGTTTGAAGATCTACGGGCTGGGTGAATGGCGTCAGGAGCGTTTTGGCGAAGGCAAGTCTCGTCGATCTTGGCGGAAGCTTCATCTTGGGATCGATCCTGCTGACGGCGACATTGTAGCCTCTGAACTGACCAATAAGGATGTCGGCGACGTCACCGTCCTTCCCGATCTTCTGGATCAGGTGGAGAGCCGTATCGACCGGTTTCTTGCCGACGGCGCCTATGACGGCGATCCGACATATCAACTCTTCATCCAACGCCCTCAAAGCCTCCCTTTGCCCGATGTCATCATACCGCCGCGCGGTGCAGGACGAGGTCTTGCCAAGGCTGAGGATCT
>JBCCUK010000079.1:0-4510 GCA_039196965.1 Pseudomonadota bacterium | reverse complement strand
CGGTTACCTCGCGGATGCCTATGACATGACCTTCCTCGCTCCGGTCGGAATCGATACCGAAGCCGAGCCTTCGGCACGCGATTTGGCAACCCTCATCGCGCAGTTGAAGGAGACTGGCGCGGCAGCGCTCTTCGTCGAAAACATCACCAGCCCTGTTTTGGTCCAGCAGATCTCCGACGAGACCGGTATCGACATCGGCGGACGTCTGTTCTCGGATGCCCTTTCGGAGCGGGGCGGTCCTGCAACGAGCTATCTGGCCATGTTCCAGCACAATCTCGGCGAGCTGCTTGAGGCGCTCGCCGACACGTCGAGCTAAGCCGACTAAGAACGAAGTGCCGCTGAAGGAAGCTACCCTGTGGCACTTCGAATTTCCTCCGCATAGCAGAGACAAGTCGGCTACCGTTTGAGTGACTTGAATGTTAGCGGCCAGAAACGATCGATGCGGACCTATCGTCCGACATAGATTTTGGACTGGCCACTTCCCTACCGAGCCAGTTCTTCATAATGGGCTTTTTCGAACTTAAAAAAAGGAAAATCCTGAAGTTGGAGGCTCATCTCGGAGTCTCAAATGAGCAAATGACAAAAACCTCATTCCCTTAGGAGACGCGCCGCAGGCACGTCGAGAAAAAGCGACATTCCCCCTATCGACATCTTCAGAACAGCACGGCATGCCGGACAGTCAAGGCCGCATCGCGCCAGCTTTGCTGGTGGCCACTATGTGGCCAGCCTTGACGGTTCGGTTTGCTAACCGTGCTAAGTTGGTTCACACAGAGATAAGGGAAGTTATGCCCTGCAAGGGCATGCCTCAAAGGCTACGGCTTTGCCGTAGGGGGAGAGAGCGTAGCGAACGAAGGTTAGGTATTGAGATAGAAAGTTGTGAGGCATTAGCCGAACGCATTAGAAGCGTAGCGAACTGGGAATTTGGGAGTTATCCACAGGCTGGCCCGTGTTATATATGTGTTAAATATAGTGTTACGTGATTTTTTTGGCACGCAAGCTACTGATCTGTATGACAAAATCAGAACGGGGTGTGTGTGAAAGTACGAAAGAGTGTGTGCAGAAGTACGAAGGAATGTGTGTGAAAGTACGAAAGAAACCTGTCTTGTGGGTGATGATACGAAACAGAGGTAAACGTGTGTGAAAGTACGAACAAGGTTGCTTTGTGTGTGAAAGTACGATATCCATCCATTTGTGTGTGAAAGTACGAAAGAAACCAAGTCGCCGTTGCTTCCTGATCGCCAGAATCAGGGAGATTTTTTCGTTTGTGATATTTTTGATGCTGCACCCAAGGGCGATATGGCTTCGATGGAGCATCCCCTCTTCTCCCTCTCGACCAAGCCGGATCGCCGTATCCGTCGCTATGAGCATCAGGGGAACTGGCTGGAAATCACGCCGAGTGTCAAAGGTCTAGCCACCATCCATGACCGGGATGTGTTGATTTATTGCATCAGCCAAGTGATGGCCGCGCTGAATGACGAACAGGAAGTCTCACAAACGCTACGGCTCAAGGCTTACGACCTGTTGGTAGCGACCAACCGCAACCAGGCTGGCACAGGTTACATGCAGTTGAAGGCCGCATTGCAGCGGCTAGCCGGAACGCGGATTGAAACCAATGTGACAACCGGAGACACAGAACAGCTCGATGGTTTTGGGTTGATAGAAAGCTACAGCATCGTGCGGGAAACCCGCGAAGGCCGTATGCAGGAAGTGGAGATCAAGCTTTCTGACTGGGTGTTCAACGCCATCCGGCATCGAGAGGTGCTGACCCTGCATCGGGACTATTTCCGTCTACGCAAGCCATTGGAGCGGCGTATTTATGAGCTAGCGCGCAAGCATTGCGGCCATAAGGATGAATGGAGCATCACGCTCGCGCTGCTGCAGAAGAAATGTGGCTCCAACTCGACATCACGTGAATTCAAACGGCTGGTCAGCCATATCGTGGAGCAGGATCAAGCGCACCATCACGTGCCGGATTACGCGGTGACTCTGGAAGACGGCGATAAGGTAACGTTTCGCAACCGGAAGACGATGACACCCCCCTCCCCTGCCGAAGGCGCTGCGCCGGTTGGACGGTTGGATACGGACACGTATAAGGCGGCGCGGGAGCGTGCTCCTGGCTGGGACGTGCATTACCTGGAACAGGAATGGCGTGACTGGATGACGGAGGCACCACGCAACCCGGATGCAGCATTCCTAGGGTTCTGCACCAAGTGGTTTGAGCGACGGGGACTGCCAAGCTAGTGGCACGGAAGCATCTCTTCTGGAGAGAATGCCTCGCTGAGGCCTTATCTTCCTCAAATTCATTGTTACCACTGTAGTTCACTCTATGATGATTTTGTCATCTGAAGAAATGAGGAAATGACAAAATGATCATTAGCGTACTGAACCAGAAAGGCGGAGTGGGCAAAACGACCATTGCCGTCAACCTGGCCTCGGCAGCAACTCTCTACGGCAACCGTGTATTGCTGGTGGATGCCGATCCGCAAGCCAGTGCGCAGGCCTGGTCATCCGCCCGGCAGATCGAGCCGATTTTTCCGGTCGTCGGGATGGCTAAACCAACGCTACACAAAGACCTGCCAAGCTTGGCCGCCAAATATGACCTGGTCATCATCGATGGCGCACCACGGGTGAATGATCTCGGTCGGGCGACAATCCTGGCAAGCGACATGGTTATGATGCCAGTGCAGCCCTCGCCCTATGATGTATGGGCGACAAACGACACGGTGTCGCTCATCCAAGAGGCGCAGCAGTACAAAGAGGACTTGTCTGCGGCGTTCCTCATCAATCGACGGATACCAAATACGGCGGTTGGCAGGGACGTGCGGGAAGCGCTCGCCGAGTTCCCTTTCCCAACATTGGAAACCACCATTGGGCAACGGGTGATCTTCGCAGAGAGTGCCAATCTTGGCCTCAGCGTGTTTGAAGCTGACCCCGATTGCCCGGCCGCCAGTGAGATCGGGCAGCTCTGTGAAGAGCTGGCAAAACGTTATGTGCTGGAGGCAGCATGAGCAAGAGGATCGCATTCACGCCCCCTCCTAAAACTCAGTCAGTCGCCGCAGGCGATGCCTGGGTGAAAAAACGCGTGCCGGATGTGGAGGAGCCACTAAAGCGATTACAAGTCGAGATCCCTGCATCGCTGCATGCCCGCGTGAAAGCAGGGGCGGCGGAACGTGGGCACCGCACGATGTCTGACATGGTGCGCGCGTGGTTGGAGGTTGAGTTTCCGCCAAAATGATCATTTGTTCAAATGAATAAATGACAAAATAAGATAACAAAAATTGCGCAATTTTTGTTATCGTGATAACGTGTCTCCTTAGGAGGTGTGAGCTATGAATATCTCTTTGGGTGAACGGTTCGAACGACTGGTAGCCGATTTCTTGGCATCCGGCCGCTACGCTTCACAAAGCGAAGTTGTACGGGAAGGGTTGCGGCTGCTAGAAGAACGCGAAGCTCGTCTGCACGCGCTGCGAAGTGAAATCGAACGGGGCAGGGCAAGCGGTGACGCCGTTGCCTATGATCCAGAGCGCATCAAGCGACGGGGCAGGGAACGCAAAGGAGATACGTGAGCCAGGTACGCCTACGTCCACTTGCTGAAGACGATCTGACCGACATCTGGTGTCACATCGCGCTGGACAGTCCTGCCGTCGCTGATCGCTTCGTCGATTTTCTTACAAGCAAATTTGAGTACCTGGCGACGTTCCCAAATGCCGCCACAGCATGCCCAGAACTCGGCGAAGGGCTGCGCCGGCATGCGGTGCGGGATTACCTAATCTTCTACACCCCAGATGATGACGGCATTATCATAGAGCGCGTTCTGCATGGCGCACGGGATGTTGGAGAGTTATTCAACCCACAATGACAAAATAATCATTTTGTCATTTTTGCTAAAGAGTGACGCTCTCACAAGCTTAATTGAGTGAAATAGGAAAAGGGCGGCCTTCCGAGTCTGTCTATGACAGATAGCCGCCAAGGTTGACACTCTACCCGCTCAGCCGCACCATCGATGTGGGCTAGAAACCCAAAACACAAGGCGGTGCGCCGCCGTCATGGCGTTTTCTTTTTTCGTCATTGATGGCGGGTGCATCCGGTCGATTCGCTTTGGCCGGGAGTCAGTGAACTAAGCCCGTGAGGGACGAATAAGCTGGCAGGTTCCTTGTGTCCTGTTTCTAGCTCCCGGCACCAGCGCCGATCGCTGGGATATGGCCTAGAAAGCCAAACACAAGGAAACCTTCATGTCTAAATCCAACGCGCATCGAGCGTGGCTGACCGAGCTACGCCGTCTCAGTGTTTGTATCAGCAGCGGCCTATCGGATGACCAAACTGGGACGGTCCCGAACCTGCAGCAACAGATCGCCGCGCTTCGCGATCGGCTGATTGACACGCCGCCGACCGACAAGACCGGCGTGCTGGTTCAAGTGGAGCTGCTGAAAGATATGGCTTGGGCTGATCCTGTCCGCCGTTTGGCATGCTCGATCAGCAAGAGCATCGAGACGCTTTGGCGGGAGTAGGG
>JBCCUK010000078.1:0-4610 GCA_039196965.1 Pseudomonadota bacterium | reverse complement strand
CAGATATAGAGCGGATTGCGCCCGACCTTCACCGCTTCAAGCTTGTGAAGCTTATAGATTCGTCCGCCCTGACCATAAAGGAGGGTACGGTTCATCTTGATGCCCCAGCCAAAATCCTGTTCTCGCTGTCTTCTACGCATGGGAGCACCCTGGCAGGTTCTCGGCGATCGCTTTATGCAGATTTTTCAGAGCGGGTGGCTCGACATAACGCACTGTCGCGACGTGTAGTGTCATCCAACCCTGAATATCGCCGAACGCTTTGGTGACAGCGCAAGAACAGGCGCTTGGTGTTCCGGTGACCGTTGAAGGTTTGCTAGTTCTCGGCAGGGCGGCGGAAGCCGCAGCCGCGTTTGCTTGTTCTCGCGCCTGCTTGGCAGCCTCTTCGAGGTTCTTCTGTTTCAACTCTTCGAGCTTGCGTTTTTGGTCGATGAGCGCTTGCTCTGCTGCGTCCATCTTCTCAAGCGTATCCAGAAACTGGTCAACTGCGGGCAGGAATGGCAGGCCGGGATATTTGTCTCGGACCGTCTCGACATAGGGACGAAGAGAATCTGCCATGATGGTCTTGGAACCGGGTGGTGACGGCTTCTCGTCGATGTCCTCCTCATCATCCTTTGCCGTCACGGGTGGCCTTGGCTTTGGAATGGGAGGAGGCGAGAAGGACGCGGCTGCAGTTCGTTCGGCTTCAAGCTTGCCCTGCTTGATGGCCAGCGCCTCCTCACAGACCGGAATGTGATGGGTCTCCCCCAGTCTTTGCGCGACGGTCGGCTGGACGAGGAAGGCTAGCACCACCCATAGAAAGATGCCCAGTACCAGTCCCTTGGGGATCAGGCTAAGGGGATCGAGGCTGATCATACCGCCGACCACTCTATGCGGCGGATGGTGACGCTTGCCGCCCCGGCATCTTTGAAATAGGCCTCCCAGAATTCCCGCAGCTCGTTTTCGGTGCAGTAGGGCAATCCTTCGGGATGACCGTACGCGCCTGGATAGACCTGCATGAAGAGGGTCACATCTACACCCTGCAGCGAATCCGGCTGGATGTTGGCAAAGGCCGGTAGTGCTTTGAATTTGGGATAAGAGGGAAGGTGACCTTGCGTCGTGCAAAATTGAGCAATCTGGGTATTCTGAATCATATCACTCACCAACACGAGCCGGCGTGATCCAAGACGCGCCGAGAAATCGGGACGCTGTGACGTACTTTGCAGGATTTCCAGCAAAGGGCTTTGACGCGAGCGTTTGTCCTCATTGGTGAAGGATTCAACGATCTCTGTAATTGGCTCGCTTACGGTTTCGGCATAGAGTTCCTTTGTCACCTTATCGACATAGGTTGGACTACTTGATTCGAAGTCTGGCTTGCACAATGTGAAGCGGTTGCCCCCCACGGCGTCATAATGCCCGCGTTCGGTGGTGATCACGGTCCAGCGCTCGCCTGGAAGCAAGGCGGCAAAAACTTCCTCAAAGCTGGATAGAACCGCACGCTTTTGCGCTTGATCGCTAGTGACGACACTTGTGTCGACCAACATGACAGTATGCGCGCTTAGTTCAGGCAGGCACCCATCTTCGCCCGGTCGCACGGCGGTCATTTGCGCCATTGCAACATAACCAATGCCGACGGCCATCATCACAGCGGCAGCAGAAACAGCGCTCCGCTGATAGAGCTGCTTCCTCGCCTTCTCCTCCCGCCGGTTGCGTCGTCTTGAACCTCTGGCCGGGCGTCTGCGTTCTCTAGCCATGGACCTCTCCTTCGTCATGCTGTGTGTGCTGACGCTCGTGGAAATCAGCCCACGCCCGCTCTATCGCTTCGAAGGCGTTTTTGGCGGCGGCAGCGATTTTTTCTTGAAGCGCCTTGACCTGAGCGCTGTCAGCATCTGGCTTGTCCGGAAGCGTCAGACGCAGCCTGAATTTATCCCACTCCTCATCTGGGATTGGGAAAGGTTCCGATTCACCGTTGGCCTTGCTATCTATGCGGCGGTAGGTGTTGCTAGCTTTGGCGCAAGCCATGTCATAGCGGGACTTTTCCTCTTCAATGTAATCGGCATACGCGGCATATTCGGTATCCCACTCTGCCCGCATCTCGTCGCTGATCTCGCCATTCTCATTGGCCTCATCGATCGCATCAATCGCATCTTCCCAACGCTCTGTGATTGTCTCCAGAGCCTCGACGCGCAGATCATCGGCTTCGGCATGCAGGTCATCGGCCTGCCTCTCTAGTTCAGCCAGCGCTGGATCATGGGGCGCAAAGCCGGTGAGTCCCTTGTACCAGGCAATCACAGCAGTCACCGCCCCGAGGCCTATCGCCATCGCCGGATGCAGGGATTGCATGGCGGCCACAAAATTCTCGAAAGTGACGGAAACGGCCTCGAACTCTTTTTGATTCCGGACGATGCCGATAAAGACATGGAAGTAGACAAGTGCGCCAATGATAACGGCGCTTCCGGCCCAAGCGCTCGTCCGTCGCATGAGTGTGGTCTTGCGCGGCATGAGGGCGAACATGTCGTAATTGACATTCCGGCCACACAGATAACCACCACAGACGCCACTCAGCAGGATATTGAAAAAGGAAATAACGAAGCCAAGAGTGGCCGCTTCGAGAGGTGTTGCGACGGCCCCGCCATCATAGAAGATGCTCCCTGTGGCCAAAACTTCAAAGAAGAGCAAGGCGAGCAAGGCCAGTACACTGTGGAAAACATCAGGTTTGTGCGTGATTGTCACGCCGCGAAGGAGTTTTTGCCCTTTCAGTATACGCTGTGTCTTCTCAGATGCTTCTTTCTTACTGTGAAGGGCGCTTTTGAATCGGGCGACTTCCGAGTCAATCTCCGTGGCCAACTTCGTGACTTCCGGTTCAGCTTTTCTGACAGCCTCGCAGCGATTCTTGATTTCGCCGAAGAACTTGTACAGCTCGCTGCGTCGTTCATTCAGGCGCTCGCAAGCCCGCTGGTACAACCGTTGGCAGATAGCCTTTATGCCGGTCCTGTCCATCGCAGCATGGATGGCATCCCGCTCATCCTCAGGGGGAGAGCCATCATATATGTCAGTCATGTCGGTCTTCAGACGCGTAGGTGATAGACATTTTCAACATTCCTTGCTTAATACGAAGCGCTTCAGAATTCTGAGATTGCAGACAGTCTCAAAACGTTGCGCTGTAATTAACCTAGCCTCAGTGTGGATCCGGACCGAGATCGGTTTAGGTCAGGGTTCTCCGTAATTAGAGTCGGAAATAGAGCCTAGCTATGGATGAGTATGAGAATGTCCCGGAGGATTCGGGGACCGCAGATGCTGTTGGCGATTTGCCGGATCGATCTGCCTATAACATGGTCAATGTCTTGAGGTTGCGGGAAGGCGTAAATCGTCATCTTGACGGGTACAATGTTGCCCGAACGGACTTTATCAAGCATGTAGATCTCGATTATGACCCCAAAGAAGGTGGCCTTGATGCACGCCGATTTGGGGAGTGGCTGAAACATGATAAATTTTGGGGCAATGTAACGCCGGATCACTACGAGAAAATAATCGACTATTTCAACGACAACCTTCTATGGCCGACGCAAAGGACACAAGCTCTTCTAAGTGATATTCCCGATAATCTCTTTCATGCGCTCTCTCTATTCTTTGGAGTGCACACCTACACAATTCAGAATGTCAGGATACGTGCTCCCGGGCTGTACAAAATCTATACTGAATCTCTCGTGCTGCCCAAGCATATCGTTGTTGGTGCCATGTGGATCTCGTACGATGAAAAGACCCACGCGGTACAAACTAGGGAGTTACAAATTTATTCAGGCGATGAGAGATCAAGAAACAGAAGAGAGGAATATCACGGGTATCTAATTCGCAAATCAAAGAAATATATGATTGTTGCAAGAGACCAAAGTGGCGATGGCGTCCAAGTTTACTTCCTGCCTCATTTTGCCAGGGAAGACCAAGAAATCATCTCGTTTGAGGGCATGGTTGTTGGTATAGCTGGCGGTCGTGTTTTCTCACGGCCTGTCGTTTTAGAAAGATTTGATGGTGAGGAAGAGGAATTAATAGAAACCTTAAATATATATCCCGATGAAGAGATATCACCGCTGGTATTGGCTCACTTAAAAAATCAACGCAACTATGGAAACTTACGAATGGTTACATGAGTTTATAATATGATCTGGAATTACAAGGAGATTATCTGTTGTCATATGAGGTTTTCTATACTCAGCAATTTTCCCCAGTGCTGCATCTGATTCTATCGGGACGCCGTTTTCACTATTGATATTGCTGACTCGCTCTTCTAGTTCATCAGCAGTGAAATAATAATGTGCGTCGAACTGTCCTTTTTTATTCAAAATCATATTGCTTTTTCCTACGACAATTTCGAAATGAGCAACTAATGTGCCATCCTCTTTCTTGCATACTTGCCTAAATCGATGAAATTCACTTTCCGCCCATTCATCCTTTGGGTCACTTTCGTTGTTGTTGTAAGCCATGCCGCTAAATCCTCCTTTTTGAATAAACAGAAGTCTTGTAAACCAAATCATTAGTTGAAATCAATCTTTTTCCAGTAAGCTATTGATCTATTTGAATTTTATGTAGGAAGAGAGGTGTGCCCATATTGCTTTGGAACTGCCTACATTCAATCT
>JBCCUK010000077.1:0-4669 GCA_039196965.1 Pseudomonadota bacterium | reverse complement strand
TAGATAAAAAGGGAATATTTCTCTTTGGTTAGCTTTGGTTAGACGGTTTGCAAACCGACAGAAACGTGAAAAACAAGAAAAAGACGTTACTAGCCGTTTTGTATGTAAGATGTAACGACCGACGTTCTCATAAACACTCCACAAAACCTGGATTACAAATTTGACTAACTGAAGCAGGTGTTTCGTATTTTTCTGATGTTTACTGACAATCTTGTTGTTTTAATAATTGTGTGTTGACAAGTGTCATAATGAAGTTGTTTTAGTGTAAATACTGATAAGAAATGTGTAACTGATATACTAATGACAAAATTAAAGGAGTAGGCACAGAACGCATCAGAACAGAAACAGGTAGCTTGCAATGAGGTAAGTCAAACAAACCTGAAGGAGGAGAAGAAGAAGAAGAAGAAGAAGAAGAAGAAGAAGAAGAAGAAGAAGAAGAAGAAGCCGCGTCGATCCTGGAAAAAGCTGCATCATGGCATCGATGCGAGCAATGGCGACATCGTGGCCTCGGATCTGACGGACAAGGATGTCGGCGATGTGACCGTGCTGCCCGATCTTCTCGATCAGGTTGACGGTCGGATCAACCGTTTCCTTGGCGATGGCGCGTATGATGGCGACCCGACCTACCGGGCGCTGAAGCAGCGCCGACAAGCTCTGCCATTGCCGGAAGTGATCGTGCCACCCCGCGGGGCAGGCCAAGGTCTTGCCAGGGCGGAGGATCTGCTGCGCCAGCGGGATTGCCATGTCAAAACCATCGAGGATCGAGGTCGCATGGCCTGGCAAAAGTCATCAGGCTACAATCGACGCGCCTTGGTCGAGGCGACAATGTCGCGTTACAAACGGATCATCGGCTCCGGCTTGCGATCCCTTAATCCAGCGGCACAGAAAACCGAAGCGATGATGGGTGTCGATGTTCTCAACCAAATGTTCAGCCTGGGCAGACCCGTCACGGAACGGATCGGATAAAGGTCGGAAAAGCAGGGCCAGTCCCAAACCCGCGGGCTTTAGCGCAACAAACCGCTTTAGAACAATCAAAGCTTGCTTTGCCCGCCTTGGGCTCAGATGGGGCCGCAACGGCAAGAGTAGCGAGAATGAGCATCTGACGTATCATGGCACTCCCAAGACCCAAGCTTGTTTCCTAATACGCCCGAGAATTGTCGGACCGCTGACCTCCAGCAAGGCAACATCCGATACCTGGCCTGCCCCAAGCGGCGACATCAGCTCAGCGGCTGAGTGCAGTCTTCGCCAGCGAAACGCTAATTTTCGCGTGTGAACTTAGTAGCGACAATGTATGCTAATGCAACGATGGCTGACACACTCAAATGAACTGCTTGAATTGCAACGAACCATCCGAAAAAGATTCCGAATACGCCGAGCAGATTTGTAAATTCACCGGTTTTGGAGTCCCAATAGATATCGTGAGGATTGTGGTCGATTGCCGCATTGGCCATCAGAAGTCCCCAAAGCGCGCCCAAGATCACAGAAACCAAAAGACCAACTTTAAATGTGAAAATTCCCCCATATGATTCAGACTTTCGAGAGCCTGTCGGTCCAGACATCCAACTTCTCCACTCGGCTTGGAAATCACCGTAGATCAACAACTCGGTAAGCTGGTATTGATGAATGTGAGCTGAACTCTCGCTTTCAATCGAATTCAAAAAGGTCTGCAGTGGGTCAATTTTGAGCCTTAGATGGCCTCTCGGAATGGCTGTTTTCGGTCAGGGCTTCGGCCATTTGTCATAACATTGGGTATTGGAGCCGCTTCTCCCCTACCCCACACTTCGATAAACGAGATCGGAGAAACAGAATGGCTGGTTAAGTTTTTGAGACGCTGTGCATAGCCTAGCAAAAGCGAAATCCCCAGAATTCCGACATTCTTAATGTATGCCGGGGCGACATTCGCCCTCGAAAAGTTAACAAAACTCATGGCTAAAGTTAAATATTGGCTAAAAGGCGCATTCTCCTGCCAACATTCGACGGTCTTGCTTCCGCCTAGTGCAATCGGATTTCTCGCAAACCTTGATGAGGTGCGACTTCAATAAGGATGTCGTTCGGGGCAAGGAGCAGGCGTAAGCTTTCGAGATCACGCCTGCTGTCGACGATGTGAAAGCGTTCGCAACCGGCCTTTTCCAACGCGATAATCTGTTCAGGCGAGACAGTCTGACGAAACTCGGACGTGATGATACCAACAAGCATGACGTCGACTCCTCCATCTATAACCTCATATTTCTATATGTAGCATAGATTTGTCACACTTATAGCTATATATTGATGTCAGGATCGTCTACGTTTGATGATCAAGGACCAAACCTTCTGATCCAATGAGCATCAGTAGCCTCCCTAAGTCCTCCTTGATTTCAAAGCCCGGCATCGACCGGGCTTCTCCTTCAGCGATAAGAAGGATTATCACAAAGGCCGGGATCTGACCGAAAACCGCTATGCAGAGCGATTAGCTTAGGCTCACAATTGACCCCAACCAGACTCAGCTCCAGCGTCATCCAATGGACATGCTACGCATGCAGCAGTTCACATCCATGACCTCTTCGTTGTTACGTGCCAGCGAGCCCTTCGAATGCGCGGCTGACAGCCTCCTTTGCGCCACCTTGCAGGCAATGGCCGTGCGCGATGATGAGATTGTCGAAATCCCAGCCAAGAATCGTGTCGATGCTCCGCCGGATTGCTGCCCTGTTCCGAACGCTGAGCTTGATATCCAGCGGGACACCGCCATCCTTGCCCCAAATACCCGCCATCCGCTTGACGCCGCGCCAAATCCACGGTTCGCTGGTGCTTTTATGCTTCTGGATCAGATCCGTAATGATGAGCGTCCTGGAGGGTTTGTGCAGAAACTCGACCTCATCCAGAACGGCATGTCCATCTATCACGCAATGATCGATTTCAATGCTCCAAGGTGCTTGGGCGTCGCTCGTCAGCACCGCATCGACGGCGATATCGGGGTGACGCAGGTTGAACCCCGGCGAGGCCCAAGCCTTGGCTGAAGGGTACGACGCCTTCCAAGGCTCGATGCCGAGGCTGTGGATTTTGTTGGGCGCAACGAGATGCTCGACCGGGCCCAGTTGGTCAATGGCGCGGCGGCGTTCCGACGTCGGCCGCACAGGAGAGTGCAGCCATACGCCGCCAGTCTCCAGCAGGACGACCGTCATCCGCGTCGTGAAGGGCAGCGTGCCGTACATGCGGACATCGTCGCCGTCCATCGTCCAAATACCCTGTCCGAATGACTGCATATGACTCACGATTCCGGGACTCCAGGTGCGAGCTTCTGGTGGCGATCCCTTAGTCGCCTCTCCAGATCGAGGAGGAGCGATCTTGCACACGCAGTTGAGACATGAGCTGACCCGCCGTAATCACGCCGGTCAGCGACAGGTTCATGCCACCTGCGCGCATGATGCGCGTCGTCCAGGTATTGCAGTTGTTGAACAAATGAAACCCACCTCGGGCGAGAAAGAAATTACTGTTCGGGTAAAGTCGTGGGGCTACAGGAGATGAACGGCCTTGCTCCCTACGGTCGAATAGCCATCGAGGACCATAATCATGTGCCGAAATCTCTGATGGCTCATCTCAATCGATACAACGTGGTTATCGCCATAGATGCGTTCCGGCGAACGACTGTACCCGCTTGGTGATCCCGGCCATTCGAACAGTCTCGCGGAACTGGCGGTTGAGCTGGCGGGGCGAGGTCGGGCCCTCATCCTTGCCGCCTGGAAACAGCCAGCGCTCCTGAAGCGGTCTGCCTTTATCGAGGCGCTTGGAGCGAACCGGCTACCAGGCTCGGAGCAAACCAAGGAGGTCGTTGCTCCAGTGATCATGGTGCCTAGGGGCGGAGGACATCCGGAGCGACCAGGGCGTCGGCCAGGTTGATCGCCGCGCCCGGTTCCAGTGGACCAACAAAGAACTCGACCATGCTCACGGCGCTTCTGTTCGCCTTCAATAGGTTCCATCGCCGATCGACCACGACAGGGGCCGCCGCGCTTGTTGCCTATGGGGCTCTGACTGGCAGTATTGGCGTGTTGAGTGGCTTCGATGCTAAGCAGTGGATCGCGGGGATCTATCTCGGCATCGGTGGAGGAGCCTTCGCCTTCATCTTCTGGGTGATGGCCTTGCAGCGCTCGACCCCGACCCAGGTCGCGAACACAATGACCGTCAACCCGATCGCCGCCGCAATGCTCGCGGCCGTATTGGTCGGAGAACCGGTGACGATTAACCTCGTCGCCGGGCTGATTGCGGTATTTGCGGGGATATGGATCGCAACCTCATCTGGCATTCCAACAGCGCAAAGCAGTTTGTGACCCAACCCGGGAACAAAACCATAGCTCTTCAGCTTATCGCTAATCAGTACGCGGGAGGTGCGGCCCTGCTTCTTCAGGTTCTTCTTCATCAAGCGCTTGGCCGCCTTCTTATCCCGACGACTCTGCACCAGAATATCAAGCACCATGCCATGCTGATCGACGGCGCGCCAAAGCCAGAATTTCCGGCCGCTGATCGCGACTACCATCTCATCGAGGTGCCACTTGTCGCCAGCCTTCGGCTGCCGACGACGCAGGGCTTTAGCAAACAGCCGACCGAACTTCAGTGCCCATTGCCGCACGGTTTCGTGGCTGATCACAATGCCCCGAGCCGCCAACATCTCATCCACCATCCGTAGGCTGAGGGG
>JBCCUK010000076.1:0-4937 GCA_039196965.1 Pseudomonadota bacterium | reverse complement strand
GAACAGGATTTTGGCTGGGGTATCAAGATGAACCGCACCCTTCTCTATGGTCAGGGGGGGCGAATCTACAAGCTTCACAAACTTGAAGCGGTCAAGGTCGGGCGCAATCCGCTCTATATATGTGGAACCCTCGCGCTCGGGCTGGCGCTCGGTGCTTACAATTTTTCCGACATCCTGACATCAGCGGAGAGCTTCAAGCTCTACCTGATCGCCCTAATCCTTACCGTTACAGGTGCAACTTTCGTCACGCTTGAGGTCAAGTCCAAGGCCATTGACAGCGATCACACCATGCTCGCCCCTGTGTGGGTCGCTCGGCAGGTGTGCCATGCGCTTGGAGATGTCTTTGAGGCTCACTCCCGAAGGCGTGGTCGACGCTCCGGCAGCTACGACGATGATTGAAGCAACCGGAGACCTCCCATGACAACCAAGGCCGCACCAGAACCGGCGGGCACCAACAGCTCCCTGTTCTTTGGTGGCCTTTGCGGCATTGCAGCTTGGTATCTTTGGCCGGAACAATCGGGTAGCTGGCAGCAGCAGGCCTTTGCCGGAATGCTGGCCGGGACATCCGCCATCGCTAGCCTTAAAGGTGTCCGCTGTTGGGCTAAAGATATTCGCATTCGCAAGAAGATCATGGATAGCGAGCACCCCGGCACCGATCATGGCAGCGCTCGGGAAGCTACGGAACAGGAGTTGGCAGATCGCGGGCTTTTTGATCCATCCTCCGGCAACCTTCTTGGTTTTAAGTTTGGACGCGCGATTTTCTCTCCGGCAGACACGCCTTTCAGCCTTTATGAAGCGCCTCCGGGTTCAGGCAAAGACATCTATTTTTGTATCGGTAACATCCTGCACCGCTCTCTGCTCGGCTATTCGGTCTTCGCACCCGACGTCAAGCTGGAGCTTGGACCGATGCTTATCGCAGGACTGCGCAACAGAGGTTGCGAGGTTTGGGGAATCAACCCGACAAAGCAATTCGGGGAAATCTGTGGCAATGTCGAGCTGGGCCTCTATCAGTCTGTGCTCGATGCCGTTTATTCGAGCCCATCATCTCGAAAAGATGCCGTTGGTATAGTCGGCGAGCTGGCCAAGCTGCACCTGCCAGATGACAAGGCCGACGGCAATAAGAAGTTCTTCATCGGTGGCACAAGGCGATGTCTGTCCATCCCGCCTCTGCTCTATGCGCTGATAGACCCTACCCGCTGCACACCGGCTGACAGCTTTGATCTGCTCAATGATCCAAGACAGTTTACGCGCACTTTGAAAACTATCGTCAACGATCTGGAGCCGTTTGTCGAAGATGATCGCATTGTTGCGTTTCTCAAGAGTGAAGCGCGCAACCTTCTCGATCGGTCCGAGAAGAACCCCGAGAATTTTGGTTCTTTCATTGAATGGGCAACGCAAGCGCTCGGCCCGTACAATCAGGCAGGTCATCTCGCCGACTACGGGCATGAAGCCATCAACAACATAAAGCACATGTGCGAACGCCCCATCACCGCGTTTCCAATGACGCCGCATAGTCACGCGATTGAGTTCGAGTCCTTTACATCGATCCTCAACGCCAATCTGCTATCCGCCTGTAAGCGCAATCCGAAGAAGCAACGCGTTCACCTGTGCTGCAACGAATTTCTTAACTACCGCTTCGCCAACGTCGGGAGCGATTTGGAGGTTATGCGGGGGTTAGGTATCACTGCCGACTTCTTCATCCAGAGCTTCAGCGGATTGGTTCGCAAGTACGGCAAAGAGGCCGCTGCATCGGTCAATGACTACTGTGATGTGAAGGTCTATGCCGGTTTAAACTCATACGAGCGTGCAAAATATGTGTCGGATATGCTTTCGGAGAGCACGATCTCGGCCAAGGACTATTCCTACAAATCATCGCCCGATGATGTAAATGTCAGCACGAAGCGACTAGGGCGTCGCCTAATGACGCCGGACGAAATTCTGGCCATGCCCCGTGACGAAGCTTGGATTTTTGTGAAAGGTTTGAGGCCGTTCAAGGTCCAGCTCTTCGACTATGGCCATGTCGAACCGTGGAAGGCCATGGTCGCCGACAACCCGCTGGAAGGCTCACCATTACAAGGCAGAACACTCCTTAAGATCAATTATCCTGATCGGAGCAGCCCATGATCGATCGTGATGAGGTTACGGTGCAAAACTACATAAGGCGCGAACGGTCATTCAGCTTAGCCGTGCCGCGCATGCTCAAACTGATCGGCCTCAAGAATTTTGTCTGGCTGATCGCGCTCGGTATCGTCCTGACTGTGTTGCAAACCAAAGGAACACCGCACATTCTCTTTGAGTATCAATATATTGGTTCAAAAGAGAATAAGACATCCTGCGGATATGTTGGCCTCCATCCCCAAATAAGACCAGCATCTCAAGGGCATTGCTCTGTCTTAGTGCTGCTGAAAGCATCGGATTAGGTATATGTCGGATTACCCCTTCGACACTGCTCAGCAGCTCCGAATGAGAGAGCTGTTTGAAAAGAATGCCGGTGAAGAATATCGAGAGGCATCTGACAGCCCGAAACTTCAGAAGTTTGAAGAACGCTTTGAGGGCGTCAAAGCCAAGATGATTGATCATTTGGAACGACAATCGTCACTCTGGATTGGTAGGGAGACACGGGACTTGCTGTTGAAACACAAAGGGCAGCTCAAGCCGACTCTTTCCCCGAAAGGGATTCTTCAAACCGAAACATCACCTGCCGCCATTGCAAGAAAAGCTTGGCAAAATGTGGAAGCCAGAAAACTCAGGCGAATCAGCAAGTTAAATGAGATTGGCAATCGTGTAAGGATGAAAATTAGTAATCATGACGAAGAGCCTAACAATAGCCAGAGAAATGACATGAATATTTGAAATCCTAGCAAAATCAAATGGAAGGAATTTGAAATTGACGAAGCGAACCAAAAAAGGAAACAATGGAGAGAAGATGCCGTTTCGGGTTAATCCCGTCGGGCTGCATCCGCGCCTTGTTGAACTGGTTCGTTTCATGGCACGTTCTGCCGCCGAATATGATTTTAAGACCATGCTAGAGGCCCAAAAAGATAAAGAGAAAAAAGCATTGAGAAAGGAACCTCTAGAATGATCCGCGCTGCCATATACGCCCGCTATTCCACCGACCAACAACGCGATGCCTCGATCGAAGACCAGATCAGAATTTGCAAAGAACGTGCAGAACGCGAAGGCTGGACGGTCATTAACTGCTATACGGACCACGCCATATCTGGCGCATCACTCATGCGTCCCGGTATCCAAATGCTTATGCAGGATGGAGCAAACGGCAAGTTCGACATCGTTCTAGCAGAAGACCTTGATCGCCTATCGCGTGATCAGGAAGACATTGCAGGTGTCTACAAACGCTTGTCATTTGCTGATGTGGAAATCCATACACTGGCTGATGGAAAAATCACCGATCTCCACATCGGCCTAAAAGGCACGATGAATGCCCGGTATCTTAAAGACCTTGCCCAAAAGACCCGGCGTGGTCTCCGTGGCCGCGTGGAAGCTGGCAAGTCCGGCGGCGGCAATGCGTATGGATACACGGTCGTCCATCAGTTGGGTACGAACGGCGACCTCGTTCGGGGTGAACGCGAGATCAACAAGGATGAAGCCGAGATCGTCAGACGAATATTCAAGGAATATCTGGC
This sequence comes from Pseudomonadota bacterium, assembly GCA_039196965.1. GTDB lineage: Bacteria > Pseudomonadota > Alphaproteobacteria > Caulobacterales > Hyphomonadaceae > CALLCD01. The sequence continues at coordinate 1,293 of JBCCUK010000076.1, read as the reverse complement.
TGGCAATTCACCAAAGGCCATAGCTATCAAACTAAATCGCGAAAACGTTCCTGGCCCTCGTGGAAAGCAATGGGGACCATCCACCATCTATGGAAACCGCCGCCGGGGCAATGGCATCATTAACAATGAACTCTATGTCGGACGAATGGTCTGGAACAAGTTGCGCTACGTGAAAGACCCCGATTCCGGCAAACGTGTCTCCCGCCTCAATCCAAAAGATGAATGGTGCATTACAGAGGTTCCCGAGCTTCGCATCGTCGATCAGGACACTTGGGATGCGGTCAAAACCATGCAGAAGGATTTAGGCGAAAAGCCTGAATTCTGGGAACGTCAACGCCCAAGACACCTCTTCTCCTACCTGCTGCAATGCAGTGAATGTGGAGGCGGTTTCAGTAAAGTCTCGCAGTCCCACTATGGATGCTCGACAGCACGCAATAAGGGAACTTGTGAAAATCGCCGGACCATCAAACAGGATGATCTAGAGGATGCAGTGCTAGGTGCTCTCCGTGAGCATCTGATGAATCCCGAGCTGTGTGAACGCTTTTGTCAGGAATACACCCAACATCTCAACACGTTGCGGAGTGCTCAGAACGCAGCCTATGCCCGCTACGAAAGCGAGCTACGTAAGCTGGAAAAAGACACGCGCCGGATCATCGACGCCATCAAATCCGGCTACGCCAACCAAAAGCTAAAAGACGAACTTGATCACATCGTAGTGCGCGAGGCCGAACTCAAGCAGCTCATGGAAAATGCTGTTGAAGCGCCGCCTATGCTGCACCCATCCATAGCCATCCGATACCGAAAGGAGGTGAACGACCTTGTTCAATCACTGAATCGCAAAGACAATCGTGCCGAAGCAGCGAACCTGCTTAGAAAGCTCGTGGACAAGATCATTCTCAAGCCCGATCCCAACGGCTCAGGCTTGCTCATTGATCTTCACGGTGATCTTGCTGGTATTCTGAATATGGCAACGAGAAACGCTAAATCACCACGCTCTGGTGATTTGCCTAAGTCGCAGGACAAGATGGTTGCGGGGATACGCACCATGCTTACCCTTTCTGAACAGGATAAGCTGGTTGCGGGGGTAGGATTTGAACCTACGACCTTCAGGTTATGAGCCTGACGAGCTACCGGGCTGCTCCACCCCGCGGCGTGTGTTGTGAAGTGAATCGTTTATGGTTCTTTGATAGGTTTGGCGGCGACCTGCTCTCCCACCGTTAGGACGGCAGTACCCTGGGCGCGGTGCGGTTTCACGGTCGAGTTCGGAATGGGGTCGTGTGGTTCCCACACGCT
>JBCCUK010000075.1:0-5213 GCA_039196965.1 Pseudomonadota bacterium | reverse complement strand
GTGATCAGATCATGCGCCTAGAGCGTGCGATACACAGTGGATTCCGAGACAAAATAGCGTTCCTGATCTGTAAATGTGACAGCCAACTCACGTGGTGAAAGTTCGGTCTCCTGCAACGCCAGATCCACAACCTTGCGCTTCACCTTTTGTCGCCGAAGCCGACCAGCCTCATCGAAGTTAGGTTCTTCGATCCGGTTGATGACACTCAGCGGGTTAGAGTTTACAAGTTAGACTTGCTGGCTTCGCAAAAATTAGCGGTTGTGTTGACTGGTGTTGGATGCCCTTAAGCGGAAGTGAATTTAGGTGCTGGTGAACTGATCCACTTTGAGTAAATACTCACAAGTCAATCCTCGCAGATTGAGAGTTGAGGAGCACCAAAGGGTTGGACGCTACATTTCCTTGAGATTACTCTGATCGACTCTGGAAGGGGCGCGTCTATAGGTGTGGCAAGAAACGCTCCAGCAATAATACCGCCTCCGTAAGATCGGAGAACATCGGCCGAAAGCGCAATGGCAAATGTGGGCCTCAGTATTGTGCATACTGGTTCAGGGTAGTTCGATTCGTACCGGTAGATTTTGTACGCTAAGTTTGCATACTGCCGAAGAAACCTGGCTTCTTCGGAATCTGCAAAAATGTTGTATTCACTTGCCCAATCAATGGTTCTTCGTACCACTAGGTGTTCTGCTTCGTCACCATCACTCAGTTCTCCGCCATTGGAGAAATCTAACGCGGGGTAGCCGAGTGCGCATGCCGTCTCATACGCATGCTTCGCGATGTTTGCAGTCACGTCTTCGGAAAGAGCGGGTCCGCTTATCATGAAAAAACTCATCAGGCCAGCGATCAGCAGACGAAGATCAGAACGCAACAGGAGTGGCTGCTTCACTGTGACTTCCACTTAGGGTTCACCTTCAATCACCACGTGAGCATTGGGTATGGTCCGTTCGTTCTGGCTGGGAAAGCTCGCTCCTAAGTAGCTTTCCATGTCATCTAGCATTGAGATGACCCGGCGACGGCTGCTTTTGTAGGTAATCGGCTCTGAAGCATTTGGCAAATTAGTGCACAGGTTAATACATCCGATACTTGATAAAAAACCGCGCCCCGGATGGATCAAAATCTCTGTTCTAGGGGCACACCCTCTCAATTCGACCCCGGGGCGCGGAATGGCGCTGGAGCTTCCTGAGGAGCTATATCCATGTGTCTTATACTTGGTACCGCCCTGCGTGCGCAGCGAGTAGGTTCCTTCTTCAATACGGCGGTTGTTACCAACTGTTGAGTTGTCTCCCGGTCCACGAGTTTCGGCAAACATTCCGCTCATATCACGACCGCTAGCGGCATTCCCATCGTGGTAAATCTGATAGCGGCCAACCGTACGGACCTTGCCATCGCTTGCGCGCCGGTGTGTGGTGGTCCTGACAAAGTGGATTTCCCATCCATTTCCTGAAATTGCCATCTTTCCCCCTTAGGGTTGACCATAAGTTTCGGAATCTTACGATAGCATAAGAACTGTCAGTAACAGAAAAAATCAATAAATTCTCAAGACTCCCTCGCGAAGACATGCTATTCATCCGCCCCATTGGCGAAGTCACAACGTCCCGGAAGAACACTTTATAACGCGGGAGAATCTATGGCTGCACTAACCGTCTTTCGCAGTCGATCAGCGACTTCAACTGGATCCCCGGTGAGGTTGCCCAAAGCCAAGGGAAATCTAGCGGAAAACTCTATCCATAATCGAGGACGTTTTCAGGAGGCACAGCAGCCTCGTCCGAGTTCTTCAAGTTGAGAGTGGAAGAAAAGCGGAGGCAATGCTTGTTCTAACTGCGGACGAGACTATGCCTCGTCGGTCTCGAATCCTCAACATCTTTGATGGCCAAAAAGACAGGGATCCAATAGAGATTTGGAATCTCATTGGAATGATCGGATCTCTTCAAGCTGAAAAAGCTGAGGTCCGGACAGTCTAGTTGGCAGTAACGCATTTGTTCAGCTCAGTCTGAAGGTCAACGATGCCGGTTCTACCAAGTAAATTTGCTTGTTTCTGCGCAGCGCTTTGGGCTTCAAAAAGTTCCGAATAGTTATTTGGTTCGCGGCGCAAATCGGCTCGCAAAAACAGTCGAACGCGTGTAAGAGAATCAGCGATTACTTTGCGATCAAATGGTTTTTCTTGAGCATACGCCCGCCCAACTCCAACAATGCAGTACTGGCGCTTCGCCGCATTAGTCAACGCATCGGTAGCTGTCGCAGGATCATAGTAACTTGTCGTTTGGTTCACAGCAACACCAGCGACTCCGATGCGCGCAATCCCATTCGTGCTCGCGTCATTGATAACAGCCAGAGCTGCTCCAGAGGCTAAGAGGATATTGAAGACTGAAACTCCATCCTGTGTGCTGGCGATTTTATCGGCCAGTGCGAGGTAACCATCGGCAACCAAAAGTCCTTGGTTGAGGATTTCATCCTTCGAGAGTTCTGAAGCATAGTAGTTTACACCACTATTAGCTTCCAGTTCAGCGATTTGAACTCTGCTAACACAACCAGCAAGCAGACTTAAAACCAACACACGCCCAAAACCCCGCATGCCCCCCCCCCCGCAAAAAACTAGTTTTAAAAAGCGATTCCTAAAATCTTACTCTCTAGCTACAACAAGACACCGGCTCCGCCAAAGCTTTTTCTCTCGCAGCCTACGACTAAGAATCCTACGATGTACGCATTCGGACGTCCAAAAGCAGTCGTCGGTGGCGCAACGCTTAGCGGCAGGAAAGTCCCGCGTCTGGTAAGTTCGGGCGACGCGCAGCAAAGGTTCGGAATGCCTTTGGCGCCCTATTTCGCCCTCTACCCGAATCGACCCCGTATTAACCATGTGCGGAGCCAGTTCCACGTCTCGGAGCGTCGTGCTTTTCGCGTCTTGGGGCAGCATCGATCCACACAAAGGCGGATGCCGGTTGGGCGTGCTGACGAAGACCGCCTGGTAGCCGACATGATCGAACTGACGCGCCAGTATGGTCGGTATGGCTATCGCCGGATCGCAGCTTTGCTCAGAGACGCAGGTTGGCTGGTGAATGACAAGCGTGTTGAACGTCTGTGGCGGCGTGAAGGGCTCAAAGTGCCAATGAAACAGCCGAAGAAAGGGCGGCTCTGGCTGAATGACGGTTCCTGTGTTCGGCTCCGGCCCGAGTATCGTGACCATGTCTGGTCATATGACTTTGTCCATCACCGAACAGATGATGGGAAGGCTTTCCGGACGCTCAACATTCTGGATGAACATAGCCGGGAGCGTCTGGGGATCACTGATCATTTCTGGATTATCGTCCCGACCGCCATAGTTCGAACACACTGAGACTATCGGCTGTGTGAAAGCATTGAATGTGGCCATGCATGCCGCCTCACCCCATTTCTCCCACTGTATCTGTGGAGGCATCAATGCGCCGCCTACGGCTCCTCCGCATGCTTTCGCCTCTCTCAGCAGCGCAATGGTGGCGCTGCAATGTAGCTCGCAGGCAGGGTTGTCGATCACAATGTCACCGAATGGGGTCCAGCGCCGAATTTGGCAGGAGCTGTTGCAGTCTCTGGCGCACTGGTCTGCGGCAGCAGGCATCGGGATGGCGTAAGAGCCAAAGGTCAGAACCAAAATCAAAAGAAGCCGTATCATCGAGCATACCCTCCCCGCAGATGCATCGGACTCCTTAGAGAATAGCATGAGTTGAGGCTTTCTAGGTGACCTCAATCCAAGGCGATAAACCCATGCCAAAAATCCCTAGCCAAAAATGGTCGTTTTCGCCTGTGACATAAATCCGGTACAAAACTAACTCGAAATGGATTGAGCTGCGATGCAAGGTCGGGTTTCGCGGCACTACGCCAACCTTGCTAACGCAACACTAAATTTAGAGCCAACCATATCTAGGCTGCGCCCCCCGGACGATATGATACCGCCCTAACCCAGCATACGTAGTGTCCTTGCTGACCTACTTACAGATTGGTGATGCATACCTCATTGGTCAAGTTCACAGACCTTGAACCGGGCTCCATGGCACCACACATAACACTCTAGCCAACCAACATGGTCGTCATGCGACCGTGCAACCCAATGAGAGCTCGCGGCATAGCTTTGGTGCAGTTGCGCCATGCTCTCTAAATGGTTGTGCTACTTCCAAACGAGAGCAATGCAACTGACCTCATTGGTTGGAGACTGCTTTTGCTTGTCGTTGAAATTTTGAGTGGCGTTAGTTCTCTCTTGGCTATCGTTGTCAGCCTGATCGCAATAGCCAACATGGATAAGAGGGCGAAGAATGAAGTCATGTTGCAAATGAAGCAGCTTATCGAACGTATGAGGAACTGGCGACGACCATAGCCAAAAACGGTCGTTTTTGGCAGAAGCTAGTTGCTTGTCAACGCCGTCATAAAACTTTGTGCCACAAACCCTTGGCAAAACCACCTTTACTTTTGTCACGTTTTTGACCGCACTCTGGACAGCGGAAATTGGTGCGTGCCCCGGCATTTGACAGTTTGCTCGTAAAGCGGACATACGCACCCCAGCATCCAATTACTCAGCCAGATACGCCAAAATCTCGTCCGCAGTCACCGCTCCAATCCCAAACATGCGCTGTCTGATGTAGTTGGCCCCATATTTGCTCAACAAGAGCCTCAGCTCACCAACTGTATGGATGTCATTCTTAGCCAGCGCCCGCTTTGCGCGGGTTGACAGGGAAGTGCTAGTGATGGGTTGGTCACGGTCCACTGTAACGGGCGCCTTGAGCAAACAGTACGGTGTTAGATCAGGCGATTCTGACGGGCATTGTTAATGCGATGGCAGGGCTCCCAGTATAGGTCCAAATGCCGTTAACTCGGATGCTTTGTCCCCCATATGTCCCCCAGCGCATGTGCCTTAAGGCAGTCGAGACACTCGCCGTTCAGTAAGCTTTTGATTTTATTTTAGAAAGTGGTGAGCCGTGCAGGATTCGAACCTGCGACCCACTGATTAAAAGTCAGTTGCTCTACCAACTGAGCTAACGGCCCACTAGGCGTCGTACTTAGAAAGGTGCTGAGCGGGGGTCAAGCCCTTATTCCGCGTTTTTGCAAGGACATACTGGATAGTTTTGCCGCATCAGCTTATATGGCCGAAATGCGTAGTCACGACCATATCGAACTGCCCTTTATGAAGATGCATGGGCTTGGAAACGACTTTGTCGTGATCGATGCGCGTGCGCAGCAGATCGATATCACCG
>JBCCUK010000074.1:0-5245 GCA_039196965.1 Pseudomonadota bacterium | reverse complement strand
ATGATGACATGCCGAAAGCTTGCCCTGATCCGTTCAAAGGTCACCGTTTTCCGCGAGAGATCATCAGCTATGCGGTGTGGCTGTATTATCGCTTCAGCCTGAGCCTGCGGGATGTCGAAGAATTGCTGGCCTATCGTGGTATTGAAGCCAGCTACGTGACGGTGCGGAATTGGGAGGGGAAGTTCGGCCCTCTGTATGCTGCCGCGATCCGCCGCAACAGACGAAAGGCGGGTGACAAGTGGCACCTTGATGAAGTTGTGATCAAGATCGCCGGTGAGATTTTCTATCTTTGGCGGGCGATCGACCAGCATGGCGATGTGTTGGATATCATGGTGCAAAAGCGGCGCAACAAGAAGGCGGCCAAAAGATTTCTGAGCAAGCTGATCAAGCACTATGGCCAGCCTCGGGTGATGGTCACCGACAAGCTCAGAAGCTATGGCGCCGCCAAGAAAGAGGTCATGCCCGATGTCGATAACCATCAGCAAAAAGGACTGAACAACCGGGCCGAAACGTCACACAAGCCGACCCGGCGACGAGAACGGGTGATGCAACGGTTCAAGTCGCCGCATCATGCGCAGCGATTTTGCGCCGCTCACGATCAGATCAACACCCTGTTCCGTCCCCGCCGTCACCGTCTATCCAGAGCAAGCTACCGACATGCCAGAAACGATGCCTTCGCCAGTTGGGCGGACTTCACCAGCGAGTTCGCTGCCGCATAGTTCTGGGCCGAAGGCACCCCCTTCCAAACTCACCTGATCAACTTGACGATCCCCCTCAGTATAGCACGAAAGTGTAAGATTTTATCAAGATTTGGGATTGAGGGCGATACGGACTCGAGCCGGTCGGGATCGTCTCATCGCCATCTTCTCATTTCACTCAACGCCAGCTTCCCTGTCGCGCAACTCATCGATGATTTCTTTCTGGACAGGCGCTATCGCAGCGCAATCCGCCGTTCTCATTTCGACCTCTTCGACTGTAACGAGTTGATCGGACAGGAAGGATCGCCATCGAATTTGCTCGGATTCTTCGTATCGCTTTACCCATACGGCTGGGCTCGCGGCGAACGACGAGGCGAAATAAGACGCAGCAATAGATGCGCCGTTACCGATGTTGGCTGTCTGCTCGGCGGTCGAGGGCTGCAAATCCTGAACAAACTCGGCATAGGCTCGCCAGAAGCCAGCGCATTCGGCAAATTCCCTGGCTACTTCTTTGGCATCCTGCCTCTGCACGTCGGCCGTGCTCGCCGACACGGGGGCACCCAGCACCAGAGCCAACATCATGTACAGCATGGCCGACTATCCTTTTTGTTTATGGTTGATTGTGTATCGGGCCTATCCAACGGTTCTGCACAAGTCAATGATAAGGGCTGCAGGAGCGGCGGTCCCGGCTTTGGATGCTCCGGATCACTGAAGGGCCGCGATTGCCGCAGCGTCGTTCTTGTAGAGCTGCTCGCATTCCCGTTCGGTCCTATGCGATTGTATCGCGCTCACATTGCTTTCCTTGAATTCCTCATCCCAACTGTCACGAAACGCGCTCTGGATGCCGTCGAGGTCTTCAGCGCTAATCTCGGGATATGCGTTCAGGATCGTGGCGATACGCGTATCGAATGCTTTGGCGTTCGACCGTCGGTCCTTCCGCTTGCCCGTATCGCCTTCAAGCACAAATGCATAGGCCGCGTTGAAGGCCGAACACCATGCGTATTTGACGCTCTTCTTGAGCCACTTGTCCTGCTCGCCGGATCCTGGCTCGGAGGGCGCCTCGGGTGTCGGATCTACCTCGCTCAAGACGGCAGGCTTCGTCACGACTTCAGCCTTGGGTTCTGGCGTGGAAATCGACTTCGGCTGTTCGGCGCATCCAAAGGTCACGAAGAGTACGAACGCAACCACCAGAATTCGCAACATAGAGAAAGGTCCCCTGGCCTTAATGAGGGAACGTTATCCGGCTGTGACAGCCCTGGTTTGAGGCGAGGGTGGTTAAGGCTTGGCCCGAGCGCCCTCTTCGATAATCGAATCAAACACTTCACGCAATCAAAGGTTCCGCTGGGTTGGCGACTGTCTGGCAAGACATCTGTCGCCACCCCGATCTTTGCCGACAAGCGGTGTGCAACCCGTTTGTCGGTCAGCCATGCCCAAAATGGAGAAAAGGCATGACCAGAAATGCTGCGAGCGCAGGCTCTCTCCGCCAAGAGGTAGATGTTGAACGAGAATTACTAGGCGCGATAACCACAACCGAAACACAGTCGATAACGCTTAAGCTTCGCCTACGCGACAAATATGCATCTGAACTTAATCGCATGGCGCGTGCGGTCAATGTCGTCTGGAACTACTGCGACGAGACCCAGCAGCGCGCAGTTCAGGATCGCCGCCGCTGGCTAGGTTCCGTCGCAAATTTATCGAGAGCTTGGCTGAGGCCTATCGCTTGGACATAATTATCCAGCGAGGGCCGCGAATTGCTGGAAGGGCGACAGGCCGGTTTGGCCGAATTGCTTTTTCCGGATCATGTGAGCAACCTCGATGCCCTGCAGGGTGGCGGCTGATGCCGAATGGAACGCTTTGAAGCCCTTCATGGGTCTGGTGATTTTCTTGATGAAGCGGTGATCCTGTTCGATGATATTGTTCAAATACTTCACTTGTAGAACCTCGATCAGCGGCCAAAAGCCGAGGTACCACAGGAGAAGATTGACGTTCAGCAAGCCGGCCTGATTGGCACCGCTCTTGTCGATGACTACCTTCTCAGGGATGCCTTTGTTGCCGATGGCTTGCTTGAAAAACGCCTCGGCCGCTTCCTCGTCCCGCCGCTCAGACAGCATGAAATCCAAAGTCTCTCCATGCTTATCGACCGCGCGGTACTGATACATCCAGCGGCCTTTCACCTTCGTGTATGTCTCGTCCATTCTCCACGAGGAGGCAGTCTGCTGCTTGCGTTTTTGGGCTTCTTCGGCCATCAGCGGCCCGTACTCGATCACCCAGCGGTTCAAGGTAGCGTGATCCACATCGACACCACGCTCCTTCATGATTTCCTCGAGATCGTGATAGGAAACGGCATAGCGGACATAGAAGAAGACGGCGAAGAGAATCACGTCCTTCGGATAGTGCTTGCCTTTGAAACTGATCATCAAACGGTCCAAGCTTGAGATTCCGATCATCCGACTAAACCGAAAACCATCAGGTCGAAAGATTCTACGCAAACTTTGCGACAGAACCGGTAGAGTTGTGGTATCGTTTTATTATGCTTTGATTTGCTGCCCAGCGAAGTGGCCGCTGAATACATCACACTACTGTGCTTTCACTCCAAAAAAAATGTCATAATGGGGCTTTTCGAACTTTGGAACATGGACCTCTAAACACGAAGGCCTGTTTTGCCTGCGAAAGCAGCCCAAAAGCGACCTTCTGCTGAGTGCCAAAAAGGGTCATTCGATCAATTGATTTGACTTTTCTAGATGCATTGACGTTTCGGTCTTCCTATGGACAAACTTATCTGTCCTGCGACGCAGTTTTTTTGTCATCGCAGAAGCTCAATGTTCACCTTTCAATGTTTATTGAGGTCTTAATACCAAATGCCTGAGATCGATCACACAGCTATAGCTGCTTATGGCCAACTCTCTCTGACAATTCTTACAGCTCTAGTCGCAATACTAGTTTATAGAACGACAAGAAATCTTGGAAAGATAAACTATCTTAGAGATTTGAATGGTCAATGGCTTCAAATAAACCTTCTGTTGATTTCAGACCGATCCAGCTGGGAAATTTGGTCAAAATTCATAAGAGAAGAAAATGAAATAAATGAAAATAATTTCAAGAAAGATCAGATCACTGCTCTATTCATGAATATGGCAGAACAATACTATAGAGGAATGATGCTTGGTCACGTAGAAAGGGGTTTAGCGGAGAATTATATCGATCATGTCGCCTTCTTTTTTCGAAATAACAAAGAGCGCGCGGGAAAGATACTTGGAACTACCTATCGCACCGATTTTGGTAAATACATGCAAGAAAAAATAGATCGAATTTAGACTTGTATTTCAATACGCGAAGTGGCTCGTTTGGGTCAATAACACCATCTAGCCAGGGTGACTTGAATGGTAGCTATCGCAACCAATTCCGGACGCTAAGGCTATCAGAGACCAGCTTCAGAAAAGTGGACGAAGCTGTCATCTGCGACAGGACCAGGAGATGGGCATAAGGAATTATCTCGTCGAGGGCGTGTCGGGCACGGGCAAGACGTCAGTCTGCCATGAACTACGGCGGCGTGGTTTCCACGCGCTAAATGGTGATCGAGATTTGGCTTATAGGGGTAATCCAATGACGGGGACCCCGGTTGACAGGCCTGTCTACGTAACCGAAATGGAGAGTGTCGCATGGGTGCACGCGCATCAGATCTGGCATGTAGAAACAGTCAGATCCGTGGTCGCTGACAAGAGCCACGCGATTTCTTTCTTCTGCGGGGGCTCTAGGAACTTCGACCGTTTTATCGATTTGTTTGATGATGTTTTCGTTCTCGACGTAGACCCTGACACGTTGCAACGGCGGCTTGCGGACAGATCGGAAAATGAGTTCGGCGGAAGGCCGATTGAACGGGATTTCATCGTGCGATTGCATACAATGAAAGAAGATGTCCCGAAGGGTGGCATTGTCATCGATGCGACGACGCCACTTAAGCGCGTCGTGGATGAGATTCTGAAAAAATGTAGCTAAGCATCTTCAGCCCAAACCTACGCGCTGTCATTCGTTGCGCCCTCAAATCTCGACGCACTCCAACGGCTCATTCCCTCAGAACGATCTATCGAGCAAAGGTCTGGATTGGGTCACCAGCCGTAGGTAGACACCGTCGCTGAATGGCTGTTTTCTGAAGGCTTCCGGCTTCTTGTCACAATTCATATTTGCGAACTTTGGCATGGCATGTAGGGGCAAATTAGAGATGCGACATTCTACGGCTTTTGGAGCCGTCATTCGGCGCATGTCGCTGAGACGCATTCCGCTACCTACCAAGGCGGACCACGTAGATCGAGGAACCCTGATTGAGGAGAAGAACTGGCGAAAGGAAAAACCATGGCGTCCAACGCGTCATAGCGGATAGTACCGTTCGGTTGGTCCGCCAATACTGTCCCGCGAAATACATTCCAGCCAAGCTTCTCATAGAATGCAGCGTTTTTTGGCTCGCAAAATAGGAGTCCAAATTCGGCATTCCCATCGCGATCGAGAGCATCTTGCGCCGCCTGCATAACAGCGCTCCCAAAGCCATTTCT
>JBCCUK010000073.1:0-5485 GCA_039196965.1 Pseudomonadota bacterium | reverse complement strand
GTAGGTCGACGTCGCTTAGCAGTGGATCAGGTCTGCCTTTGCGAGAGAGCGTCCCCGAAGGCTGTAGCGGTCCAAAACTGCGAATGAAGTTCTTGGCTTCCCAATTTCTTTAAACAAAGTTTGATTATGCGACCATCGATACGGGCCCATAATCAAACTTTGTTTAAAGAAATTGGGAAGCCAAGAACTTCATTCGCAGTTTTGGACCGCTACAGCCTTCGGGGACGCTCTCTCGCAAAGGCAGACCTGATCCACTGCTAAGCGACGTCGACCTACGTGACCCATGGGAACAAGATGAAAAGGAACCAGCCCGGTGCCTCATCTGTCGCGGGATGACGAACTCGAGCTGGTTTCAGCGATGAGAATCAGTTCAGCCTAGGACGGTCTGGTTAAATGAGCGTTTCCTGATCAGCTCGATCGCTGCAAGTCGATACATATGATGGTCGTTCGTTAACGAAGGCTAAACGCTGGATCCGTATAAGGGATCATACCAACAAGCCTGCCGAGTGCTTGTGATGTGAGGAGCACTGTGAGCCATGGCCAAAGTCATCGTTATCGAGGACGAACATGTTCTTCGGGCCTTGATTGCCGACGAACTTGAAGACGCTGGCCATCACGTCATTGAAGCTTCTGATGGCGCTGAGGGACTCGCCTCGATTAAGTTAGAACATCCGGATGTGATCGTCTCGGACATCGGGATGCCCCGCATGGATGGCTATGAGCTCTGGAAATCCCTCCAAAACTGCCCAGCCTTCAAGGAGACACCGTTCTTCTTTGTATCATCTCATCCCATTGAAGATGCGATCCGCGCAGGTGTCTCCGTCAAAGACGACGATTATCTACGGAAACCTGTCAAGTTTGATGTCTTGATGGCGCGTATTGATGCTTGCAAACTCTAAACGTCTGCCCTGAGCTTTCGGACCGAAATCGAGCATGTTCGTAATGCTGATCTACAAGATTTGGCATGCGGAGATGACGAAAGCGGATGATCATCCGCTACCATCGGACGTTGACATTCACTCTACGGCAAAAAGTAGATGCCAGCCCAAACCAGTGCAGGAGAATAAGATTCGGGCTGGCATTAAGGCCAAATGGCCGAGGAACAGCCTAGTGAGATTTGGTTAATATTAGGTTATCCGGTCGGCTCGATTGTCACCATTGACACCTCCAAGCCGAATGACAACCTATTGGGTGTATTTTACCGATGCTCTCGGGCTCGTCGGTCGCTAGGGCGATGAGCCCGAGTTTCATCGCTTTTAACGGCTCCCACGAGCTGCCCCCCCAAAACGCTGAAGCTAGTTCTTCTTGATCCAAAGCACTTTGGGAAATGGCTTCCAAGCGATTTCGGCCGAATCTGACCCATACTGTTGAATGTAATAGTCGCTAAGAACGTCTTGTTGCCTGGCGGTAAGCTTTATGCCGACGCGCTTTGAGAATTCAGCAACAGCTGTTGCTTCGTCGGGGGCATCGATTGAAACCCCGCTCTCCTGGTTCACATCGCCGTTGTGATAGAAAACGTAATGGGTCATTGGTGGCTCGCCCCCAAGAAATCGGTGGTTTGATGGTATTTTCCATACCTTAAAATCGTGTTTCCAAATTGCTTCATGATCGTATCCGATGAACCCATTGCATATGCCAATAAACAAATCTTCTCCGTTTCGTGGCTAAATGGAATGTGTTTGTCTGGGTGATTATCGTCTGCTCAGAGGTATCATCGCTGGATACATGATGAATATCTGGTTCGATTAAAATAACTTTGTCATTGTCCGAAGTACATCTTCATTTTGCTTTGGTGTACGTGCGAAAGAATAACTTCCAACACTCTGGCTCCACCTTCTTCTCGGCGAACCGACGATCGGAAATGACAGCATTACTATGAGGTAACACATTATGTTGTTCTAAAGCCTCACCGACCAAATCGAACACTAGCGTGGCGATCCGCTAAGCCGAAGTGGGTTGCCGATCAGGAGTTCGAAGAAGAGGGCAAGGCAGAAGCCCATTGAGGTTCGGTTGGCAACCAACGATAACCGCGAGGGCTGGGTTTGGATAAGGGAATCTGCGTGATTATCTCAACGTCGGTTTTTTGAAACGAAATTGTCTTCCTAAGGCGCCGTCGTATCAGCGACTTCCTGTTCTGCGGCGCCACTTTTCACCGCCTTGGCCTCCAATCGGTCGCCAGCTGTGCAAAGAATCTTCAAGTAATGCTCGCCATCTAGATAGTCCGCCATAGCCGTATTAGCGAGGTAAGCCTGGCCAATAAAGCCACATCGAGCCAGATGGCCAGCTTCCGGGCCTTGAATGACACTGATGGCTGTTTCGGTAGAACAATCTGCCCGGGAAACACTAAGAGCGCATATCAGGATTACAGCCTTCATCATTTTGAGTTCCGGAAACGTTGAACGGAGCAACTCAGAAGATGTACGATTGCAAGTAGCCCAATAGGAGAAATTAAAATAATTCTTTCCCGTATAATGTGATAAAAACCACATTTTGACCGTTATTTTGCCGCCCTACACCAACGTTGATGCGCTGTAAGCAATTAAACCCGCCCCCAAAATGCTCGCCAAAAGCCGGGCATCTTGTCCGGAAGGGGTGGCGAATGATAAGTGAGCGTCTGGATCTATTCCTTTCGCGAAGCCAGACCATGACCGAACACCCCGCACCGACCCCAAAAGACCTGGATACATTCGACAATCAAGACACCGGCCTGCCCTGCCCCTGCTGTAGCAAGTCATGCTGGCGCGACTCGGTCGATGTCGGTGTCGGCATCGTCCATGGTCCCTGGGGTTGCGCCTGCGGCTGGTCGGAAAGAGAAGAATACGACTGCCGGAACGGTATGAGACACACCGACCAGGGGGATCTCATTGATCAGCTTGGCCGGCGTTACCCTAAGGGTTATAGGGGAAAGATCCCGAAACCGTTTAATCGAGCCAGCGCTTCATAGCTATTTCTTAGTCAACGCAGCGTTAATCAAAACACGGCGGTCCAACCCACACAAACGGGAAAGATGCGGACCGGGCCTAGCGTGAGGACTAGAGTGTCGAAATTAGCAAACGGCGGTTAAGAGATCGCTGTAAGAAAGATAACCGGCCCGCCTTGGACAAAACAAGCCGGTCAGCTCTCTGGGAATCTCTATCCTAATAGCCGATCAGGGTTAACAAATCCCGTTAGGCACACCCTGGTGCTCATCTGCACACGACACTTTCCTCCCTCGCCTTTTTCTTTCGCGGCATGATGGAATGTTCTCTGAAGTTGCCGGCTCGGCGTCCTCCACTCGCGCCTTTCTGCCGGGCCGGTTTTTTATCTTCAGCGACGTTGACGCTAACGAAACATCTTCCTGACGCTCTGCTCCATGACATGACATGACAAGACGTTCGTTGAGATGTCTCACCGGCCCCGGGCGCTTCCCCCGAGGATTGCCGGTCCAGTAATTTTCCTGCTCCCACAGAAACAAAATGAACTCAAGCGCTGGACGTTCGACCTCAAGCACGGCATGTAGAGATATCGAGCCATCAAATCAGATTGCTCAGCCTGCGCGCTCAAATCACGATGCTGTCCGAAAACCCACTCTTAGGACCGGTTTCGTGGGTGTTGCGGACCCGCCGGACGTGGCGCTAGGGGCAAATTTTGACCCGATCCGGAAAGAAGGCCAATCAGGGTGGCTAGGCAGTCGTTTCGAGGGTATCCCTCAGATCGGTGTAAAGAGCCGCCAGCTTTCTGAGCTTGTCCGCCACCTCGATGCTATCGCCAGCGACGAGATCAAATTGTAGTCGGCCAAGCAATTGGGATTGAATCGCCGCGACTTGTGATGCCCGACCTAGCTCAATGGCTCCAAGCCATTGCGAAACATCCGATAGCCTACGTGCGCCGACGCGAACGGCAAAATGAACGAGATGTCCATGTTGGTCCGGTTCAAGGCCGGCTTCGGCCTGGACAGCAAGCGTTGTCAAAGCAGCTTCACCGACGAGCGATGTGCCCCCTTCCTCCTTCGCTAGCCAACTAACGGCTTGTGATGCCGAAGCGCGTAGGGCCACGTGCAGATCGACTTCTCGGACTTGGCTGAAATCGAATCTCATGGCGTAAGGCTGGCGTTGATAGCTGATGGATTCGGCCCGCCATGCCAGCAGAAAGTCCCGTATGGGAAGCGTTGCATAGGGAAATCCATGTGGATCGTGAAACTGGACGACCTCATCACTAACACCAAGCGCAACAACGTAGTGATCAGCCCCAATGGCCGTCCCGCTTCCGGGATGATGAAGCAGCAGCCCCATCTCCACAGGGCCGACAAGAACAGGTGCTTTGTCTGTCTCGGCACGGAGGCGAGCGATGGCTTCATCCGCTTCGAACTCAGAAGTGCTTTGGCAGGTCCAGCCGAGTAGATCTACGGCAGTGTCGATTCCAATTGATGGATTCCACCCCCCAGGACTAAAGAAGGGTATGCGCCTGTTCAGCAATAGCGCACCGAATGGCGCGCCAGTTAGCACTTCAATTGCCGACGTCTCAGGCGCTTGCCTGCCAAGGATCATGGCAAGCGAGTTGGTAAAGCAATATGGCCCAGACCCTACATATTCCATGACGGCGTCCTTGGAGCACGGCCAGTTCCCATGCGTACGAAATTTGAGCGTAAAAAATCAAGCAATTGGCCTTCAAGAACACCATCCAGCGTCCGAAGCTGGCACGAAACCGTAGTCAGCCTTAAGGCGGCTCTCAGCTCATTAGCGGAAGGAATGAGCGGAAAGCAGATGCTCAGACTTATGGCTGTATGTATGGTTGCTCAAGTTCGAGAATGTTTCCCTCAGGATCGCGCGCATAGACGATCAGAAATGGGCGTTCTGCCGATCCGAAATTAGTAATCTCTCCGAGTGGTAAGCCACCAGCTTCGATGATAGCCGTTAGCGCGGCTCTGATGTCGCCCGTCTCGAAGGAAAGATGCCCAAATCCGGGTTCATTCACTCTTGGCTGCGGCCGGTCATGGGTGATTTTGTGCTGATGAATCTCTAGGAATGGCCTGTCGTGATTTGGGAACTTCAGCCAGATCGAGTATATCTCGGCGTTCGCTAGACCGTTGCCTCGTGATACCTTTTCGCCCGACACTACCTTGGGCGCTCGATGATACTCGCATCGAAAGACGTCCTTGTAAAAGGCAGCAAGTCTGTCGGCATCGCGGGCGACTATGCAGATGTGAGCGAGTTTCATGGTGCTGGCCGGATTGTTAAAGAATGTTCCCTCGAGGCATTCGGGCTGATGAAGGCGTTGACATGTCCTTTGACACGGGTCAGGTGAAGTCATTCGTGGGATCAACTTCGTTTCGCAAGGAATCGGATCGACAGGAAACCCTTTGGCCGCTCATTGAGAGCCTGACAGCATCATACCTGAACGACATCGTTGAGCAGGTCATTGGCTCACGACAAAGATGATAAAGCCTATGAAAGCCCTCAAAACGATGACCTGGGGCTGAGGTGAGATGCTGACCGTCGATCCTGCT
>JBCCUK010000072.1:0-6290 GCA_039196965.1 Pseudomonadota bacterium | reverse complement strand
CTTCATCCTTCAGCGCAGCATTCTCGTCTTCGAGATCGCGTACGCGCTCACGAAGTCTAGCGACTTCGCCGATCAGCTGTTCGACAAGCTGACGAAGATCATCGTTCGAAAGGTCTCTGGTCCCGGACGTCAACATACACAGTATGAATCACATCCTGATCCAAAAGGGAATCGAGAAAAGATTCTTAGCTGCCCGGGATCCAGCCCCGATTACTCATTTGGCGGATGGATTGTCCTACGAACGAAAAATGTAAATTATTGAATTTATTAATTTATAGAACTTTCAGAAAGAGCTGAGTGGCTACTCAGAGGCTATCGCGATTCGTCCATCCAACCAATTCTCAACATCGCTCTTTCGCCAACCAATGCACCGATCGGCGCCTGGCGGCTTGAAGGCAGCCGGAAATGTCTGGCGCTTGACCATCATGCGAAGCGAAGATGGAGAGCGGCCGGTCATCTTCACAACTTCAGCTGTCGGCAGGATCGGATCGTAACTTGGGCGATCGGAAATCTGCCTTCGTAACTCCTCATTCTCGGTAGCTAAGCGGTCGCGCTCTTCCTTGAGGGAATCGCGCTCACTCTCAAGGTCGGCGATGGCATGGGCGAGGCTCATCAACAGCCTCCCGAATAGTCCGGCAACATCGGCGGTGCCGATCCCTCAGAAAGGCTGCGCCGCATGTCCTGGAGAATCGTTTCACGCATGGTCTTGCCATCGGGCATGACGATGTGTGGCATGAACTTTTCATCAAACGAGACGATGCCGCTCTCGATAGCTTCAAGCTTGCTTTTCACGATTAACAAGACAGCGCGCCAAACTTGCCGGACGGCTTGATCATAGGCAGCCTCAACAGCTTGCTCTGATCGATTTTCGCCGCCAGGCGTCTTGGCAATTTCGTCAGACCTTCGATCGGGCATGGGGATCGACAAACGAACTGCGCGCTCATTCATCGTAAAGCCAAGGATGGCCCTTGGCTCCTCCTTCTTCTTCACCTGCTAAACAATCCAATCCAAATCAATCGCTCCTGCCGGCATCCTCAATCCTCCCACTCTTCACGACGGTTGATCTCACCTGCATGCACCGCAGCCAGCCCATGACAGTGGATACGCGTAGCCTGCGTTGTCTGGCCGCCAGAACGTGATGTAGGGCAGAGATTTCCATGAGGAACGAATGTCGACGATGTAGTATTGTTGGGTCATACTATTTGATCCCCAATCGACCCTTGACATGCTTTTCGAAGGACTTGTTTGCAGCGTCTTTGCCTGATCTCTCGGCGGCGGAATCTTCATCGGCGATTCGCCTTTCCAGCTCACGACAGCGCTTTGCGGACTTCTTTTGCTCAAGCTCACGCCGCAAGCGCATCTCGCGGTCAAATGTCGGGTCGTAGGTGGGTTCAACGAACATTCTGTTTCTCCGTTACAGTCATCTGCATTCGCTCCCGGTAATGCTCCCAGGCCGCGTCAATCGCTAAGCCGCAGAGGATCATGACGACGAGGACCGCGGCGATTTTGGCGGCGAGTTTCATTACGCAATCTTCGAAGCAAAGGGCTGCCATGGCCGCTTCCTCTCGCCATCCAAACCTCGCAATGAGAGCCGCTCCCGCTCAGCAATCTCATCCAAAAACTCATCGGACGGCTTGGGTAATGTTTGCGTGCCGGAAAGCTGTAACGCGGTCAGACGGACAACGATGGCGCGGGAGACCTCCGTGACCACTTTGATGGGAAGCTTCCTCTCAAGGAGGTCAGGCGCATTCGCGACACCAAGTCTGATGGTTGGAAGGCCTACAAGGCAAACAAGATCAAATCGACGCCTTGGGCCACCGACGTTCGCGAGACTCGTTTGCCTGTCAGCCTGTCCGACGAAGAGAAGGCCAAGGCGGAAGACATCAAGGAATGGACAGACAGCGCGTCCGTTGCGTCAGCCATCAGACAAGCGATCGACAAGTATTGGCATTTCCTGGCCTGGAAGCGATCGCGAGACGACTAGGAGGGAGTATGGGTAAGCACGTATCCCCCAAGGAAGCCGCCGCCATGGGGCATCATGAGGCAGCCATGCTTGGCTATCTGCCTTCTGCTGATAGGGAAGGGGTTTTTGATGTCTCATTTGACAACTTCTCGTCGCCAGATGGAAAGCGCTGGTGGGGTCCAACCTTTCACGGAACGTTTGCGATCTATGAAGATACCTTCCAATTCACCAGATGGGGCCCAGACGTTGAGCTGAACTCAGACGAAGTTATGGAGGTAATTGTCAATAGAGTTCAGTTTGCATGGCATCTGATCATTGCTTGCTCGCCGGAAAAGAGGAAGCTCCCCAAAAGCTATAGAAGGCCGCCATCTTCGTCTCATGGAAGCGACGGCGTTAGTTATTACGTGCTCGATATCGGTAAGTACAAGCCGAAGTGTTCAGCAGCGATGGACGGCACTCACGCATCACCACGCTGGCACCTTAGAAGAGGCCATACACGCACCTTGAAAAGCGGGAAGGTCACTTGGGTCCGCGAGTGCGAAGTCGGCGATATCAGCCGTGGGGCGGTAATCAAAGACTACAAACTCCAATGATATAATCACGCTGCAAGTCGCTTCGGAATTTATGCCAGTAAAATCCAAAGGACTCCCCATGACCCCCGAAGATCAATCCAAGCTCAACTCCATTCTGCCAAAACTAGGCCCACCACAGGACTACATCGAGCGCCAGGGCGAGCCTGTCGAAAAATCTATAAATGACCGTATGCATGTCTGTACGTCGTGTGGTCTAAAGTTAGACAGAGATCACAACGCCGCCATAAACATACTTAACCGGGCGGAATGGCGTCCGGCAGACGCTAACCAGGAGATCAGGCTTCGCCCGGTGCTTGGTTGTCTGGAAAATACGTCTCAGGTTGAGACGGCCCATGGAGACGAAAGTCCCGTTATACTGCGCAAGTATGACTCCGCGCGCACATTCCCGCTCTCAAACCACCACCAGCCAGAATATTCCTGAGTGGGGCAATAAGCTGTAGAGTTTCCTAGGCCGAACCGGTCGCTCCAGGGGGAATCAGCATGCAACACCTAACCGTCGTCTACGCCGTCCACGACATGGATGCATTCGAGAGCGAGCTCGACCGCGTGAAGGACTTGTTCGATACAACCCTCGAAAAGAACGGGCGGCCATGGATGATCACGGCGATGTCATCCGATCACGAAATGATCCGCCTCGACGCTATTCGTGAAGCGCTGGGCATGAAAATTTCAATGAGCGAGAAGCTGGAGGTGGTTCAGACGCTCCTGGATAGCGAAGACGTGACGAGGGATATTGCCGCATTCGGGTTTGGTGGGCGGCCAAATTAATCGACGCCAGGGCCTCCAGGATCCACGGAGAGTGCGTCTGGCTGATTTTAGCGTGTGTTAAGGGATATCAGGGGGCGGAGAGCTCTGAGAGCGAACGAGAGGAAATTCTTTTGCGACCCTTGCTGGTCGCTTCAATGGGACGCCGCGCTCGCGCCATGAGACGTACGTGATCACACCTTCAACGAATCCGACTGCCGCATCAATAGATTGAAAACCAGCCATTACCTCTTTCGCTTTTTTGAATAATCCACCACATTGAGAGTGGATTGAAAAAACCAAGAACTTATTGGAGCGCCAAGGTCATGTTGAAGTTTCATTCGTTCGCCCGCTCGTTTTTCCTATCTTCAGCAGCAATCACGCTCGCTGGTTGCCAAACCATCACAGCCTTGAATACCAAAGAGAGTAAAGGCGTGACCGGAGGTGACATTTCGATCGTCGCGTTGTCGCAAGCGGAGCTTGACGAGGGAGTTTACACGTCGAAAGTTCTTGAAGAGATGGTGGGTGAGGAGCTGAGAAATGTCCCTGATGCCGTGAAAGCGGCGTGTCTTCCGGCCCAATTTAGGGACGCCAGCGCCGCCGCAATTCCTTTGATCGTCGCGGGCCTCCAACTTGCTTACAATGCTGGAGCTGGCGCGATATCGTCTTATGTCGTGGAGAAGAAGAAACGTTTTACGAAGAACTATAGTGCCCATCTCAACTTGCCGAGCTTTCACGTTGATCCTGCTGGCGCTGGGGGCGATCAAGTCGTGACGAACTGTGTTTGGCTCCGGAGGACGTTGAAGGAGAACCGTGCCAAACCTGCCACCAGCGAAGAGTGCAAGGCAAACAAGAAACTGGCATCGGACATCGTCTTAGCGTTTGAGGCAGCGCCAAAAAATGGTGCGGTGGCGATGACTGTTCGTCCAGTCTACGTCCATGCCTGTGAATTTGCAGCATCGACGATCGAGTCGAAACGGGAAGTAAAAATGCAAATTGGCCTGGGGGTCTCGGTCTTGGACACAAGCCGGACTCCAGGGAACACACCAATCGCAACGTTTGAGCAGACGATGAACGTTCCAAGTGTCCCGATCCACTCGCCGATAACAGGGGATAAGCTTCCGGAGGCAAGCGCCTACATGCCGCTACCTGCCGGCCAACCGGCTAGTATTGCCATAGCCGTGGTCGAGACAGGCGCTGGGGTCGAGAATTTCGAGGGCTTTGAGGACGACTTCAAGGCGAATGCCAAGCTCATAGGCGATGCGCTGGGTAACTCTTTGAAGGAAAAGCTGGCGGAGTAGGCTTTGGCCTAATAGCAGCAGTTCTGGCCGCTAATTGCCCCCAGCGCCCAACCCCACTATCAAAGCGGCATTACGAACTAACGAGCCGCTCACCATGGCTGAACCACGATCATTTCATTGGACCTCGACGCATGAGACCGCGGATCGAGGCGAGATTTCCGTTCTCGCGATCGTCGAGACGCTGATTGCGATGGCGATATCGCTTGGGATCGCCTGGTACTCCGAGACCATTCTGCACATTGTTGTCGGGGCATGTGTGGCGCCGTTGTTGCTGTTGAGGACGGAGGAGTCGACGGAGCTTGGGTTGAGGTTGGCGGATGCGGCAATTCTCCGATTTGGCGATTCGCTTGTGTTGGTATTCTTTGTATTGCCTGTAGCCGGCTGTTTAATCCGAGTGTGCGCTACTGCAATAATCGCGATTAGACGCCCATTACACACAATGTCTTCCATTATTCCTAATTGGAAAAAAGTTACGTTGTGTCTTGACCTTGCTTCATCGCCAGAGATTGTTCCTGGGTCAACGCTAGGAGATTCGTCGTTTACAGATTTAGAAATTTTTAGCCTGTATGAATTTCTTGATGTTGTGGAGAGTAATTTCGATCCACAGTACGAGCCTATTACACTGAGAAACTTTTTTAGGTTTTCAGTTATTAGTATTTTGTTGTTCTTATATTTTCCGGCCTTCATTGTAGCAATATTCTACCGCTTCTCCCTCAAATCCACCGCCATCTTCTGGTCCCCACTCCTATGGGTCATCTCCTCTGCCCAATCCGTCACCAGCTCCAAGTTCAGCCTCGGTGAGATCTCCCACGGCGCCCTCTACCGGGTCATGCGCTGGTACTCTGTCATCATCCTGATCGTCTTCGCGTGGAAGCTCACGATCTGGTTCGGCCCTCAGATGGTCTTGCTGAACTCGGCCTTTAAGCCGCTCCTGGAGCCCTTCATCGAGCCTGCTCGGATGCCGCTCTGGCAGTTAGCATCGGCGATTAACGCCTTGCTAGCGTTTGGCCTGTACCTGTTGGCCGAACAGCAACTCGGACGCATGAAGCAAGAGGGCAACCCCTACACAAGATCCGATGGCACGATTAAATGGCATATCGGCACCATCACCGTCATCCGCAACACGCTCGCGCTCTACACAATCGCCTGCACGATCATCATCGGTTGGAAGGTCGTGGCTGAGGTTGAATGGCCCGCGCTGGAGTTCGTTCTGTTTCCGCTGGGATAAAAAATACCCGGCCCGGCAATTCTGGGGGAGAGCACACCGGGCCGGTGAGATATCTTATGAAGAAATCTCAAGGAACGTCTTGTCATGACTTAGAATGCAAGAAAGGGGTTTCGTTAGGGTTACCGCCGCTCGAGAATAAACCGGCCCGGCATAATGACGCGAGTGGAGGAAGCCGCGTCGGCGACTTCAGAGAACATTGCATCATGGCGCAACAAAAACAGGGCTAGACCAAATGTTCGCCTGAGAACGGGGCGACCCGTCTCACAGTATGCAGGTTATCGAGGGTTGCGCTGGATGGCCCAGTGCCGAGCCTCATGCATAGGAGACGGGTCTTGGAACAGACTATCATGTTTGTCGGTTTGGATGTGCACAAAGAGACGATTTCGGTTGCGTTGGCCGATGGGAGTGAACGGGGCGAAGCTCGAGTTTACGGCGAGATCGCCAATCATCCCGATGCCTTG
>JBCCUK010000071.1:0-6505 GCA_039196965.1 Pseudomonadota bacterium | reverse complement strand
ATTGATCCGGGGGATCAATTTCAGCGAAGATGGCCACGGCGGTGGCGAATAGAGAGTGCATCCTTTCTTCTGGGTCCCGGACAAGCGCTGCGCGCTTGGCCGGGAGCGACACCGAGGCGGCCCTGCTTTTGGCACCTTTCAGAGATGGGTCCCCGGCCACAAGCGGCCGAGGATGACAGTTGAGAGTCTCAGCCTCTGATCCTCGCCCTGGATATGCGCATTCACATCGTCAGAGATGGCGATGCCGTCACCGTAGCGCCTTGATCACGATTATGCGTTCGTCCGCGCGCAAGACGTTACTCGCTATTAGGCGAGGAGAGCGCCAAATCGAAGCCAGTGAAAACGAACGCTGGAGCGGTCCCATGAAAAAGAGATCCTTTATCAAAACTCTCGTTTTGGGCACGCTGTTCACAATCAGCCTGTCAGCGACATTTGCACAGGTGACCGCACCGGACGATTTCGAGCCTCTGCCGACGATTTCAAGCGGCGCATTCGACATCGTCAGTGTTGAGTCAAATGCTGTGCCGACACCATCACCGTCCAGCTAGATCTGCATACCTTAAATTGCGTATGGCTAAGTTCGCGCAACTGTCATATAATTGTCACGTGCAGGAATGCCGAGCGGCCCTAAGGGCTGAGCTTTAGGGGTGTGTGCGAGCCGCTATGCAACCTGTCTTGATAAAACTAGGGAGCACACAATGAAACAAGCACTGATCGCCACGATGGCACTTTCCGGGCTCGCTTTGATGCCAGCCGCCTCGGCCGAGGGAACGCCCGGCTTCAATTCCACGCCAGACCTCGGCAGAAATTTCATAAAAACTGTCGACATTAGCGGTTTCGATCTCAACTCTGTGGATGGCGTCGCCCGCGCCCATCGCAGGATCGTATCCACGGCTTATCAGGTCTGCTCCCCCATTTTGTCGCAAGTGTCTTCAGACCAAGCGCTTTATCGCTCATGTATCCTGGAAAGTGTCGACAATGCTATTGGATTTGCCGATCAGGTTAATCTGACAAGTTTCCACCTCGCCTTGCCGGACAAGACACGCGGACATATCTGGAAACGGGTTCCGGCGAACTGGCAGCCTGTAAACGGCTAGGATCGCTCCTCTGCGATCTTCCGGTCTAGAACAGCCCCTGCCCCGTTGACGGACGCTCTGGAAGAAGAAAACGAAGGGCGTAGCTGCGGTTGGTAACGGTTCAGCTCAGGACCATATCATCGCGGTGGATTACGGCGGTGCGTCGCGCGCCGCCGAGAATGGCTTCCACTTCCTCCGTATGCTGTCCGGCAATGCGGGCTATGTCGGAAGATGAGTATGCTGTAACGCCCTTGGCGAATACGGCCCCATTGGCGGATTTGATCGCCACGGCCGCGCCACGCTCAAATACACCTTCTACAGATGTTATACCGACGGGCAGAAGGCTCGCTCCCTCGCTCAGCGCATTTTGCGCCCCATCATCTACAAGGATGGACCCTTCCGGCGTAAGGTGCCCCTTCAGCCAGTTCCTGCGTGCTTTATCGGGCGAAACGGAGGGCACAAAGATCGTCGCCCGTGCGCCCTCTTCCAAAGCGCAAAGCGGCCTTTCCCGATCGCCGAGGGTGATCACGGTGGCACAGCCAGCTGCGTAGGCAATCTTGGCCGCTGCGATTTTGGTGACCATCCCGCCGGAGCCGACACCTTCTCCGCTTGCGCCGGATGCCATGGCTTCGATCTCCGCTGTAATGTTGGTTACTTCTTCGATATGCCTGGCATTTTTATCCGTTCTCGGATCGCAGGTATAAAGACCATCCACATCGGAAAGCAGCACCAGAACATCGGCAGAGACCATTTGTGCCACGCGGGCAGCGAGGCGATCATTGTCTCCATACCGGATTTCCTCCGTGGCGACCGTGTCATTTTCGTTGATCACAGGAACCGTTCCGGCGTCGAGCAAGACGTTTAAGGTCGCACGGGCATTGAGCCAGCGGCGACGGTTTTCTGTATCGGCAAGGGTAAGCAGGGATTGGGCAATGGTGAGGTTTTCAGCTTCGAAAGCCGAAGATAACGCGCCCATCAATAATGGCTGGCCCAACGCAGCAGCGGCCTGTTTGCCATCGAGGCGGCGGAGCGCTGCGGGCGTGATCCCGGATTTTCCCAGTGCAATTGCCCCTGAGCTAACCAGCAGAACCTCAACCCCAGCGGCACGCAGCTTTGCTATGTCTTTGGCCAGGCGAAGCAGCCAGTCATTGCGCGGCTTGCCCTCCGCATCGGCGATCAAAGCCGATCCGGTTTTGAGCACAATGCGCCGGGCACTTCCAAACACATCGCTCATGGCTGCCACATCTCACCATCGGAATCAGGGATCTCAATCTCCTCATCGGTGAAGGAGAGATGGCGGGCAATCGTATACAGCGCGTCGTTGACCCCGATATTTGCGACGCCGGAGAGCCGCAGTGGCTTCTGTCCGCTTGCCACTTCAAGCGCCTCCCGCTTCTCTGCGATCTCATCCTCCGTGAGCGCATCAATTTTGTTCAACGCAAGGATAGAAGGTTTCTCAGCGAGACCCGCTTCATAGGAGACGAGTTCATCCCGGATCGTCTCGTAGTCCGCGACGACATCCTCAGCGGTACCATCAATAAGATGCAGGAGCACTTTGCATCGTTCAATATGGCCAAGAAAGCGCGTGCCGAGCCCTGCTCCATCGGCCGCACCTTCAATCAGGCCCGGAATATCGGCGATGATAAACCGCGTGGACGGTCCCATATCGACCACGCCGAGGCCCGGATTAAGCGTCGTGAACGGATAATCTGCGATCTTCGGTTTGGCCGCGCTGACAACGGAGAGAAAGGTCGACTTTCCGGCATTGGGCAAGCCCACGAGGCCGGCATCAGCAATCAGCTTCAGGCGCAGCCAAATCGTGCGCTCTTCCCCGGGCGCGCCTTTGTTTGCCTGGCGCGGGGCGCGATTGGTGGAGGACTTGAATCGCATATTGCCCCAGCCGCCATTACCGCCCTTGGCAAGGAGCGCGCGTTGGCCGATTTCGGTCAGATCAGCGATCAGAGTCTCCTGATCTTGTTCGAAAATCTGTGTTCCGACAGGAAGCTTGATCATGCAGTCTTCGCCGCCTCTGCCGGTGCGCTGCTTGCCCATGCCATTGCCGCCGCGCTTTGCCTTGTGATGCTGCTGGTAGCGGTAGTCGATGAGGGTGTTCAGCCCTTCCACAGCTTCGGCCCAGACATCCCCGCCCTTGCCGCCGTCACCGCCATCGGGACCGCCAAATTCGACATGGGCCTCGCGCCGGAATGAGGCGGAGCCATTTCCGCCCCATCCGGAGGCAACATAGATTTTGCACTGGTCGAGGAACTTCATGGCGCGCTTGTCGCTCAGTGCGCCGCAGCTTGCAAGGCTGCGTCAACGGGCGCGCCCTTCACATAACGAATCGCAGAGACGTCGCAATCCCGACCGCGGACATACATGGTCAACTCACCGGCCACCTCGAAGCCGAGCTTTTCCAGCACACGCCCGGACGCAGGATTATCGACGATATGACCGGAGACAAAGGCGCTGATCCCCGCTTCCTTGGTTGCCCAGTCAAGCACGCCGCGGGCCGCTTCGGTCACGAAGCCCCTGCCCCAATAAGGTTTTCCAACCCAGTAGCCGATCTCCCAGATGGCGCGATCCTTGTCGACGAGATGGAGGCCCGACGCCGCGACGACGCCATCATCGGCATGTTCGGCGAGAAAGGCATATTCAGTGCCCTCATCGCGGGCGACCCCCATGCGGGCAATCCAGTTCTCGGCATCACTCAATTGATAGGGCCAGGGTGCTCGACCCAGCATGTTAACGACATCCCAGTCACCGATCAGTTCGGTAACGCGCGGCGCATCTTCCGCGCGGGGTGAGCGCAATCGCAAGCGCTCTGTTTCTATGTCAAAATTCATGGTCTCCTCCTGAGATTAAAGGAGAGGCAAATTGGGCAGCCTTGAGCGCGTTTCATGGGATCGCGAAACGGTACCGGAAACAAATAAAAAAGGGAGACAGCCACCTGCCTCCCTTGATCCTGTTTAGAGGCCGCCTCGCGCGGCCTGCTCTGTCAGACCGCTATTCTGCCGCGTCGATAAGCGGTGCCACAGACACAAAGGACTTGTTGCCACGCTTACGGGTGAACTCCACCTTGCCTTCCACGAGCGCAAAAAGCGTGTGGTCCTTGCCGATGCCAACATTGCGGCCCGGATTCACTTTGGTTCCACGCTGACGGACAAGAATATTGCCGGGCACCACGTGCTCACCGCCGTATTTCTTGACGCCAAGATATTTCGGATTTGAGTCGCGGCCGTTGCGGGACGAACCACCTGATTTCTTATGAGCCATTGGGCACTCCTTGGGGTGCGATGAGCCAGTTCGACCGGCTTATCTCATATTTAGCTGTCTTTTGCGAGGTCTGCTGCTTGCGAGACCCATTCGTTCTTCTCGAATTTGCCGACCGCGCCGATCTTCTCTTCCAGTGCGGCAACATCATCGGCAGACATGGCCGCGACTTGCGCAAAGGTTGTGATACCTTCGGCGTTCAGCTTCTCGGCGAACACTTTGCCGAGACCTTTCATCTTGGTGAGATCGTCGCCGCCCTCAGTTTTTGCAGCGGGCGCTGCCTTGGTCTCAGCCGGAGCCTCAGGTGCTGCTGCTGCTTCGGCCTTCGGTGCGTCCTCTGTCTTCGGGGCCGCTTTCTTTTTCGCAGGGGCTTTCTTTCCGTCAGCGAGGATCGATGTGATTTTAACCACGGTCTGGAGCTGGCGATGGCCGATCTTGCGGCGATAGGTCGAGCGCTGGCGCTTCTTGACGGTGATCACCTTGTCGGCCTTGCGCTGTTCGGAAACCTCTCCGACCACACTTGCACCGCTCACCAGAGGCGCGCCGACGGTGGTTCCACCATCGGTGCCGAGGATCAGCACTTCATCAAAGGTCACCGAATCGCCGGCTTCGCCTTCGAGCTTTTCGACGATGATTTCGTCATTTTCGGCAACCTTGTATTGCTTACCGCCTGTTTTGATGACCGCGAACATGGGCTCGGTCCTTATCGGGGCCTACGCGACCAGTGCGGGCGCGGAAGCGTTTAAATGATGGAAGGCCCGCCGCCTGAGGCACCGGGCCGAAGCGCGGGAAGAACCACAAAGCGCGCCGTCTGTCAAACCCGATTTACGCGGGAAATGCAGGCCGGACGGAGGGAGCGCCGGAGCGCCTTTCGTAATGGCCGGGGGACTTGCCGGACGGGCGATCAGACCCTAAAGACGAGGCCCCCGCGGAGAGGTGCCGGAGTGGTCGAACGGGGCGGTCTCGAAAACCGTTGTGCTCTCGCGAGTACCCAGGGTTCGAATCCCTGTCTCTCCGCCATTCAGTCATCAAGTTGGCGGCCAAATCCGAAACCCCTCAAATAGTTCCGCAAGTACCGCGACTTAGCTGGCCTAAGCCAGCATTAGTGTCTCCAAAATCAGCGATTTCGCTTCTCAGTTCTGAGATTTCCCTAGAAGTCTCCCGGCCTCTTTTTCAGGGTCAGGTTTGAAATTGGCCGCCTCTCAAATTCGCCGATAACAGGAAATTTTGCACACATCGATGTATTTCACGCACTGTGGCGCGGATGAATACCAATAATTTCAATGTTTTAAGGCGGTTTTCCACGCGATAAACAGGGATTTCCAATTGTCATAACAGGGAATTTGCTTTCGATAACAGGGAATTTTTGCCCCCTCTCAGAGCACCTAGTCGGGCCAGAATCAATCAAGTAGAACGTCTTCTTGGGCATTGTCAGGGGAAGTTGATCTTGAGGCGTTGGACCGCTGGTCGTAGCTTAGGTTCATGACCAAGAACGCGTTTCGCTACTTCAAGACTTCGCCCGAGATCATTCAGTTAGCGGTGATGATATATATCCGATTTCCGCTTTCGCTTCGGAATGTCGAAGATTTACTTCATGAGCGCGGTATCGATGTGTGCCATGAAAGCGTCCGTCTTTGGGTAGATCGGTTCGGAACACACTTCGCAGTTAAGATCCGTAGGCAGAGGGCGAGCTATATGCGTCAGGTCACCCAATGGCAGTGGCACCTGGATGAGATGTTCGTGAAGATCAGGGGTGAGACTCATTATCTCTGGCGGGCCGTCGATCACGAGGGAGAAGTCTTGGAATCGTTCGTTACCAAGAAGCGGGATAAGGCTGCTGCTTTGAAATTCCTTAGGAAAGCGATGAAGCGTTATGGTAACCCAGAGGTTATCACCACAGATCGCTGTCCGTCTTACGGTGCGGCGATGAAAGAAATAGGGAATATCGGCCGCCAGGAGATCGGTCGTCATCTCAATAATCGGGCAGAGAACTCACACCTTCCGTTTCAAAGGCGCGAGCGAGCCATGCAGAGATTTCGGCGAATGAGCCATCTTCAGAAATTCGCCAGTATGCATTCCTCAGTACACAATCATTTCAACAAAGAGTGCCACCTCTGCTCCAGATCAAACTTCAAAAAGAACCGCGACACAGCTCTTCT
>JBCCUK010000070.1:0-6620 GCA_039196965.1 Pseudomonadota bacterium | reverse complement strand
ATGCTGAGCCACATCAACGTGGGCTCCGGCACCGATGTAACAATCCTAGAACTGGCCCAAACCATCGCCCGTGTGGTGGGTTACGAGGGCGAGATCACCACAGACCCTATCAAACCCGACGGCAGCCCACGGAAGTTGATGGATGTCAGCCGTCTGGGCCGCCTTGGCTGGACCGCCCGGATTAGGCTAGACGATGGCATCACTGAAACCTATGACTGGTTTTTGGAAAACGCGGACAGCTTTAAAACACAGTAGATTTATGGCATCTCTCATCGATCCTGTCCCTCTCCGTAACGGTTCGGGCACGCGGTTTTTGCCGTGCAATACTTCTCCCAAGCAATTTGTGAATTTGGTGGGGGTGCAGGGCCTTTTTCAAGTCTCAGTCCTGCGGTTTTCTGGAGAAGAGTTCACTGCCCCATCGATTATCATCCGCGTGGACTTTCACTTTGTAATTATTGATCATTTGGCCGCTTTGGAAATGAGCGCCACCAGTATTCTGACCCAGCCCGCTGCCAAGAACACTGCCGCGGTAATCTGTGTGGCGGCCCTTGCACTTGAGGCACTAGATCCTGAGGCGCTGATGTTGATGGCCCCCTCCGATCATGTCATTCCCGATGCCGACCATGCGCCTGAGGTTTTGGCGACCACCGCGCGAGCCTTTGAGGCCGCAGAGCGGGATCCGTCCTTGTCTGCTTGGCGCCAGAGCCCTGGGACAGCCTGCCTGATATCTCCATCGAATACGCCGTGATGGAGCGGGCTGACAAGCTCTCGATCGAACCTTATGGTGGTACTTGGTTTGACCTAGGCGATTGGCAGGCCGTGTGGTGCGAAGGACATGAGGATGACTCAGGCGCCGTCACCGATGAGTCAGCCACATCGTTTGAATGTTCGGGGACGCTTTTCCAGGCTAACACCCTGTCCCGCGATTGTCGGACTTGGGGCTGGTACGAAAAACCCGGTCGTGAGTCTCTGCTTCCAAGTCAGATGCATCAACGTGCATCTAGGTGCCAGCCTGAGCCTGCAAAGCCATGTGCACCAGGCCGACCATTGGATCGTTGTTGTAGACAAAGCCAAGGAGAACATAGATGGAAAGGTAACGCTCATGATTGAAAATCAATCGATCTACGTCCCTTTGGAGTCTTTCACTAAATGGAAAATCCAAGCAAAGTGCCACTCACTCTGATTGAAATGCAAACAGGCAGCTACTTTGGAGATGGTGACATCATGCGCTATGCAGGTTTTACCCAATGGTCAGGGGGCGAAGGACGAGGCACAAAATGGCTTGATGCGAGTCTTTGCAACTAATCCTCTATAGTCTTTATGAAGGTGGTAAAATACCATTATGAACCACAAAGATATTCATCCCAACCCCAAGATTTCTGTCATTACCGTATGTTTCAATGCGCAAACCACGATTGCACACACCATCCATTCTGTCTTGAACCAATCGTACAAAAACCTAGAGCTGTTAATATGTGACGGCTGTTCGAGCGATAAAACAATTGCAACCGTCCAACAGTTCACCGATCCACGCATCAAACTGGTGTCTGAACCTGATTCAGGCCTTTATGATGCAATCAATAAGGGTATAAAAAGAGCAACGGGAGAGATTATTCATATTCTAAACGCAGACGATCAATATGCGAGTACTGATGTATTGGAAAATATCGCTGCGCTTTTTATGAATAATTCAATTCCAATAGATATAGTTTACAGTGGTATTAGATATATTAATGATCAAGGTGATAACCTGGACGAGTGGAGACCAAATACTTTTTTTCACGGCAGCTATGTTAAAGGTTTTCACACACCGCATCCTGGTTTTTTCACTACCTGTCAAACATATGACCGGCTTGGTCTATATAATACAGACTTCAAAGTTGCGGCCGACTTTGATCTTATGTTGCGCTTTATGGAAGACGAAAAAATTCACTCACATAAATTGGATGCCATTACTGTGCTGATGCGTGCAGATGGTAGGAGTTCAACACTGTCTGGGATTTTAAACGGTTTTTTTGAGGTGCGGAGGTCTTTAGAAGATAACAACCAGGATATTGGCCTTATTCCGTTTGTATATCGTCGCTATGCACCAAAGGTGCGCGGTAAGTTTTTCCGCCTTTTTCAGGCTGTTTTTGGAAGATTTCTTGAATTAGGTAACCTAAAGCTCTTCCACTGAACTCTGAAACTAATTAAAGTGATTTGACACTAACGTAAGACATATCCGGCGGCCTTGAAGTAGTTCAAGTATTCCATTTGATCGTACAGGTTGCAAACTATCTCCGATAGTCTTGAAGAGCTTGACAAAGGTTCTTGCCTCTACCCGTCGCAGGTGGGCTTCCAGCTTTGAGTGACTTGCTCGATTGGGTTCAGGTCGGGCGAGTACGGTGACACGTAAATGAACCAGCAGCCGTGTTCGCGCAAAGCTTGGGCGGTCTCCTTGTTCCGGTGTGTGGCCAAGTTGCCGAGGGCGATCTCCGGGATGTAGTAACTTAGATTCTGTGTATCTGTCCTTGCCATGCGGGTTTAAGATACGGTCACGCATTAAAGCGTTCCGCGACCATGATAGCGAATTGGTTTCTGGCGGCAGCCATTCGCAGACATTTTGCGCTCCTATGCCAAAGTCACTGATCGCCAGATAGATCAGCTTGGTCACGGCCTCGTTGGTAATGTGCCGGGCACTCGGCGGACAGCTTTGATAGGCATAAAATCCGCTGCAGGGCATCCTTAGCATGCGCGATATCATCTGGATTAATACTCGGCTTGATTTGTGGTCATGAACTCAAAGATCTCCGAGATGTCACGTCGGCTTGTGCAAACCACACCGCGGCCCTTGATAGAATAATCCCGCTCCTGCCGGAGGTGCTTTTCCTCACGGCGAAGGCGATGTGGGTTCCTCACGCCTGTGAACCGGCATGCAAAGTTGGAGTTGAAGTTCCCCCGGTTTTGTGGACGGTTATGGGCTTAGAGATTCCAGCCCTTCAGCAGCGTTCCTTTCGTAGTTGATTGGCGACTTGTAACCCAAAGCTGAATTGAGGTGCCCCTAGATTTGTAGACGCTTTGCTTGGTAATTTTGGAAGCAAAGGACGACGCAAATGTCAGGGCAAATTCGTTACTCAGATGAGTTCAAGATCGACGCGGTGGCTCAGGTCACAGAGCGCGGATATTCGGTCAAGGAGGTCGCTGAACGGCTCGGGATCAGCACTAAGTCGCTGTACACTTGGATGGCTCAGTTTTCGATGCCGCAGAGGCAGACAGACCAAGAGGCTGAAGTCAGGCGTTTGAAGAAGGAACTGGCCCGCGTCACCGAGGAGCGCGATATTCTAAAAAAGGCCACCGCGTACTTCGCCAAGGATGCAAAGTGAGGTACGCGTTCATCGACGCGCATCGCCAGCAACATCCTGTCCGTGTTCTCTGCAAGATGCTGAGCGTCCACCCGAGCGGCTTCTATGCATGGGTTAAAGAACCGTTAAGCCAGCGTGCGATGGAAGATCGACGTCAGACCGAGTTGGTGAAGAAGGCGTGGAAAGACAGTGGCAAAGTCTATGGCTATCGTAAAATCTACGACGATCTCATCGATATAGGTGAAGCCGTGTCAGAGAACCGCGTTGCCCGTCTGGCCCGGCTTGCGGGCGTTCAGGCGCAGATCGGTTACAAGAAGAAGCCTGGCGTCTATGGCGGCAAGCCATCCGTCGTGGTCGACAACACGCTGGATCGTCAGTTCGCCGTTGATGCCCCGGATCATGCATGGGTGACAGACATTACGTATCTACGGACACACGAAGGGTTTGCTTATCTCTGCGTGGTCATCGATCTGTTCTCGCGGCGTGTTGTGGGCTGGGCGGTCCAGTCGCGACAGACGTCAGAACTCGCTGTGCAGGCCTTGCTGATGGCGATTTGGCGTAGAAAGCCGGGACCTAGTCTGCTGATCCACTCCGACCAAGGTGCGCAATTTACCAGCCGTGAATGGGCGGCGTTCCTGCGCGAACATGGATTGGAGCACTCAATGAGCCGCAGGGGCAATTGCCATGATAATGCAGTGGCCGAGAGCTTCTTTCAGCTTCTGAAGCGGGAAAAAGTCAGACGGCGGAAGTATCGGACACGCGAGGACGCACGCCGAGATGTCTTTGAGTACATCGAGCTGTTCTACAACCCAAAACGAAAACACACGAACAACGGCATGCTGTCACCCGTTGACTTCGAACAAAGACAGCTGAAACTGGAAAAGGCAGGTGTCTAGGAAACTAGGGGCACCTCAAATGCCTGCGCGAGGGGTTGTACCAGCCTTCGATGAACTCGAAGCGGGCGACACGCGCTTCGGCCTTGGTCTTGAACTTCCGGCGGTCGAGCAACTCGCATTCGAGCGTGGCGAAGAAGCTTTCACACATTGCGTTGTCATAGCAATCGCCAACCGACCCCATCGAAGGGCGCACGCCCATTTCCTTGCACCTGAGGCCGAAGGCCACGGATGTATATTGGGCGGATTCAACCGGTCGTCGCAACACCTTCGATCATATCCATTTTAATCAGCCGGTCGAGAGCTTCTGCTGGAGTTTGCCAACCCAGTGTTTTGCGAGGTGAGGTAAGGAGGATCAGAAAAGGCGCCAGTGGCGCGTTATCCCGACGAACAGGTTGTTCTGATCGATGGCGTGACCACGACAGTGAAGGTCGCCCATGTTCGGCTCTGCCACAGCCGGATGCCGTTTGTCCGGGCCTATCCCAGAGAGACGCAGGAGATGGTGTTCGACGCCCATGACAAGGCCTTCGCCTTCTTCGGCGGAGCGTGCTCGCGCGGAATCTACGACAACATGAAGACGGCGTTGGATGCGATCTTTGTCGGCAACGATCGGGCCTATAATCGGCGGTTCCAGCAGATGTGCGGGCATTATCTGGTCGACCCGGTCGCTTGCACGCTGGCCTCGGGTCGGGAGAAGGGTCAGGTCGAGAACCAGGTCGGTGACATCCGGCGGCGCTTCTTCGTGCCGCGTCCCAAGTTCAAATCCTATACCGAGCTGAATGCATGGCTGGAAGACCGGTGCCGAGATTATGCGAAGGCGAACAAGCACCCGGAGCTGCGGGACAGAACGATCTTCGATCCCCTGCATTACATACCTGTTCTGGCCCGCAAACCCGGTGCTCTTCGCAATGGGGCGCCCTTCAAGGAATGGGCGTTGCCGGTGCTGATCCGCCGTGTGTGGCGCAAGCTGGAACGTCAGCCGGGTGGTGGAGACCGGCAGATGGTCGACATCTTGAGCGCCGTGCTGACGGATGGGATCGAAGCCGTAGAAGCCGCCTGCGCCGAGGCTCTGTCGCACAACGTCCATTCGGCGGGTGTGGTCCTGAACATCCTGGCCCGGCACCGCGAGCCGCCACCACCCCTGACAATCACCACACCGGATGCACTGAAGCTGGCCTGCGAGCCCATTGCCGACTGCACCCGATATGACAGCTTGAGGAGACAAACAGATGGAACGCTCAGACGTGATCGACGCGATGGGAAAGCTGCGGCTCTACGGCATGCGCGCCGCTTATGACGAGGTGCTGACCACTGCAGTCAAGCGCCAGCATGAACCTCAGCAGATCATCGGGGATTTGCTGACCGCCGAGATCAGGGAGAAGCAGGCGAGGTCGGTCAAATACCAGATGACCATTGCCAAGTTGCCTCTGGCCAAGGAATTGGAAGAGTTCGACTTCGAGGCTGCCGAGGTCAACGAGACGCTGATCCGCGACCTGGCAGGAGGTGACTTCCTGGATCACCAGCGCAACCTCGTGCTGATCGGCGGCACAGGCACCGGCAAAACCCATCTTGCCGTTAGCATCGCCCGCGCTTGCATCCGAGCCGGTCGGCGTGGGCGGTTCTTCAACGTCGTCGACTTGGTGAACAAGCTCGATGCCGAAGCCAGAGCCGAGCGACAGGGCCGAACCGCTGACCTGATCTCCCGCCTCGACTTCCTGATCCTTGATGAGCTGGGCTATCTGCCCTTTGCCCAAACCGGCGGTCAGCTTTTGTTCCACCTGATCAGCAAGCTCTATGAGCGCACCTCGATCATCGTTACCACGAACCTGGCCTTCGGGGAATGGCCCAGCGTCTTCGGTGACGCCAAAATGACAACCGTGCTGCTCGACCGCCTCACCCACCATTGCGAGATCCTTGAGACCGGAAACGAAAGCTGGCGCTTCAAGAACCGCGCATAGCGCAATCCCGAAACCCCGCAGGCCCGCCGCCGCTGCGCCATGTGAGGGCTACGCAGCGCCGGGCCTGCTCAGCACAAGGGGGTCAATACTGGACGCCGATAAGGGGTCAAAGTTCAATGCCGATTGACACTCACGCCTTCGTTCGTCAGTCTCACAACGCTGCACAGGGTTTCACTAGCGCAACCATCTGTTACCTGAATTCTGGTGGGCATTGGTTCAACGTTCTCGGTATGAAAAACGCTCTTCTTTATCAAGTGAAGAGTGATCATCAAACTAGGAGAGCTCCAGTCATTTTGCACTGAACGGAACAAAGCCCAAGAATCTCTTGGCATTGGCTATGAAAAGGGTGTAATGGTCGCACCAGAAATTCGGAGGCTAGGGGACCCCTCTTGGATTTTAATTTATTCGACTTATGACACGTATCTGAT
>JBCCUK010000069.1:0-6852 GCA_039196965.1 Pseudomonadota bacterium | reverse complement strand
TGTGATGTGAGGAGCACTGTGAGCCATGGCCAAAGTCATCGTTATCGAGGACGAGCCTGTCCTTCGAGCCTTGCTTGTCGAGGAGCTTGAAGACGCTGGTCATCATGTCATTGAAGCCTGCGATGGCGCTGAGGGCCTCCACTCGATCAAGTCAGAACATCCAGATGTGATCGTCTCGGACATTGGGATGCCTCGCATGGATGGTTATCAGCTCTGGAAACGCCTTCAAGGCTGCCCGCGCTTCAGGGAGACACCGTTTTTCTTCGTATCGGCCTATCCCTTTGAACAAGCGATGCATGCAGGTGTTACGATCAACACCAATGCTTATCTGACCAAACCGGTAGAATTTGATGTCTTGCTGGAGCGTATTGGTGCTTGCAACGCTTGACCACGCTCGTGTCGGCGAAACGCCGATGATCTCGATCCCAACACCGGATAGTCTCAATCCGCAACAAGTAGGAATATCACTCCCCTCTCAGAACGAGTCTGATTGGGAGAGATGCCCGCGCTCTTGGCTGATAGGCCGGTAATTTTTTCCTGGTTCGACGTGGCTTATCGGCAGTTTTTGCCGTATGGAGCCAGCCCCACATCCATCTAACTCATTGATAGGTCGAATTTTTTCCGCATGGCATAAGGATTGCTCGCTGCAAGCTGCATTCCTAGCGACGGGTCTGGAAGCGCGTTTGAGTCTGTACGGAGAAAATCACAATGAGTCTGTTTGGAGCGTTGTTTTCGGGTGTGACTGGATTATCGGCGCAAAGCCAGTCGATGGGTATGATTTCCGACAATATCTCGAATGTCTCCACGACCGCTTATAAAGGGGCGGTTGCGGATTTTTCATCCCTGGTCACCACGACGGCCGGTGTCACCACATTCGCGCCTGGAGGCGTGCAATCCAACACAAACTTCGAGATTAGTAGGCAGGGATTGATCGAGCCGAGCACCTCGCCGACGGACGTCGCGATTGTTGGCGACGGTTTCTTTGTTGTCAGTGATCAAAGTGATGATACGGGCGACCAGCTCTATACGCGGGCCGGCAGCTTTAAGACGGATGCGCTCGGCAACATGCGAAACTCTGCCGGCTTCTATCTGCAGGGCTGGGCGCTCGATAACAATGATAACATTATCGACGTCAACCAGATATCGCCTGTGAATATCCGCTTGGTCAATGGCACTGCAACGGCAACGACCAATGTCGAAATGGGTGCCAATCTTGACGCAACGCAGACACCTTATGCGGGAGTTTACGCCGCCGGCGATATGGCTGACTATGCAGCTTCCGGCGGCACGTCGGGTGTTCAGCCACACTTCTCTCGCAGCATACAGATCTTTGACTCGATCGGCAGGCCACACACCATAACCACCTCGTTCTTAAAAGACGCGGCAACTTCAACCTGGCAGGTTGAACTCTATGCGGACACAGCAGAGGTCGAGACAGCGACCCATCCCGATGGTCTGCTCGCCTCTGGGACGGTGGTCTTTGCCGGTACAGGCGCGCCGGCTTCCTTTAGCATCACACCATTGACGCCGACAGCCACACCCGGTGCCTCGGTCGGTATCGATTGGCTAGATAGCGACGGTGCCAGCGACAGTTTAATCTCATTTGATTTTGGTACGGCTGGTGAAACCAACGGACTGTCGCAGTTCGCTGCCAATTTCAATGTCGTTTACGTCAATCAGAATGGTGCTGATGTTGGTCAGCTGAATGGCGTAAGCATTAACGATGAAGGCTTTGTGATCGCATCCTTTTCCAATGGCGAACAGAAGAAGCTCTATCAGCTCCCCATCGCCAATTTTGCAAATCCGCTAGCCTTGAACCCTCGAACCGGCAACGTCTACGGGGAGACAGTGGCATCGGGCACCTTCAATTTACGGCCGGCAGGCGTCGGCGGTGCAGGCCAAATTTCGACGTCATCCCTGGAAGCCGCGAACGTGGACATCGCTGACGAGTTCACCAAGATGATCGTGACGCAGCGGGCCTACTCGGCGAACGCCCGTATCATCACAACGACCGATGAAATGCTCGATGAACTGATCCGGCTTCGGTAGCCAACTCGAGCTACAATAAAGACCCTGCTCTTCGTCCCGGGGAAGGTTCTTCTCCGGGTGTTCGCACGCAACCTATCGCAATTCAGCCGCCGTGATTGGGAACGGACACAAACTGACAAGCCATTGTCAAATGTTAGGACGTTGGCCTCTCTACACGGCTCGATATATATGAAAAAAGTGGCCGAGCCAAAACTGAGTCTGCGACATTCTGGCTCGGCCTCAAGATCTCCTGATAAATAGACTGTCGTCCCTATACGACAATATTTACCAGAAGAAGCGTGACTAGAGCTATATCAGATAGCTCTATTTGAAAAACTAGCATCACTAAGTGAATTTAAGGTTAACACTGCATTGTTGATTTTTCTGTGGTTTGACGAATGTATGTTTTTATTTGAGATATTTGCTCATATCGTCGGCTATTTCGTACATAGGCCTTTACGATTTTGGCGGTCGCCGTTTGCTTGGCAAGGTCGCTTAATGACTTGAGAATGTAACTTTGAGAGCCCCGTGGGCATCAAGACTGGAAACCAACCCGAACTGCGCAGGGGGTAACGAGTTCGGGCTGGATCCCTTGGCTTAGCGAGCTCAGATCCTAGGGATGCTTCGTTAAGAAAGGGTTTGAAGATTGATCCCGGAGTTTTGAGCCGCAACAGCGACAGATATCTTCTCAGAGAATTTCCAGCCTGACAGTTTTTCCAACAATACCCGCAGCGCGAAGTAACAAGGTGAACGGGATCACGTCGCCGCCACAAGCCATAAAGGCCTCGAAGTCAGCTTTGGTCATGTTCATGCGTCGCGCCATCTCGGCTTTGCTGATGTTTCCCTGGTTCATTGCATGTTTGAGCTGCGAGATCAGAGCACGCCATTGGGCCTTCGCGGCGAGATATTCGTCATCATCTTCTGGGTCGATAAGGTCATCGATTGACAAGCAAGCCCTCATCCCAGCCCCACCGTTCGGGTCATACGCATTCATCGTCTAACCATTCCAGAAATCTTGGGAATTCTGCCGGCTCGAAGAAGACTATTTGCTAACACTCGAGTCTCTGACGATTCCTTTCAATTCGTCAAAATCGATCGGCTTGGTGACGTAGTGATCGGCACCGGTGATAAGGCCATCGGCGATATCCTCTTGTTCCGAGTAGGCGGATACATAGATGAAGGGCACTTCTCTGAAATGAGGAAATTGATTCATCATCGCCTTCCGGAACTGGAAGCCGTTCAGTTTAGGCATATTGATGTCGCAGAGGATGATCTTAGGCGACTTCGTTGCTAAGCAGTGCAGTGCTTCTTCGCCATTACGGGCCGTTGTTACGCGATGTCCCTCACATTCAAGTTCATCTGCTATCAAATCACAAAGGTCAGCTTCGTCTTCAACAACCAGAATATCTGTCATCGATCATATCCAAATAAGAGAAGCAAGTTTCAAAATCGCGCTGTTGGTTGAGAGCCGTGACCTTGCGGCTAAGGGCCTAGCCACGCGGCCACGGTTCCAGCAAGCGTCACGACCTTAGCCTTCTTTGGTTAAGGCTTTCTTGATGCTAGGTAGCGAGTCGTCTGTCACCCTATAGGCCGAGGTGTAATGCTGGACGGCGAAGCCGTTGGCAGATGGGCCATAGAGTTTTTCCCAAGCTATGAGTGAAGCGTCGCCGAACGCCGTCAGCATGAACCAGAAAGCAGATTCTATGCTTACCCTGTAGCCTTGTGCCCGAGGGCTCGGACCATCGTTATGGTGCCGAGCCAAAGGACCTTGAGGGGGCCGACGGTGACGAGCAGGAGATATCCTTTCCTGGGACCGATACGCCAGAGATTTTCTCGTACGTCCGACCGACGCAACCCCCATTCAGCCAGCCCGATTCCGACGATCAAATAAAGCCCTAAGCCAAACTCTACCATGGCTTACGTCTTCGCATGACACTCGCCTCCGAATGGTCCATCGGCATAGAGGTAGCTGTTCTCTCCAAATGGCTGTTTTCTGACAGATTTTGGATCTTTGCCGCAATAAGCAACTATCGCGCTCAGAAAAAAGAAAAGCCCGGCGTTAACCGGGCTCTGAGACGAGGGAGAATTTCAGAGAGGCTCCTCATACCTTCGGGATAGGATCATGAAAGTTTGGTCAATCCGGATGAGGCCCCTCCAACAGATCCCCAAGCACCCGTCACTTAAGAACGGTAATCCGCGCACGCCGGCAATGCTCATTGCGGTTATTCGCCTGGTCTGCCCCTCGGTGCTTGGCTTGGATCTCGAAACACATGAGGATGCGCTGCGCCTGGTTGATCGACATCGCTTTTCGATTTTTGATGCCATGATCGTTGCGACAGCGCTGCGTGCCGAATGTCAGATTTTGTACTCTGAGGACATGCAAGATGGGATGATCGTGGATCGACGTCTCGAGATCATCAACCCTTTCCGCATTTGAGGGCGTGGTAAGTGAATCTTCTCGCCCGGTACGGGAAAGTGGGGGGTGTTTGACTGGGTGTTTATTGTCCGCTGAGCGGATTCGCTGCTGGAGACATTGCAAGGCTTTGATTTAACTACAAAAAATTTGTCAAATGCGGATTATCACTTTCTGAAATGATACTGTTTGAGTTCGAAACAAACCGATCGGCGATTCAAAGAGAGACGAGCCTCGTCAGTGCCACCTCAATGGTAATGAGGCGAAGTCCTGCTCTTCGGCGGCATCTCCGCATCGCCTTGCGTGATTTGTCGATGCGTCTTCGTCGCCGACATGTCCTTGGAGCATTCCCACAGCAGTTCGACCATGCGGAGGCAAAGATGCCAGTGAGCGCACCCGAATCGGCTGCCACAGTTCTGAAGGTGTAAAAGATGCTCGGCACCTTCTTTCTGAACGCCATGGTCCAAAAGGTCGCGCGCGATCTTCATTCTGTCGGTGCATAAAGGCTGCATGCAAACTCACTCCCTCCAGCCAACTCTTATTACATGTAGAGCGCTCGGAAAATACGGATGATCCCCTACAGCCAGCATTATGGACAATGTAGGAGCCTGTTCTCGCTAGGAAGGAAATCATGCCAGGGTTCAAACACCGCCTGCACAAGGGTCTGAACATCCGTGCCCAAAATTCACATCTGCCAACCTGACGGCGCGAGTGGGTCATGCAACGATTCGAATCCCCCAAGCAAGCCCAACAATTTCTTGCCGTTCATGTGCCCGTCGCCAACATATTTCACCTTCAACGCCATCAACGATCTGTCGCCGATTACCGTCTCGCCCGTGGTCAAGCCTCCGCACTTGGCATGAGGTTGCCTATATCACGAACGGTGATTGATCGGTCCGCCCGGCGCTGGTCTTTCAGCCCGAGGCCAGCAAGCTGACGACGCCGCGCCCGCCCATCAAAGGCAAACTTGGCGTTGACCACGTCCATTCCTGCTCGACGGGTAGGTGTACTGGCTGCATTCCTGTTATGGTCCTTATCTCCTGGTTTTACTTAGCCAATGCGAATTGGCGCAACGACTGTTGCGGCCGAATCGGGTCAGAGGAGTGCGCAGGGCCTTTGACCACGTAACGCCTGCAATGCTCCACATAGCGGCTACTATGGTTCGGATTGCCTCTCCAGACATGGCAAACGAACAGGCGAGTGAAAATGGATAGTCTAGACTTGGACGTGATCAAAAAACGCAATGAGTCGCCCGGCTTTGACGTCGATCAGAGGGATGTAAGCGCGATGATCGCCGAGATCGAGCGCTTGCGAACGATTGAGGACGCAGCAATCGTTTGGAGCAAGAGCCCCGCTGCCAGACTGAAGCGTGTCCGCGACAAGCACGACGAAGCTCTTTGGCAAACGATCCAGGATTACTCTCGATCCAAGGCGCCTGAATGATCAGGCCGGGACAGTTGGTTGCCCGCCCTTAGGGTATTTAGGTCGTCGGAGGCGGCACAAAATCCATGACAGCCACAACCGTTTTCGAACAGTTGAGGTCGGGTTTGATCTACAAAGTGTGTTGTGGCACGAGCGAGTTAGAGACAAGCAGTTTAGACTGCATTACAAAGGCTGCATGGCTGATGGCATCAGAACCGTTGAATCCCGTCTATCCAGCATCGACCGCAAGGACATCCGGGATGTCGCCGACATCGCGCTTTGCATCGCCTTGCTGTTCGGCATGAAGCTGACGGTGGCAGCAATTGCCCCGGTCTGCCTGTGGGCTCGCATAAGGCGCGTTTTCGAGGTATGACCTAGCGGATCGGCTGGTGTTCGAAGGCGGCCCCAGCGGCGGTGTATCTTGTCGAGATGCTCGTTGATGCCTCTCAGTCAGTCTGTGTGGCTGTCCAGGGCAAATTTGGTGGGCTTTGGAAAGTCGGCCGTAGGTGTCCACCTTGGGTCTACTTTGCTCTCTACGGCGCTGATCTCGAAGCTTCAGCTTACCTGCCGAAACTGGCCCTAAGCGCGTGAAAGCTGCTTCTGTTGAAGGTCCTTGGGAAGGAGCGCCATCACGATATCCGTCGTCGTTGCTCGGTATCAGAACTAGGCGTCAGCACGATCTTTTAGTGTGCCAGCTTCGGGATCAGCGCCCCTTACAGCATCTTTCTTACCATGCCGCCCTATGTGTCGTGGTTACCTGATGTTCGCCTGTAGCGGCGTCCTTCCGCAGCAACCGTCTAGACGACACGCTCTTGACCTTTCGACAAACCTTGCCTAGCCCAGGTTGAGCCGTACAGGTGAACGTTCAATGACACAGGGAAGATAGGCGTGGCTACTGGTACAGTGAAATGGTTCAACCCTACCAAAGGGTATGGTTTCATCCAGCCGCAGGATGGCTCCAAAGATGTCTTTGTGCATATCACGGCCGT
>JBCCUK010000068.1:0-7263 GCA_039196965.1 Pseudomonadota bacterium | reverse complement strand
GTCCAAGCCGTCACTTGTCGTCAGCGCAGCATCCCTAACTCGTGGCGCGGGACCGGCCATTGCGGCTACAGACGTTATGGCTTCGCCGATCTGTTGCACAAACCAGCCATTGCGCACAGCTGGAGCTGGTCAGATGCCGCCCAGGGCGGTGCGGCTATACTGGAAGTTTCTGGCCGGGCGAAGCCACTCATCGTGTGAGGCGCAGAAACGCGGACAGAATCCACCGTTTTCGCCGCTTCAAAATGGAACCGGGCGTTCGTTCACCGCGCGGCAAAGGCTGGCCGGTTTGTTCGCGATGCGACTATCCATTGAGCGGCAAGTGAAGGTCGGCAGTTAGAAATTTGCTGTGGTGCAGATAAGTCGCGGGTGACAGGATGACGCCCTCGGAAAAGCGACCCGACATGGTAGGCGATGTCTCAAAAGAGAGGGCCTATAATGCCACCTGCCGAGTTCCTAATCCCATTTCTTGTCGCAACATCAATATTCGCGTTCACATCACGCCAAATGCAGTCAGGCGGTGCCAACCGGGTGGTTACTACGCACCTTCCGTTGCCCTGAAACCTTCCTCGCTGCCGCGCATCTCACAGCAACTGTCATTTGGTTCTTATGAGTCTACGCCCTAGGGTTTCGTTGCATCAATCCAGGCATCATAACCTTCAACAATGAAGCCACTATTCTTGTATGCGTCTTGTATTCGATCTACGGGGTTTTGCCGATTTGTCTGGATAAATGAGTTCATTGCCTCTTGTAACGATGTATTTCCTGGGGAGAAGATGAAAACCCGTTCATCGGAAAAGGAAACGCGAAATCCATCAACACGCACGAGCATTGACCCCATATGGTCAGTTTCTGTCCGATCTAAATACGACAAGGTGAAATCAGCTCGTCTGGATTCAATCATTGGCGGAATCGACGCCAATGATCGAGCTGTTTGAACAGATTGCAACCCCATTCCGTTTAAAGTCTGCACGTCTATTGTCCATGCTCTTACTGTTATACCGGAGAGCATGCGAAGCTGTTCTTGTGTCACCGTACTCAGAACATCAAGCCGGTTTGGGGTCGTGAAAACTCCAACTTCAAAGTCACCAATCCGGATCATCGTATCTGATGCTAGAGCCACCTGACCTGCTTCTGAACGGAAA
This sequence comes from Pseudomonadota bacterium, assembly GCA_039196965.1. Classification (GTDB taxonomy): domain Bacteria; phylum Pseudomonadota; class Alphaproteobacteria; order Caulobacterales; family Hyphomonadaceae; genus CALLCD01. The sequence goes on along the minus strand of JBCCUK010000068.1, from coordinate 6,121 downwards.
ACAGACTCCCCGACGAAATCGGCCTTACCAGCCTCCAAATCCGCAACTGCACGGTTGAGATTTGGGTATGGTACAAACTCAAATCTGTCGGCAAGATCTGCGTCCCTTACCACGTTGCAGATCATGGTCAGTTCCATCTCAAAGCGAAGGGCCGAAATCAATGTCTCATGATCAAACTCTAGGCAGTCCTTCACTTCAAGGCTTGTCGTGCTTCCGTCGATACCGGTCGCACTTATGCCCAATGTTGGAAACACCTTGTTTCCATCTAAAAGAACGCGGAACACACGGTCTTCGGCAACAGCAGTCTGCGAAAAGGACACTATAAAGACAGGAATCATCAAGCTTAAGGCTAAAAGCCTTAACCGCGACCTTAGTGGAACTGCCCTTCTCAATGGCTTCGGAAAATTTTTTTGCATCTTTCGACCTTTCGCGGAAGTTGAAACTTTTCTGTGTTGGATTTACCTCGTCTGCTCTAAGGCTCTGACAAGAGCATTGTGGAGTTCGCCTATGGAGAATGGCTTGGTCAAAAGTCGTACCCCGTCGTCGATCTGCCCGTCGTGAACAATAGAATTCTCAGTATAGCCCGACATGAAGACAACCGGCACATCCGGGTCTATTTCATGAAGTTTCTTGGCCAAATCTGGACTTTTCATCAGGCCTGGCAACACCACATCCAGCAGGAAAAGATCAAACCCCGGGTTCGCTGAGCACTTTTTCAGCGCATCACTTGGATCTGATGCAAGAATTGTTATGCAACCCAGCTTCCGAAGGTGAATTTCCATCACGCGACGTACTGATGGGTCATCTTCAACGACAAGTATTCTGAGCCCTTCCAATCTGGAAACGATAGGAGCGGACGGCGCACTATCCATTTCTGTGTTCGGCGATGTAGACGTTTTAGGAAGGTACAACTTTATTGTCGTACCAACACCTTCCTCACTATAGATCCGAATATGCCCATTTGATTGCTTGGCAAATCCGAACGCCATCGACAATCCTAATCCAGATCCTTTACCGATGGGCTTGGTTGTAAAGTAAGGATCAAAAGCACGTTCGATTGTCTCTTTGTTCATACCGATTCCGTCATCAGAGATGGCAAAACAGACATATCTTCCAGGCGAGATTTCAAAACCACCCATTGCGTATTCTTCGTCCAAACGAATATTGAAAGCCTCGATCATTATCTTGCCACCATCGGGAATCGCATCACGGGCATTTATCGCAAGATTCATGATCACGGTTTCAAGTTCCTGTTGATCTGCGAAACATGTCCAGACGCCGCCATTGCTAACGATCTGCAGGTCGACTTTTTCACCAAGCGCACGGCGTAGTAGATCGTCCAAGTTTCCCAGGACCTTTCTCGGTTCCAACGATTTTGGCGACAGCGGTTGTTGTCGAGAGTAGGCTAGCAGCCTGTGTGTTAAAACTGCACCGCGCTTGGCGGCGTCTAGCGCAAGGGAGAAGGCCTCCGAATGCTCCTCGTCGGCAATCTGTTCCATTTGCACAGTCTCAATGGCACCCATGATAATCGCGAGCAAATTGTTGAAGTCATGTGCAATACCCCCAGTCAGCTGGCCAATCGCCCGCAACTTCTGAGCATGGCTTAACTCCATGGCCAGTCGTTCGCGTTCGCCTTCAGAATCTCGTAATTCGCTTTCGTCAGTTCCGACCCCGCGATATCCTTCAAAAACACCATCAGCGTCAAAGAAAGGCACACCACTCAAGCGAGCTTGGATTGTCGTCCCATCAGCGCTGCGAAACGGAAATTCCAAGTTCCGAAATGGCTTGTGAGCAACCTGAATGGCCCGCAGCAGCGTGTGTTGTGGTTCGATGGATTCCAGATCTTGAATTTCTCTCAATTCAAGAGCGTCTAGACTGGTAGAAGGGTCATAACCTGTGATTTTGAAAAACCGTTCCGACAGATAACTGGGGGAGTGTTCCGCATCAGTTTCCCAAAACCAATCCGACGCCGCGCGGGCAAAATCATTTGTTCGCACCTCATTATGTTGGATTTTAGCTTGAGCCTCTTGATTTTCAATCAAAATTTCTTGGCTAGAGGTCAACAAACGGTTGATTGAATTCAGCAACCAACCGATCTCATTTAGTCTATTTCCTTTACCAATTTCAGTTGTCAGGGGGCTCGGATTGCGAGGATCAACAGTACTTATGTCTTTGCTAAGCGACACCAGTGGACGACCTACAGAATAGAAGAAAACAGCAAACAGAATTAGCCCTAAGATCGTCGATTTGATGATCCCAAGAAAAATGTTAACGAGCAATCTGTCATAGAATTCTGACAAAGCCAGATCGACGTTGATGCGGAAAGAAAGTGCTCCAATTTCGTTCAACCCATTCGGATCAAGCAGTGATTTCGTATACATAGGAAATGGATCACCGAGCCGTTTTGTCAGCCAAAACAACCTACCGGTCTCGATCGGCCGTTCGAAGGTTCCTAACGCGCTACCCGATTCCTCTACTATGTTTGCATCGATGATGAACTTGTAATTAGAAAGGCCTTCAATGACTTCGCGCGCCAGCAAGTCATCAAATTGATAAACAGCATTTGCGGCACTTGGTTGGCCTACCAGTAACGCTTGGTTGGCGGCTTGATCGATCCTTTCCCGTTCGTCAGAATAGTCAAACGTTATCTCGATCAAGCTCGTAACAAAGCCGAGCATAATTGCCAAAAAGATAGTCCAGCGCGCGAGCTGAAGGGAAATACTTGCCCTACGATGGTGTTTGGTCATTTTTGCACCTCAAATGGCCTTGATATTTGGCAATCAGCGATAGCTAGCTTGAAATCATCTATTCGTCCACTCAGGCAGCGGTGTCAGGCATGTTATCAAACAGGACGACACGCGCGCCTTCTTCGTTGTTCAGGCCATTGACCAACACTTAGTGCGCATCCGTTCCACCCGTCTCATCGTTGTATGTTCCCGGCATGGGCGGAGGGGACCGGGCCATCGGCGGCTCGCTGGACTTTCATCCGCACCGCAACGAGCTGGCCGGATTGCGCGACAGAATTCCAAAGGCTGCCAACGGTGTTGCACTTCATGTGAACGCAGACGGAACCAAGTCGCTTGAATTCAGTGATCCCGACAGCAACCACGTCAAAGTCATTGAGAGCATGTCCCGTTAACAGCCTATTGGGGCAATCGTCCAATCCACCGCTCAACATCCAAAGGCCGTTGAAATGCAGTAGATTTACCGCAGAATACTGACGATCATCTATTCATAGCGTTGGCGGATCAATGACTGAGGCCACGGTCACGATCCACCTCCCTGTCGATCTCACGGTCCTTCTCGACCTCTTTCTCACTGTGCACTTCGCGCGCGTCCTCGATCTCAAGCTTTTCGCGTGGCTTGTTCAACACCTCCTTTAGACGCTCGTTCACGGACGGCTTGCGCTCCTCTCGCTCATTTTCTTCGGATCGTCCCCGGTCCTGTCGATGCGGTGACACCCACGATGGTGCACCGATCTCGCCGCCCTGCTCCAGCTCGCTATGCCCGTCCAGCTTGTGAACGCCAGCTTGCGGCCCCTGCGCCGCATCGCGGTCCAGAATGCTCTTCAGCCTGTCGCGCGCATAGTTACGCCCCTTGGCCTGTTCTTCGTCACTCTGCCCACCACGGTCTTGGCCGCGATCCGTGATCCGCGCCAACCTCTCCCGCACGTCATCTGTGACACGGCCCTTGGATGTCGCCGCCCGTAGCGCCGCCAGACCGGCAGACACCCGGCCTTCCCCTGCCTCGCGCTCAATGCCGTAGGTCTCACGCGCGATCTCGACACGCTCACGCATATCACGTAACGCGGCACGTGCCTGGCGAGCCGCATGAACCACGGCCCCGCGCTCGGTAACGGGAACATACTCGCGGCCCTCGCGCTCTGCCGCCGCCTTCTCGCGTCGTTCCATGGAATTGGGCGCTGGTCCCAGCTTCAGCTCCGGATCGCGGTCCAGCTCCTCGGCGGATAGCGTGTCGCCGCGCTCCTGTGCCGCCTCGCGCTGCTTCTCAAGCGACCGGTGATCGACGCGCTCAACCTCCCCGACACGCTCCAGCGCCCGGTTCTGCAATTCGGCCCAGACGCCCCGCATCTGCTCGATCTCGACACCGCCGGTCTTCGCTGAATCGAGAACCCGCGTCTTGGCTGTGAACCCCTCCGGTTCCAGCTTCCGGGTGGAGGTCAGGACATGCGCATGATGGTTGCGCTGGTCCCCTTCGCGGTGCGGCTCATGGATTGCCACATCGACGGCAACGCCATAGCGGCTGACCAGCTCCTCGGCAAATTGGCGGGTGATCTGCGACCGGTCCTCATCGCTGACCTCGGACGGCAGGGCCAGCTCCCATTCGCGGGCAGTGACAGAATTGCGGCGGGTCTCGCTGGCCTCGACCTCGTTCCAGAGTTTCGAGCGGTCCTGCGCCCAGGCCGGGGCATTTTCCGGGGCGACGATGAACGTCTCCTTGATGCCTTGCTTGCGGGTGTAATCATGGACACGACCTTCACGCTGGCACTCGATGCGCTCCCCGACACGATAGGCTACTGCCGCCGTGGCGGAGCGCCCGGCGCTGCGTTTGATCGTCTTCACTGAGAGGTGGTAGCTGGCCATGCGCCCTACCTCGCCCGGTGATGCAGACAGCCATAACGCGCGCTGCTGACCCCGGCCAATGCTCCAACCTTGGCTGTCAGGTCACCCGTCTTTTTTCCGTAGGCCCGCGCCCCACAACGCTGGGGCCGGAGGGAAAAAAGCAGCCCGTATGAAGGGGTGCATCGCACCTCTGAGGCGCGGGCTTGCCAGTGAGTTGCCCCCAAATCCCCAGCGTTGTGGGGCGCGGGATATGGGGACAATTCACTGGCGGTTTGCCACCGGCAAACCCGGTAAGGAAAGCCAGGCCCGCGACTGTCATTCCGCGCAGTCCGCAAGAGCGGCACCCTCGGCAATCCAGCCCCGTCCACGGGGCACGGGATGCCGCCTAGGTGTCGTGATGCGGGACGCCATCCAACCGCGCGGGTTGGCCTTGGAGAGTTTGAGAGGCCCGGAAGGCCTTTCATTCTGGCGCGCATCGCGTCGGACGGAGTTCGCCATCGGCTGAGGCCACGCCTCAAGGAGATCGCACGCAAAGCTCGGAACCGCAGGTGGAGAGTTTGCATAAGTGCGCCCTTCACTGTATCTCAGCTCAGGGTTTGCGCACAATGGATTCCGTTCAAGTACAGACCTCTCCACCTGCCCTTTCTTGCAAGCCTCCGCCGATACCAAGCGCACCGTCCGCCATGTTCCGCCGACATATAGCTCAAACCGCTGCCCAGCTTGTTACCTGGGACGGACGGTGAATCCTTCAACCATGACGTGAACCATGTCGCAGGCGGATTCTCAGAATGGCAGAGACAGAACTCGAACGGGCAGAGAAACGATACGCCCAGGCCAAGGCTCGTCTTCAGGCGCTGAAGAACCGGGAAGCGACGAGACAGCGCAAACTGGATACACGGCGCAAGGTGATCCTGGGGGGCGCGCTGCTCGATCGGGCGGAACGGGATTCCAGTGCTGCCGCCATGCTCGACCGGCTGATCCGCAACCTCGCCCGTGAACAGGACCGCAAGGCCTTCGCGGATTGGGTGGCACCGTCTGCCATGCCCTCCACCGCCACCATGTCTGGCGCTGATCCTGACGGGTCTGGGTGATGCGGTCACTCATGCTTTTCATGGGCGGACTGGCCCGGTTCTTTTATCGCCTGATCGCGACACCCGTTTTACTCGGATGGATGATCGGGCGCACGGCATTCGGGGCGATGATCGGGTTCCTGATTGGGGGTGTCGTTGCGCTCGGGGCCTTTGGTCCGCCTCTGGGTCAATCGGCTTGGGAATGGGCGATCATTCTGCCGCCCACATTCATCGGCGCTATCTTCGGATTTCAATATTGGCGTATGGTCTCCGGGGCCGATGACTTCTTTGGACTGACCGGCGACAGTCACGGCTCGGCCCGCTTTGCCAGCCGTAAAGAACTGAAGAAACTTCAGGGCGGTGATGGTCTGCTGATCGGACGCAATCCCGGCACCGGGCGGCTCCTGCGCTATGATGGTCCCGCCCATTTGATCACCCTCGCCCCGACACGCGCGGGCAAGGGCGTTG
>JBCCUK010000067.1:0-7514 GCA_039196965.1 Pseudomonadota bacterium | reverse complement strand
GAGTTCGCCACTCTCGAGGAGCTGGTCTTTGCGCCCTAAGGCTCGGATCGTGCGTTGGCGCACCTTGCTACCCTCGCGGACACTTTCCACGAGGTAGAGATATTTGTGCCCCCGGGCTGTCTTCTCTCGAATGAACATGCAAGCGTTGTCACCGACAAACATACTCATGTCCAGTACAATCAATGCTTATCACAAAAATGTTCCACTACATCTTTCGAAGAGTGCAAAAAATACCAACCAGAATCGTTTGGTATCAATGACTTGAAAATTCAGAAATGACCTTCACTGTCCAACTTCAGTAATAGAGCCGAGAGTGTGAAAAGGGAAACACAGAAGAAAGTATTTCGTTCCTTTTGATATTAGAATATGGCTCTTGCCAAGAGTGTCTTTCCATAATTCATATTTGCACAATAATACAATATAAATTGAAAAGTCGTATGTGAATAAATAGAAATAAAGTATCCCATTTTTATATTGGACAATGATATCTGTGCCACAAAGAATGTCACGAGGCAGCCGAATAAAGCATGTGTAGATCTGGGTATTCTGCTGATGCTCTTGGCCGTATTCTTCAACACCTTTCTAGCCTCTCGAGCCTATATCATGTCAAGTCAGAATTGGCCCAAATCCTGCTGGTCATCTCCCTTCCATTGTGTTCGAAAAAAGAGACTGGAAGTTCAAGGGAACGCGGCCCTCTGTCGGCTTTGTTTCGAGTCAAATTCGTAACAAACACTCACATAACCTCAGCGGCAAGGTGAGCTCTCCAAAAAGCTCGTGGGCTTCACGTTGCTTAAAGATAGAGTTGAACGCTGTGATACTGTAAATGATCGTGATTCGATCACATTGGCCCCCTAAACTTAGGCGCGATCGATACAGTTCGATGATTGCCTCCCCAATTGCGATGCAATGCAAGTATCTGATGCCGAATCGAACCAAATATCGCTTTTTGCTGATAGCTGTCATTTTCTTCATGGGGCCGCATGGTTAGCCTAACCTCTGCCTGAAGTTGTTCCATGAAGCCGGACCAGGGCGGTATTGATCTACGCAGCCTTTTCCACGTTAGTGTCCATCCTTGCTCATGCTGCTATTCGATAGTTGATGCTCGAATTGCGTCTTTTATGATGGTAGAAGGCGACAATGTACTCGGAGAGTGAGGCTTTGGTTTCTTGTCCGGTAGTGAACTGGGTCTGGTGCACGAGTTCGGTTTTGAACGAGCCGAAGAAGCTTTTCATCGGCGTGATGTCCAGGCACTTCCCATTACGGCTCATTGAGGCCTTGATGCCATGGAGCCGGAGGAGTTTTCGGTAATCAAACGCAAGTGTGTTGCACGCCACGATCGGAATATTGGGTCAGCTCCCTCGACGGCCGCCGGTTGAGTTGTCTTATGGATGCCGACGAGCTTGCGCAAACGCAGTGTCCTTCTCTTCTGAGTCAGCGTTCGCTAGTCCTTCTGAATTCGACACTTCAATCTCTTCGCGCCTGCCTGATTATCCATAAGCTAACTCAATCAGATTCACATGATCGACAAGCCCAGTTTTGTGCATAAACTTAACAGGATATTCTTTATCGTGCACCAACTGCTCGACTGAAAAGCCAGGTTCGAGCTTTGCAAGCTGCCGAACGTTCTCGCGAGCCTGCTCAAAGTTGCCTGCTGCGGCGTTGAAAACGGTCAGATAGCGAAGTGCTGGTCGAAAGTTTGGCGCCAAAGCATTGGCACTTGTGCAGAACCTTAGTGCTTCAACTGGTCGACCAGCGAAAGCTGCAGTATATGACCGTTGCGAGTCGCCCCAGAACTTAAGGCGGGTTCCTTCCACAAGTTTCTGAGCACGAACGGCGGCCGTATAGGCCGCCTCATAATTGCCAAAATGGACATGAGCATTGGACAGCGACCACCAAGCGAGTGGGTTGGACGCATTTACGCGCGTTCCTTGAACTGCGAGCTCACCGCCACCCACATAGTCTTGGTCCAGGATCATTCTAGCATTGGCGACCGCACCGAGTACGTTGGAATTCGTTGAGTCAGCAGCAAGGGCTTGAGCACAGCAGGCTTCATTCTTCTCGCGCAACAGCTTGAGATCATTGTCGAAACGCTCAACGTACTGAATCGTGAGAAGTTGCGCACGCCATGCCTGAAAGACACCGCGCGGTTCAATAGAATATGCCTGTTGTAAAAGACGATCAGCGGCGTCGAGATTGCTCTTATCGATCGTGAATAATTTCCGCACGGCAATATTGGCAAGGAGATTGGCATCCTTGTCGAAAGTCACGTTCATGTTGTGCCCAGAGACGGCATCGCCAAGAGCTTCCGAAATCTGTAGGACAAGTCCGATAAGCTCAATATTGATTGCCGGATCTTTTGAGAGATCCAAATTTGAGCGCACTGCAGACCAGAGCATGCCGCGGCGCATATGATCATCAAGGGAGATGCTCATTGTGAACATGCCGTCGCCTGCATCGAACGCATCGATCGTAATGACTAAAGCGCCCGGTCTGATCAACTCCTTAGCCTGGAGGTGAACGGTAATCATAAGATTCTCGCGAAGGGTCTTGACGAGATAGTCAATAAAAATGGCGGTAATGAGCCGCATTCTTGGGTGAGAAGGCGCATCTAAGAAGAGTAAGACCGGCTGGCTAATTTGTGCCGTGTGCACATCGCTGATCAAGGTTGTTGCCTGGTTATCGCGTTTTGATCGCTCTATCGTTAACCAGTGCTCGAACTCGCCATCGCGAACATCGATGCCTTCGAGGAACTCGTCATGGGTCTCCGGCACTACGGTGACGCGATCTCGGTCAAGTGAGACAGTCTTGCGATTTGTCTGGAGAGTATCCGCGAGGTCGCCGAAGCTTCGCCGTATCTCGGCAAGGGCTTGACGGAGACTGGCAGCTCCCTGTTCCTGGCCCCGATCGCTCCATAGCTTGTCCTGCAGCCAGGCGCGACTGCGCTCCAGACCTGGCTCTGTAAGGATAAGCGCAAGCAAACCCTGCGCTTTCGATCCCCGCGGCGTGATATCGCTACCGGAGTCGGATTGAATACGGAATCTTCCCGTCAAATTGGCTAGAATCTTAACGCCAATGTAGTCCATAGTAGTACCTCAAGAGCAGCTTTCATCTAGAATAGCAATTACGTTAGCATAAAATAAGATGAATATTGCTCAACCAATACGCGATAGACTATCACGCCATGCCGAACCCTTAATACGGCTTTTTACTCGTATCGACTGTTCGAACTTTTCCTGGTGTCCGTATTGGCTTCTATCACTAGCGTGAAAAATCCGTGAATCGCCGCATTCTTGCTTGAAGATCCGACGTCTATATGGACACTGAGGCCAAATTGAGATGGAGGCATTGATATGTTGACGAGCGGCAACGGAACAGGCAACGGAACAGGCAACGGAACAGGCAATGGAACGGGCAATGGAACGGGCGCTCCGCACGCAGGAGGCACCTCTTCTTCCCCCCTTCTCAATCACGCGCTGACCACAACTCACGATGGTTTGGTAGGTTATTGGGATCCGGATCATGACCTCGAGAACGGCAGAAATCTACAGCCTCCAACTCAGCCACACGAGTATGGCACGCTCGGCTACTTAACTGATGGAAATCGCCAGAGCATTGCCCTGGGCATTTTGTCATCGTTCTTTCGTGTTGAAGCGGGAGATAGTGAGTATGCTTGCCGCCTGATGGTTCAAGGTCAGAAGGTTTACCATCTGCAAACGCCTTCGTTAACTTATCTTGGAAAACAGTTGATCTGGGTCAGGAACTATGCCGACCTTCGCTCCGATCGTATCGCTGAAATCAACACTCAGATCGGTGACATTAAATCTTTTTTTGGCGCGATCATGCGGCTTGATGGAACGCAGCGTAAGCGAACGCTCGAATTTCTTCACATTGTGCAACAGCTCACAATTCAGATCGAGATGCAGTTCAAGCACTATTGCTGGTGCCCGCGGCCGATCCAATTCTCGGCCAATGTAACACCTATCATCCAAACGCCAGATCATTCATCATTTCCGAGCGGTCATGCGACTGAAGCTTTTGCGATCGCGACTGTTTTGGATCACATACTCTACGACAGGGCCAATAGTGAGACGTCGACAAAGCATGCACTAAAAGATTGGACCATGCCCTTTCGCCTTGCCCACCGCATCGCTGTCAACCGCACCATCGCCGGCGTGCACTTTCCCGTCGACTCAGCAGCCGGCGCTCTTTTAGGCTGCGCGATTGGCAATGCGGTCCTTGGGTTGTGTGGAGAGAAAAACGTGCAACGTACCTATCTGGACATGAGCGATCAAACTGATCGCGATGGAGACATTGGGCCAAATAAGTTTCACCAAGGCCAGGACTTCACGACTACTTGGCTCAGGAAGCCAGGCGGTGAAGACGGGAATCAGAGTCATCTCGAGCGGATGGATAGAGAATTTGAAGGCGATCCCTTTCTCAAGTCGCTCTGGGTTCGCGCAGGCGAGGAAAAGTAAGAGGGAGGGGTTCGGTGAAGTGGAACGGGTGGAGAAAGCACGACTCAATCAGAGATAATCTGTATATAGACTGGCGCCTTTCTCAAGGATTTCATATAGAGGAAGGCTGGGATTTTGCCAATCCATTTGTTATTGAAAGCTTGGTGGATACTTTTGATATTGAGAGTTCAATTGCAGAACATCAAGATGGCAAAAAGTTGGAGAAACTGAGAGCTATTTTTGAAGACGAATTGAACAATGGTATTCTTGCGCCAAGCTTCATGAGGAATAAGTCTGATCTAACCAGTCAAGATGATATTGTAGGAAGACTTCCAGTTCTCGAGCCTGACACGGTCATTGTTGGCGTCATTGACACCGGCATTGCGCTTGGCCATCGAAGTACTCGTTTGCCTGATGGAACGACCCGCTTCATCGCTTCTTGGCAGCAATCTGCTGCCCGCAGTGTGTCGGGCCAGGAGATTCCAGGTCAGGGGCATCTGCCCGTCGGACGTGAGCTCTTCGCTAACGATATTAATGAGCTACTGGAAACGCATTCAGTCGGTGGGCTCAAAGATGGCTGGCTGGACGAAGAGGCGTTCAACCGCGCTGCCGGCCTCGTCGATTTCAGTAATCCATATGGACACAGAGAATTGGCGCGCCGCGCCGCGCATGGCACCCACGTACTCGGACATGCCGCAGGCTACGACGCAACGCAGGACTCGGCACTCGCCAAATTTGCCGACAAGATACGGATCATTGCCGTCAATCTGCCGGACCGGAATATCGTTGGACTCTCCGGAAGCTTTCTGGAGCAATATGTAGGATTGGCCGTTGCACGGATCATCCTACTCGAAAGGCTGCTTGTTGTGCGAGCCAGCGAAGACCTCGAAGGCGCCGGTCTAGATTCAGAGAACTTTTCCTTCCCCCTCATCATCAATCTATCCTTCGGCAAACAAGCGGGTCCACGGGATGGTGAGGAGCCTATCGCAAGACTGATTTCGAAGATCAACGACACTCAATCTATAATCCCTGTTGATCGTGGAGGAGTTTTCTTCACAATTCCCGCTGGCAATGACAACCTGTTGCAGGGCAATTCGGCTGCAGAATTGGTTGCCGGCGCGGAACGAGAGATGAAATGGCGTATCCACCCCGAGGATCAAACGCCGAACTATGTCGAGATATGGTCCGAAGCCATAGAGGGAATTTTCTCAGACGGGGAGCCCATACCCCTTCAAATTGCCATCGACCTCCCCAACGGCGTCGCCTGGAGCGATCTCCATAAGGGGAGATCGCGAGACGACACTCAGACGAGGGATGGTCATATCGACGAGATCGAAAATGTTGTCCGCATTTACTGCAAAATAAAAAGTCTCAAGCTACAAAATGATTCTAACGGCGAACTTATAGATTGTTTTCGAGTTCACTATTTGCTTTGCGTTGCACCCACTATGGCTCAGGACGGTGTCTCGGCAACGGCACCAGCTGGTGTTTGGAAGGTCAAACTGAAGAACCAGCACTCCGGAAATCTGAAATTCTTTGCCAATGTTCAAACCGATCAGTCTGCGGTGCCTGATGGCGTGACGGGGCTGAGGTCATGTTTTGAGGATGAGGATTATGTGCGTATCGACGAGACTACCGGGCGGTTGCTTGATACCTATCCCTACAGCGATGACGAGGAGGCAGCCATAGCAAGAGCGCGATTCGGGCGCGGCTACCTCGGTCACGACAGCTACAAGTCGATGGTGAAGCGCCACGGCACGTTGAACGCACTCGCTATCGATCGCCGTTACTCAATTGTGGTGGGGGGCTATCGGGCGACGGATGGTGCGTCAGCTATCTATTCTGCGACTGGCTTCGGGGACAGAATTGGCCGTTATATGGGCGCGCCGACATTAGCGATGGTCACTGACGACGGACCTGCATACCCGGGAATTTTGTCGGAAGGAGCACGGGATGGATCCGTGGTCGCGATGCGTGGAACTAGCTTTGCGGCCCCCCAGATCACAAAGAAAATCGCAGAGCTGCTGGTCGACGGTGTGACCGATCTCAATCCCAAGACCTGGATCAATGCGCAATCGCAGCAGACATATCCTGACGGCAAGATTCTAGCAAATGAGAGAAGATTTTCTCAAGCAATCGATATCGATAAGGGAGGCCGAGGCCGATTCCCCCAATCCAATTATCGGGGTCTGAACCGCTTGGGATTGGAGGATGTGGGCGACTAGGTGCGCGTCCCATTTTCGTGCTGGTCATTGGGGTTCTTAATCAGAGGCAGTAATGGTTGCTGTCACGATTGTTCAGCATAGGGGGACCGACCCCAACGGGACTTTGGCGCAGATTTTGAACGCGCCAATTCTTGGCGAGAGGCACCGTGAGAGTTTTAAAATTCGCTGTGCCTCGCTTGACAGTATTGCGGCAGATATTAAAGGCCGACGTTTTGTCTTTAATGCTCAGGGATTACCAACAAGCGGCAGAGTTGTTGGTATTGTCCTCTATGAAGACAATGCAATAGCGGCTCAGTATATCGATTGCAACTTTCCTGTTAAAAGACTGGCAGCTCTTATCCTTTCGGCAACGTCCCTAGAGAGGAATCAGGTTCTGCCAGCGCTCAGCATTCATGGCGTTGACCTCATTTTTATCCGTTGATCGACATAATTAGAGCTGCTGCGAGATCATCTCTCCAATGGCCATGCGGAGTCGGCGCACGGCAGCGTTTGCCTCAAGGCGCTTGGCCATCTTGGTCGATGACCCAGTTTCATCGATGAACACCAGGCGCTCTGCCTTGAGATCGATCTGCGCATCGAACTAAGCCTTCCGTTGGTGCAAAACGGCAGGGCGTTGTTGCTCAACCGGATCGGCAAACTCGATGACATCGAGCAAACGATCAACGGTAAAACCAAAGAACAGCGCCAAGTCATGCCCAACTTGAACAGTGAGTTTGGGACAAAAGGTGAACATTTTTAGTAAGTGTATGATTTTGCTGATGGTGGTTTTGAGGGCAGTTTAAAATGTGGTGCTAAATAATACACTATGATTGTTGTTTTTGCTTGACTTTAACCG
>JBCCUK010000066.1:0-7835 GCA_039196965.1 Pseudomonadota bacterium | reverse complement strand
GAGGCCATGGGTTTGTTCGACATAATTGGCCAGCTCAGTCAACGTGCGATCCGAGTTCTTCGCCAAGGTCACGACCTCATCAGCATACGCTTCGAGCCGATGGGAACGATGATCGCCACCTCGCGCACGGGGTTGAACGCTACCGGTACGTCGCTTCTGGTCAACCCATTTGATCGCCGTCGAGGGAGCCACCTTAAACAGCTTCGCAGCTGAACGCCGCGACATACCGCCTTCAACAGCTGATACCAGCCGTTCACGTAAATCCGTCGAAAGAGTTTTTGGCACCAGGGCTGGCCTCCTTCACCAGCCCTGATGATGAATCACATAACCAACCAAATGGGAATCCCTAATGATTCCATATGGTTAAATTTTGCTCTAGCAGTAAGGCGTCCTGACTAGCCGGCTTCAATTAGATCAGATGCGGGCTGTTTGCAGGACGGGGCGGAATCCTACGCTCTAAGAGGCTTTCGTGGCCGGACAGGCTGTCCCACTTGAACCTACCAGAATTTTTCGACGCTAACCCATTGATTTCATTGACGCTATATTTGTCCCAAACAGACTTCCGTTTAACAGAGACAGGTTGGCAGTTTTCCGATCGTTGGAGAAGCTGGCTTCGATAACGCTTTGTGAAAAAACGATTCGCGGACGCTTAGCGTAGCTTTTCGCCCTCTCCCGCAACCAACCCCAACAACTTTAAGGCAATTCAAATTCCCAGTCGTGGCTATCCTGACTTCGGAAATCGTTGGTCGGTGATGTCGGTCCGACACGATCGATACATCGTCGGCTAGACTATCGGCGGCAGTGTCCGATCATGCCGACCACCGATGTAGCAATAATATCTCCCGCTGAAGCCAATCTCTCGCAGCAGGATCCGGGTGATGAGCTCACGCGCCAGGATGATGTTGGCCATGATGTCCACCGGCTCGGCCCGATCGTCAATCTTCACGGTATCCGGCACTTCTCCGTAATGAATGATCTCATTGCGAATTGCGGTCATTCGGCGAATTTCGTTGCCAGTGAAATCGTCCGCGGGGATCTGGTGGTGCTCGAACAACACCTGCAATTTGTCGTTTAGTGGCCGGCGGTTAATTTCGCTGATTCTCTTCTTAAAGCGCTCGCGCATTGGCTCATAGTCGGCCAGCACGTTCGATGCATCAAGCACCTCGTCCAGTGCCTTACGAAGCTTCTTAAACACCGTCTTCGGTATGATCGTGCCACCGCGCTTGCTCTTCGGCAGATTGCCGTTCACAAGCGCCTCCAGCGCCGTCATTGCCGTGACAAAGCGAAGCTCGTCATAGGTGGTTTCGATCCGCATCCAGTCGAGGGACTTCCTGAGATCGGCCGGCAGAGCGCCGCCGTTACGCTCATAGCATTCCGCCAGAGCCTGGATGAACGGCTGCTGATGTAGCCGTTCAAAAACAGGAAACTCCGAACGAAATCCCACACCGTCGTAAAAAGTCACCTCTTCGGTGCTTCCTTCAGCGTAGTCCACTCTCGGCGCTTGCAAGCGGCCACCATGCGCCAGAGTCAACCCCCAATGCATATGGTCCAGCAGTGCATCGGCCTGCTCCCGCCACTCCGCTCCAGGCTCGGCTGTCGGCGCCTCAATGACGACGCCGCCGGATAGCGCGTCGCTCCCAACGGATTCGGCTTCACCGAAAACCTGAAGCGGTCCAAGCCGGGTTTTCACCGGCGGATTCCGAAATGACCTGTAGCCCCGAAACCAGAGACGCAGTGCAGGCTTCGCAACCGGCGTCTCCAGCGGACATTTCAAGACCGCCTCCCGGGCAGATACCGTGATCCGGTAGCCATCCTTGTCGTATGACCAACCGCTCAGCGAAATATGCTCGCTCGCAAGTTCCCGTCCGGAGTCGCTACGGGATTCAAGAGAAAATTCCTCTGCCTGTAGTCCAGGTCGCCCGTCCGCACCGCACAACACCGTATGATCCTGCGGGCTGATGGGGTCCACGTCAAAACGCAGGCGACAGTCCGGGCCGATGAATAAGGTGAACTCGATCGGAAACTGCTTACCAGCTGCAGTGACCGTGCCGGTGAAGCGCTCCTCCGGCAGAATCGGGGCTTCCGGTCGTTTCTTCTTCATGGCCATATGTCGTTCACTCGGATCTATGCTCCTCTACCCCTGTGCGGCCGGATAGTAGTCCTCCACGAGCGTCTCGCAATAGGCGTAGAGATCGGGATCGACGACCCAGCCTTCCACCTCGAGGAGCGGCAGCCACTGCACCTGCGGGGCTTCCGGGTCCGGCTGCTCATGCGGTGCTAGATACACCTCGAAATACGGCTTCCGGTCCCGTCGGAGGCGGATGAAGCGGGTGGGCCAGTCCTTCCAGACATCGGCGGCCACCTTGTCCATGCTGACCGTGCCGTCGCTGCGAAACTTTACCTCGACGTAAGCCACCTTCCCTGCCTTGTCCTGCACCACAAAATCCGGCGTTGTTCACACCCGACGGGCCGCCTCGCCGCCCCGGACGAAGCGGCTGTGCGGCTGTGCGGCTGTACGAACGGTTGCAGAGTGAATTCATAGCCGGAGGGAAAGACCTGGTTGCCGGAGCGCATCAGGAGGTCGCGCACCAACACCTGCGCGATCGTACCTTTCAGATTGTTATGAATCCAGTTTTTATCGGCGCTCATAAAAATGAGTATAAGTAATGAACGCTTTCCAAGTGGTTAACGATAAATAATCATCCGGTTTGCAAACAGGGGCACAACTATGCCTTTCCGTCCATCAACGGTTCTCCCGGGCCGGTGGACCCCGGAAACTGATACCCCATTGCCGTCACCGAACTCACAACATTGGCAGCCAGTCTTGTCACGGACTTCTGTGTCTGCTCCAAAAACGCAATATCGATCGGCGTATCAAATATCTCTTTCTTCCGATTGACATAAAACAGAACAGATTGCCCCGCATCGTTGGGAGCTCTCCAGGAACCATGACACAGGGCATTGCGCAGGGCGGCGGCTTCCTTCAAGTCTGCAACCAGCAGATCGAAGTCTCCAATCTGCGCATCGCCGTGTTCACGCACTACTTTGTTATAGGTATCAATCAGCCTCCCAAGGGCGTCGGACAAGGCCTTCTCGAGCGTTGGCAGCCACTCCTCATATGCCCCCTCGATCTCGTCGTCACGAGATCGCCGCAGAACGTGAAACAATCGGCAGCATGCCATCCATCCTTGAGGCGGATCGCAATACACTTAGTCGAGCTTTGAAGAAATGACAGACAACACGGAAATTGATGCCCACTTTACCAGAGACGCCATAAAGTGGGCATCTTAATGAAGATGACTAACTAATATCTTTCTTTCCGACACAAGAGAGGAAAACTTTGAGTAATTCGTCGGTTTTACTGTTGACAGCATTTATTTGCCGAAAAACATCTGAGTTTTTTGATTGAACGTTTCTCACCAATTCTTCTGACTTTCCGCCAACAGTTGATGCATCACAATTCTGTGTCGATTCCGTATCATACTTGAGCGTATGTTCACCAGTTTTGATAACGAAATCATCAAAGTCGACACTCGCATCACAAATCTTAATAATTGTAGCAATAGTACTTTTAGTTTTATGTAACTCGCGCACAATTCCAACATGGTCATATGCACGAGCAATATGTTCCATTTTTCCACCAATTGTCGAACAATCTAATGCATGGGATTTTCCTACAAAGGAAAACAATGAGAACGCTGCTGCAGCGATGACAAGTGCTTTTCTCTTCATGGCCGATTCCCTTGGTGATGAAAAAATTTATTTTAAGAAAGTATTTATTGGATCATGTCAATAAATTTTGTTAAATTTATTTTAAAAAAATTTTATTTAATTATGTTGGAGAATTTTTTTAAAATAAATGTAATTTATGAATACTAATAATCTCTTCTCAAGACATTGAGATAATTGACATAAAATCCGAATCTTCTCTTCCAATGACCAACGTCGACGACGCTCGACACCCGTCAAAATCTCAATGCGACCAAAAACTCACTGTCCTTACGCACGCCCTTAATCACGTGTCTAAGGGCCGATCATAGCAACGCGCAGGAAACAGACAATTCGGTACTCAAAAGCCGCTTACGCCTCATGAGCGGCTTATGGACATCGAGAACAAGCTACGCTGCCAACGATGCAACAACGCTGAGATGAATGCGTGGAAGGTCTACAGACTACCGAGAGATGTATGAGCGTCCCGTCGGGCGTTTTACGGGCGGAGATTCAGTCATCCGATAACCCTCACTCAAGATCGTCGATCGTCGGCAGGTCGCTCTTGAGATCATCTGGGAGGGCTTGAACCCTTGCCGAGTTCGAGCATGAACTGGGTGATATGCTCGACCAGTTTCCGCTCGATCTCCTGCTCATGGGCCTCGTCGCTCAAGTCTAGGAAATCAAAGACATAGGGATCTTTGAGCGTCTCCCTGGCCAAGTCGGACTGCGGTGCAGGCAGATGGCGATCGAAGTTTTCGATCTTCTTGGCGCCGGCCTGGCGCTCATAAAGCTGGGTTTCGATCTGGATTCCCAGAACGTTTCTCGACCAGCCGTTCTCTATGGTCTTGCGGACGTACCAAAAGGCCGCCTCGGGATCCTTAACGCGTTGAATAATCGTTACATTATGGCCCCAAGGAATTTGTCCAACAGCTTGTTGGACACTTTTTCAGCTATTGAAGGAAGGCCTGAGCTCCTCCTGCACGATCGCCGGTCGCTTCTCAATCAGGGCAAGCAATACCCGTGCCGGCCCTTCCGGCCGCCGACGCCCCTGCTCCCACCCCTGCAGGGTGCCAACAGCTACACCGATGCTTCGAGCGAACTCACGCTGGGATAGGCCTGATTTCGCGCGGATAGCGGCAACGTCAGGCTCGGGCACCTGAACCTCATGGACCACAGCCCCAACGTCCTCGCCATGGGCATGGGCCAGAGCCTCTTTGAGCCCCTTCTTGATGCTGTCAAAGGCCTCGGTCATCGGGTCCTCCTATACGCTTCGGCGATCAGGCCACAGAGAGCGATCAGCTCGGCCTGCTCCTTTGGCGTGATGTTGGCCCGCTCGTTCTTGGCAAAGGCCGTCAGCAAAAAGAGCGGCATCCCTTCTTCCCGGTAAAAATGCAGGACACGATAACCGCCACTCTTACCGCGACCTTTTCGAGCAATCCGTACCTTGCGCAGCCCTCCGCCGAGTGACACGCCAGCCTCAGGATTGACGGCTAGGGTCTCAATGACATCGGCGCGATCGGCCTCTGTCATTCCGATATCCTTGGCACGCCGGATGAATTCTGGCGTTTCAACGACGGTTTGCAGACGCTTGTGCATCATTCTATATATCCGTCAATGACGCATATGTCAATGACGGATTCCTTCTGCAAAGCCTCCCACCCTCACGCCGCATCGTCCTTTTTCTCCGGATAGGGATCTCCATAGAGCTCCTGCCCTGCCGGCCTCTTCCCCTGATAGTCCTTCCAGATCTGGAAATACGGTGTGGCCCACCCTCTCCAGGCGAGGTCTTGATAAGCGCAAACGACCTGCCCGTCCTTGAGCTGCTGGAGCTCGTGAGGAAAGACCTTCGGCTCGGTCACCATGCTGGAGCTTCTCGTCTTCTTCTCAAACCAGTCGTCGACGCTTTCATTGGTGACGGTGACATCGACGACGCCGATGCGATCGGACATCCATTGGGCGGACGCGTTGTCGTTCAAGCGGAAGACCATCTGACAGTCACAGGCGCCGAGGATGAGGTTGGCGCCCTCATCGGCCTTGCTGCCGTATTTCTGCATCTGTTCGAGGCTCTGCCAGTAGGTCCATGTCGGCAGTTTCCTGGACCGGATGGTGTTGAGCTTGGCGATGAGGCCGGGGACGACGGGGATGGTGCCGATTTCATCGAGGAGCAGGAGCACGGGCGGACGCGCTGTGTGCCTGATGAGATAGCGCATGAGATGGCCGGTCATGGCGGTGAGCAGATGCGCCGTGGTCTCACGCTGATGCTCTTCAAACTGGAAAAACAGCGCGACAGGCCGATCACCCACGAGCTCAGCCAACGAAAAATCCGAGGTCTCAAGCGACGCCCTGATATGGGGATAGCGCAGAAAACGTAGGTTGGCCCTGAGCGTGCCGAGGATGGAGCCGAGCAGGCGCTCATTGGCTGAGGTCATGGCCAAGGAGCGAGCGATCTCAGCGGCATCGGGATCAGGACTTGCGGCCAGGGTCCGCAGGAGCCCCTTGTAATCGTCGACACCGGCAATGAGGGTGCGAATGGAGGGCAAGGACGCCTCGCCATCGATCGCCCGAAGATGGCTGATCAAGGCGTCGAGAAGGTCCCGCGCTGATTCGGTGAAGATGGGATTGGCGTCGTCAACGGCCGGGATCAGCGCCGCAGCAAGTTCGCCGACCGCTTCCGGCCCATCGATATCGATGAGGGGATTGTATCGCTGCCCCCTCCCCTCCGTCGGATTGTAGACGAGGACCTTGTAGCCGAGACGCTCAAGGGCCTTTCGGGTGATGCCGAAGATTTCCGGCTTGCTGTCGAGACAGACGAAGGACCGTTTGGTTTCGGCCCAGCGAAGGAGCTGGGCCACTAGAAAGGTGGTCTTACCCGCTCCCGGCGGTCCCAGGACCACGGCTCGATCCTCGATGGAGGCATAGAGATCGAGGCCATCACCCGCCTTCCCTGCCCAGATGCCGTCTTCACGATGATGAAGCTTACTTGCCGCCTTGGAGGCCGCCTCGGCATCACCGAGATCATCGGGCTTGTTCTTGACCGACGTCGGCGTGCGGTACGCGATCCACCATTGATAGGCAAACCAAGCCAGGCCTCCCCCAACCGCAATTTGGAGCAGGCCAAGGATCGGCGTATCGTCGATCAGATGACCGACATGACCGCTTTGGCTTTTATAGATCATGGCAATGACGACGAGGCCGATAGCCCATCGCCAGAACGTCGGCGAGAGCGACGAGCCTTGGTTGGGGTCTTTTTTTTGGGGCTTCCACCACTCAATGGGCGGACCTGAAGACGGCTTCTTCATGGCCGTTTTCCTCTTTCACATGCGGTCAACAAACACCGCGATCAGAAGGATCTGATCGCGGTGGAGTTGAGTTTCAAACGGTCACGTCACGAACCAAATCGGTCCTTGTTCCCTTGGCTGCTGCTCTTCTCAGGATGGCTTTGGAGGAGACGCCGTCGCGCCATAACCTCCTGATCGATGCAGCCGACTTCCCATGAGATCTGTTCGCGTTCGATCCGGAAGTCCCAATCAAACCATGACCTCATCCAGCCCTTGAAGGAAAGGAAATTCTCATGCCGTCTTCGATAGTCAATTTGAAGGTCGACGAGGCGTTCCAAGTCCTCTTTCTGGCTTCGTTTCCAATGCTCAAACCGTTCGATCTTTTGACTTTATGCGAACCGGTATTCGGACAAACTGATGTTTGCCATGCCCATGACTCCTACAGCTACGATGGGTTTGGTAGGCTCGGCGAGATCGTTGCACCGATCTTGTCGAGCCGTTTCCGCGATCAGCAGATCGCGGCTTGCTCACACACACACACACATGAAAGCGCCCCCAGGCTACGACCCGGCGCTCAATCCTGGCAAGATTTCCCAGCGCATCAGCTGTTCATCTCCGCCGCCGCCACCCCGCTTTTCCGGGGCCGCACCGCCCTCCCCTCGCCCGCTCTCAGCAATAAGATGTCAGCGCGCAGCGCTGTCATTTGCAATTTGTTGGTTGGCTCGCCAGGAGGCTCGCGATGTGTCGAGTTCTGACGAACGCGCCACTCTCTGTGACCCCAGGAGGGCTCGACAGAGCGTGGCGCTGGCGTTGTGCCCACCCGGTGTTTTACGGTGCGACGGCAGG
>JBCCUK010000065.1:0-9097 GCA_039196965.1 Pseudomonadota bacterium | reverse complement strand
ATCAGGTTTACCTTGAACTTGGTGTTGGCTCGGAGGCATCACGATCTACCGATGCAGCAACGCCGCGCACAGCGTCGCCACAACGGCTCCAAATGCAAGGGTTGAGAACGCATATCCCCATGCAACGGTGCCGGGTGCGAGATCGAAAGCCAGTCCAAATGTCGCCGGGGAGAGCGCTCCAGCACCAACGCCAAGGATCGACCGCAGCCACAAAGCACGACCAAGGCGTCCAGTACCTGGCGCTCATACCAATCCGCGATGGTGGGCAGCTCCACGCGCTGACCTTTTGGAAATCCGATGCATTGATGCAAATTTCAGGGAGAATAGCCCATAGGGCTTGGCCATTCGCTGACTGGTACACTATCAAGATGAATAGGAACCGCGCTTATCGCTAAATAAGAAAGAAGAGTCGGGGGAAATAGATGCGGACGCTCGAAGGCTTTGCGGTCGAATATAAACATTTGCAGTTCGAACATGTTGTCACTGTCCGTCATCAAGGCGCTTTGATCGCGGTCGCCGAAGCCACCGATCGGAACAGCAAGGCCAAGGGGCTCTACTACAACGTCCTGGACCTGAACCGTCAGGAGACGAAAAAGAGCAAGAGCGTCGCCGAAAGCAAGGAACGTGATTCGGAGAAAGCCGGTCATGCCGATGACCCTGAGGCCTGGAACGACAGCCGCTACTGGTCGGGCTTTCAAAAGCTCGACTTTCCGAAGGACGTCCGCCTCGCTGGTATGAGCCTCTTGACCTTCGAGGCTAAGGTTCCCGACCACAGTCCAGGCAAACGTTGGACGGTCGTGAGCAATGGCGGTGAACTTTATCTCTTTCGATCAATCGGCGGCACGGTCTACGGCAATCGCTACAGTCTCGGCTCGACGCCGATCGAAGGCGGCGAGGGCACCAAGCCCGTGCTCAAACTCAAGACCGAAGTGCGTTTTCGGCGCAGTCGGCTCAAGGACACGCCGCAGAGTGACAAGGACAGCCCGGCTCCCTTCGACATGGACGACAAGCCATTCATAGAGCCGACGATGTCCTTCCATCAGCTTCTCAATCCCGTCGATGATCTGTTCGGCGTCTGTGTGGCGCCCGGCCACCAGGTCGGTCGGTTCCGCTGGCAGTTCATTTATGTGGAGAAGATCACGTACAAGGACAAGCATACGAACACGCTGGAGGACAAACGTTTCTGCTCCGTCTCGATCCTGAGCAGCCAGGATGGCTGGGTTGATCTGGCCGACATGGTCTCGGCGCGCTTCAAGATCAAAGTCCACAATTATCGCAATAACGCGATGTTGAAGGATTCGCCGGCGCTAATGATCTATCGGCCGCAGGAAACCGCCAAGGGAACAGATGGTTCCGAGAAAATCTTGCCGACCGCGCCGCGCCTGATGATGGCTGCGCCTATGTTTTTCCCGCAAGAGCAATCCAAGTCAAAGCTCGTAACCATCGATTTTCGACTACAGACATCTGGGGACGGCACGCCCTATATTCCCGAGGTCAAGAAGAAAGGCGGCAGTCCGACGGATATCTGGATGCTGCACGCCCCCATCGTCAATAAATCAAGCACGCAGATCACTGTAAAGGGGCCGGCCTGGAGCGAGCTTTCCGCCGAGATGGGGATGCTCGACTGGGTCGAGACGGAGACCACGCCAGCGCTGCTCGACAGCGCCGACGGCTGTCTTCATCTGTACACGGTCTCGAAGACGACCAAGCAAAGCCACAGTAAGTGGCTTGAGGTCACCCGCTACAACTGCT
The DNA here is from genome assembly GCA_039196965.1 of Pseudomonadota bacterium. GTDB lineage: Bacteria > Pseudomonadota > Alphaproteobacteria > Caulobacterales > Hyphomonadaceae > CALLCD01. Next base: position 7,345 of record JBCCUK010000065.1, on the reverse strand, counting down.
CAAAGAACGTCCGCGAGGTTCAGACGCTGGGCTGGCGTGCCGAGGGCAGTACCAACGGCAAGCTCTTCTTGACCGGGCGGCAAGTCGGTCTGAGCAACGATCACTTCTCGGCCAAGCTGACGTTCGATCCGCATTATCCAGTCCTTCGCCATCTCTATGCCTACACAAATCTAAAGGCCGGCGAGAGTAAGAAGAGCAATTGGACGGGATTGAGCGAAGACTGGCGTTGTCTTCCCGATGAAATTCCGGATCTGGTCGCCGTTCTCAATGGGCAGGCCAGCGATGATCCCAACGATCCGCTTGTTCAAAGCGGTGCTCGGCCTTTCTTTGACTACCGAGCTAAGCACTCCGTCTATTGGCTAGTATCCGCGGCAGAGGGCAGAAATTGGCGTGACCATCAGAAAAATACTCTGAATGCGCCGAGGGCCTCGACACGCTTTCCCTATCTTGTGAGCAAGAAAGACGCCAATCCCAAGCTGGACGTGGTCTCTGTCGTGCCCCAGCGTGCGAATACCAAGCTTTGCGACGTCAAGCTAGGTTTCACCGTTAATGACCGCACTCGGAACTGGGGCTTTATGCTGCATTTCAAGAATGTGCCGCGATCGCCCTCTGCCTTCGCAACAACACTTTCCGGCAATGCCGTTGATGGTAAGCCTTCCATCGATCTTGACTGGATTGATGTCGGATCGAAATTCATGGTTTGCGAATTTGAAGGTTCGCTGAATATCGATAAAATCTCGATAGAGAGTGCGACATCGAAAGATCGAAACAAATGCAATATATCTTTCTTGAGAGATAACTATAGCCGTATCGTTATTCAAAACGTATCTCGAAACCCTTCGGAAATGATCACCTCATTGGAAAAGGTGGGACTTAAGACCTGGAATGTAACCAAATCTACCAATTCGGTGGAATTTTCCAAACATAAATATAAAATAAAAATCGCGATCAAATCTTCCCATAAGAAAAAATTTGAAAATACGTCTGTTGATATCAGATCTTATAAGAAGAACATATTCTCCTACTTCACTGTTCTAAATAATGGCGCCACACAAAAATTAGAGGCGATGACCCTTACTGTGGCCGCTGCACTTCCACAATCCTATAAGGCAACCTGGAAACCCAAAACCCCGACAAGCTTTGAGCACAATTGGAGCGACGGTTCCGCGATTTTTCTTGCCAGCAGCGATCCGCTGCCAGCAAATGGCGCGACGGCCCATCTCGATCCGCCTAAGATTGATCACAACCATATTGCAGCTCGGATATCAAGTAAGTCGGTTTCGGGCGGTTGGGTCTGTGACCTTGCGCCATCGGCGACAAAGTTCGAGGCCGGCAAGACCGTCAGCGCGACGTTGAGCGACAAGCAACAGCAGGCCCTGATCCCAAAGGGCGATTTTTCCGTCGAAACGTGGGTGCGGTCTACGAGCCGGGACAACCGCCAGCGGATCATCGCCGCAGCCGCCGCCGACAGCCGGCGAAGCGATGACTATGCCCTCGGCCTCGAAACCAGTGCTGCCATCGGCGGCAATACATTGGAGCTTTCTTCGAGCAAGGATTCGTTCGCCATCGATAAAGCCAACTTCACCAAAAAAGCCTTTACAGTAGCTTTTTGGGTAAAATTGCGTTTTTCTACAGGAAAAAATTTTTTAACTTTCAATCCAATAAAAATGAGTGGATCATGTGGTCTATTTAGCGGCCAATGGTTGTACGAGCATCTGAAGGCAGATGAATGGCATTTTATTGCTTTTTCTGTAAAATATGTTACAAATATTAACGAGTACTCTTTCGATAGTTATGACGATCTTCGGCCGAAGTCTGGAAAAGTATATATTCCGCCGGACGGAACATTTAAATCGAACAGCCTCAGTTTTCATGGGGCTGACTCAAACTCTATCTTCATCCGCTCTCCAGCATTGTGGAACCGGGTGTTATCTTTTGATGAGTTGCGGACCATCAAAAGACTAGGCGTAGCGCCCGACAGCAACGGCCTTGTCGCCCTCTACCTTTTCACGCGGCCGGAAAAGTCGGGTCGCGGCGAGATGACGATCAGCAATGATGCGAAGAGCCAGACGCACCACAACTGGATCGGCAAAGTCAAAGGCAAGGGATCAAAAATCCAGGATACGTCCGACGAGAAGCTCTTCTATGTGAATGTCAGCACCGGCGGACGGCATATTCGCAGCAAATATGGCGTGGCCAGCGACAACCAGTGGACCCATGTCGCGGCGGTTTGCGCTCATAACCGTGCCCTGGCGTTCAAAGCTTCCGAGAAACAAAAAGCCGTCTGCGCGGAAGGCCAAAATCTCGACCCAGAAAAAGCCTTCAGCATTGATGCTTTGATCAAGCCGACGGGTGTATTGAGTACGTGTTACATCCTTTCCAAGACCGATGACGAAGGCAATGGCTATGCGCTCGGTCTTCGGCCCGAAGGCTTGAATTGGCGGTTGTTCCTGGACTTCAACCTCGTCGATCCGGCGTCGGGCGAGAGTAAGAGCTTTTCGGTTGTCAGTAGTGCGCAGATCACGGGCAACAAACCCTACTATGTCGCGATTGGCGCATCGCTTTCGATCGGCGAAAAGCCGCTGCCGACGTCCGTGGCCGGAAATGGGGACAAGAAGGAGCAAAAAGAAGTCGATTATCTCTACACAGCCCTGAGCTCAAGCGGCAAGGACAGCTCAAAGGTCACGCATCTCTCAGCCTTCGCCTTCCTGACTGATTTGTCGCTTCCGGAAACTAATCTCAACGGCAGCGCAGAAATACAAATGGGTGGGTCGAAAGCATCGGCGTCTTCAAAGAATCCCAGCGGCGAGTGGCAATTTCAAGCGACCGGTGAGCGGCCTGTCTATCTCGGCTGCCGCAATCCCAGAGAGGGGGGCTATTTCGATGGTGAAATCGGCATGGTCCGTTTCTGGGAACGGAACATCGCTGCCGATGCCCCCGCTCTCGCAACCGAGATGGGCATGCCCCACGGCGTGACCCCGCCTGCGATCGACTGGCGCTTCAATACGGGGGAGGGCAAGACCGTGGCCGATGTCGAGGGGAGCAACAGCTTCACACTCGACAGTTCCTATATGCGGTGCTACTCGCGCCTTGCCTCGGAACTCAAGCTGTTCGTGGATGGCAGGGAAGTCGAGCATGTCGCTGCCAAGCCCGAGGAGATCGGGAGCTATGGCAAGACGGCTTCGCAAATACTGATCGGTGCGGGTGAATCCAAGTCCGGCGCGATCACCGAGCCTTTCCTCGGCCAGATGCGCGATGTCCGCATCTGGGGTGAGGCGCGCACGCCCGAGCAGATTGCCGATCATGCCTTCTCCGAGCTGCACGGTGATGAGAAGACGCTGCTTTGCTATTGGCCGCTCAACAAGGACGGCAAGGCGAAAGGCGCGCTTGGTGCCCACATGGAACTGAAGGGATTGTCGAGCTTCAAGACATGGAGCAAGACCGTCGCCGGCAACGACAAGGCCTATCTCCCGCCCATCGGCACCGACATGCCGATGATGAGCGATTCGCTGAACGCGCTCCCGACCGCCTGGCAGGCGACCGGCGCGTCTCCGGCGACGGCAGCCGAATATGGCGAGCTTCAGACCGACGAGGCAGGCTTGCTCCAAGGCGTGATGAAACGCGGCTATGCTTATGTCAACGACAAGAATGCTTGCGTTCTCGTCACCGGCTTCAAAGTTGGTGACGTCGCCATGGATTATATCGGGCAGATGCAGACCCGGCCTCAGCTCCACGGTTACATCGAAGGCGCGCCGCCGCTGCCCAGCGAAAACCTGACCCGCCCCTATTGGACGAGCACCACCAGCTACCAGTCCTATTCCGGCGCCTCGCGGGTCGAGCTGGTCGAGGCTGACAACACCTTGCGCAGCCTGTCTGCGGACAAGACGATCAGCCTCAACAACGCCATTCGCTTCGCTATCGGCCCCGCATTCAACGCTAAGATCGAGGGCGGCATCGGGGTCTACACGCTCCTCCTCAAAGCCGGTGCCAGGCCATTCACGGCTGAAGCCAGCACCGACTTCAAGTTCAGCCATCTCAAAGGCGCCAATGTCAGCTCAGGCAACACCAAGACGCTGAACAACAGCCTGGCTGCTTCCGGGGATTGGGAGAAGTGGGATAAGAAGAGCCCGATCCAAAAGCATTTTGGACGGCGCTACATCCCCGACAATGTCGGCTACGCGCTGGTGAAATCGCGGGTCGCCAATCTCTACGTCCTGCGTCTCAAAACGACCGGCAGCGTGATCGGCATGCAGCTTCTGCCCGATCCCGACATTCCCGAAGATTTCAACGTCATCATGTTCCAGATCGAGCCGACCTACACCAAGCAAGGCACGCTCGACGGCAAGATCGGCTTCTTTAACGATCCGAAATATCCGCAGGCCGATCAGGAACCGGGAAGCTACTTCAAGCCGAAGGAGGCCTATAGCCTGATCGCCGACATCGAAGCGGAGGAAGCCGCCTTCGAAGCCGCCTATGCCGAGTTGGATGTTAGTGATTTCAGTAAAGCGCTCGGCAACTCGCCGAAATCCAATGTCGACTATGGGCCCGATGATCCCGTCGAATGGCGAAAGGAGCGAAAGACCCGCAACATGGTCAACAGCTACGTCTGGACGGCTGATGGCGGTCTTTACACCGAAACGGAGCAGACCGCGCTGACCCGCCAGGAGTCCGCTGGTGGCACCTTCGACAATGCGACCAGCCTCGGTATCGACGCCAACGCCTCCTTCTCCCCGGGCTTCTTTGTCGACGGCGGCGTCGCCTACGGCTTCGAGCTCCACAGCACGGTCACCAAAAGCAAGAAGGAGGGCCGCGACTTCGCCATCAAGGTTCAGGCAGATGGCGAAGGTTTCTTGCAGAAGTGGAATGACGGCAAGGATGTCAAGCCGGGCGCCACACCGAAGGGCTATGATGGCGTCACCACGCCCGGCAAGGTCACGGCCTATCGGTTCAAGACGTTCTATCTCGCCCCCAACAAGACCGCGTTCGATACGTTCTTCAACGAGGTCGTCGATCGGCAATGGCTTAACGGCGACGATCCGGACGCGGCTGCCCTCCGTGAAGCCGAGGGGCGGCCGAACGAGGTCTGGCGGGTTCTTCACCGGGTGACCTATGTCGCGCGCGAGCATTCGCCGAGTGGCGGCCAGCCGGAAGTTAAGCAAGCATCGCCATCTGTGCCGGCCATCGATATCACGAGCAACCAGGCGCTGATCGACAAGCTTGCCGACGAGGTCATCAAATTCAAGACCGGCACCGAAGCCGAGCGCATCGGCAAGGCAGTGGCTGAATATCTGACAGGTGACGGCTCAAAGAACGAAGCCAAAGCCGGCACGCCGGCCGGCGGCGACCTCAAGACGGAAAGCACGGAGTGGAAGACACTTGTTTCCTCCAAGGCCGCGGATACCGCCAAGAAGCTGGAACGCGCCGTCTTTCTCTACATGCGCACGCTTGGCCTGAAAGGACTTAAAGAAAACAAGTCCAACAATCGAAAGAACTGGAAAGAGAAGGAGAGAGGTGCGGCATGACCATGTCGGCAACATCAACCAACCTTCCCAAGCCTGAGCATGAGCCCATCGTCAATTTCGGCAGAACCCTGGCCATGTCGGAGGACGGATCGACACTGCTGGTCGCCGCGCAAAAAGCGGCAAGTCCCGTCTTTGGCGTGGTTTATCTTTATAGGTTTCAAAATAAACAGTGGACGTTGTCGGCGCGCCTCCAGCCCAACTTGCTTGAGTTGCGCGACGAAGATGCGTGGGTGGAAACGGCGGAAAGCTCGTGGCGGGATGCGTTCGGACGCCCGATCGTCGGCTATGACTTCGGCGCCGCGCTTTCGATAAGCAAGGATGGCAGCAAGATCGCGATCGGAGCACCCGCTGCGGCCGCCGATCACAGCACCATCTATGTAGGCGCAGCCTATCTTTTTGTCGACCAGAAGGCTGCCAGAGGTAAACCCGATTGGCAGCTTTCGCCGCCAATCACCAACGACGATTTCGACGGCGGGCAAAGCTTCGGTGCCGCGGTTGCGATTGATGACGACAACGTCGCCTTCGGCGCGCCGGACAAGGCGGGAGGAGGCGGCGCATATGTCTCGAGGCTCGGCCATATCGCCGACCTCGGATCATCCATCTTCGCCGAAAAAGTCGAGACACCGTCTGAAAACACACAGCATTTTGGCACCGCCGTTGCGTTGAGCAGCAACACGCTTTTTGTCAGTGATCCCGGATCGGCCGACGCCCACACGGGTGTTGTCCATGGTTACAGACTTGCGTCGACGGATCTCGAGCCTTCGATACAGCTGAGCAATCCAGATGGGATGGGCTTCGGTCGGGCGCTGGCTATGGCTGGCAACAAGATGCTTGTCGCAGGCGATACGGCATCCAGCCTTGTCGTCTATGACCGCGCCGAAAACGGCGGTTGGAAACAGGACAAGAAGGCCGATGCGGCTGTTGGCAACGGCGTTTCCAATCTCGAGGTCATGTCCATCGCATTGTCCAAGCACGCGATCGTCCTCGGTGCCCGAGATGGTGTGCATGTCGCTGGCAATGTCAAAGGGGCTGCCGGGTGGCCAGGCTTGAGCAAGGTGATCGGCAGCCGTCAGACCCATGCCGTTGCAGCTGGCGGCGAGCTTGTCGCTTACCAAAATGCGCGCATAGGAAAGGCGTTATCCGACCAGGGTGGGGCAGGGGATGTTGTTGTATCCCCCCTTGGCGTGCTGGCGGTCGCCAAGGGCGAGCGGGTCATCAGGGTCTTCAACACCGGGGTCGATCAAGATGGAAAGGTGCGGTCTCCGGGCGAGAACGATCTGCACTATATCATGACGACCAGGACGGGCGACCATGGACCTGCGGTCATTGTGGATCCGGATGCGGCCTGGATGGCGCCTCCTGTTGGGTCCGCCTGGATTGCGCCGATATCCGTATATCATGAAAGAAAGACACCGCAGGGTGTCTATGACTACACGATGAAGATTGACCTCAGGGGTATCGACGAAAAGTCTGTTTCCCTCTCCGGCGAGTGGGTGACGGACAATACCGGCATTATTTTACTAAATGGCAAAGCCACGGGCGTGCAACATAAGGATAGAGATTTTACGAAGCTCAGGAGCTTCAGCATCTCTAGCGGATTCGTAAAAGGGCCGAATGTGCTACTGTTCAAGGTCACGAACGGACATGCGCTCCATAACCCATCAGGCTTGCTGGTGGCAAACCTCCGATTGGTGCAGAGAACTAAACCTTGATGAGCGGGCCGCTTCTTTGTGGACAGGCCAGCGTGCACCAATGGTCAAACCGCAATTCTCAGGAAAGTATGTTTTCGGTACTTGCGTTCCCCGCAACCAGCCCGAATTCTT
>JBCCUK010000064.1:0-9205 GCA_039196965.1 Pseudomonadota bacterium | reverse complement strand
GGGGCAAAGATCAAGCGCAAGCGGCATGACGGCCGCGTTACTGAATGGGGCCTCAAGCTCTCGGAGTGGCTGTTCAAGGCCATCGAGGCCAACGAAGTTCTGACCCTTCACCCGGACTATTTTCGCCTACGTAAGCCAATCGAGCGCCGGATTTACGAAATCGCGCGAAAGCACTGTGGCTCGAAAGAGGCTTGGCAGATCGGCCTGAAGAAGCTTCAAAAGAAGTGTGGATCAAGCGATGCCATTCGTAACTTCCGGCTGGCCGTTCGCGCGCTCTGCGATTTTGACCACCTGCCCGACTACTCGGTGAGCCTCGAAGACGATATGGTCTCATTCCGTAGCCGTGCCTCGCAACCGGTTATCTCTGACTTGGGATTTACAACCAAGCTCAAGCCCGAAACTTTCGAGGCCGCCCGGCAAGCGGCACCTGGCTGGGATGTCTATGTAATAGAACAGGAATGGCGTGGGTGGGTTATGAGCCTGCTTGAACAGGGGATGGAGCCTCCACGAAACCCAGACAGCGCCTTCATCGGGTTCTGTCGCAAGTGGGCCGCTCGCCAGCAGTAGTGCATATTATATGCAGTATAAAATAGCACGGTATAAAATATGCCGCATATAAAAAATGACGTGACATATTTTGTGGCACGTCACATAAAAGAGAAAAAACAACGAGCAGACAAATGATTGTAAGCGTCCTCTCACCCAAGGGTGGTTGTGGGAAATCCACTGCAACACTGACCTTGGCATCAGTTTTCGCAAAGAACGAAGACCTCTCAATTGCCATCGTTGATGCTGACCCTCGGCAAAGCATCGCGCGTGTCTGGTTGGGCAAGCGCAATGAAGAGAACCTTGGTGATGCTCCTTTCAAGGTGATCTCCGACCCTTCTGACAGCACCATTCTCGACACGCTAGAGGCGGCGGGGGATGACCATGACCTGGTGTTCGTTGACCTAGAGGGTGTGGCGGGCCTCATGGCATCCTACGCCGCCTCGGCATCTGATCTCTGCATTGTACCGATGCGGCCGAGCGCCCTTGATGGTGATGCGGCAGGCGCGGCCCTTAAAATGATCCGGGACGCGGGGCGTGCTGCCAGGCGGACAGTGCCAGCTCGCATTCTGATCACACAGACAGACGCCGCCATCGTCACGACATCTCACAAGGAGCTGTTGGCTGAATTGGATGGGGCAGGAGTAGAGCGGCTGCAGACCGAGCTGATGAGAAGAGCGCCTTTTGAACGAGTCATGGCAGAGGGCCGAACCCTTTTCGAACTTCAAGACAGCCAGTCTGTGAAGAGCGCGATCAGCAATACCGCACGATTAGGCAAAGAGCTTGCAGAGATACTGGAGGCACAGTGATGGCAGGGACGTTTTTGAACCTGAGCGATGACGACCAAGAAGGAGCCCCGGAGCCAAAGATTGGGGCAGGGTTAAAACGCAAGAAGAAAGGCTCTCGCCCAAGGGCCGACACTGCAGCCGTCGCGGCAGCAGGACGTGCAAACGGCTTCAATCGTTCCACTGACACAGCGCAACCATCTTCGGCTCCAAGGCGTGGGCGGCCACCGTTGAACGAAGACATGACGTATTGGCGCATTTATGTCTCTTCAGACCTCCGAAATCAGCTCAACGATTTAAGGGATCAGGAGGGCAGGCGGCTCAATGATGTGCTAGCTGACATGCTCGTCGCATACAAAAATGGGAAAACGACATGAGTGCGTCATTGACTTATGTGCCAGTGACGTATATCTGATGACTAAGTTGCAGACAGTCGTAGAGCTGCCGGAATTTCAACGCCGGGCAAAGACAGTCATGTCCGATGATGAGCGCGAAGCCGCCATCGTGTGGATCGCCGAAAACCCTGAGGCGGGGACCTCGCTCGGCGGAGGATTGCGAAAGGTCCGTATTCCTCGGGAAGGCGGGGGCAAGCGCGGTGGGTTTCGGACAATCTATGTATTTGGTGGTCGGCATATGCCGATCTTCCTGGTTACGATCTTCGCGAAGAATGAGAAGGCAAACCTAACCACCAAAGAGCAAGCTGCGGCCGTCGAACTGAGTAAGGAGATCGTGAGCATGTGGAGTGACAAACAATGAGTGCGTTCGAAAGCATCAAGCAAGGTCTCGAAGAGGCAAAGGCGTTTTCGAAAGGGCAGGGGGCTGATGCCCGTGTCCACGAGATTGCCGTTCCAGAAATTGATGTTGCAGTGGTGCGCGCTGCAACGGGACTTTCTCAGGCGGAGTTTGCCCGCAGTATCGGCGTTGCTAAAGGCACGTTGTTGAATTGGGAGCACGGACGGCGCAGTCCTACGGGACCGGCTCAGGTCTTGCTCGCGCTGATTTCAAAGAAGCCTTCTGTAGTACAAGAGCTATTGAAGTGAACTGAGCAGAGGTTGTCTCGGGCACGGCAGAACCAAAGAAAAATTTTTCGGGGCAGAGTTGAGTAAATCATTTGAAGAAATCGTTTCGAGCTTTGGTGCAACGGCAAAATCAAAGCTCAAGAATGCAGGTGTATCGGGTGCACCGGAAGATCAACTACGTGCACCGCTGGAAAGCCTCATCACTCAGCTAGCTGAGTTGGCGGGTCTGACGCCGGGGGCAGTTGTGCCTGTCGGTGAGACTTCATTGGCCGACCTGAAAACCCGACCTGATTACGCCATTACATATAACTCCGCCCTGGTAGGATTTGTTGAAGTCAAGGCACCAGGTAAGGGCGCTGATCCGCGACGCTTCACGGACAAACATGATCAGGAGCAGTGGGAAAAACTCAAGACCCTGCCCAACCTTATGTACACAGACGGCAATGCGTTCAGCCTTTGGAGGAATGGGGAGCTAGAAGGAAAGGTCGTGTCGCTCGATGGGGATATCGAGACGGCTGGCAGCAAACTGACCGCCCCATCGGAACTACTGGCTCGGTTTTCTGATTTCTTTCAATGGCAGCCGCAACCACCCAAAACCGCCCCAGCTCTAGCCGAAATGACTGCCCGCCTTTGCCGACTATTGCGCGAAGAGGTGACTGAGCAGCTTGGCGAAGGCTCAGGCCCATTGACCAATCTTGCTCAGGACTGGCGCAAGTTGCTCTTCCCAAATGCAACCGATGCTGCGTTCGCCGACGGCTACGCTCAAGCCGTCACCTTCGGCATGCTCATGGCACGGGCGCGCAGGATTCCGCTAAAAGATGGCCTTGATCGTGTGGCCAAGGAGTTGCGGCAAACCAACACTCTAATCGGCACTGCACTCCGGTTGCTCACCGATGATGCCGAAAACCAAGAAACATTGAAGACATCTCTCGCCACACTGACACGTGTACTTGATGCCGTGGAATGGAGCGTAATCAGCAAAGGCGATCCTGAGGCGTGGCTGTATTTCTATGAAAAATTTCTGAAGGCCTATGACGACGAGCTGCGCCGAAAAACGGGTTCCTACTACACGCCACCAGAGGTCGTGATGTCGATGGTCAGGCTGGTGGATGAAGCGCTGCGGTCTAGCGAGTATTTTGGCCTGACGGATGGCCTGGGCAACCAAGACGTCACGATTGCCGACCCCGCGACAGGGACGGGGACTTACCTCTTGGGCGTTCTGAGGCGCATAGCTGAAGCTACAGAGGAAGATCAAGGCGCCGGCGCAGTGTCTGGGATTGTCCAGGCTGCGATCCCGCGCCTGATCGGTTTCGAGCTTCAGTTCGGCCCATTTGCTGTGGCCCAACTTCGGCTGCTGGCTGAGCTGCGGGACCTGGCCGGTGAGGAGTTCGCTGGTCAGGCTGATCCTATGCGCCTTTTCGTGACCGACACGCTCGGGAACCCCTACCTCGAAGACGAGTATATCCCGCAAATCCTGATGCCGCTGGGAGAGTCGCGACGACAGGCCAATGAGATCAAGAAGCAGGAGAAAATTACGGTCGTGATCGGCAACCCACCATACAAGGACAAAGCGAAGGGCCTCGGTGGATGGGTCGAAAGCGGAAGCGGGAACCGACCTGGGCCGCTAATGGATTGGATGCCACCAACAGAATGGAGTGTTGGCACGCATGCTAAGCACCTGCGCAATCTATACGTCTATTTTTGGCGATGGGCGACGTGGAAGGTTTTTGGAGATGGTGATCCTGCGGAAATCGAAGGCAAGCGCAAACGAGATCAAACAGGTATTGTGTCCTTCATTACAGCAGCGGGTTTCCTAGGTGGCGATGGCTTCCAGAAGATGCGCGCCGACCTTCGAGCACAGGCCGAAGAAATCTGGGTGATTGATTGCTCTCCAGAAGGACACCAACCACAAATAAGTACACGGATATTTCAAGACGTGCAGCAGCCTGTCTGCATTGTCATGGCCCTGAGGAGAACGAACACTACAGCTACCGCATCTGCACGTGTCCGATATCGCGCTCTGGCCTCTGGTCCACGCGAGACCAAGTTCCAGGAGCTTGGCGAGATTAAGCTCGATGGACCGGAGTGGATGGAATGTTCAAATCAACCGCGCGGCTCGTTCTTCCCCAGAGCGGCTGGAACATGGGGCGATTTTCCCAAGCTAGATGAGATTTTTACCTACTCTGGTTCTGGTGTGATGCCTGGTAGGGTTTGGGTCATAGCGCCTGATAGACAGTCTTTGCAGAACAGATGGGACCGCCTGATCGGCGAAAAGGATGCCGCAAGGAAGAGAGACGCATTTCATCCGCATCTTCGGAACGGAAAGCCAGGGGATAAGCATGTAGCTAAACCACTCAAAAGCGGACTGTACGGGCATGAGTATCGTTCAGGACCGGTGAATGCAGACACGTCAGCATGCATCGTTCCAACTCGCTACAGTTTTCGATCCTTTGATCGACAGTGGATCATTCCTGACGGGCGGCTGATTAATCAGTCAAACCCGACCCTTTGGGAGAACCAAACAGACGAACAAGTCTATTTATTCTCCCTAGAGAAGCGGGCACCTTCAAACGGTCCGGCTGTAACTTTCGCAGCCTTTCCTCCAGATTTGAATTTTTACAAAGGCTCATCTGGTGGGCGGGTGTTTCCGTTGTGGTCAGACAGAAGCTTGAATACCCCGAATATTAAGCCGCCACTCCTCGAAACCATTAAAGAAGAAATAGGCGAAGAGGTCTCTGGTACAGCCTTTATGGCATATCTGGCAGCAATGGCAGCGCATCCAGCCTACACCGCACGGTTTAAGGATGATCTGGTGCAACCGGGCCTGCGCATCCCGATCACATCTGATAGCGAGTTGTTTGAAGAGGCCGTATCAATTGGTGAGGAGGTTATTTGGCTCCACACCTTCGGGGAGCGCTTCACAGACGCGTCCAAGGATCGTCCCGCCAGTCCGCCACGCATGTCGAAAGGGCAGGGGCCGACGATCCCGAAAGATGGTGCGATCCCAACTGACCCCGACCAGATGCCCGATGATATCTCCTATGACGATGAAATGCAGCGCCTCCATGTCGGTTCGGGTTTCATTGACAATGTGCCGAAGGCTGTTTGGGAGTACGAAGTCTCCGGAAAACAGGTCTTGATCCATTGGTTTAGCTATCGAAAGAAGGATCGAACCCGAACTACAATCGGCGAGCGCCGCGCACCATCACCGTTGGAAGAAATCTATCCAGACCACTGGTTGGCAGAGTATACATCAGAGCTTTTGAATGTCCTTCATGTGCTGGGTCGTCTAGTTCTTCTCGAAGACCGACAGGCCGATCTCCTGACGCGTATCTGTGACGGCCCGATCATCACGGCTGACGCCTTGCAGGCGGCAGGCGCGTTCGATGCGAAGAGTTCGGGGAAGGGCGGCAAGGCCGATGATAGGCAAGACTCACTGCTTTGATCATATTGTCAGGTGTGTTCAGCAAACGCGTCGCGCTTCATGGCCATAAAAACCAAACGGATCAAACTCTACTCCAGAGCGATGACCGTCTCTCACCAAATGCCGTGAACCCCATCTGTGGGGAAACAAAACGATCGTCTCTTGACTTAACGCAATTTTCGAGGATAGTTTTCCATAAAAACGCAACCCCAGAGAATCGGAGCAGTCATGGGGGACTTTGTCAGAACGCGCTTTCCTGTCGCCATCTATCGGGGCCTGATCATCGACCTTGAAGATCGCATGCGCGGTGAAGCCCAAAAAGCGCACCGCATGATCCAGGATCACTCAGGCCTTGATCCGCGCCGTGCTCGCGCCCTCGAAGGCCTTTCCCGCTTTCACATGATGGAAAAGGGGTTCCAGGAAGTCTGTGAACTTCACGGCGGCGCGATGCTTGAAGGCGGAGCTATCTCAGAGAATCCCGCCCTGAAGTTCTATCAACCGTTCATGCGGTTCGGCGATGAAGGGCAGGGGTTCATCCTCAGTCTCGCCGCGATGCCAGAAACGAGCACCTTGCCGACGAAGAACAAATCCCGTCTGGCAGGCGTGACGATGAACTATCAGCTTTCGCCGCGCTTCGACTTTGATGGCAAAAATCCGAAGGTGGGCGATATCTTTATCTCTCTGCTTTTCTCCCGCGACCGAGAAACGGCGGGTAAGATCGAAGAGCTGGCGATTGGGGTGATCAACTCCGAATACGATCAGTTTCTCTTCTACGAACGTATTGATGAATACCTTGCCGGAGGCGGTGAGGTGTCGGAACCGAGTTCTCCGTTCCCCATGCCGCCCTCTCAGCCCTCGGGTGGGGCTGTGCGCTTGAAGGGCACGATCAAGCCATTTGTGCCTCCCGAAGCGCTGCCCTCTGAACTCGACGAAGACGGCAAGGCGTAGTTGGTGCCTCGTGCACCGATAGGAGGACAGTATGCGTGTTGGAACTCCCGGCTTCGTGCCGGAAAGACTCGTTGAGGCCCGTGCAGCAAGGCGCATTCAAAGCATGAAGGAATTGGCCGGTATCTTGGGCGTAAGTCCGAGTTCGGTGTCCAGATGGGAAACCGGGAAGCAGGCACCAGAAGCCGACGCATTGACAGACCTTGCACGCGCTATGCGCGTGAGAAGAGAGTTTTTCCTTCGGCCGGTTTTCGATAGTCCGCGCCCGGTGTTCTATCGAACACTGGCAAGCACTCTCAAACGTGACCTATCATACCAAGAAGCCCAGATGCACTGGTTGCATGAGATCAGTGACGTTGTGCAGCACTATGTCGATTTTCCAGAGCTCGACATACCGGATGTTCTTGGTGGAACTTCATATAAACAGCTCCGAGACGAAGACATTGAGGCTATTGCCGATGATCTTCGTCAGCACTGGGGTATGGGCAATGGACCCTGTCCCAACATTGTAACGGTCCTTGAGAAGATCGGGTGTGTCGTCGGCTCGATTGAGATGGGCACCTCCAAACTCGACGGCGTATGCAGTTGGTCGAAGTCAGAAGATCGCCCTCACATCTTGCTGGCATCCGACAAAATGAACTTGCCACGGCGACAGATGGATGCAGCCCATGAGCTTGGTCATGCCGTTCTCCACAAGATGGTATCCGCCGACGATCTCAAACGCGATCTCAAGGAGATCGAGCGACAGGCGTTCCGCTTCGCAAGCGCATTCTTGATGCCAGAGGCTTCCTACGTTCCAGAAGTGCCTCACTATTCCTTGGCCGGTCTGCTGTCCTTGAAGGAACGTTGGCGGGTTTCGGTCAAGGCCCAGATCAAGCGGTTGCTCGATCTTGAGGTCATCCCGCCAGAACATGGGACGCAGCTCTACAAGCTCTACTCCGCAAAAGGGTGGAACAAGCAGGAACCGATGGACAAGGAGTGGGCGATACCCAAGCCGCAAGTCCTTAAGGATGCTCTTCGTCTAATTGTAGATTCGGGAGTTCGCAGCAAGGAGGATCTTCTTGCTATGGAGTTCACGATGCACCCAGGAGACATCGAGAACATCGCAAACCTTCCCTCGGGCTGGTTCAGTAAGAAGACTGGTGACGTAGTTCAGCTTCAGCTCAAGTCAGACATGCCTCGTGAAGACGGGGTAGGGAATACGGCGTCAGTGATCCCATTTTCGAGGAAGTAACCGAGTAGGAGGAAGTCAAAGCTATGGCAAAGAAATCTGGCGGCGGCGGTCACTACCGCAGTGCAATCTCTGGTCGCTATGTGACCAATGCACATGGAAAGCGCAGCCCGAATACGACTGTTTTTGAGAAAACAGGCGGCGGATCAACAAGATCGGCACGGAGCGCCAAGTCCGGACGTTTCGTTAGTGAGAGCTATGCGAACCGCAATCCTAGGACGACTGTCAAGGAGTCATAGGTGAAATTCACATAGCGAGCCGATAGCCACGCTTCTGTTTTGCCCGATAAAGCGTGACCATTGCGTCGGCTGCACATCCAGCATCCTTGAAGCAGTCGATCCGGTGCCGTCCCCGGGTGCCAATCCGGCCCCATTCGCGCAACAGCGACACACCACCAAACAGGTCGGGCATCAAGCGCAACCGATAGAAACGATACATATTGGTTTCAGGGTCTACGCGCTCGACGCGAATGTCCTCAGGGAACATTTCAAGCTGCTGCATCGGACGCTACCTCCCGCATGACACGGCTGATCGTGGAGCGGTGAACACCAAAAAGCCGCGCGGCCTCGGCCTCTGTACGCTTGCCTGAGCGCACCATGTCCCGGATTTCCTGACGCTGATCGTCCGACAGCTTCGGCTTGCGCCCAGGGTGGCGTCCATTCTTGCGCGCGCGCTCCAGACCGGCGCGGGTCCGTTCCCGGATCATCTCACGCTCAAATTCGGCAAAGACGCCCACCATCTGCATCATCATGCGCCCGGCGGGCGTTGTCGTGTCGATGGCCTCGGTCAGCGATCTGAATCCGGCCCCTGCCACATCGATCTTCTCCATGATGGACAGAAGGTCTTTCAAAGACCGGGACAGCCGGTCCAGCTTCCAAACAATAACCACATCCCCCTGGCGGAGCTGGTCGAGCATCCGGTGCAGCTCGGGCCGATCCCAGCGGCCTCCGGACGCGCGTTCCTCGAAGACGCGCTCACATCCGACCGCGCACAGCGCGTCAAGCTGCGCGGCGGTAGCTTGGTCGTCGGTCGATACGCGGGCATAGCCTAGGTTCATACAAACATTGTTGCGCTTTCTTGTTGCTCAATCAAGATAATTCGCAACATATATTTGCAACAGTATGGAGAGGGCAGGGGGCGTGTTGCATAATGGACCGTTTTTGGTAGATAGGTATTGTCAGGGGGTTTGTGTCCGGCCTGCGGATGTTGCTGTCTTCTCTTGGTGCAGCATGTGCAGCTGCTTCCTTCAACCTGC
>JBCCUK010000063.1:0-9449 GCA_039196965.1 Pseudomonadota bacterium | reverse complement strand
GCGTTGAAACTCTCTTCCTTCGAGACGAAGCCCAGTCCGTCGATCTCGCGCTTGACCAAGGCAAGCTTCTCGGCGGCGAGTTCGCGATCCTGATCCCAGACCATGACGACCGGCGTGAAATAGCCAAAGCCGACCGACTCCTCGGCGAGCTCGGTCAGTGCCGCGTCGGCGTCGGCCGCCTTGTTCAAGGCATCAGTATTGATGAGTGCGCTCTCTTCTTTAGAAAGCATCTCCATCAGGAGCCGACCGAGGCTTTTTCGTTTCGCGAACCATTGCCGCTGCACGCGGCTTAGTTCGGCCTCGGCACCCTGCTTGTTCAGAAAAAGAAAACGCGACGTCCATCGGTATTCGAAAGGCAGGCTATTCAACCGGTCGAGCAGTGCCGGTACGGTCTCGTTTGGAAATCCATGGATGGCGAGCAGCTTGATCCAGCGATCGCCGAGCATCGGCTCCAAGCCGGGTAACAAGTCGGTGTCATAAAGAAAGGAGTCGAACAGTTGCACGCCATCTGGTGGACGAACGTCGATGCGCGACCAGGAAAGGCAGTCATGGAGATAGGTGAGTGTCGCGCCGTCATCGAGCGGCTCGATCATCGGCAGGACGGTGCCGAGCAGATCGGTGATCTGTCGGACCGTCTCCCGGTAGGCGGCAATCTGCTCTTCGACCCTGCGGGTTTCTCCGGCCGGCTTGTTCTCGAACAACCAGCTTGACGCCGTTGCCGAGCGGTCTTCGGGTAGAAGGTAGGATAATGTTAGAAAGAATGTGCTGGTGAGTTTGGTGCCGCTATCGCCAAAGAACTGACGCCGCTCTTCATCGATCAACCAAGCGGCCGGCGGTTCCTGGATCGCGTCGGGATAGTCGCTGGAAACATGACGCCTGGCCTCGACATGCAAGGACCAACCTGAGCCGAGGCGACGAAGCGCGTTGTTGACCCGCGCCATGGTCGTGGCGAGTTCGGCGGTGGTCGAGCTGTCGAGATCCGGGCCACGAAAGCGGAAGGTCGTCTGGAGCGAGCCATCCTTGTTCAGGACAATACCGGGACCAACGAACACGCCCCAGACGATCAGATCGGAAAGACGACCATGGTTCCTATTGTAAGGAGTCATGGCATCAGGCCTCGTAGAAAGGCTTTTCGTGGAGATGCCGCTTCAACACGTCGAGCCACCAGGCATCCTGCCGTGTCAGCCAGACCGCGATGCCGTGCGCGAAGAGACCGGCCGGTAGTGCCAGCCAGAGCTGACTCAGGCCAAGCCCGATCGCCGCGCAAAGCGTCACGTTCAGGATCGCGAAGGCGCGCGGCGTGCCGGCCAGGAGAATGGGTGTGGTCAGGCTCGTGTGCAGCGGCACGGCGACATCATGAGGATCAGACATCAGAACGTCGCCGCGCCGGCAAAACCGAAGAATTGCGGAAAGAAGCTGACAGCAGCAACCGCAACCGAAAGGCCGAACACCGCCTGCAGTAACTGCTTGGCACCAGCGCTGACTTCGGTAAGCGCCATCATCAGACCGGCGACCACGATCGCAATGATCAAAAAGGTCTGGAGGACCGGACCGGTCAGGCTGTTAGTGATAGTCTCAAGCGGCTGCTCCCAAGGAAGGCCGCTTTGCGCTGCCATTGCTTGACTAGCGGATAAGGCAATCAGGCTCGATGCTGCAATGAAGGGCTTCATCATGACGGTATCCTCTCCGGGCTGGGTGAAGGCTGTGCCGAGATAACTTCGGCAGGCAGGGTGAGATCGCGGGTCCGATAGACGCCTTGCTCATAGCCATCGACGGCGATGATCTCTTCGATCCGCCGTCCCTCAGGGCGGCGGCGGATATGCACGACAAGATCGATCGCCTGACCAATGAGCCGGTGCGGCACCTGGCCAGTCACCTCGCTTAGCAAGTCTTCTAATCGGTGCAGCGCGTCTCTGCCGCTGTTGGCATGGACCGTGCCGAGACCACCATCGTGGCCGGTGTTCCAGGCCTTCAGCATTTCCAGAGCAGCAGCGCCGTCCCGGATCTCGCCGACCACGATCCGGTCAGGCCGAAGACGAAGGGTGGTCTGCACGAGATCGCGGATCGTAACTCTGGGCTCGGTCCGTTTCGTCAGGAGCTGGACTTTGTCCTCAGCGGCGCATTGCAGTTCCACCGTATCCTCGATCAGGATGACACGGTCATCTGCGATGACGGGCTCGGCGAGCAGGGCGTTCAGTAGGGTTGTCTTGCCGCTCGACGTGCCGCCGCTGACCAGAATATTCTTGCGCTCAGCGAGGGCTGTGCGAACCAGGTCCAGGCAAGACGCATTCGCGACGCCATCGGCGACATAGTCATCGAGTCGGAAGATGACGGTGGGGCGCTTTCTGATGGTGAAGGTCGGCGCTTTCGCCAAAGGTGGCAGCACCCCTTGAAAGCGCTCGCCGGTGAGAGGGATGATCCCGGCAACCAGCGGGCGGTTCTCGCTCACCGTCTCACCGATGTGGTGGGCGACCAACCGAATGATGGCTTCACCGGCGGCCGGATGAAGTTTGCTCTCAGTCTGAACACGGCCACGACGAAGCGTATCCAGCCACACCTGGCCGGAAGCATTTACGATCACCTCGATCACATCCGGATTGGCGAGTGCATCACGAATCGCGCCGCCCAGACGGTCATGAAAAGCTTTGATCAGACGCTGCTCGGTTATTTGGCGCATGAGCGCTCTCCTCCGATTTGCCTGATCTCCTAGATGAATGAGCGGCGTGTTTTATTCCCCAAGAAGAGAAAGTTTTTAAATTTTCTCGCGTAATGATCGCAATTCGACATCGATCCGAGTGGGTAATTGCTGCAGCGGTTGAACTTGCACACCACCAAGAATGCGTCCGCGTCACGACAGACCCGAGCATCAAGGCAATCCGACATCCATCGGACATCAGGTGAGCACCCCTCACCTCTGTCTTGGATCGATCCTGGCGCCTTCTCGTGCTAACGGGATTACGCACGGGCGTAAGCAGACGTTATCCGTTCAGTGGAGGCAAAGGCCGAAGAGAGACACTGTCAGCCCAAAGTTGCTGCATTCACTACGTAGATGCTATCTACAAGTAATAGATCTCAGGAATGAGTGACCCCACCATGGAGGTCGGTTGTTTCGATGCGAAGCCAAACTTGGGAAAAGACCAATGCTGGAAAAGAAAATTTTCCGAGGCTCATCCGATTGCTTAAAGTCTGTCGATAAAAAATATGCAAAATACTATGATGTCAGATATAATATCTTGAGTAAATTCGATGATGCGCTTATCACTCTCAATAGTATATACTCAACAAAACCGGAAAGCTCATGTTTGGATATTGCTGCAAGAATTTCTAATCCGACCGTTGTCGATTTATTTTGTGGAATTGGAGGTTTATCCATAGCCGCGGCTCGATACGGCAAGCACGTTATTGCAATTGATAACAGTGCAAGCGAACTAATCGCTTTAAGGCATAATGCAGATCTTTATGGCGTGTCCGAAAAGATACGCACCTTACGGATAAATTTGAATCCATCAAAACTTAGTTCTTTATTTGACTATGGGGATAGCTTGATTATCGATCCTCCCTGGAATGGTGACGGAAAATCCAAATATCTTGCAAAAGCCTGTTTTCAGTTCGAGGACTTTGGATCCCTCGGTATAATCATCTCGACACTTATCTCAACAAAATTAAATAAACAGATCATTTTATGTGCGCCTAGGAATTTCGACCGAGAAAAAATATCTGAGTGTAGGCGTGAATATCATATCTTCGAGCATGAATCCGAAAAACGAGAGCCATTCCTATCTATAGAATTTCCTGCATCATGAATTCCTGCGTGCACATCTTCTATTTCAATGCCTAGTGCATCATCAAATAATCATTCACCTGAATGCGCCATTGCACTGAGTGTCGCTTCAAGCTAATTTATTAGATCACAGTAGATGCTAATGATCGCTGGATCATCTGGCTGGCGGCAGGTTCTCATATTTCGGCAGCGAATTAGCAAATGCTAAGAACCGCTCAACAATCGATTGATTAACGAAATCCAAATGTCCAAAGTCCGGAATCGGGAATATTTCGTCACCGCCAGCATCAACAACAACTGGTTCACCAGACGAAATGGAACCAATATTTATTGCTCCAAATGATCTAAGAGCATCGTCTAGTCTACGTGGTGCAGTAAAGACCACCTGGAAATCACCACCATAGCCAAACGCGAACGAATATGGGTTGACACCCAGGTGCTGAGACGCGAGCGATGCCAAAGGGTGCAATGGAATTTTCGAAATTGATACTGTAGCAGCAATATTGGAGGAGTTTAGTATCTGATGTATTGAATAGCCAAGTCCGTCGCTGATATCCGACGCTGCACATTTCTCTTTTAGAGCGATTACAGATTCGATGACATCGATCGGAACATCTGTTTCGGTTAACAAGGCCAGGGCATCTCGTCTTAGTAGATCATCGCTTGATAATTCCAAGATGCATAATGCTGCCGTGACACCACCAAGAGGCCCCGTGACATAAATGTCGTGCTCGACTACTGCATTACGATGAGCCCACACTGGCCCCTCGCAAATGCCAATCAGAGTACCATTGACTACTGTTCTGTCACCCTGCTTGGTGTCACCACCGACAACTGTAATACCAAAACGATGACATTCCTGACTCACACTATCAAAAAAAATGCTTATATTTTCTTTTGTTATATATTCGTCAAAAATGACAGACAACATGAACCACTTTGGAGTGCCGCCAGATCCCAAAATATCACATAAATTCTGCCTGACACAATATCTACCGAGTTCACTGTAGTCTAAATCTTCAAAGCGTTCAATTATACGCTTGGAGTTTTTGTAATCACTTGTAAAAAGTAAAATGCACTCTCCACATTGTACAGCCGCAACATCATCTTCGCCTGCCCCGATAATTACACCTTGGTCTTTCGTTCGAAAGATACGGTGGGCCTCCATATGAGCAAATCTTTGCAAATTTTTATGCAACTTGATCTCGCCCCTCGATCGCAAACAGTTCACCTTGTTCATCGGATTTATTCCAAAGATTCCAAGCGCTTCCCGCATAATACCTCAAAAGGCCATTCTTAACCCTATAATCAAGCTGGAGAAATATCTCATTATCAAATGCCTCAACTACCTTAATTATCTGAATAAGTGCCTTCGAAAATTTCGGTTGTCCTATCGATCCTTCGTCATTCGGTACATATTCACAGATTCCAGCATGTGCAATTGGAGTAGGTGTATATCGGATCCTGCACTTTTGAATAAGAGTGTTTACGTCTGTAAGCGAGTAGCTTGCGACCTCTTCAAAGAAAGACTTCCATTCACACCTTAGTGTGGAAATATCCGAAATGATATCCTTGTTGTCATATACCGCATAGGCCTCCGATGTCCACATGGGCTTCACGACAAGTATATCCAAACCTCTTTCAGTCAGACGGCGCTTTATTGCCTCTTTTTTTGATGCCGATGTGCTGTCTCGGAGTGTGGCTCTAATATTGTTCCGAAGGTTAGCCAAATTTACCCCAAAAACCAATAGCCCATTTCTTGATTGCACAAGTAACTTGTCACACTCGTCAGTAAAATGCTCGCCACTAACTCGTGCATCAGGACTCAAATTTCTTTCGTCATCTTTAAAAAAGAAATTGGTTATTTCTTTTTTCGCGAGCATTGTATTATTACCAGATTTAATTTTATCAAATATTATATTACTGCTGCTTCTCGAAAATGTTGAGGATGAATTATCATATTGATAGTTGGTTACCGTCATGCAAAATGGATTTGGAAGTTCATGGATAAGAAAGCTAAGAGGCTGTCCAGATTCTTCGAAAGCAGAGCCTGCACCCACTGAATAGATGCTACCGAATCTTTCGACATCGAAGTCAAATCTGATTGTTGTATTATGGTGCTCATGACCGTGTAGATGGGCATCATAACCGGCGGCTTGAAGAGCTTTCCCAAGAATAAATCCGTTAACCTGTGAGGTTATCGAGTGCTCCAGAACAGTTGTTAGATTCACAAATTGATCTGCTGAGTCAGCAGCCGCATCTCTTGACAACGTCATCAATCCCTGATGAGTGACTGCCAGATTGACGGTTGTTTTGCTATTCGCGTTCCTCATGGTGAATAGGCTTCGATTTGCTACTATATTTCTTAGATGCTGACCGGTTGCCATGCCCATGTTGATAAACAATGGTTGCGTTGGCACCGTATTTACTGGGCAAATATTCAATTGTATCTCGTCGCCATTTATGCAACTGCCATCTACTGTTCGGAGCATTACCGAGTCGCCCAAACTATCACTGGAAAAGGGGTCAAAATGTTCGCGAAATCTGAGCTGTAGAAAATTGCGAAAGTTTGATGCCTGCTCTGCGCTTGATGGATTTCCTGCGGTAGCATCGAGCGAATCTAAAAGTTCGGACAACGCATCTATGAATTCTTTGAATTTGCCGCCAGCGGCAAAGCGCATTATCAGCGAAATACCCGGGCCAAGCTTACCATGCAGATCATCAAGAAGTGACCTTAGGCCGCATTCAAGAACATCATGATTTCCCGGTATTGCAATGCAATGACGTTGATCGCCACTTTTGAGGCAGATGGATGCAATCTCCCGCAACAGGAGTCCCGCTTCCCTCATTGAGTTGTCGTCACCCAGGCTCGTTGCATCGCCCGAAAAGACTATAGCGTCTACCTTACCCTCCTCATGTACCTTCAGATGCTGCAATAGGCGCTCACCATCTGCCGCTCTTGAAGCGGAAAGTGGGAAGTTAATTCCCAAAGGTGCAATTCTTTTTCGGAAAATTTCAACTTTGCTCAACGTCTCGTGATGTACCAGGTGAAAATCGCTCAGATGAAGTATACGCATTGCAAAGTCACCTTCTTAATTAGTATATGCATCGTAGTGATAGTCAAGACGATTGGTATCGGACTAGTTAAGCTTATCGACTGTAGCAAATCTATTGATCGTTTTTTTTGTATTTTTTGGAAATCCGTGGTCTTTATAGTTCCACATTCTACTTCTTCCCATCAGATATGCGATCACTTTCCTGAAAAACTGGGAGCCCAAAGAGGTAGTGTCTGAGCGAAAGACGGTTAGTTCGTTGTTGCCAAAAATATGATAGTCAGAATGCACTGCTAGACCAGCTTGTAATTTTCTGTCGTCACAGACCTTCCAATTCATTTGTTTTGTTTCTTCGACGCGATGTCGAAAATCGCCAAATTCAAAACTGGGATCGATGATAATATGAAAATGTGCAAAATTAATGCCACATCCGACGATGCTATTCGGCGAGTAACCGCCATGCTCAAACCAAATAAAATTGTCAATATCTGGTGCAATTTGTTTCTTAATATCAAGCGCGATCCCTTTGGTGTTTTTTTCAGTTTGGCGCTGTAAAGCGAGGAAATTTGGGAAATATCTTTTGGGCCACACAATCATCCAGTGCGGTACTATGGAACCTGGAGTCGGCGTGACTATGAAGTCGGTCGTCTCAAGAAGAATGGTATTATGGAGCTGCTCATTGGGAAGTGAATTCCTTGGCGCAAATTGCCTAAGCATCGCTGCATGCTTGTCAATGGATTCTTGCCTATACATTTGATGATGACACATTGGAGAAATCTCGTTTTGGTTGCATTTCGGAACGCCTTGCATCGCTTAAGAACGAACTCTTATGTGTTTTTTCGCTAAAAATCTAGTTGTTCGTTCGCCCTCATGACGTTGGCCTTTGCCGTCGGATCCGCCGGACAAGACGACGAAGGTGGCCACGGATCTCGATCCCGCTCGGCGTGACGCTGAAACAATCGATACAGACCGATGAATCGGACAAGATTACTGGCCATTCCGCATGGCGCCCAGCGATCCTTCCCACTTTAATACACCACCCAACTTGCGGATTTTCTCCTGGCCATGGATCCGTACAAGCAAACGCAATCCTTCCTTAATCGCTTGCCGCTTGGTTCGCTGACTAGATGACTTGAGTGCTTCGTCCATGAGGTCATCATCAATATCGATGTCCGCGTGCATGGCGCTCTCCAAGGTATTTGAATAGAGAATTCATACACATTTCCATTCTTCTGCAAGGTGTCCCTGATTTCCTGCCTGGAAACAGCAAGGCTGCGTACATTGATACCTTTTCCGGATGGTGAGAAGGGTTGGTTGAGGGCGAATGAGGTCAAAAATTTTCTCCACTTGGGGAATAAAACACGCCGCTTATTCATCTAGGAGTAAGGCGTTGTGGAGTTAGCGACGCCGCTATCGGATGATTGAACGTGGAGCGGAGACATGTCCCAGCCGAGCAAAGTTCGCTACATTCGCCCGAGAGAGCTGAAGGCTCAGTATGGAATTGATCGTGTGACAGCGTGGCGTTGGAGCCGGGAGGGAAAGAACGGGTTTCCCCGGGCCATTCGGCTTTCGCCGAACATCAGCGTCTACGATGCCTCTGAGATTGAGGCTTGGTTTGAACGCCAACGCCGTCATTGCGATGCCGATGGACCTTGACGAAAAGGTACTGGCGCAAACTCTGAGATGATCGAGCCAACAAGGAGTAGATGACGTCTGTTCACGCTGATGAGTCAGACTTGTCAGTGCTGCCGACACCCGTCCTCGCAATCTGGATCACATGCTCTGCCCATCTATTGAGCGCTTCCCGCTTTTCGACGGCATATGTTGCTCGATTGTAAACTCCGGCGACACCTGCCTTATGGCCGCTTACATGGTTGACGACAGCCTCGATGACGTGAGGTTGAATGCTGAGTTCAGCCATTCCTGTGACAGCCGTTCGACGTAGATCATGAAGCACCCAGGCGGGCATCGGCTCGATGTCATTAGATGGTTGATCCGAAGCTGCGGCTCGACGTTTTCTGTCGTCTGCGTATCGTGCTTGATATCTTATTCTGGCCCCTCATGATCCGGGAGGTTTTCACATCGCTGATAGCGAGCAAGGGTGCAATACCTTCCGGCGGTGCTTAGTACAGCCGAAGCCCAGATTGGGAGCATGCGGATAGTCCCTCCCGAGAAGGACACATTGCCACCTTCGATCTTCGGATCAACTTCGCTGCGCAAATTCTGGCGCTGCTGCTGACGGCCTTCGTTATCATCGGCCTTAACAGCTACGCTCTGCCGTCAGGCTAGCGGAACCGTCTTCAGATGCGCCTCTAACGCAGTAATCATATCGCGCGTCAGCGGCAGGCTTCCCTTCTCGGTCCTCCAGTGCTCATGAAAGAGCGCCACGGTCTCCCGCGCGGTGTCGAGCACGAGCTTTTCGGGCATGAGCGCCTTTGCGGCAAGATGGACGAGCTCGTCCTCATCGAAGCCTGCAAAGCGCTTTGTCCTGCTGAATTTCAGCGCCGCGTTCTCATCGGGCAGGAAGGCGATCGTTGAGATAAGATCATAGGCTGGCGCGAGCGCGGCATGGCGGCGGTCCGGATAGATCATGGACCAGTTCTTAAGATGCATGT
>JBCCUK010000062.1:0-10601 GCA_039196965.1 Pseudomonadota bacterium | reverse complement strand
TTGCGAGATGGTCTCACCCTGGCTGAGGCGGACTTCAACTTCTCGCAGCTTTGCGATGATCTCTTCAGGCTTGGCTCTTTTGCCCATGGTTCAACTCCATATCAGAGCCGATCCTAACTCAAACTATGCGCCAGTTTTTCTGAGGCAGACCACATCGAATTGAGGCATCCGAATTCAACAAAATCTGTCGCGGTACTCAGTCGGCGTTATCTTGAAAGCCTCGTTGAATGCGCGTGTCATTGAAGCAGCCGAACTAAACCCCGTCTGAACAGCGATGCTCTTTATAGTAAGCTTGGTTTCGACAAGGAGTGTTCTTACCTGGTCCAACCGCCTTCGTGTTACGTATCCGATCGGAGTTACGCCAATCTCATTAGTGAACGACCTTGAAAAGTTGCGCGGGCTCATTGCACATTTTTCGCTTAATTGCGCGATCGTCAGAGAGCTATGGAGGTTTGATTCTATCCAGTCGAGCAGGTCTGCAAAGCGACTTGCTTTGCTTTGAGCATGTAGCACTCCGCTAAATTGTGTCTGATTGCCAGCTCTTTTTAAATAAACGATCATGCGTCGGGCAACCTTAAGCGCCAGCGCATTTCCGTAATCCTCAGCAATAATTGCCAATGCGAGATCAATGCCTGCAGTTACGCCGCCAGAGGTGTAGATTTTCCCTGATCTACAGTAAATCTCATCATCATTAATTTTCAAATTTGGAAACGCTTCGCGGAGATCCGGACTATCCATCCAATGTGTTGTGACCTCTGCATTCGCGAGGAGTCCAGCCTCCGCGAGCAAAAAGACACCCGAACATATGGATACAAGTCGCCGGCTCCGCTCCGCTTGCACGGGTAGCCATCTCATAAGCTTCTCATCACGATACCGAACATCCCCTGTTCGCATACCCGGTACAAGCAATATATCCGAAGAACGTTCATAGTCGGCTATTGCTGTTTCGGTAAAAAACTTAATCGGAGAAATGGTCTCGACAGGTCCGTGGTTAACGCCGACGATATCAATCTTATACCCTCTGCTTGGAGCTGTCTCCGCCAATATCATCGTCGCATAGTTGAAGGCTTCGATGGGCCCAACAAGATCAAGCGCAACGACTCCCGGATACAAGACCGCCGTTACCCGATGCAGGTTAATCGCGGTTGGTGTGTTCTGCTCGTCAGCATTTTTATGCCTAACTACGTGTCCCTTTTTACCGGTCATTTGTCCTTCCTACTCCGCACTTTGACAAATATCACTGCTATCTAAGATCAAACCTAATCGCGCAGGTAAAACTAAGCATATGAGACGAACCATCACAGTCATCACTCTTGCCATGCTGTCTATTGCTATAGGCGTACTCGCCATATCGAGAGCGGACGCTCCCTTCTTGCGTCCAGTATTAGACGGGCCAGTATATGGTGAGAACAATGCGTTGAAACGGCCTGAAAACACTGAATCCTGGGTATTCCTTGGCACTACAATGGGTATGACTTATACAGATGATGAACCGGCTCCCGGAGACCCTGGGCTCTTCTCAACCGTGTTGATGGAACCATCTGCATATCAGGCCTTCCTCGACACAGGCCGTTTTGCAGACGGCACAGTGTTTGCTAAAATTGTACGAGACACCATTACTAGTGATGGCGGTTTTTCAATGGGACGCGAACTCGGCATGGAAGTGCATGTAAAAGACGAAACCCGGTTTCCCAAACACGGATTCAATTTCTACTTCTTCCCAGCCGATGGCGATGATTTCGCATCCGCATTGCCTAACGATAATGGCTGCATAAGTTGCCATCAGGAGCGCGCTGAGTTCGATGATGTCTTTACGCAGTTTTATCCAACTCTCAGAGATAAAGTGCGCAGCAATTCTGAGGAGCCTTAAGTCCTACTGGGGCTCAGGTCACTCGCGATTGTTAAAGTCTAAAGTAGGACGTTTTGAGACATTCGCCTTTAGACCTTCAGTGTCCGCTTCGGGCCGATCTACGACCATCGACTTCCAATTTCTAACGTCTCCTTCTCTAATCGGGTGATCGGGTCAAGCTCCATATTTTTGTTTTCGGCCAGTTCACATCCTTGTCTGGGTCACGCTTCTCTTCGCAGTCTCTTGGCTCTTCATGTCAAAGCCGCTGCATGCATGGTTTGTGATTTGTATCGCGGAGGACCTTGCTTTTGCACGCGCTTCGTCATGAGCGCAAAGACGTAATCGGCCTCATCCACGTACCTCGTCCAGACAGGGACGAACCGGATGTTCCTTTGTCTGGTGTATTCTAGATCATGCAACACCCTCCGCGTGGAACGGTGTGTTCGTCATCCACATCCGATGCAGGATAACGGCCAGTTTGCGGGCGACCGCGACCAGGGCGCGTCGGCGACCCTTTGTTCTAGCGAGACGTAAGCCCCATGACTTCAGCACTGAAGGTCTTGCTGTTCTGATCAGCAATGAGTTAGCCGCTGTGTATAGCGTGGCCCGCACGGTTGCATCTCCCGCACGCGATATCCGTCCAGGATTATCCTTCTCACCTGATTGGAAGCGCCGGGGTGTTAGACCAAAATGCGAGCCGACGAGCCGGGAGGATCTGAACCGCTCCGGTACATCGATGGCTGCCTTGAAGGTCAAAGCTGTGACTGGGCCAACACCTGGTGCGGTCATCAGCAGTTCGCAAACTGGATCTCTTCGCGCAACTGACGCAACACGGCTTTGCATCACCATAAAGGCTTCAAACAGTTGGAGCCGTACATCCAGCATGGGTAGCAAAGCAAAGGACAGCGCTTCATCGCCTTCAATGATTGGCCTGACTGTTTCATCAAATCGTCGCTTCCTTATCGATGATGGCAGCCGGATGCCGAACGCTTTGAACAGCCCCCGGATCTCTTGCTCCAGATCAATACACTTGGTGAGAATGGCTTTACGGGCAGCAAGCAACGTCTTGATGTCATGGCTCTCGCGCGATTTTATGTGGATCGACTGATACCAGCCTGCACGCAATATATTCGCTATCCCGCGCGCATCGGTCTTGTCAGTTTTATTCCGCATCGCTGATAATGCGGCAGCGACCTGGCGGGTCTCCATGCAGGCGACGTCAAATCCTTCCGCCTTCAACCCGTGAAACAGAGCCTGGCTCATGGTCCCGGCTTCAAAGCCGATCCGCTGAACGTCGAATCCAGCCCTTTGAATATGAGCCGCGATCGGTCCGGGGTCACACGGCAGCTTTACCTCTTCAACTATCGATCCATTCTGAGCAAGCACGCACATTGCGACTGATCGCAACGATACATCCAACCCAACATATACTTTCATTGTCTTCTCCTATTGGCCTCAGGTTCAACCTGAAACCTAGCAGGAGCTCGACTGCCTTTCAGTCCGCCCGATTACCCATGCTTTTGCGCGCGTTGAAGTCGGGAGCATGATCTTTAATTGAATTGAGCACGAGGAGATCGCTTCTTGTTTGATCGCTGGAATTTTAAGCAGCGGCATAAACTCCGTCTTTAAACCCATGGCTCTACTATATCGGTCCTCGAAGGGGGGCATGGGGGCTGGCGACACCGAAAATTCTAGCAACGACACGACTTTAGACTTTGTCGGTATTGCAGCGTCAAAGTGAGATGCGAGAGATGACAAAACTGCATAGAAGCGAGTGGCTGACTGAGATCAAGGCTGTCATGCCGGAATTGCGAGACGCACTGAACGCCGAGCAGGGTTTGCTTGCATTTGAAATGGGCGTTTTTACCCGCTTTACGCAGCAGAAGATCGCTCAAAACGATCATGATACGGTGGAGCGCTGTTTTGCGCTTGCCTTGAAATACTATGAGGGCGGTAACACTCGTCTGCGTGATGCGATCGATACTTGTTACATTGAAGATCTCGACTTTCGCGTCAGTAAACGCACCGACCCATCCTGGGCGTGGGACCTTCTACCGCCAGCGCTACAAACGCTTCACCAAGCATTTCATAACCCATGAGCTAAGCAGACACCTTCCCTAACGAACGCGCTCCTTTAGCGCTTGGCCGTTTTGCTTTGGTTGCCAATCTACGAATTTTGCCAAGAAATCTGAACATAGTTTTGCGGTTTGTATTCCCATGAGGTACTTGCGTGATAGCCCACCAAGGGCCAATGAAGCGGCGTTTTAACACGCCTACAAACCCTGACTCATTGCTTTCCTGAATGTGCCGACAAGAGGCACGCGCTGTTCGGCGATTATAGTCGCAAGAAATCGCGAGACGGCTCCTTTTCTGGGTGGACGGAACACTCCCAAAACAATCTTGCTTGCTGTGAAGAGCGCTCTTCGAAGGGCGCCAGAAATGGAATCTTCTGGACAGAGCAAAAAAGTAAGCTAATACTAACTTATGAGCTCGGGAGGAAATCATGAAGAATGCGCTTATGGCTAAATCTGGCATAGCTTTGGTCCTCGCGGGCTTGGTTCCAGTTTTGGAAACAGCGGCACAATCGAGCGATGATGAGACCGCCCGAACGCTCGGAACAATGACGGTAACTGCCCAAAAACGGAAATAGGATGCTCAAGATGAACGATCGCGAAGACGTTAAAAAACCAGGCAGACGCGCTGCTTTGAAGGCAATTGGCGCTGCAGGACTTGGCGCTGGTTTAGCTGCATCCTGCACGACGGCGCAAAGCGCAGAACCTGTGAAACAGACTGACGCTACACCGAATGGTTACGATGTAATCATCGTCGGCGCCGGTTTCACAGGCATCACCGCTGCCCGAGACCTCGGGCAGCAAGGTTATAGCGTCCTGATCCTGGAGGCCCAAAATAGAATTGGCGGGCGAACATTTTCGTCAGAATTGGACAGTCATAAAGTCGAGATGGGTGGAACCTGGGTTCATTGGTTCCAACCTCATATTTGGTCCGAAATCACCCGATATGGAGCGGAGCTTAAAGAAATGCCGGCTGCGGAGCGTTTCCTAGCGCTCAATGCGGGCAACGAGACAGCCACAGATGTGGATCTTGCAACCTATCTGCCGCAGATGGGTGCCACTTACGCACAGATCTTTGCGGATGCCAGTCTGATTTGGCCCCGTCCATATGATCAGGATTTTTCTTGGGATCAAATCGTTGCGCACGACCAAATCACATTCAAAGACAGATTGGATGAAGTCGGCGCTACGGGCATTGTCCGTACAATGATTGAAGCGCAAATGCTAAGTGTTGCGCAGCAGCCGATGGATGAAATCTCTTATGTGGAAGCAGCTCGCTTTTACGCATTGTCAGGCGGTACTCTGAATGGGTTCTTCGATGTCATGAGCCGCTACAAGTTTGCGGATGGCACGAAGGGTTTGCTCGATAGCATGTTAAAAGATGCTGGCGCAAAGCTATCGCTCTCAACGGTTGTAACCGACATTAGAGAAGCAGATGGCGGCGTATCCGTGCTCACCGAAGACGGTGCCACTTATGAAGCTGAAACCGCCATCGTCACGGTCCCGTTTAACACCCTCGGCATGGTTCAGTTTGATCCGCCGCTGCCGCCAAAGATGCAAGGGTTTGTTGACGAGGGTATGGGGACGCGCGGGTACAAGACATTCGTAGAGGTAGAAGGGGACGTTGGAAATATTGTTGGGATGGGACCGGAAGATATAATGCTTCCAATGCTGTTCACCTATGACAAGACGCCAACGTCGACGCTGCTTGTTGGATTTGGAACAAAGTTTGAGGACTATGATCCGAATGATCGCGCGGCAGCTCAAGAATGCATTTCTTACTATTTGCCGGATGTAAAAGTGCTGCAGGCCTATGGATATTCATGGTCATTAGATCCTTTTGCGCAGGGCTTTCATGGCGTCTATCGGACGGGGCAGCTTTCGCGGATCAAAGACACCTTTAACACTCATGAGGGGCGCGTCCTTATAACCGGCGCAGATCACGTTGAAGGGTGGAGAAGCTTTATTGATGGGGCAGTCGCAGCGGGCTCAATTGCTGCTCGCCATGTCGACCAACTGCTGACCGAGGCGTTATGATGATTAAATCAGTCACTGCTATTCCAGGGATTGCAATCGTTGCTGCAATGTCCTCGTCTTTCGCCTGGGGAGAGTCCTCAAGAGTGTTCAATAAGTGCGCTTCATGCCACACAATTGAAGCTGGCGCCCCCCACAAGCAAGGCCCGAACCTCTTCGGGATTATGGACCAAAAAGCGGGAACGCAGGCAGGTTTCAGATATTCCAAAGCCCTCCAAACGTCCGAGATTATCTGGACCGAGGAAACGCTCGATGCGTTTTTGGAAAACCCAAGACGTACAATTCGCGGGAATCGTATGCCATTCTTGGGCATTAAATCCGCGGAGGAACGTGACGAAATCCTAGCCTATATGTTCGAAGTGACGTCTTCTGCGCAAACCCTTGTTGAGGAGGATGCGCCATGACCCAATCAGAGCAAAACATAGCTCTGGTTGAAGGGCTCCCGAAGCTTATTCCAGATCGGCTACGCGAGGCAAGCGACGTCATAGCTGAAGATTTTCAGTGGCATTACCTCAATCCGAGCCTACCGGTGCTCAACAAAACCTATGTCGGGATCGACGGCTAGTCGCAATTTTTCAAAGACTTCGCGCAAATCACGGGTGGAACATTTCAAGTGAGGCTCAAAGACGTATTCGCCATTGGCACCGAGTTTGTTGTCGCGCACGCACTCCCGAGCACGACGTGAGATGGCAAGACATTTGAAACTGATGCTGCTGTGACTTTGAGAATAGTCGAGGGCAAAGTGAGTGAAGCTTGGGATATTCTAGGCATCGGTTCTGCGATCAGAGAGAACTAACCAACGTGCATCCAACGAACCACGAGAAGACAATAACTGGCGCAAGACATGTCGGATAATACCAATTCTGGAAGAAAACTATCAGCTTACACCCTCATCATTAGCCTACCATTCGCGGCGATAACTCAGTTCCTGTTTGGCCTTGGAAGTGGAGGTGACCCAGCACTTTACTTCAATGCGAGTGCAGCTCTGAGCCTCGATGCAAGTCAAGCATCCGCATTCTATTTCGGGATGTGGTTTGACGTTTTTGGATATTATCTGATCTACCTCCCAGTAATCTTATACGCTTGGCGGGCCTACCGGGATTCTGATCAAAACTTAGTCGACCTGCTATCGATATGTGGAATTATATATACCGTTTTTGGGGCTTTAGGGGCCGCGACAATGGCGGCGAGTTTCCAAACGCTGCACGTGGGCTATGCAGGTTTAGATTCCGTCCAGAAAAACGCTGCAGAGGCCGCCTGGTTGGCGACAATTAGTGGGCAGTGGCTGGGCGTTTGGAAGCTTGAAGCAATCCTTGCAACAGTTTGGCTCGGCGGACTATCAAAAGTCCTTATTCAACATAACATGCGCTGGCTGGGCATCGGAGCGCTACTCGTCGCTATTATCTGGCTCGCGCAGTTCGTAACCTGGGTTGCCGGAGCTCACGATTTCTCGAACTTGACCCTTATGTTGGTGGTAGTGGTCGGTCCTTTGTGGGCGTTTTGTTTGGGAATAGCTTTGCTTAGAGCAAGGTAGCGAGTTAACAAATCTAATTGAAATCATCCCTTACAGAGACATCTGACGGTCAGGTATCTCGCAAGAGTAAAGATACAAGGGATTGGGAGCAAAAAATGGCGTCTCCGGAATTCTATGTCGACAAAGTAAGTGCAGTACCTGGCGAAACGGTAAGACTATTCGCGAGTTCGCCTTCGCCCCAATGCAGTTTAGAAATAAGACGTATTGGGCATCAGAGCCTTCTTGTCGAGCGTATCGACAACATCCAAGTCGCTAGCCACGCCACTCCTGAAAATGCAGATCAGTTTGGATGCGATTGGCCCGTCGCGCTAGAATTCAAGATAGGCCAAGACTGGAAAACCGGATACTATGATCTGTGTTTGATCGCTGGGGATGGGACGTCTTCGCATCACTTCGTCTGTGTTCGAAAATCGCGGAATGAACATAAAGCTAACGCAATCATTGTGCTCAGCACCAATACATATGTCGCCTACAATTACTGGGGCGGCGCTAATGCATATGCGAATGTCGCCGATTTGATGGCCGGCCGCTTAGATAGCGCAGCGTCACGGGAAGGGGCGATCGCGCGTCTGTCTCGCATGCGCCCATATGCTCAAACGCTTATTTGTCCTCCCGATGTTCGCTTGCGACTTGTGAACCCCACTGTCCGAAAAATGAATGAGCTCGTTACACCCGCCGACCCGGCATTGATTGTAGAGCACGGATTGTCTCCCTATGATGGCGCTGCGGGGTTTATTCGAAAATGGGAACACAAATTCGTCAGCTGGATGGAAGAACATGGGTATGAACTCGACTATTTGACGGACCAAGATTTTGAGACGGAAAAGGGGCTGTTAGCTGATTACAAAACGGCCTTTCTCGTAGGCCATAGTGAATACTGGTCAAAGAATGCGCGTGTTCAGTTTGACCGTTTTACCGAAGAGGGTGGCAATCTAGCGGTTTTTTCCGGAAACACCTGTTACTGGAAAGTCCGTTGGGAAGATGATGGACAAAGCATGGTGGCACATAAGTGCCGTGGAGAAGAGCAAGATCCATATTGGTGGGACCCCAAAACTCTCCCTGATGCGACGCATGTTTGGTCACATCCAGAGTTTGGCTTACCTGAAGCAAAAATGACGGGATTGTCGTTTCTATACGGAGGCTATCATAGACTTTGTATGTGTGTCGCCCGGGGCGGCGGAGCGTACACCGTCTATGATGACCAACATTGGGCGCTCGACGGCACCGATCTCTTTTATGGTGATATGATTGGCGGTGATCTACCGCTCATTGGTTATGAAAATGATGGCTGCATCATAAACTTTGATACCCAAGGCTTACCCGTCGGATCTGGTGTGGGGGTACCTGAGAATCTAGAGATTATAGCGATCGCCCCAGCAACTTTGGCAGAGAGTGAACGAAATCCTTTTCCACCATTGATTCCTCGCGAAGAAACAGATGTTCTGTCCACGATCGCTTATGGACGGAACGACGATGAGACGGTCGAGCGAATGATGCGAGGTCATGCTGTTATGGCGAGCTTTAAAAGAGGAGAAGGCGAGGTCTTTAATGCTGGAACAACCGAATGGGTTTACGGTTTGGAAGCAGCAGACCCGTTTGTGGAAGAAATCACTCGCAACATCTTAAGGCGTTTTGAGGTCGAACCAGTTGAGTAGGATTCATCCTAATATATTTCTCTCAGTCGTAGCCAGGCAATTTTATGAGGGGCTCGAAACTGTGCCTTCGTGACGGACACTAATATACTATGGCACGCAGCTAGAAAGAGATGCGCGCGAACCGTCTCGAGACAGGCCTCTAATCAACCTGTCTCCAAGAGGATCCCAGCAATCGCTTTAGCGGTTTGGTCGATCATGAAGTCTTTGTTGAGTGATGGAACTTCTAGCAATATTTCCACAGTACTATAACCTAACTCAACCCCAAGCCGGCATCGTTCGAATGCTTCAGTCTCAGAAATCTTGGGATTCACAGACATGAGGTGACGCGCTGATAGCTGCGATAAGCGATCTGATGCTTCTAGTCGAACATGCGCAAGTTTAGGGATTGCCCGCAGCGCTATAAGCAAAGGCTGCCCGCCTTTGAAACTGTTCGTCACCTCGTAAATGAGTTCCATCGACCGGCGCGTGAACACGTAAGTCTCTTCAAATTTGAAAGGCGGAGGAGCAAGCATGGCGCGTTCATAGACGGTGTCTTGAGCCTCAGTCAGCCTTTTGCCAAGCACAAGTAAGAGCGCATACTTGTCGCGAAAGTATCGATAAAAAATCGGAATATTGACGCCTGCACGTTTCACGATGGCATTTGAGCTTAATGCCTCAATTCCATCTTCCTCCAAAATTTCTTGGGCCGCTTTCAAGATGCTTTCATACGTGCGTCTGCCTTTCTCGCCTTTCGGCGCGCTCGGGAAATCAGGACGAGTTTTCGTAGAGATCGGGTCAGACATTTTGATAACGTGTTATGCTTTGATTCCAAATTCTATCGGCGATGCCACTTGGCGATTGAACCCTGACGTTACTTTCAATAAAAAGGTAGTCAATGCTAACAAATGATGCATCGGGTTAGTTGCGTGGATCGCTAGTCCTCAGCGCCCCCCTCACGGTGGCCTGCCTGATCTGACTGGCCCAACCGTACTGTTAGGATCGACGGTTGGTTTATAGCGGCGTTCATGCCGCTACTTCCATACAGTAAGGCGGTATGAAGGTCGCGGGCAAGATGGTTCTGGGAACTGGCGGCTTATAGCCCAGTGATGAGTGCGGTCTTTGCGTATTATAATATCGTCGCCATCCTTCGATCAGGACTTTGGGTGTGCGTAGATCATAGAAGATCTCCCGCGCCAGCAATTCGTCCCGCAGTTTTGAGTTGAAGCTCTCGCAGTAGCCGTTTTCCCAAGGCGATCCCGGTTCGATATAGAGCGTCCTGACATCCAGTGCCTGCAGCCATTCACGCAAAGCGGTGGCGATAAACTCTGGCCCATTGTCGGACCGGATATGCTCGGGCGGGCCGTGCTCAAGGAACAACTCACCAAGCGTGTCGAGGACATCGCGGGAGTTCAGTTTGCGCTCGACGCGGATCGCCAGGCACTCGCGGGTGAACTCATCAATGACGCACAGCATGCGGA
>JBCCUK010000061.1:0-11458 GCA_039196965.1 Pseudomonadota bacterium | reverse complement strand
CTCAAAAGCTGGGGCATGCGCCTAGCAGCACGTGCCGGCAAGAAGAAGGCAAAAGTTGCCATAGCCAGAAAGCTTGCCGTCATGCTTCATCGGATGCTGGTAGACGGCAAACCGTTCAACGCTGATAGAACGGGCTTGGTTAGGGCCTAGTCACGAGTTTGGGCCGGGATTATCCCGTCCCTCTAGTGTGTCCCGTCGCTGGGACGTTGGATCAGGCCAGGCCGTGGTTTACACAGTGACGCTATGTAGCGATTACGTGACAAAGATAGGCCGACCTGTTCCTATCATATCCCATCAGGTGGTGGCTTTATGCCAACCACGAACAGAAGCAAGATTTCAGCGGCAGGATAAAGTAGCAAAGAGGGTTGACCGACGGCCCGTTACAGAAGTGTAAACCATGTGTCCGGAATAAACTGTCAGCGATCTCTCAGGTATTACACTCCACAATGCGAGGTAGGCATCATGAGATTAAATTCCGCACTTAATAGGTATCTTGTCACGATCACGCCTGAGAAGAAAGGTGCATCGGTCGAAAGCTATCGGATTGGCAAGTGGTTACGTCATCCCCTAGCGAGCGAGTTGATGGCCGACATTCGGAGACGGGACATTGTGTCCGCTCGGGATGATATGCTGATGCAGGGATTGGCTCCCACATCTGTGAAAAACCAGCTGTATCTACTCTCCAATGTTTATCGGGTTGCAGCTGATGAATGGGATGTCGATGTCGTCAATCCCGTGGCTGGAATTCGCATGCCAAAGAACCGGCCCCATCGGACCCGTAGCATCTCATTGGAAGAAGAGCGGCGTCTGCTTGCGGCATGCTCCCCTCGCATTCGATCAATGGTGATCTAGGCTATCTACACGGGCATGAGGCGGGGTGAGCTGCAATCGATTGAGAGAGGCGACATTCAAGGGTCTACTGTCATCATTCGGGACAGCAAGAATGGAAGCCCAAGAACGGCACCTCTCCCGTTGGCTGCTCAACAACAACTCTCGCTTTTGCCCAAGGAGGGGCAACTCTTTCCGATCTCTAACAACACGCTCAGTTGGTTTTGGACCAAGGCATGTCGAGAGGCTCGGATTGATGATTTACGCTTTCATGATTGCAGACGAACCTTCGTTAGCAGGGCTCTGGAAAAGAACGTCAATCCATATGCCGTGATGTCTGCCGTTGGTCACAAATCAACAATCATCATGAAGCGCTATGCAACTTTCGACATGCAAGAGATAGCCCATCGGCTTTGAGATAAGCCCCCACTGGATAGAGGGACGGCCAATAGGGGCTCATTCTCGCGGGTCCGCTGTGGTTCCCGCCTCTGGAGGGACTTGTTAGCCACCAAAGCTCTTAAATGCCTTCTCTTTCATGTCCGGG
Source organism: Pseudomonadota bacterium (assembly GCA_039196965.1). Lineage (GTDB taxonomy): Bacteria > Pseudomonadota > Alphaproteobacteria > Caulobacterales > Hyphomonadaceae > CALLCD01. The sequence continues at coordinate 10,086 of JBCCUK010000061.1, read as the reverse complement.
GTGGGGCAAGGAGGAGCACAAATCTCTGAAACGAAATCTAGCGTCAGAGAGCAGACCCCTTGTTTTTGCCCTACCCGCTTCAGGAAACCTCAATATCTCTGAACCGGGGTGAAATGGCTCCTGTCTCCGGTCAGCTGCTCAGCCACATCGTCTATGGCTTCAATGCATTTTCTTGCCGCCCTGTACAGGTCGCTGTTGATGACAATCTCTCCCTGCATCTGACAGAGACTGGCTCTAGCCTTTCCTAGTTCCTGCAGGTGTCGTTCGGGCTGCCAGGGCTGTTTCATCCTTTTGGTACGTCTAGCCATGAGCGAACATCCAATAGCCTTATGGGCAGGAGATGTTCTGGAAATGTTCAGGGTGTGTCAAGGCCGGATCTTTTTGTACAAGACCTCATTGTTTTATGAAAAGCCTAAAGGGAGATCGATATGGTCGGTAAGATCTTTCGTGTCGTCGGTATTGTTATCGTAGGGATCGTAATTCTTGGGTTAATTGGCAATAACTCTGATAAATCAACAAGCTCGGATCAAGCATTCAAGGACTGCCAGCGTCGTGGCGTTGCTTACTACAAGGACATCGGTTCCTATCCTCTGTTAAGCACAGGTAAGTTTGCCGACGAAAAGATAGGACTTGCGTGTAGCCGAACCACGAAAGCGTTCGGATAAGCACTGAGCCACACTGGTTAGTCAAAGCAGGGATCGGCTGATGTCGGTCCCCGTCAGGAGTAGTAGGCTGCCCCTAACCGGGACGTGTTCGCTCGGTTGCAGCGTCATCCGCAATTGCTCGGTTAACAATGTTTTGAGTTCTCCATTGTTATCCTGACCAAAGGCGACCGCGTAGTTCGTCCAATCCGTTCAAACCCCGCCAAGCCCTTATAGCGGAAAGGGCACATGGGGTGCCAAGAGAGCCAGGCTTCAACCTGGCACTTCTGAACGGAAGAAGACTATGAACAGAGCAATTTGTTCGTGGCCCAAACCGGTGTCGGTGAGAATCCATTAGCCGATCTCTGGCTTCGAGCACGAAGCTTCGCCTGATGAGTTGAATCATGGGTCTGTTTCTTTCCGTCTATGAAGCTAGGTGAGCTAGGAGCGAAGCGACGAAGCGAGCCTTAGCGAAGTCCTGGAGATGGCCTCGTGACCAGAACCTGGAGAGGTTCTTTAGGAACGCTAGAATTGATGATGTGTGGACATGGCCCTATTGGCTGCCTCCCGGTTGTAGCCTCCCGGCAGTCATAGGCCTTTGCATGTCTGCCCCTAGGTCCGATGACGCTGCATCGTCCCTAGAGCCAATCTAATCATCCCAGGCGCTCGCATTGCTCAGGCGGCTTCCTGCAATTCCTGTAGAACGCTTCGCTGCTGATCGCTTTCGAGCTTGCTAAACAGGGTCTTGATGGTTTTCACCGGATCAGGGCCAGACCCAGTCCTGGTTTTCGATTGGGCAGCAGCATTTCGTTTATGCTGTCGCCAGTCCTCCAGGGCCTGAACGGGGTCGTCTTTTTCTAGATAGCCAATGAGACGTTTGACCATCGACAGCCCATAGTTAAACTCAACCTTGCAGAGCCTCTATTACTCGCTTGCAGCAGGATTGATGCTGAGCGCTGTCTGGCTTCTTAATTTTCCGTATGCCGTCAACTTGATCTTAACGACCCTCCTTTATTCTGGATCGATGCTGGCAATCGGCATGGTCTATTCGCTGGCCTGCCTCGTGCTGACGAAGGTAATTGAAGCGAAGTATGCCGCTTAGGGAGATACGTGATGGAATATCTAATTGGCGGGCTTGCTGTTCTTGGGGGACTTGCGATTATCCGATTTGCCGCTCGTGCGTTCCTGTACATCAAATGCACTCGAGATGTTGCAAAGCTGGCAGCTGCTGGATGCTCTGATGCCACCATAGAGGATGGTGTCAATTTCATCGCCGAAGAGTTTGGGCAACCACCTGCGACCGTTGCCCTTCGTGTCCGTCAGCACATGCAAACCCTGTAGGACGAGCGTGTCATGCCATCTTCTCGATGCCCTGCTGGATTTCGATGACGTAGCGTGACGCAGCTGTATCTGCCTTGGGCGTTGACAGCCCAGTCACCTTATCGCCTAGGAAGTCCGTAGCTTCGGTGAATGCCTTTTCGACGGTCTTCTCATTCTGGAACAATCTTCCGAATGTGAGCAGGCCAATCGATTTCAGCAGCTGTCCGCCATAGCCGATTCCAGTTGTCTTCACATCGCTCTTGATGCGGCTGTTCAGTTCCCGGACGGATGGTTCAACGCGGGTAGCTATGAGGTTTTCAGCTTCACGGGCTAGGTCATTTGTGTCCCAATCGTCACCGACCATCTTCCGCAAGTCCTCCGTCAGACGAAGCATCTCAGCACGCATCGGGTCGAGTTCATCTTTAGAGCGATCCTGGAGGGCTTTGATTTGTTCAAGGGTTAGTTCGGATACGTCGGGCAGCAGAACACGCTGAATGGCATTCATAAGCTCCTGGGCAGCTTGATGAGACTTCCATGATGTTGGACTGCGAACTTTATACTGTTCAGCGAAGATGAATGATGCATGACACGAAGAAACCGTATGTGATATGATGTCTTGGAGGTCACTGAAATATTTTTCAGCAACTTCATTTGCTTTCTGTCCCTCTTTTAAAGTGAATTCATCACCCGTTTCAGGATGCAGAAATTCGATCTGACTATTGAATGCACTGCAGGTATCTTGAGCATTCTTGAAATTGCTTTCTCCAATAACATAAAAATCGGGATCGGTTTTACAAGGCTCGACGCTCATGGTCGGTAGGATGAGCTTAATCTGGGCTCCATAGAGCAACGCATTTGATACCTGAGAGACGAAGGCAAAACCTTCGGCACTTGGTACTACGCAGACCTTCCAATCCATCTCACCACCCTTAGAAAAAAATAGAGACCAAGCACGAAGCCCAGCCCCTTAATTCTACTGCAATGTCTCTCCCGGATGCCACCAATATGAGCCCCCGGCTTTTCTCAGGTTCCGTTCTTTCTGTCTGAATGCCCGATCAGCATCCCCATCCACCATCCGATGTATCTGATCCACCAACAGCCTTTCCGTTGCCAGTCTCGCATACCAAGCCTCCGAACCTGGAACCATCCACCCTACAGCACGTCTGAAGCTGTTGCCTGATGGACTAATGGCAGCACGAGTAGCATCCACGACAGCACCACCGGCAATAGGACCATAGCCAAGGCCCGTGATGCCCTAGAGATCTTCAGCAAGACAGGCACGTTCTCACCCGACTATGACGTGTTAGCAGATGAGGCAGAAGAGACCGGGACCAGGAACGGTGAAAAGCTTGCCCGTGACATGCGCATTGTCCGTCGCAATGCCGATAAGCTGCAAACATTCCAGAACAATAGCCTTGCCGATCAACTCGATATCCTAAATGAGCTTCGCCAATACCCAAGCTTAGAAGACGCTCGGTTCTTTGAACTGGCCCAGAAGAACTTCGCTGAGACGCAACGTGCTGCTAGCGAGGGCAGGCTTATGGAGCTTGAAGCCCAACGAGGCCTCATTGATCCAGTTCCCCTTAGCGATCCACAGACACGGGAAGTTCAAGCTCGTCAGCTGTCTGAGAAGTATGGTGCTCCAGTTCCGGTGTTTATGCCAAGCGAGGTTGAGGAATTCGTTGATGACATAGACACGGCGACTAGCGACGTGCTGACGGCCCGTTATGCAGAGCTGACGAGTTCATACAGCCAGAATGCAGTCGATAGCCTTGCAGCGGCCATTGAGGATACCCATACAGAGCGTCCGAGCCGGTTCCGGTGATTACAGCCCTTCGGAAGACATCAGCCCCTGACGGTCACCCCACCCGCGAATACGGACCCAATCAGAAAGGATATCCGCTAACCCTTGGATGCGCTTCAGGATGTATTCGCGGGTGATTTCGGCGCGCTCAGCCCCAGCTTCTTTGAGTTCTTGCACGCGAGCCTGAATGCTTTCATTCGCTTTCAGCCGACAGGCATTGCCGCGAATTCTTTTGAACCCCGCCGCTTCGTGCGCATCAACGTCAGACATTTCACCAGCAGCGAGGAGCTGCGCATACTTTTCCCAACGGCCATCGTCGAGAATGGGCATTAGATCGCCGCTCTGACAGTTTCAATAAGCATGCCTAATAATATACACAGGCGGTGATAAATTTCAATTATGGATTTATTGCTGGTCGCAGGAAATCTTGGAAAACGCCGACATTTGAGACATTGAGCGTGACCATTGCTGTTGTTTGTCCGCCTTGTGGCAATAATCGAGCAATATATTTGCCCGGAGAGATGATTGTGGGTGAATTGGCTGAGCCCAATACGAAAAACGTACTATTTCCAGAAGCTATTGACCGATCGTCCTTGTTCAAAAGTATGTACCGAACTGCCTCTTGGGCAACTATCCTGATTCTGAACTCACTTTCTTCCATAACCTCGAATGCAAAGTCGTGCCCATCGGCTGGAAATGACTTTGTAGTAGAAAACTCATTAGTTGAGCCTGTAAGAATGCCCAGGTCAGTATATTCACCTTGTTCACGCTGACCGACCGTTTGTGGGAGGATGAATGCGTCTGAATCAGACCGCCACGTGCGGTCTGCTGTTTCGATCAATTGTCCAATCCTTTAGTCTAGCCCAGACAGACTCTCGGTCAACCCGGTCACCGCCTCTGTTGTACGAACAACTTCCTGCTCAACCGATTCTACCTTCGTCTCCAGAACGCCAATGCGCTCCTTAAGGCTGCCGAGCTCTATTCCGATAAACAATGCGCTGCCCAAAAACCCCGCCAGTGTTAGTCCGGCTATCCAGACGTTCACAGTACTTTTGTGGTTTGCCTTGCTGATTTCGAGATGCAGTTCACCGCTCTGCCTATCCATCCGGCGATCAAATTCACCCCATGCATCAGCAAGCTTATCTGCGTTGTCATCGCCAATGTTGCGAAGCACGCGCTCGACACTCATCTCTCTATCCTCAATCGGCACCGGCTGATAATATAGTGCAAATTCTGACAATGGCGCTAGGATAGCTTTGATTTTGCGCCATTTTTAAACCATCTCACCACCTTTATCCACATCCCCGCCCATGCACCTCTCCGATCTCGGCGACAGAGAACTGCGCATCCATTGCCTTCATCAGCCTGTGGAATTGCACTATGGGCGATATCTCGAGTATTCCAGCGTCGTGACGCGTGGCTGCACCTACGGGCAGTCAGTCACAGCAGCAGAGCTAGTGCACGAACTTGGCGATATCGAATTCTCAAGTCTCTATGACATCTCGTCTCTAATGCACTGCCCCAAATGCGGACACTCTGTCGGGATTTATTCCGCCAACACGGAGAGGGATGGTTGGATCGAATTCAGCCTTGAGCAACAGCCAAAGGCAGACCTGATTGATAGGCTTGATTTTCTGACCCTTCTCGTTGTCCCGGGCATTCCCATAGCGGGGATCACCTTTGGGATGATCTACATTTTTCTGTTTGAAGGCGGGCTTGGCAGGCTCTTGAATTCTATTTTCTAGCTTTAAGATTTAACCCACCCCTGTTCCGCGCACGAGTCCGACACAATGTCATAAGTGTCATCTACGATGACAAGTGACTCACAGCAGTTTACTCACGTGATTAAGCCCCGGACCCCGAGCCGGGGTTTTTCTTTGTGGGGGGTCGCAACCGAAATAGCGCCACCGACAACGTCATTCTCTAAAGACACCACGGCCCTCAAACGGCCGGTCAGGTGATTTCCGCGCGCATGGTAGTGCTCCCTACCTGCTGCCATGCGGCCCGTCTCAGTCGACCGGTAACCCGGCCGGGGCGGGCGCTGAATTAGAAGAAAGACTTCCCGCACATGCCCCCATCTGCTTCAATTTTCCAATTGTAGATGACTTTAGAAATGGAATTGGAGCTATGTGATGGATTGGAAAAATCTGTACAGCAAGAATAGTATTCCTATGGCGACACGAGCAATCGGATCAACGGTTTCTGGTGTCGATCGCCTACTTAGAAAGGTCGAGCCTTGGGGCGTGATGATTGCCGCAGTTGGGCTGGCGTTCACCGCCTATAGCGCCTGGCTAACTCTCGAAGGGAGAATCTTTGCCAGGACTGTTGCTTCTTGGGAGCTGCTCGCAATCGACAAGCCAGGGAACAACAGCAAGGCTGCTGCTCTAGGGCATATCAATCGTCAGATCGGATTATTTTGCTGGTGGGGCGATCGCTGTCTCAAAATTCTCAAGAAACGCGAGCCGCTCAGTTGGCTGGATTTGTCGCCATCAGATGGCGTCGAACACGGCGCCTATCTCAGAAGGGTCGATCTTAACTGGGCCCTTCTTCACAAAGCCAATCTTAGTAAGGCCCTTCTTACCTATGCCGATTTGAGACGCGCACAAATGAAAGAATCGATTCTAACAGGCGCAAGGCTGGTCGGCGCCGATTTGCGACGGACCGATTTTGAGAAAGCCGACCTTAGAAATGTCAATTTTACAAACGCCAAGATCGACGAAACAGACTTCAAGGACGCTGACCTCTCTGGCGCGGAGGAACTTACCCAAGAAATGCTGGACAGGGCCTGTGGGAATGAAGGAACGAAGCTTCCAATAGGGCTAACGATCCCTCATTGCGATAGGGTTGAGTGGTATGAGGACGTTAAGCTTGAACGAAACAGGAGCTGGATTGTTGATTCGAAACGATGACCATGCTGATCCTCAATCACCGTCCAACCTCAAAGCTTCATCGATCGGACCAATAATCCGCCCGGTCTGAAACCGGTAGCCGTGCAGGGACTCGATCAAATAGGCCATACCTTCAGGCAAGCCACTGATCTTGATGAATAGGGGCGGCCGGTAAATCACCGCCTATTGACAGAAAGCCTTTATTTTTCAGGCATATGAGGTGTTCGGCTGCGTGGGTGAAAATCAGATTAATGCAGCCCGCCATATCGGCAATCTTGGCTATCACGAGGAAGGCCTAGGGGCCTGTTCACCAAGCAAGGGCTGCGGGAATAGTGTAGCAGAGATCGGGTAGGTGATCATCCGCAATAACGATGCTGGCGGCATCTGCGCTCCAGAGACTTCGCGGAAATCACCCACTCACCACCCCGCAAACCTCGCACTGCTCCCCCGAACTCGTCCCTTGGTAGCCGCAGCAATGGCACCCGCCGTTGTCATATTCCGGCACATAGCTTTGATCGTATTCGTCGGGGCTCTGGGGAATGTCGCTGTAATCCGCATCGCCGCCCTCGTCTTCCGCCGTGCCATTGATCTCGCGAAAGATGCCAGTCGGCGGATAGTAGTCGAGAATGTTGAAGCTCATCTCAGTACCTCTCAACCGTGTAGCTCTCAGTCAAATCGTGCTCGGGATTATAAATCCCGTATCCTGCACCCTCCCCATTGACCGCATACTGCCCGCCCAAGATCGGATCGGCGCAATCTAGCGCAGAGTCGCTCGAAAGGCTCTTCAGGGTCATCCCGAACGCCAACATCGGCGCCGTGTTCCTCTTTGGTCGGTATGGGGCCACCACAGATTTCGCAGACGTCGGTCATGTGTTGTAATCCGCGTATTGGTTGGACGTTCCCTCAATGCTGTATCCACCGTCCAGATGGCAGCAATCGGAGCAAAGCCTCTTGCCGTCGAATGAAATACCAAATCCATTTTCGCTAAGGCTCGGCACTTCTGCGCCGCAGTCCTCGCAATAGTTCTTTTCCGTCATTTCGGCCATGGCCTCATCGCTATAGCGCCATTGGTCGTATTTGTCGGAGTAGACGAGGTCGCTCATATCATCACGTCCTCCCAGTACGCCCGCTCCTTCTCATTGAACAGCGAGTTCTCACCCTCCCGATTGCTCTCAATCTCATCATCAGACGTCAGCAGCGGGAAAGGCTGGCCCCATTGCTCACTTTCGCCTTCAACGTGGATTTGATTGCTGCCGCAGTTGGGACATACCCAGGCATGGTCGCCTTCCCAATCGTTACCGCAGCCTGCGCAAGATCCTGCCATTGTTATCTCCTAGTTCGCCCAGGCCTTGCCGATCTGCGCTCCGAGGCCACCAGACGTAACAGCCATGGCAACCCAGATCGCGATGGAATAGGCAGGAGCGCCGTCGTAGGTAACCATTTTCGACCGCGCGGGTTTGCATTCTGCCGGCGAACGTTTGCGGTTGGTTGAGGTCAGGATTAGATGACGGCCCGCTGACCTCTTCAGTGTATCCGCCGTGGATTTCTAAGTGGGCGTCGGCCCAATATTCATCGTCGATATACTCCTCGAATTGCGATCCATTTTCATCGCATCGATCGCCGACGCAGCGGTACCATTGTGGGGTAAAACTCATTTGTTTCTCCGGCTCCACACTGCGGCGCTAACTAACAACTTCGGAGCCAGTTGCGTGGCAGTGTGGTCTCGTTACCCCGTAGGGTGTTTCGTGCATCAACTTCACCAACTTCCGTCCCAAATTCTCGTATCGCCGTCATCTTTATACAGAAGATCATCATCTTCACTGCTCTGCTCAACTTCGACAAAATATTGCACGTCTTCAGGGTCGTTGATGTCGAAGCCGCCAGCGGTCATTGCTTGCTTCGTGTGCTCGCTGAGTTCGTAATTATCGTTGTCTGCATGCTTGGGTATTTGCGCATCAAAAATTCCAGCCATCACGTCCTCTCAAAGAATCTCATAAGGCAAACTCTCGCCCGTCCTCGGATCCCATCCGTCTTCCATCATGCGGCCGATTGGATCACGGCATGACCCGCAAATGTATGTGCCGTCAGCGTCGGTCATGTGGCTCACATCCTGCCAGGTTTGGTAGCCGCATTCGGAGCAGGTTGGCAGCAAGGAATCGCGCGCTTCGACGGATTGACGATCGCAATTCTTACCCGCCTACATCAGCTCTCAGCATATCGACACCGAGCAACATACGGATATTGTATGGAGAAATTTGAGTAACATAAGAACAGTCGAGCGCCTTCATGTTCACCGAAGCCCTTATTTTCTTTTTTACGGCCATCGGCGCGCCCCTCGCCATCGGCGTGGCTATCGATAGTTTTGCATTGGCGGAGCAGAAGAAGGCAGTAAGCCGCTACGTCTTTGCATCGCCCAAACAGCCGTTTGGCAATTTCGAACTAGCGGCGATACGGACAACCTTGCGGCCGTTTTTTGAGGGGAGGAGGCTTCGCTTTGCAGTCATTTCCCTATACTGCACCTCAGTTGCCCTTGCTATCGTGTTCGCTGAAAATTACGGATCAGGAATTCCATTTGAATTTAAAACTTTTGCCCATCGGTTTATTCCTGCAGCGATGCTATTTTTTTTGTTTTATTGCTTTAGCCTTTTGATTACGCGAGGCCTCTATTTAGACCGTTCGCCACTTTGGCCTTGGACTGTTCCGGCGCTTCTTTTAGACGTCTTTATATCAAGCTTGGGTCCCATATTCTCTTTTCCCTTAATGCTTTACATGTCTCGCATCACGCTTGGCATGGACGAGAATATGTTAATGCTTAGCTTTCTCCTATCAAGCGTAGCTTCTATCCTCCACAACCTCGTCTTCGGTCTTATCCTTATATTCGGTGCCCTCGCCCGCATCCTCGCCCTCATCGCCAAGCTCAACCTTCGACTCGCCGACAATAGCGCCATTCGCACCCATCCCTTTGCCTACATCTCATTGCTGATCGGGATCACGGTTTATGGGTTGTACCTGGCGGGGTTATAGGTTTAGCGGTTTGGGCCCGACGTCTGGTGTTGGGCGGGTTATCACCTGTGGGCCGCCTTCAGGAGCGTGCCAGATTCTAACACAGGCCTTCGTTTGACAAATCTAGGCATATTTGGGGCCAAATTGACCGGCTTCGGTTTGATGGGCCATTGAAATATATGGCTTTTTCCGAGATGAAGGTGCTTTCTAGGGCGAAAAACACCTAGACACACGACTATCGCATTTTCTGTTGAAATATGTATGGTTTTGTGGACTATACCTGGACATGTACATGCGCCATACCAAACGTCGAAACCGGGACGGCTCTGTTGTCGAGTATTATGCGCTCGCCGAAAATATCTGGAATCCTGAGACACAACGATCCGAAGCCAAAGTGGTGCATAGCTTCGGACGCGCTGATCAGGTTGAT
>JBCCUK010000060.1:0-12008 GCA_039196965.1 Pseudomonadota bacterium | reverse complement strand
GGCATGGGTCATTACTCAACATTGATCAAAGTTTTGCCGATGATTTTGAACGATTCAATCGCCCTGCGCTAACATCTACCCCGACGCTGAACGCAGTTGTTAGCTCAGCGGCTTAAAATCGCCCCAGAACGGACTCTCCCGGCTTGTCTCCCCCTGACCAAAAGCAGACGAAACGAGCTTGTTAATGTCTTCTTTGGGTCACCAGCCGTCGAAGTCTGTGCATCCGTTATGGGGCGAGTTTAAGACGTTTGGAGCCTTTGTAAGTTAGTATCTGCTCTGATTATATTGGCTTTTCTCTTGCCACATATGCTGTATCTGGAAAGTCCGAAAAGATGCCATCGACGCCTAATTCGAGGAAATATTCAAGCTCTTTGCGGGCATCGCCTTTGAAACCAGGGCCAACATCGTCTTCGCGAAACGTCCATGTATGAACGGTCAGTCCTTGGTGGTGTGCTTCTTCGAGCATGCCGGTGCTTTCCTTATTCCCATCTGCCAGCATCAATTTATAGGGACCGATAGCGTCTGCGAACTCGGCAATGTCTTCTAAGGATAAGGACAATGGCTGCCAGAAGAGATAAACAAGCCGGATGTTTGTCTTTGAGTTTAAGCGGCGCAGATTTTCTGTTCCAAAGGATTGGATGAAAACAGGATCGTCAGCATCCTCAAATCCATATGCCGCAAGCGTTTCGATCAAAGCGTCATCGAAAGGTAGGCCCAGTGCTTCGAGCGCAGAAGGCTGCTTGGTTTCAGGATAGACGCCTATCCGGCGGCCCGTCTCTTTGGATCGACGAACGGCAAGACCCAACACTTCGGCGAAGGTTGGAATCTCATAAAGGCCGTCAAACTCTGTTGATCGTCCCGCACGCGGTTGGCGAGCCCGCGAGGTTTTCAGCTCCGCGAGCGTGAAGTCCTCAACAAACCAGTCAGCTCCTTCATGGCCGTCCTTGACGGTTCTTCGATCCGCAAATTCGGGATGGTCGGCAATATCGGTTGAGCCGGACAGATAGCGATCATGGCGCACGATCAATTCGCCATCCTTCGTGATCACCAAATCTGGCTCTATAAAATCAGCCGCCTGATCAATCGCGAGAGTGTACGCTTCAAGCGTGTGCTCTGGCAGATAACCACTTGCACCGCGATGCGCGATGATAAGCGGTGGCTTGCCGTCCAATGTATTCCATTGTTCTTGATCGTCTTGCGCTTGATTTGGTGCAGCAGAACAGGCAGCCAAAAGCATCATGAGTCCTGCACACAGGCCTGTAAGGCGACCTCCAAAAGTATCCGGCATTTATTATACTCCCGTATCGTTAAGGCAGGGACCAAGCGCTGTTTTCAAAGGGGTGAGAAAAGCCTCATAATTGCGCCATTGATCCATTCCAGAGGTGTAGACCGGTTGGCGCACCTGTTCAGAGCTTGGGGTGCGCACGGCGCGTTTGGTCTGATGGAAATCGAGACAGGCCTGCTCGAACGGTAGACCGCAATATGTTAAAATACGGCGCACCTGCGTTTCCAGATCTGTGATAATGTCTTCATGCTGAACACGCAAAATACGCTTCGGCATGACCTCATCCCAGTGGTCCATAATGTCGACATAGCTGCGGTAATAATGCGCGACGTCTTCAAGGCCGTAGGTAAACTCCTGCCCTTCGGCGAAGAGTTGCTTGAAGCCGCTGAAACAACAGGACATGGGCTCGCGCCGCGCATCAATGATTTTCGCATTCGGGAGCATCAACTGGATAAGCGCAATGTGGCGGAAATTATTCGGCATCTTATCTATGAAGAAGCGCGCGCCTGAACGGTGGTGCTGCGTCTCTTCAATATATTTATTGCCAAGCGAAGTGAGTTTATCGCGGCCCAATGTTCCCAGAATTGCCGGATAATTTGGCTCGCCTTTCACAAGCTCACGCCCATTCATGCGGTGAGCTATGGCGATAATGTTGGAAAGCTCCATCGTGCCGTCAACCATGGAGTGAGAGGCGAGGATTTGTTCCAGCAATGTCGATCCGGCTCTTGGCAAACCGACGATAAAGATCGGGTCTGGTGCCGCTGTGCCGAAGCCTTCCCGGGCGCGGAAAAAATCAGCATCAAAATGCGTTTTTTGATACGTCAGATCGGCTTCTGTGCGCTCACCCTGGTAAGGGGCAGACTTGCGTTTTAAGGCGTTGCCACGCTCATAGTATTCAAACGATGCGGCAAAATCATGTTGGTCTTCCAGCGCTTTGCCAAGTGCGAAACAAAGATGCGCTCTGTCCTCATCACTGGTGGACGTAGACGCCTCAAGCACGCGCATCTGGTCCAGTTCGCTGTCCAAAAAGCGATAGGTTTTCAGATTGGCGAGGCTCCAATAGGCGTCCCCATAATCTGCCTTTGCAGAATAGGCTGCACGATACGCAGCGATGGCATCGTTCACGTATCCAATTGTCTTCAGGGCGTGCCCTTTTGCGGCGTGGACGGTGTGGAGGTCCGACATGCGAGCGAGCACCGTTTCATACGTCTTCACCGCGCCTTCAAAATCTCCTGTTGCAGCCTCTGCATTGGCGAGACTTATCTCAAATGTCGCATTGCCAGGGTCGATCTCATTCAAGCGCCTAGCGTGTTCCAGAGCTTTGTCGAATTTCTGCCGGTGGTGGAGTACGCCCACATAATCCAGCCGGGCACGGACAAAGTCCGGTTCAAACTCAAGGCAACTTTCAAGCAAAAACTCGGCGTCATCATAGACTTTGAACTTGCTGCCGATCTCTGCGAGCAACCGCATGGCTTCTGGATGGTGGGGCGTTTTCTGCAGAAATTTTCGGCAGAGCTGCTCGGCCTTGTGAAGTTTGTCCTGATGGAGAAAACTGGTCACTGAAACCAGTTCTGGCGGTAGGCCCGTAAGCCAGTTCAGCTGTAATGTTGCCTCTTCGCGCCGGGGGTATGTTTTAACGTCAGCAAGTACGCGCCAACTGGCATGGAGGGCCGGGTTTAGGGTGACCGCTTTATCAAAGGCGTCTATCGCTTCAGCATGGTTAGAGAGCGCCTGATGCACAAAGCCGCGTTCCTGAAACCCGTGCCCATATTTCGGCGCAGTAGCATTCAGCCTGTCGAGTGTATGAAGGGCGTCTTCAACCCTGTCTTGCTTGCGCTGACACACCGCGAGACAATAAAGCCCGTCAACATGGTCAGGATGATCTTCAAGCAAGTTGGCCAGCATCTTCGCGGCATCTACAAACCGCCCCGTGCGCATCATGCCTTGCGCTTGCCTGATCGTCTCGTCTGGGGTCTGGTCTGTCAAAATCTATCCATTTGATGCGCATTTACAAAGAAATGTGGGGCGATGCCATTGGCCCCCCCCACACTACGCGACTAACCCGCGACCAGCCTAGTAGTTAAATGAAACACGTAACCCGACGGTCCGCGGTCGTGTGGGAACGGCGCGAAAAATAAGATCCGGCGCGCCTGCTGTGATCTGCCCCAGGCTATCGCCAACATTGTCGACGAAGAGGGTTGCGGTCCAATTGTCTTTCCCGAAGCCCGCTGAAAGATTGGCCTGAAAATAGGAATCCAGCAACACACGGTCATCCTCGAAGAATTCCGCCGTTGCCGGGGGAAGGTCTGCCACATTCCCGGCGATGAAGAGGGTCACAAAGCGTTCATCGACAAATTGGCCAAGGCCCTGTGCGAACACGTTATATCCGAAGAGTTCCGTGTCATAACGTCCGCCGAAAACAATGTCGAAGTTCGGCGCAAACGGCAGGTCGGAACCCTCAGGCACAATATTCACCAACGTCTCGGGAATATCTGTCAGTTCGGAGTCGATATACGAGAAAGAGCCAAACAGTGTGAGATTGTCCGTCGCTGCCCATTCGGTCTGAAACTCAACGCCAAACAATTCAGCTGAACCGACATTGCTAGTGAAGGACACGTTATCGATATTGAAGTCGAGCACGGTCTGCTGCAAGTCGGTGAACTCGACAAAGTAGGCTGCTCCGTTGAACCGGAGTGTATTGTTCAACCATTCGGTTTTCCAGCCGATCTCATAGTTTTTGACATCGTCCGTATCGAAGAAGAACGGTATGTCCGTTGCTGGGTCTGTTCCATTGCCATTCCGGTTAAAGCCACCGGCTCTAAAGCCTTCCGAGTATGTGGCGTACAATAGAATATCGTCGGTGACATCCCACTCGAGATTTCCGCGAAAGATCGTTCCTCTCTGGTTGGTAGGGGTCTGACCCTCAAGATTAGCATCAACATTCACCCCGCCATTCGCTTCAGGGCCAACGCCGCGCGTTCCAAATTGTGACTGGCCCGTAAGGCCAACTTCAATGTCAAATCGACGGAAGCCAAATGTTGCCGTAAGGTTTTCCAGCAAGTCATAGGAAAACTCGCCAAAGAAGGAAATTTCCCGACGCGTTTTCAGAAAATCATTGAAGAAAGTCACGCCTGGCTCGCGTGGATTCGGATCGCTAGCAAAGGCGGCGGGGTCCGGGAAGTTCGGCTGGAAACCAACAAGTACAGACGCCGGATAAGTGAAATCTGTCCGCTCTACAACATCCTCATCATCGAAGAATACGCCGCCAATCACCCGCCAGCGACGGTCCGCACTGGTTGAGAAACGCGCTTCATGCGTGTGCCGCTCTGTATCGAAGAAAGACTGAGTGAAAAGTACCGGGCTGCCGCAAGATTGATAGCCGGGCGCACATATATAATATGGGATAAATGGACCAGTATTGGCGTAGCCCGTGTAATCGGTCTGCCCTTCAAAGGTCCGCGTCGTGTAAGCACCGGTGTAAATCAGATCCAGTTCTGCGAAACGGCCGTTTAGCGTCCAGTTGGTAAGGTGAACTTCATCGTCCCCATTGTCCGGCGAGAAGGTTTGAACATTCAGATCACCGTCTTCGCTCACTTCAGGTTCGAACTCGAAGACACCCTCAGACTCAAGTGATTGGGTGACATGCTGAACGAGGAAGTTCCAGTCCGTGTTGAACTCATAAAGCGCGCTGATACGGAACCCATCAAAGCGGGCGTCGTTGAAGTCGTCTTCTGCTACATCGGTGTTAAAAGCCGTAACGCGATCTGGATTGAAAGTTGGATCGGCGGCCAATGCCCCTGCGAGCGCGGGGTTCGTCAACGGGATCTGACGCTCTGCCGGGATGTTATCAATAAACCCGGCTTCGCGCGTACTGTAGCCGACGAGCCGGACCGCGAATTTATCCTCAATAATGGGCAGATTGACGAAGCCTTCGATCTGGCTGCTGAACTCGTCGCTTCCGCTTGTTGCGGATACACCAAAGGTGCCCCCGGCAGAGAACTCGGATGTATCGGGCTTGTTCGGAATAAGACGGATTGTACCGGCCTGTGAGCTAGCCCCAAACAATGTTCCTTGGGGGCCTTTCAACACCTCAATCCGACCAAGGTCAGCAGCATAGAGGTCGATGTTTCGCCCGCCGGTGGAGATGGGCGTCTCGTCAAAGTAGGTCGCCACACTCGGTTCAGGGCTGATGCCTGCAATTCGTACAGCGCCCGGACCGTTATTGATCCCGCGAATAAAGATATTCTGCTTGCCCGGCCCCTGACCTGACGCGTTGAGACCAGGAATCAGCGCAACATAATCCTCGAAGTTTTGAACACCCAGATTTTCAAGTGCAGCGGCATCCAGCGCCTGTAAGGTGATCGCTGTGTCCTGCTGATCTTCAGCGCGCCGCGACGATGTTACAATAACGGTATCCAGCGCGCGCACTTCGTCTTCGTCTGCCGTTTCAGTCTGTGCCAATGCGCCTGGAGCAAGCGCTAAAGCCAAAGCAAGGCTTGACGTCGTGACCGCCAATGACCGTCTGGTCTTTTCTGTTCCGATATATTTAGATTTCATTCGCTCTCTCCAAAAGTAGACCTAATGAGTGACCTTCTGGCGAAGAAAAATATGTAATCGATTTGCTGGCTGATGTGCGGACAAAACGAATTAGTTCCTGCCAAACAGGCAGGCTACAGGTCTAAATTCTTCGGGAAGCATCCCTCTCCGACGTGCCGCCCTGTTAGAGCAAATTTATGACGCTTCTTTGTAGAGGATATTACAGTTTATTAAATTGTAGGCAGCGCTCTCATTGTCGTTGGAATGATCAAGTTAGCCGACGTCCGGCGACCGAGCGTTCGTCTGCACGGACATAGAGATATCGTATCTCTAATGTTCGATAGAGCGTCCGCTTCAGGGCGACCACAGACCCCTGCCCTGTGAGACCGTTCTGAGGCGATTTTAGGGCACAGTTCTTAGCCGGCCCCGAATGCGTTTTCGCGCATTGGTGTAAGGTGACGAAGTTTTGAACTGGATCATTCGACCTTTTGGACATTTGCCGTGCCAAGGCTCACGATATAGCTCCTCGTCCGACCGAGAAGATACAGTCTCAACCAGATTCACTTTTGCTTTGGCAAAGCGGCTTAACATCTCCAGCCATGAAATCTCATTAAAGTCCGAATAGAATTTCTGAGCCAATTCACCTCATTAGTTCCACTTAAAGCCTGTTTCTGGAAACTCGACCTCTTCGCCCCGGTCGTCTTGCTTAAGCCATTTGAGTAAAAGCTCGTTCCACCCGATTAGATAGGCCACCAAATCTGCAGGACTCATTTTTGTATCGCTTGCGTGGCGGTCGATTACGGGATCGCGTGCGCTGTCCTTAGGAATACGCTCCAAATCATGGGGCTAGGTCAGTATATTAATTGCGCGTGCAGCAATGGTATCAACGCTGCTTGCCGCTTTTGGGCATTTTGAATGTATCGAGCAACATGCGTTGAATCACACGGTCGGGGAGTATTCGGGTGAGCGCAAACAGCAAGTTTTCTATAAAGATACCGCTAAAGTTCCGAAACTTTTTTCGGCGGCGTCGGATAATGTCGTAAATGAAGTTCGCCAGGCGCTCCGCTTGCGGACCATCTTTCTCTTGACTGACCATCACCTCCAGCGTGCGGGCGTATTGCGGTTCGTAGGCGCTTTTTTTGGGCCTTAGCGCCGGCGAGATCCACAACGCCAATGCCGGTATTGTAATTGCCGGGCTCGACAAGTGATACATCTATATCAAAAGCAGCTAGCTCCAAGGTCAGTGTCTCTGCGTAGACCGCGAGTGCGGCTTTGGACGCACTATAAAACCCCTGAAACGGTACGGCGATCTGCGCACCGAGTGATCCTATGAATATGATATGCCCGGAGGTCTGAAGCCGCATCATCGGCAAGAGCGCCTGAACGACACGATGGACGCCGAAGAAATTCGTTTCGAACTGTTCTCGCGCCATTTCCATACTTGTTTCTTCGATGGGTGCGCAGCCCCAAATCCCTGCATTTAGCACCAGAACGTCAGGCGTTATGCCAGCCGCCATGAGCCGCTCGGCCAAGCGCGTTACGGACGTGTTGTCATTGACGTCGAGTTCGACCATGATCAGCCCTGTTGCGCTGATCTCTCCATCGGCCGGCGCGCGACGGCTCGTGCCGATTATGCGGTAGCCTTTGCCCAACAGAAATTGAGCCAGCGATTCACCAAAGCCCGACGATGCACCGGTGATTAATGCGGTTGGTGGTGTCTTTGTGTCCATGCTGTCCTCGGTCCATCTTCTTCCAGTTGGGGGGCAGTCGATCAAGGCAGGCACACCGTGCGATGTCCCGGTTTGATACGATAGCTCACTTTTGTCTAGCTCCCTTCCTGTCGGCTCTTTCTGGAAAGGGCCGTGAAGGGCGATCCCGGCAAGCCTAAGCCCCAGATTGCACGGCGTAAAAAGCAACGCATCGTCAGGACCTTCAATGGGAGGCAGCCGCAAGGCTGCTCCAAGCTATCCGGAAAATGGCAGCAAGCCACCAAGCGAGCCGTTCTGATTTCGCTGCGACATGCCATTTTCGCTCACGTCTTTGCATTGAGCGCCCATCTGGAAGCATCATAAGATCCGGGCGAGATTCAAAATTGTCTCCAGCGCTTGATCGAAAACACCATACAGATGTCATGGCTTTGTCCACAAAGGATGCAGGCTTCGCAGTTTTTTCTGCTGACTGGCTGTGCCAGTTCAGCTTGGATGATCAACACTTCACGTCGTAAAAATTGAAACCATGTACTTCTCTCTGGATCACTATTTCAAGTTGATTGGCCATGTTTGGGGACTGAAAACCTGGCCAAAGCGTCCGCTTCTCTTATTAAGACTTATTCTCTGGACGCCCATCGGATATCTACTGACCGCGCTGTTCTTCTTGCTGGACTACGCTTTTTTCCCGAAACTCTGGTCTATCGACGTCAAACGGCCCGTTTTCGTAATCGGCCATGCCCGAAGCGGCACAACACTCACCCACAGGCTCTTGGCCGCCGATGAAGACAGGTTCAGCTACTACCTTCTTTGGGAAACGCTATTTCCGTCACTCACGCAGCGAAAAATAATGAGTTGGATTGGCTGGTTGGACGCCCGGTGTGGCAGCCCAATTCTGAAGCGATTGCAGGCGCTCGATCGGAAACTGTTTGAACCATATGCGCATATTCATGAGATTAGTTTTTGGTTTTCAGAAGAAGATCAATTTGCCATGCGTGGCGCATTTCTCTCGCAACAATGGTTCGTTGAAATTCCTCTGATGCATAAGTTCAACATAGCCGAACTCGATCAAAAACCTGAACGGACCAGGCGGCGCTGGATGCGGCATTACAAAGCGCTGGTCAAACGCCAGCTGGTGCATCGAGGCGGTGACAAAATACATCTTAGTAAAAACCCGGTCATGAGCGGGTGGGTGGAATCGATTATCGAGACCTTTCCAGATGCGCGCTTTGTCGTCGCTATGCGCAACCCGAAGCAGTGTATTCCGAGCATATTGAAATTGTTGGAGACAAGCTATTTGGATCGCGGATGGAAAAAAGCCGACTATGAAGAGGCCCTGCGGGCCTTAATGCGGCAATCATTTCATATATTCCATCACCCCAAACGTGTGCTGTCGGAACGGACCGACACGCACCACTTCTATGTCGATTATCGCGAGCTGACTTCACAACCGCGCATCACAATTCAACGGCTCTATGCTGCGCTGGATCTCGACATGTCCGAGACCTATGATGCCTACCTCCTGACACGGGAAAAGAAAGAGCGTCGTTACAAGAGCGAGTTCGAATACGACCTTGAAGACTATGACGGCGTTTCCGAAGAAGAGATTGAGCTTGAACTCGCCGACTTCTACGCGGAGTACAAGTGGTGATCTTGAACATCAAAAAGTATCCAGGAGATTGACATGACAATTGGAGACGGATCATCTCAGTCATTACTCAAAATCGCTTTCGAACAATTCGTAGAGAATATTCAGGCGGCTCGAGAGGCAATCGACGATCCAGCACTCAAGCCACCGCCGCCGACAGATCGAAATCTGGCTGAGGGCTACAAATATCTTCTGGGATACCTGTATACCGGCGCAGAACGGATCCTGGCTGAAGACGTGGATGTCCCTTATTTTCGCAGGGCATTCCCACCCGTGGGAAAAGCGACTTGGGACAATTCAGATGGGTTATACCTGGCGGCCAAGATCGATGCAGATCAGAGTTACCTGGTCCGCGGAAATGCCCATGATGTCAGCAACTGGGCTGGAAGACCGGCCGCCAAGGGTCAGTGCGCTCCCCAATATGTCATGTTCGCCCCCATTACTCAGTATACTGGCGATACGGGTAATTTGCTCGAACTCAGGCCCGAAACGACACTAGACTGTGGTTTCTTGGATTCCGGCAATCTGATTGTAGATGGGAATGGATATTTCGAGATCCTGATTTCGCCCGCGCGCCCGAAAGATTACGCCGGAAACTTTATCTCTACCAAAACGAATTTGCCTTCAGGTGATGAGCGCGCTGCGACATATTTGGTATGTCGGCAATTTTTTAGCGATTGGGAGAATGAATACAATCTCGACCTCGAAATCGAAAATTTGAACAAGGTGGGGTGCGCGCCTCCGCCTCTAACTCCCGCAATTATGGCCGAAAAACTCGATCGTTTCGGTCGTCTTGTGAACAATCAAATGCGATTCTGGAACCAGTTTTACGCAATAGTTTTGAATGGTTATGGAGATAGTCCGATCGAAACGCCTGTATCTTACAAAGGCGTAAATATTCTTGCTCAGCCAAATATTCCATCTGGTGGAGTCGGCGCGGCTCCAAAATCGAGCATATACTCCGGTGGAACATTCGAACTTACGCCTGGTGAAGCCCTAATCGTGGAGCAAAACATGCCTGAAGCACCGGCTTATGGTGGCTTTAGCCTATGTAATATTTGGGGGCAATCTCTTGATTATGAGAACAACACGACCAGCATCAGCAATGGCCAAATGTCGAGGGATAAAGATGGCGCTATAAGATATGTTGTTTCCGAACGAGATCCCGGCATCAATAATTGGCTGAATACGACCGGATTGGACAGAGGGCTCATGACCCTGAGATGGATATATTATAAACAACCCTCGGATTTGCCGACTGTCAAAATCAAAAAAGTTCTGTTCGATGATATCAGTGCCCACTTGCCCGATGATACACCCATGCTCGAACCAGGCGCACGTCAGAAGCAAATTGCAATTCGTCAACGACATTGCCAGAGGCGTTTCCGGCAGTCCTGATTTTCCCTATATGTGCAGCCAGCCTGATGCGAGCCGGAGGTCATAATCCGGTGATCAGCGGGTCCAGGGTGTGTCGGCGGGTACGTCGGCTGTCCTTCCCCCTTAAACTTGGGCCATTATCAGCTTAGTGATTTTGTTGGTTCAGGAGGGATTTGTGATGGCTCGGAAGCGGCATTCGGATGAGGACGTTCTGCGGTTGTTGCGGGAGATTGAGCTTTCGCTGGCGGAGGGTTTGGATGTGGTGAGCGCCTGTCGGAAGGCCGGCGTGTCGGATGCAACTTACTATAATTGGCGGAAGAAGTTTGGGGGAGTGAGTAAGTCTCAGCTGGCGGAGAAGAAAGCTCTGGAGAAGGAGAACGCCCGGCTGAAGCGGATCGTCGCTGACTTGGAACTGGACAAGCTCATCCTCAAAGAGACGCTCGATTATCTAAAGCCAAAGGCCTGAAGCCTGCTGACCTGCGTCAGGCCGTGATCCATGTGCGTCAGAAGCTCGACACCTCCGAGCGGCGCACTTGTAGAACGGTCGGCATGGCGCGCTCCACGCAGCAATACAAAGCCCGCAAGGCAGACGATGATGAAGCGCTGCGCCTGGCCCTGATCCGGCTCGCTAAGCAATATGGGCGTTATGGCTATCGGAAGATTGCCAAGCTGCTGAGGCTCGAAGGCTGGGTGGTCAATCACAAGAAGGTCGAACGGCTCTGGCGGGAAGAAGGCTTGCAGCTCCCGAAGCGCCACAAGAAGCGCAAACGCCTCTACCACAAAGACAGCTCCATCATCCGGCTGCGCCCGCAATACCGCAACCATATCTGGAGCGTGGACTTCGTGCACGACAAGCTGAGTTCTGGACGGCCTTATAAGATGCTGACCGTGCTCGACGAATACACCCGCGAAGCACTGTGCGTGCATGTCTGTGCCAGGATGGGCTCAGCCGACGTCCTGGAGGCGCTCTATCCACTTCTGCTCAAGCACGGGAAGCCTGATCATATCCGGTCTGACAATGGACCCCGAGTTTATCGCAGGTCACCTGCAAGACTGGCTGACCAAGGTCGGCATCAAGCCGCTGCGCATCTATCCGGGTAGCCCCTGGGAGAATGGATACAATGAGCGCTTCAACGGAACCCTGCGACGCGAAATCCTGAATGCCGAGCGGTTTATCTCACTTCACCAAGCTCAAACCGTCATCAATACATGGCTCAGGCAATACAATTGTGTCCGCCCGCATCAGGCTCTAGGCATGCGTCCGCCCATCCCAGAAACCCTGCTGCAAAGTGGCCTATAAACTGGGGGCTGGACAGAAGAGTTGTTTATTTGCTCACATCTGATGATAGCTCGCTAGAGCGAAACTTCGCTCGAGCCATTCCTGCGTGAGAACCCAGAGTTCCTACAGCACTAGATCAATGTGCGCCGTCCACGCTTAAGGTTCTTTCGTCTGCTT
>JBCCUK010000059.1:0-12480 GCA_039196965.1 Pseudomonadota bacterium | reverse complement strand
AGATGATAAAGCCTATGAAAGCCCTCAAAACGATGACCTGGGGCTGAGGTGAGATGCTGACCGTCGATCCTGCTGTTGCAGCATCGGTTGTGATTCCAGGTATGGCACTCATCGTCTGGCTCTCGCGTAGCTCCTTGTTCAACAAACCAGGTGCCTATGTTTGGTTGGCCTTGGCGCTCAGCATCATTGCTGCGCTGCCATTTGAGCTTATGCCTCATGATGAGATAAAGCGGATCCTTCCCTTCATCAGCGCCACCGGAAGTCCACCGCTTGAGGAAGCGCTCAAACTACTTTCACTCTTGACGATACTTTGCATTCTGCCGCGACGGCAGCCGATGATCCTAATTGGTTGCGCACTTGCGATTGGCGTCGGCTTTGCAGGGATGGAAACATATTCGTTGGCTGAAGAAGGCGAATTTCTTGTCGCATTGTCACGAGTTGATGGCTTCCTTTACCATTCGATGTACATTGGCATCGCGGCCGGCTTCATAGCGCTCGCCATGACCAACGGAAGACACCGTTTCCTTTATTGGCTTATGGCGATCTGCATTCCGACCGCACTCCATCTAAGCCACAATAATTTAGTGTTTCTGTTCTACACACCGCCAGACGGCATGAAGGCTTTGATGGGTCCTATCGAATTCGTCTTGATGATGAATTTCTTTCTCATGTTGATGACCCTTATCACAATTGGCATCTTCGTTGCCCTCTTCATCAAAGCCAGATCGGTCAATCATGATGGCAGTGTGATTAGCATGATGCTTTTGACCATCGGTCTTTTTGGAACAGCTACGGCACTTCGGTTGTTCGCGCGCAGTGCCCTCTTGCCGGAAAGTGATTTCTGGTTTCTACGCCCTGTGACAATGGGCGTTGCCGCATTATTCGCCCTAGTTGGATTTTTCGGGTTGCGAGGCGGATGGCGGCGCATATCGTAACGCCGCCATCTATTGTCGTCTGTCTCAAGTGAAAACGAAGGCATTGCTGGGGCGGCTCTTCGACGTCCGCTATTCTGCTTACCGAGATGGGCGTGCTTGGTAGGTCCTCTAGTGTCTGCCTTTTCGCTGTAAATGGGCGGTGAGCGGACATCGATTGCCGCGGTTTTCCTGGTCGTCTAGTCTCAGTAACACTGAGCTATGGCCGAGAGGGCGCACAATTGAACCAAGAGCTCTATGTTGCCTATCTCGCAACTGTTGCGGTTTTTTTTGCGACGCCGCCTGGCCCAAGCCAGATCCTGATGATCTCGAATAGCTTGCGTCATGGTTGGAAGAGAAGCGTCGCAACGATCTTAGGTGATCTTTCGGCGAACTGCCTTCAAATGCTCGCGGCGGCGTTTGGATTAGCCGTGCTGATCTCGGAATCCGCTGCCATCTTGACCGTCATCAAGTGGGCTGGCGTGACCTACCTTCTCTATGTCGGCTACACGACATTCACGGCTGCTCCGCCCGACCTTTCTAGACAGACATCGAATCTTGTCTCAAGGCGTCACCTCTATCTGCAGGGCTTCGTTACATCTGCAACGAACCCAAAGGCCATCTTATTCTTTGCAGCACTCTTTCCCCAGTTCCTTGATCTTTCTTTGCCTATCTGGCCGCAGCTTGTCCTACTCGGAGTCACCTATCTACTGATCGACGGCATCTTGTTGGTGGCGTGGGGCAGTGGTGCAGAACGCGCCCTCATTAACCTGCGTCGCAATGGACGACTGTTGAACAGGGTATCTGGCGGCATGATGTTTGGGGCCGCTGGGCTGCTGGCCTTCAAGAACATGGACGTCCGCTAAGTTTGAATTGCCGCCGCTAGGCGAGCAAATGCGCGTCTTCATTTCTGGCATAATCTCCCCGCAAGGTTTCCGGGAGAGTGTGCCATGAGCTGTCATTCGTGATCGTTCAAGCTAGCGACTAGGTAGTCGATGTAGCGGCGGAGTTTTGTCGCTGATGATCTGCATGGCCATCTTCGCTGTCGGTCTCGGCCTGATGATCGCGACGGCACGACTTCTGCTTCTCGAAGCGGTAGATCAACAGCTGCGAAGCTCAGCGTCCGCCGTCTCCGGATCGGCCCAGCTTGTCGCAGCCGGCGGCGCGAGTTTCTTGGTGGCTGTCTTTCAGGACGGCACGTCCATGCCCATGCTGCTCACCATGGGTGGGCTCCTTACGATTGGCGCGACGGGCTTCGTCTTAAAAAAGAACGTCAAAGAAAGTGGTGGGACCGCTTAGAGTTGAAATTTGACTCTAGCGCCAATAGCGCGCTTCATCGATCATTCCTGTTGGCGCAGCGATCCGATAGGACATTCTGGTTGGAGACCTTTCGGATGGCATCTGCTCATGAGACGGTGGCTTCCGCCTCTCTCGATAGCTTCTTCGTTCCAGATTGTTACCAGTGCGGCCGATATGGCTGTTCCGGTGCTCGCGCCTATCATCACATCAAGTACTGGGGTTCCTGCGGCTTATGTTGGCCATTACGCCTCTGCCGTTAGCGCCGGCGCTGTCGTCTTCTTTTTGCTAGGCATCAACACCGTGCACCGTCTAGGTGCCATTCGTGCCTTGCAAACTGGCACCCTAGTCTGTGCCTTTGCCTTGGCCATCATGCTTGTCGGCCACTGGACGTCGATCCTTATGGCAGGATTCTTGATCGGCCTCGGATTTGGCACGAATGTGCCGGCCGGTGGTATCATTCTCCGCGATGTTGTGCCGAGCAACAGGCTCCGTTTGGCCTTCTCATTGAAGCAGGCTGGTGTCCCTTTAGGCACAATCCTTGTGGCGATGACTCTTCCTGCCATGGCGGAGTTCTGGGGTTGGCGAATAGCCATCCTTGCAGTTTCAGCTCTCTGTCTGATTATGGCACTGTTGGCCAGCATCTTCCATCAAGCCCCCAGCAGCATTGAACAATACCCTACCAGGGGTATAGTCGCTGACTTCCGCATATTCCGTGAGCTTGCTTGCAAAAGACTGGTTCGGCGCTTTGTCATTGCCGGCGCGCTTCTGGCCATTGCTCAAGGAAGTGTCAACGCATTTCTCGTGACCTACCTCGTTGCATCGCTTGACTACTCACATGTCCTTGCTGGTGGGATCTATTCTCTTTTTCATCTAGTCGGAATCCCCGGCAGGATCTTGTCGGGCTGGCTCGCCGATTTGCGGTTTCTCCGATCGCGAATGCTCGTCGTTCTTGCTCTAGCCTCTGCAGTGATGATTTGCGCCATCGCACTGCTAGGACCGGAAAGCGAAGTTGCTCTGGTTATCGCGACCTTGGTGTTGCTGGGATTACTGATTTGTAGCTGGAATGGTGTGCTCCTGGCCGAAATTTCCGATGTTGTACCTAAAGAGCAAATTGCGGAAGCTCATAGTCTCGCAGCAATCGGTATGTTTTCTGGCTTTGTCGTTGGTCCGATCATTTTTGCTGAGGTGAGCGTGACGGCAGGAGACTTCAGGCTCGCACTTTTTACGATGGCCTTCAGCATGGCCGTCTCTGCTGCTGTCGTACCGTAACGCAGGAGATGCGCGTGGTGTCGAGCCGAGGAGGAAGCTGGCTGATTGGTGCGGACTGGGCTAATTCGGTGTCGGCAAATCGACCCTCACTAACGCCTTGTCTGGGACGGGTATGGTCGCCACACAGCCCATTCGAGACGGTGACGCCAAAGGCCGCCATACGACGACGCGACGGAAGAAGCCTTCAACAAAGCCAGCCTTTCCGAGCGACGGTCGAAAGATAAGGAGTTCGGAAGAGTGGTCCACCGGATCAAGAAGGTGAAAAGCGAGGAAAGGACGGAACGATGAATGCTGATAGAACTGGCCGGATCGTCTGGCACGACCTTTTTTCAGACGATCGGCCCCGCTCGATGGAATTCTATCGGCGCATCTTGGGCTGGCGTTACAAAACCGAACATGCGACCGACTTCGCCTGGGGTGGCGGCGAGAAAGACTTTGTTCTCGCTCTGCTGGATGGAGAAGCCGGAGCGGGCTTTGTGGAAACACCTCCGTCACTCACGAATGGTTGGATTGCCTATGTGGAAGTCCGTGATGTGGACGCGGCTGCCGCTATCGCGGCTAAACTTGGCGGAACCACATCCGTCGCCCGTTTGACGTGCCCGGTGTTGGACGCAATGCGCTCTTACGCGACCCTCTCGGCGCGCTGATCGGCCTAGCTCTGTCGCGTCACAACTTTCCGGCGCCGAGGCGACAATTCGAAGTTGACGTGTATTTTTCGGAGGGAGCCGAGTTCCCAGCAGAATTCTACTCCAACTTGTTTGAGTGGACAGTCTCCACGCGCTCGATCGGCAAGGGAGAAGGCACGCCGATTGTTGGGCCGTCCGGCGAGCAAGTCGCACTACATCTGACAGGTATGCCTCAGGGTGGGGGTACGGTCTGGATACCTAGACTCAGGACGGACCAAGTCGACCGCGCGTCAAGAGATGCCGAGGAGCTTGGAGCAAGGTCTCTCAACCAAATGCTTTCGGAACCGGCACAACAACGTTGTTCGTTTCTACATGATCCGGACGGCGCGTCGATATGCTTGTCGAAAGCTTGATGTTCAGCTCCGATCGCTCAAAGGGATGCATCGGTCGAAGTGCTTGGCACGCGGATATTGGCGTTAGCGCTCCCCTAACGCGAGCGAGAGAATGTGGGAGCGCGCCCTTCTGAGATGAATCAGTGGAGACCATTAGGAGTGTCGTTAAATCGACACTTCGTTGCCTTTTTGCTCCTAAGGCCGGTTTCCTGGGTATTGCAGACATGCCGGCCAGGGAACTAGAGGCAAATTCTAACCCGAAGCCGCCTTAATGCCCAGGATAGTGAGACACATCGGGACCGGACTAGAACTCGTTCCAACTGTCGTCACCAGCGATGGTCAGCTGCGAGCAACGCTTCTTTGAAGATGTGCTGGCGGAGACAGTGTGGGCTTGGCTGATCGGCTGTATGGACTCCACATCCAGCTTGAAGAAGTCCATCAAATCAGTAAGCTTCATCGCCTCTTCCGCTAGTGACCGTGCCGATGCGGCACTCTCTTCGACTAATGCCGAGTTTTGCTGTGTCATTTCGTCCATGCTGGTGACCGCACTGTTGATCTCCTGGACACCCTCCGCCTGCTCCTGGGAAGCGCCAGAGATCTCCCGGACAATTCTAGCAACCTTGCCGATGGAACCGACAATCTCCTTTAGAGCCTCACCCGCTTGATTGACCAGCTGCACCCCGCATTTCACCTGCCCGTTGCTATTCTGGATCAGGGTCTTGATATCGGACGCAGCTTGCGCCGAGCGCTGGGCCAACTGTCGGACCTCTTGGGCCACCACGGCGAAGCCCTTGCCCGCCTCACCGGCGCGCGCGGCTTCAACGCTGGCGTTGAGCGCCAGTAGATTTGTCTGGAAGGCGATCTCATCGATTACACCGATGATGTCGGTGATCTTCTGTGCGGAACCATCGATCTCACCCATGGCTACAACCGCTTGTTCGGCTACCGAACCACCCTGAACCGCGATCTGATTGGTTGCCTCGGCTAGTTGAGACGCTTCTTTAGCACTCTCAGCATTGGTCTTGACGGTTGCCGACATCTGTTCGGATGTGGCGGCAGTCTCTTCAAGGTTCGAAGCAGCTTGTTCGGTCCGGTTAGAGAGATCTTCGGTTCCGGCACTGATTTCAACGGATGCGTTCTTCACTGTTGCTGTGGCCGTTTTGACCTGTTCGACGATTTCTGCCAACCGTTCCGCCATCTGGTTAGCATTGTCTTTGAGCTGACCCAATCTTCCCTGATAGTTCGACGTGATTCGCTGCGTCAGCTCGCCTTGCGCCATTGTTTCCAACATGTTTGCAAGATCGCCTGTGGCCTGGTCGACGACACTTGAAAGCTGATTGATGCTTTCCGCTAGGGTCCGCATGAAACCATCTTTGCCCTCGAGCACCAGACGCTTCGTGAAATCGCCGGCAACGGCCGCCGCCACGACGTCGTCGATCTCGGCTTCGACTGTGCGCTCGTTAGTTTGATCCTGCCATTCCACGACCATGCCGAGCCGTTCTCCGTTCGATCCAAAGATCGGGCTATAGACCATGCCGAAGATCCGTCCACCGAACGTCATCTCGGTTTCGTGGCTAGACGTCAAACTCGCGAGATGTCCCTTCTGTTCGGCCGGGGTATTGGAAAATCTTTCGATGCTGGTGCCAATGAGGCGATCTACATCGAAATCTGGCAGGTCTTTTCTAATCTCACTTTGAGCATTCCTAAGAAGTTCTTGAAGAACACGATTGACATAGAAGACTTCAAGCTTCTCATCGGCAAGCATCACACTAGTCTGGCAGCCATCGAGCGCCGTCTTGATCTGTGCTGCTTCGACGGCCTTACCGTGAATCTCTTGTAGGGCATGGGCAAGCTCCCCTAGTTCGTCCTTATGGTCGAGCGCCGGCATGTCGACCGTCTCACCACGAAGCAGGTTGCTAACCACGCCTGCCATGGCGCCAACGGGTCGGGCGATGGCAACGAAAAGAAGCCAGGCAGCGGCTAAGCCCAACAATCCGCCGCCAATTGTCGAATACAGCAGAACGTCAATCAAAAGATGCTCACCTTCTTCAGCGGATTTGGCGAGCCGAAGTGTGTGATGCTCGATTTCCAGCAGTAGAGCTTCAAGATCATGGTCGAGCGTCTTTTGTTCTTTTTCAACCTTGGCAATCATGCTGCTGCTAGCAGCGAAGCCCTTATCTTGAAGGCTGTCAAACGCCTCGAGCACATGCTCGACATAAACCTTGTGCGCGCCGCCGAGCCGATGAAGCTGTTTTTGGAGAGGTATGAGCTCATCGCTCATGGGATCATGCCCGATTGCCCGCTCAATCAAGACCTTAGCGTCCGCGAGGGCAATGTCATTCCGTTTCTCTATTTCGAGAAAAGAACGACGTAGCTCCGTTGGGCTCTTCACTGTCTTGACAATTTCCTCGTGCGAGGCGTGCTCTAGGCTTTCTTCTAAGTGTGAAATTTGAGCCTGCTCGAAGATAATAGCCTGCTCCAGCTGACCAATCGTAAGCTTGGTAACCGCCTCGGTAAGAGGAACATCCTCTTCAGCGATTGCGTCAATCCGTACTCCGACGTCCTTTGCGAGCATGAAAGCAAAGGAGTTCGTAACGAGGATGGTTCCAACGAGAACGCTGGCAGCAAGATAAATTTTCGTTCCAATGCGCAGGCTCTTGATCATCGATTTTCCCTTTAAGCTGACAAGAGATCAGCACTAAGGGTGTAACAAACCTGCCTTAACGAAATCTTAGGCTGTTTAAGTCATCGTCCTAAAAAACCGATGTTCATTCTAGGCCGTAGGTCGCCGCGTGGCACGCTTTCAGGCATCGCTTCAGTTATTCCAAACCATCAATGTGTCCGAACTTGGCACTTTCTCGCCATGATCTTATGGCTGCATTTTTAAGGATCTGTGGGCATTCGGCCCTATTCATTTTGTTAAACAGACAAACCGTTGCCTTCTTCGCTCTTGGGACCGGTTTCGGGGGTATTGCGGTCCCGTCAGACTTGCCTCTAGAGGCAAGAGTTGACCCAGACTCGTCATAACCGCTGGCCGGCTCGGCGGAAGCCAAGAGCGGTTAGCGGCCATTCTAAGAGAATGGTTTCGCTTTCCTAAGCGTTATTCAGGTTCCAAGTTTCGCGCTGGCACCCATCCTTCCGAACCCATTCGAGATCTGCAAAGAATCCATCCATGTGTCTCACGGAGACCGAAGAGAATTTCCCCTTCGTTGCACGTCAGCTCAACTGCGGAAAACTCCTCTTTGGCATAATGCCTCCCATTCACGGTCTCGATCAGGGTGTCTGGTATCCATCCTTCTTTACCGTTGCTGTTTTGCGCCCAGACCCAAAGATGCCCTTCCCAGTTATCTGTCTCGCCATCTAGCAGCACGACTTCACTCGCCTTCAACGTGATTGGGTCTTCATATGCTGCCTTCCATTCAGCAACCACGCGATATCGACTGGACACAGCACACACTCCAGCAGGCGACAAAGATAGTTCCAATCAACGCTCTTTATGACCGGAAGGCAAACCAATAGCTAAACTGAACTTCGTCTATTGAGCTAGTCGAGAGACGAAAGCACTCTGTCTATAAAGGGTGCCTTGCCTTCAAGATATTCGCCGATGCCTTCGGTATTTTCTTCCTCCAGCTTGAGCTTCAGAGACTGGTATTCATTCCGCATCTCAGGATGACTGCGAAGGTGGTCCCGGAATTTGAGCATTCTTGCTATCTGCGGGTGTTGTTCAATGCAGACATGCGCCTTGTGTGTCCTAATGCCGTTTACGTTCCGCCTGAAAAAGTGATGACCGCGCGAAAGGTCGCCGCCCCTTTTGTAGCCAAGCTTTCTGATTGATGCGGTCCATTCATCCAAAGCCTCATCGGCCGCCACAACGACGAGCAGATCAATCTCTGGCTTCGCAGAAAGCCCAGGGACCGCCGTACTGCCAACATGGTAGATCTGGATAAGGGACTGGCCGAAGATCGGGGCAATTCGGACGACCTCATCGGCATACAGCGCGGGCCACTCTGGATTGTATGACGTGATGTCGCTCGTCAGGGACATGAATTTGCTTTCTGCTCGATCTCCCTGGGACTATATGATGTGCGTCAGACTAAGACAGGGCAAGCAGCCGTATCTGGGCGTATTGTTACGTCTGCTATTGTCCGCACATTTGCGATTATGGTCGAACCTAATTAGGTCGGTTCTTGGCACGTTTTTCCCGGAAGGTCTGTGGCCGGTTTCGAGGGTGATGCGGACTTGCGCTTCCGCCGTTGATAAGCACTATTCCCAATAGTGTTCATTAAGCTATCGAGAGAGGGCCGCAATTGAGCGACCAGCCCACGGAAATTTTGCGGGGAGCGTGTGCCAGATTTGGGCTGATGCGACAGCTCACGGAATGGCCAGGATGCACACATGCCAGACGTGTCGTTCGGTTGCGTGTCGCCTCGTAGTCCAAGCTAGTTGAGACTCCTGATCAGGCCGACCATGGTCTTCGCCGGCGTTGGTGAGCGCATGACCTCGCCCATGACGGCAACGCCGCTTGCCCCCTTGGCGAGGCAAAGCCTGGCGCTCGTTGTGCCCACACCACCAAGTGCTATCACCGGTTTTGTTATCGCGGTCGCAACCGTCTCGAGGCCATCGAGGTCGATGGAGGGCCCATAGTCTGGTTTACTTGTGGTTTGGAAAATTGGTGACAACGTCACGGCATCCACGCCGGCGGCATCGGCTCGACATGCCTCATCAAGATTGTGTGTCGACAGGCTCACCCAACTATTAATTCCCAGTAGCGCCCGCGCTGTTCCGACGTTACCAGATGCCGGCAGATGGACGGCATCAAGGCCTGCCTCGCGAGCTAGGCAAGCCGAGCCATGGATCATGACACGGGCACCGTAGGGCTCGGCCTTTGTTTTGATCGCTTTCGCGAGCGCGATCTGCTCATCTGACGGCAGATCTTTCTCGCGTATCGAGATCCAACGGCAGCCGCCGGCCAGGGCGGCAGCGATCGCCGTCATCAAATCTAGATTTGCCTGGCGTCGATTAGTGATGAGCAGCAGTGGCGGATCAGGAAGTGCGAGCATCGATGTTACGTGCCAATCAGACCGAGCTCCGGGCTGGAAGGTTCGGCGCGTCGGAGCTTGGGAATGCGACCTGCCTGTCGCGCCAGCGACCCCGCCTCAACTCCATGACGAAATGCGCGAGCCATGGCAACCGGATCGCGCGCTTTAGCAATCGCAGAATTTACCAAGACGGCTGTACAGCCAAGCTCCATGGCCAGAGCTGCATCCGAGGCCGTGCCGAGCCCAGCATCAACAATCACTGGCACCGGACTCCGCGCGCAGATGATCTCGATCATGCTGGGATTCCCGATGCCCAGACCAGAGCCAATCGGCGCTCCCAACGGCATCACCGCGACACAGCCGACATCGGCAAGCTTCTGGCAGACAACCGGATCGTCATTGCAATAGGGTAGGACGACAAAGCCTCTGCCGACCAGCTCGGCAGCGGCAGCGACCAGCTGCTCGACATCGGGATAGAGCAGCTCGCGATTACCGATCAGCTCGAGCTTGATCCAAGAGGTCTGAAGCGCCTCGCGCGCCAGCTCCGCCGTGAGGATCGCATCTCGCACCGTCGTGCAGCCCGCGGTATTGGGCAGGACGCGATATCGCCCGCCGAGACTGTCGACAATGCTGCCACTATACCCGTCCAAACTGATGCGGCGGATGGACACGGTGACCATCACAGTGCCGCTGGCATCAAGCGCGTCTAGCATGATCTGCTGATTGGGGAAGCTCGCCGTGCCCATGATCAGGCGTGAGGCAAGCGTCTCACCGGCAATCGTGGTGCTGCCGGTTGCCATGGACTCCATCACCCGCCCACCATCACCTTGACGATCTCCACCCGGTCGCCCGCCTTCAGCCGTTGATTTGGCCATTGTTCTTGCGGCAGGATCGCGCCATTAATCGCCACGGCAACACCGCGCGCATCTATGATGCCGCGCGCATATAGCAGATGTGCCAATGACGGATTGTCGGGCTGGAGCCACTCGCCATTGACGACAATCGCTATCCCATTTGCTGATTGAGCTATGTCGCCTGTCATGACATCGCCTCCTTCATTTTGCGAAAGCGTTGCGGGGAGAATTCCTTTATGCAGTCCGGCGGATGACCAGTCAGAATCAGCTGGCTGATGGCCTCGCTGGTTAACGGTGTCAGCAAAATGCCGTGGCGATGATGACCATTGGCCAGGAGCAGGCCGTCCACCGTCGAAGGACCGAGGATCGGCGCATCGTCGCGGCTGCCCGGACGAAATCCCACCCAGCTTTCGTCGATAGGCATATCTTCGACGGACGGGAGAGCCTGCCACGCACCTTCCAATAGAGTCAGAAGACCGCCAGCGGTCAGCCTATCGTCGAAGCCCGCCTCCTCGACCGTGGCCCCGATGATCAGCCGACCGTCGTGTCGGGGAACCAGATAGGCCTTGGGTGCCCGGAGCACATGGTTGAGCAACGGCATCTTGGGATTCATTTGAAGGCTGAGCATCTGTCCCTTGATTGGACGGACCGGAGGGAGTGCTGCTGGCGGCAGAACGTCGGGATCATGGGCCCAAGGGCCAGTGGCCCAGACCACGATATCGGCACCATGGACATCATCACCGACGACAACACCACGGCAGGTACCATCCACGACATCGACGGCGGATACCGCCGTCGTTTCGTGGAGTTGTCCACCTTGGCCCTGAAATGCTGCCTTCAAAGCGGCGGTCAGCCTTCTGCTGTCCACCTGATGATCGTTTGGACTGAAGGTCGCGGCCTGCACGCCTGGGCATAGATGCGCCTCCAGTTGGCGAGCCTCGATGCCGTTCAGCCATTGAAGATTGATCCCGCACTCAATCTGAAACTCATAGTCGAAGCGGAGCTTTTCGACATCGTCCCGATTCAGAGCGATGCGCAGCGATCCTTCATTGCGATAGCCTATATCGAAGCCAGCTGCCGCTTCCACTTGTTGACGAAACGCTGGCCAACGCCGCTGGCTTTCGAGATTGAGCGCAAGGAGTGCCTTCTCACCCGGCTCTGCCTCCAGGCCTGCTGCCAACATGCCAGCTGCTGCCCAGCTGGCGCCTCTGCCCGCCTCACCGCGCTCGAAGATCGCGACGGAACATCCGGATTTGGCGAGGCACCATCCAATGCCAAGCCCAATGACGCCCGCACCGACAATGGCAACCTCCGGCGTCGATGTCGTGCCGCTGAAGCAAGTTGGGGAAGCATGCAGAGACAAGCCGTGATCGCTCCCTTCGCTGGCATGATCCAGATCAGGTTCAATGGGTATGATCTCAGCCGACAAACAAAGCCGGCACCCCAGGTATCGAAAGTAGACTTAGACAAATGACGGGTTAAAGCAAGGCGAAATGCTCTTTTGGCAGTCGTCGCTGCTCAGAATATGCGAGGTGCAGTTCAATCCCGGTCGCTGAGCCTGTGAAAGAAAGCGCGCACGAAGCTTATGGTCTCAAGCAACAAAGCGACCGTCAGCTATCCGCTCTATTCCACCCGCCTGTTAGCATGGCTGTTATTGCGCGTTAGGGGTGTGCAGAATATCAAGGAGCTGGTGGCGATCGTCGGCGACTATGATGACCATCGACTGTCCGATATTTCGCGACTCGTCCTGACCACGGTGATCGATCAGTTGCGTGATACGGCCCAAAAGATCGATGAACTCAAGAAACGGCTGCATGCTCGGCATAGAACGAATGACATCTGCTAGCGCCTTACCTCCACACCTGGCATCGGGCCGATGACAGCGAAAGCGCTGGTCGCGACGATCGGCGATCCAGATCATCGGCAGTTTGACTGTGTTTCACTGCTATCTAGCCCGGAATTCTCAAACTGCCTTAGTAACTTTCATCTTCTATCGCTTGTAGAGTCTGATCCGCTGAAATTCCTTACTCGTTATGTTGAGGACGAATGGGATCGTTCTGCCTGTGGCAGGAGATGTCGAACAGCGCTGT
>JBCCUK010000058.1:0-13312 GCA_039196965.1 Pseudomonadota bacterium | reverse complement strand
GGCCCATTGGCCCCGCTGATCACGCGCGATTGCACGCTGCCACTCCTGACCGTGCTCTATGCAAGCAGGGAAGGGGGCGTTGCCGCCCGCGTCGCGCAGGAACCGCCAGTTGTGACGGTGGCAGACCGGCTGCAGGAGGTAGCGCAGGCCAAAAGCTGCGCATTGCTGGAAAAGTGGCAGCAGGATTTTGCCGCCCGAGCCGCCTTCCTTGCCTCTTTAGGTAAGGAAGAGCGGGTAATGGACCTGACAGACGGGCTGCGTATGACCCTGACGGACGGTGACGTCATCCACGTCCGCCCCTCGGGGAATGCTCCTGAACTCAGGCTCTACGTCGAGACAAACGAAATAACCTCGGCTGAAGCTCTACTTGGTATGGCATTGTTACAAATCAAAAAAACGTTGTGAATCTACGCCGGCGCGCAGCATATTCAGCGCCATCGCATCAGGACAGCCGGAGCCTGAACTAGGATAGATTTAGCTACGTCAAGGCGACAAAAAACGATGTGATCTCCTCCAAATCCGCGATTCAACCATAAGCCGAAAAGCCGGGTGGCAAACCGACCGAAGCTGGCCTAAATAGCTTCCATCGCACGGCTAAGTATAACGTGTTCAAGCCACATTGAGAGGCCTAGCCCCGCTTTGAGGTGCCGAGTGTTGCCAACTGATACTTCGAAAATGGTGTAGATGCGTAAAGTCCCCTTATACAAGTTGAAGAGAGAGCTTTTGCGTCTCTGGAATCAGCTACTTGTGCTTCCCGAGGCCTTATTATCCTTTCTGTTTGCAAAGCCCTACTACGATCTGATTTTGTCAAAAAAACGCAGAACGTTTCATGGCAAGGTGGAACAGAAAGATCGGATTGCCATTTATCTTTTTTATCCCAAGAAAGGTCTTCTTAAGTCCCATCAAAGATCCATTGAATATCTTCAGCGTGCCGGATACGCACCCCTTTTAGTCTGTAACGCAACCCTAAATGAAGCAGATCGCCAGACGGTTCTAAATCATTGCTGGCGATACATCGAACGGCCCAATTTCGGGTACGATTTTGGCGGATATCGGGATGGCATACTGTCCATCAGGTCCGAGCTCCGCTCCTTGGATCGGTTGCTCCTGACAAATGACTCAACCTGGTTTCCGCTCCCCAAGGCAATGGACTGGATCGCTGAATCTGAGGCTTTGAATGTCGATTATGCCGCCGCAGCTTGGGCCTGGGCTGTAAAAGCAAAAGATCCGAAGGATTTCGAAGATATCCAGTGGCAGGTCGACAAAAACAGGCGTAACTTTCATTACGCCTCATACGCCTTAAATATTTCCAGTGCGATATTAGCCACGGATGATTTTTTCAAGTTCTGGAAACGCTTCCGATTGAGCAATGATAAGAAGCGGACTGTGAGGCGTGGTGAAATCGGGCTCACGCACTGGGTCATCAGAAACGGCTTCTCACATGGTGCCACGACAGAAATGCTCGAGCTTGACAGATTGCTCAGCACCAAAACTGATGAAGAGCTGGCAGAAATCATCAGAAACCTGATTTTCGTGACTGATCCTGTAATGAAATCGATCGCGCAAACGTTCTTGACCGCTCACGGCACCTCTGAAACGCAACACAAAGCCTTTCCCAGAAAAACTGCTGAGCGGTTGATCGCAAATGCCGTCGCCCGTCAGGGCATGTCTTACTCGATCATGAGCGAATTGATCAAAAATCACGACTTTGCCTTCATGAAAAAATCACCCGCCTTTTTCAAAGACGGTACTGAGAATGTTGTCAAAAATATTCTTGAAGAGAGTGACGCGGATTTCCAGAACGACATAATGCACGAAATCAGCATGGGAAAATGACGCGCAGAAGATCAGAGCGAGCATCATCACAAACCAATTTTCCCATGTGCTTGTGCTTGCCGAAACTCGGACCGAAGACTATCACGCCTTCAGTTTCTGGTTTTGAACGAGAGAGGCGTAGCCAACAGGCCACTGTGTGCTTGATAACTCGATATGATACTCAGCTACCATCAAGGAGAACACTGTGACCACACACCGTGATTATGATGCCGAATTCAAGGATACGGTCGATCACCGCTATGCTTATAATTTTGATTTCGATGTGATGCATAAATATATGCTGCGGTCTTTCGAGCCCTTCTTCAGATCGGGATCAATGCTGGAACTGGGTAGTTTCAAAGGTGATTTTACCCGCCGTCTGCTGCCCTATTTTGACGACATCACCTGTGTTGAAGCTGCTGGCGAAGCGATTGCGCAAGCGCGACAGAGTTTACCTCAAAGCATCAATTTCGTTCAGGGCTTGTTTGAAACCATCGACCTGCCAAAACGCTATGACCACATCGTTCTGACTCATGTGCTGGAACACTTGGATGACCCTGTAAGCGTGATGCGGCGCATCAATAAGGAATGGTTGACCAAGGAAGGGCGTTTTCTGCTGGTCTGCCCGAATGCCAACGCACCCTCACGGCAGATTGCCGTGAAAATGGGGCTGATCTCTCATAATTCAGCAATCACCCCAGCCGAAGAAGCGCACGGGCACCGCATCACATACAGCCTTGACACGATGGAGCGGGATGCCACCGCCGCCGGTCTGAAGGTCGTGCACCGCTCCGGCATCTTCTTCAAGGCCCTCGCAAATTTCCAATGGGATCAATTGCTCAACACGGACATTATTTCAGACAAGTATCTGGAAGGATGCTATATGCTCGGCCAGCAATACCCTGACCTCTGCTCCAGCATTTTCCTTGTTTGCGAGGCTGGTGAATGAGCCCCCACGAACCTACTTCAAAGGGGCGAAAGATCTCCGTCATCGTTGCCGTCTACCAAAATGAAGGGGCCCTGACAGAAACGCATGCGCAAATTAGGGCGCTTTTTGATGGCCCCCTTCAGGATCATCAACTGGAGTTGGTATTCGTCAACGATGGATCAACCGACGGGTCGCTGGATGAACTGCATCGTATCCGCGAAACAGATCCCGCGGTTAAGGTTATCACTTTTACCCGGAACTTTGGACAGATGGCCGCCATGCTTGCAGGTTTCAACGAAGCCAGCGGTGAAGCCGTGATCAATATATCTGCCGATCTTCAGGATCCGGTGGAGTTGATCCCACAGATGGTGTCGCAATGGCAGAGCGGGGCAGAGATTGTCATCTGTTATCGTACGAACCGGACTGACCCGGTGGCCGCCAAAGCATTCTCATGGCTGGCATACAGCATGTTGCGCCTGGCAGTCCCGCAAATCCCCAGTGGCGGGTTCGACTATGTGTTGATGGACCGTGTGGCGATGGATCAATTTAATGCAATGGATACCCGCCATCGCTTCTTCCAGGGCGATCTTCTGTGGCCCGGCTACAGGACCAATTTCATCCCCTATGAACGGCGCAAACGCACGATCGGCAAGTCTCAGTACAACTTTGGCAAGAAGCTGAAAAACTTTACAGATGCGATGCTGGACTCGTCTTTTTTGCCGATAAGGGCAATTTCCTTATTGGGTGTTTTCACCAGCTTTATGGGTGTGATCTACGCCCTCTCCATTCTGATCGCATGGTTCCGCGGAGCCACCCCTTTCGAAGGCTGGGCCCCTCTCATGATGGTAGTCCTGATCATCGGCGGCCTGATAATGGTCATGCTGGGCGTGATCGGCGAGTATGTCTGGCGGATTAACGAAGAGGTTCGCAAACGGCCCAACTATGTAATCCGGGACAAATTCTCATGATGCGAACACTGACACCCAAACTTGTAGACGGCATTGCTTGTTACAGCGAAGGTGTCGCAAATGACTATTCTGACTATCCCGACAGCGGCTTCGATCTAACGGATGAATATGCCGAAACAAGTTTCTGGGTAAATTCCCGCAACCGTTTGTTCAGTTGGCTGGTACACCGCGAAAGGGATCGGCTGGGGCAAGCAAGGCTATTGGATGTAGGCTGCGGCACCGGCGATTTTGCCCAACATCTGTCCGATGATGGCACCTTGTCCGTTACAGGGTCTGAGATTTACCTGAAGGGATTGAAGTTCGCCAAAAAACGCCAGCCGGATGTGGAATTCATACAGTATGATGTGACCGAAGGAATTCTCGACCGGCAATATGAGATCATTACCGCTTTCGACGTCTTTGAGCACATCGAACAGGACGTCGAAGGCATACACAATGTGCATAAGATGCTGACAGAGGATGGAGTGTTTATTTTGTCAGTTCCGCAACACATGTTCCTGTGGAGTCCTCTTGACGAAATAGTTTGTCACAAGCGCCGTTATTCCCGTTCGGACATGATGAAAAAACTGCGCAGAACCGGGTTTACGCCAGTGCGGGTCACCTCTCATGTTTTCACATTGTTTCCATTGATGTGTTTGTCGCGCCTCTTGGACAGGATCAAACCCGGCTCCCCGTCTGATGATGAGCAGGCACTGTCTGACCGAGTGACCTTCTCACCCGTGGTGAATTGGATTTTCAACAAGATCATGTATATCGACGAGGTTCTGATCAAATGGGGGGTGTCGCTTCCCGTGGGGGGGACCCTCGTCGTAGTCGCCCGCAAAAACGGGCCCTAGTTTCTTTGGCCCCAAAGACTGAAATATCTCGCTTTCTGGCTGTTGGGGGGCTGAATTTCGGTTTCACGTTCCTCATCTTCATCATCGCACTGGAAATGATCGGCATAGGCTATCTCGCGGCACTGCTGTTGGCATGGATATCCGGGAACATCCTGACCTATGTGCTCAACTTCATTTGGGTGTTTCAGCCAGAAGCAAAATTGACCTTCCGGGGCAGGTTCTTCAAATATCTGACAGCAGGAGCATTTTCGATCTGCCTTAATCTTTTGGCCCTCTCCGTCTTAGTGGAATTTGGGGGCTATGACCCATTCTGGTCCCAGGTCATGATTATGCCCTTCATCGTCATTTTTAATTTCGCCGCAGCAAAATTCTGGTCTTTACGCAAAAAGGAAACGGGCCCATGACACCAGATCACTGGAACGAGGCGCGTATTGTTCCTTATATTGCCATTTTGTGTTGTGTCAGTTTGATCGCAGGTGTGATCTGGTCATCAGATCGGGCATTGGAGCTTACCGACGAAGCCTATTACCTTTTATCTGCAATCTATCCCGAACAGATACTGCTGTATATCTCAGCCCAGCATTGGATCCTGGCACCCCTTTGGCGTTTGACCGAAAGCTTGCAGGGGTTCCGATTGACAGGCGCCGGCCTATTGCTTGGCACAGCTGCCATCCTTGCCATCGGGACCCTGCGGCTATTGGGGATCTTAACCAACTGGAAACCGTCCCTTTTGGTATACTTCGGTGTAATGGCCGCAGGCGGAATCGGAGCATTGCTCTATGTCGCCACGATCGCTCCTTCACCCAGCTATAACCTGCTTGCATCAGCCGGCGCTTACGGTGGGTTAGGACTTACGTTTCTGGCAATCAAACAGCGTCGTATATCCGTAAGTTTTCTACTTTGTTTTCTTGCGGGCCTATGCCTTGCTATCAGCTTCGTAAACAAACCCTCTGCGGGTGTTTGCGCCACTTTGGTTGTTTTTATTGTGACGCTTCTTCTTGTTCCCGGCTGGCACAAAATAAGCTTCGCTTGGGCCGGTCTTTCAGGAGTTGCATCAACGCTTGCTTTGCTTGTTCTGATGCAACCGACCGAACCTTCGATACAATACAGCTTTACCAACGGTTTAGAGCTTTTCCGAATGGTTCAGACTGAATCAATCCACATACGCATCCTGCGTTATTTTGTGACGCTCGCTGAATCCATTGCCAAATCATTAGTTTCATTCTGGCCCGTCGTAATCTTATCCGCTGCGTCGATATTCTACCCAAGGCCGTGGCTTACTCCCCTGACCCTCTGCATATTGCTCCTGAATATCATCGCCGAAAAAAGCTACCTATTCGGCATGCAAAGCTATGGTCGAGCCGCAGAGGCGATTTACGTCACGGTCATCATTCTGGCAGTGTCAAGCTTTCGCCAGTGGAAGCGCAATATAGATGTAATGATCGTGTTTGCCAGCTTGATAATCTTGCCCTTCAGTGTCGCGATGGGGACGGGGAATGCTCTTTTTACACAGATCATTGTCACTTTGGCTCCATGGACAATTGCAGCAACGCTACTGGGGGTTATGAAACCTGAAAATGAACAGGCCGATCTTCTGCAAAAAGGGCTGGCGGTTTTACTGCTGACACTCGTCTCGATACAGATATTGAGCAGCTATACATATCAACCCTACCATCTGAGTGCGCCGCTCATCGGTCAAACCGAAACCGTCTCTGTATCATCCCTTGGAACACTGACTGTCGATAAAGCCACCGCACAGATGCTTGAGGACATTGATGCCGCGCGAGCAACCTGTGCCATTGCGTCGGGGGCAACGTTTTTTGGACTTTTCAACGTCCCCGGACTTGCGCTTGCGTTTGAGGCCATACCCCCTGTCTCCCCTTGGCTAAACAATCCGGCACAGGCACAGGCCATTCTGAACCATTGGGCACCCGAACCGGCCGAGCGTGTCATCATCGTTCTTTCCAGCGAAATCCTGAATGAGACGAAACAACTGCCCGCAGCCCTCCGTCCAGAGGCAAATGCATATATGTTTTGTGGCCACAGCTTTATCCCGTATAAAGCCAGAGAGATAGAGATATGGGCATCCCCCATCGACCAGGGAACATGAATATCGCAGTTATTATCAACAGACCGCGCCAGTGAGAAAGAGGCAGGCAACAGCCCTCCCTAGCATTTAATGCCATTCAACGCTGCTGATAGGTTGACGATATTAACCTGCTGTATGTGGCACCGATCTTGACCTGACGACGCAAGCACGACAACTATCGACGGTATAACCACATCATTTACGGCCCATCCTGCTTTTCGGCTCGCAGCAGCAGTTGAAAAAACACTATAAATCAAATAATTACTGGAGCGAGACTGATATGGTTCGTATTTTCAGCCGCCGAAAACCTGGGAAGCAGGCAGCGTCGCCAACCGACCGCCTTTTCAGCACGCTTAAGGCGCTGGGTCTCGATCCAGACCACATCGTTGATATTGGTGCAAATCATGGAAATTGGACCCGGGCAGCCTTGCAAGCCTTTCCGGCAGCAAGATTAAGCGTATTCGAGCCACAGGAAAAACTGGCTGCAAAACATACTGACCTTGCTCAGGATAGGCGCGTCTCGCTCTATTACAAGGGTGTTGGAGATTTTGACGGCACCGCTCCTTTCACGTTTCACGATCGGGATGATAGTTCCAGTTTCATCTACAGCGCACCCGAAGCGAAAGCACAGAATCTTACACAAAGTGAGATAGAAATATGTCGACTTGACACAGTTATGGCCACATCGGAATTCGGCGTGCCCAACATCGTGAAGATTGACGCTGAAGGGCTCGACCTCAAGGTGCTCGAAGGCGCTCTCGAGACGCTCGCTAAAACTGAAGTGGTTCTGATTGAGGCCACTGTCGCCTGCCCCCAGTATCCCAATACTGCAGCAATCGTATTTCAGAAAATGGATGCGCTCGGCTTTCGCCTCTTCGATGTGACGGATCTGAACCGGACACCAGAAAGAGGCGTGCTCTGGCTTATCGAAGCGGTCTTTGTCCGTCAGAAATCGGCGCTTGATGCAGCGTCTGCAGAATACAAGTAATTCTATTGAAACGTCCAAACATGCCCTGTGCTCTTCGAAATAGAACTTTTCCCGACGAAGACCCTGTCAAGCTGTCCATCTGCGCAATTACCTTCAACCACAGAGCCTTTATCGAAGAGTGCCTTCAGGGATTTTTGGATCAGGTGTGTGATTTCCGTATTGAAATCGTGATTTATGATGATGCGTCCACTGACGGAACCGCAGATATTATCCGTGATTATGCAAAACGCCATCCAACCATCTTCCGCACCCTTCTGCAGAAAGAGAACCAATATTCGAAGGGGGTGAATCCCTATTATGCTTACGTCATGCCCGCGGCCCGTGGTGACTATATCGCCGTTTGCGACGGGGACGACTTCTGGCAGGACCCCAGCAAACTCGCACAGCAAGTGGCAATCATGGAAAGCGAGCCGGATGTGGCACTGACTTACGGTCGTGTTCAGGCCGTCACGGAAACAGGGGTGATCTCAAATTACACTGGGGGTGTCGAGCATGATCTGACCCCAGCGGAACTGAAAAGCGCCCCAGCCATCAATACACTGACAGCCTGTTTCAGAAATATCTTCCGCGACACTCCACCATCCCTATTTGTACGCACTTCCACAATCGGAGATCTGACCGTATGGGGCATGCTGGGGTATCACGGAAGCGGGCGTTTCCTGCCAGATATGCTACCGGCAAATTACCGAGTTCACAAAAGTGGGCTGATGTCGATGCAAACGCGTGAACGGCAGCTCTTCATGACAGCAATCACACATCTACACATGGCCGCATTCCACCACGAGCAATCCGAAGAAGCAGCACTTCATGCTTCGGTTAGGAAGATGCTTCAATACTACAATGAGCTCGGTTTTACACCGCTGGTGGAAGCAAAACCGAGCAATCTGGATTTAAAGACCCGTTTCAAATTATGGCGACGGGCAGTTCTGCGGCGCATACGCAGACACTAGGGCTCACACCCAAGAGGAGGCCTGCTCCGCTCAGGCAACCATCCGCCATCCGGGAAGCCGCCTAGGTCAGTCCTGGGCTGGCGCAACCGGGGCAAAACCCATAAACACTTCTTAGCAAGACTCCTAAAATTTAAACGCCGTGCCGGGCAACCATTGGAAGGCCGATTTCAAATATGACTGATGATATTTTCGTCACGAAACCGTTTCTGCCTCCTCTGGAAGAGTTTTCGCCATACCTGCAACAGGTCTGGGACAGTGGTATCCTGTCAAACTGTGGTCCTTTTCATTCGGAATTCGAACGCCAGTTGTCCGATTATTTGGGTGTGCCTTTCATCTCTTTGTTTAACAACGGTACGATCGCTCTCGTAACAGCGTTGCAAGCGCTTGGAACGGAGGGTGAGGTGATCACCACGCCGTTTTCCTTCGTCGCGACGTCTCATGCGGTTCTCTGGAACCGGCAAACACCTGTCTTTGCGGATATTGAACCACACAACCTAAACCTAGATCCGGATAAAGTTGAGGCCGCAATCACCCCACAAACAACAGCGATTCTGCCTGTGCACTGCTATGGTAATCCAGCCCAAGTGAAAGCTTTTGAAGACATTGCAAAACGTCATAATCTCAAGCTTATCTATGATGCCTCTCATGCCTTTGGCGTAGAAGATACCGAAGGAAGCATCCTGAAATACGGCGATCTGTCCACTCTCAGCCTACACGCGACCAAGGTATTCAACACCTTCGAAGGGGGTGCCATCATCAGCCAGACCTCTCAAATGAAAGACCACATCGACAAGCTCAAGAACTTCGGACACGAGGGCGAAACCAGCGTTGTGGCCACAGGCATCAATGGCAAGATGAGCGAGATCAACTGTGCCTTTGGTCTATTGCAACTCAAGCATATCGATGGTGCGATTCGGCGGCGCGGAGAGATCAGTCAGACATATCACACTGCGATAGATGAGATTGAAGGGCTCGATTATCTTGATCCTGCACTGGGCGGCACCCGCTCAAACCATGCATATTTTCCAATACTTGTACGTCCCGAATATGCGATTTCCAGAGATAATCTGTACCATAAGATGAAAGCGAAGGGCGTTCATCCCAGACGCTATTTCTACCCTCTGATCACAGAGTTCGACATGTATAGGAAGCTTCCATCCGCTAACCCGCGTCTTTTGCCGGTCGCAACGAAATTGGCGGACCAGGTTCTCTGCCTTCCCATTTATCCAGATCTAGACGATGCGGCTGTTGAGCGGATCATTGATTTGCTGCGGCCTGAATAAGCCGCAGCACCCATCAGAATGCAGCAGGCCGCTTTATGCAAACCGCCATCATGCAACCCTATTTTCTGCCCTATCTGGGGTATTTCCAGCTGATCACAGCTGCGGATGTCTTTGTTGTCTATGACACAATCCAATATACTAAGAAGGGCTGGATCAACCGCAACCGGATGTTGCGTAATGGCGAAGCGGTGACGTTCTCTATCCCGCTGAAAAAGGATTCCGATTACCTGAATGTCGCCGAGCGTCAGGTGGCAGACGCTTTTGATCCCCGCAAACTGTGCAGCCAGATCGAAGGCGCTTACAGAAAGGCGCCCGAGTTCAATCAAATCATGCCTTTGGTCGAG
Source organism: Pseudomonadota bacterium (assembly GCA_039196965.1). Lineage (GTDB taxonomy): Bacteria > Pseudomonadota > Alphaproteobacteria > Caulobacterales > Hyphomonadaceae > CALLCD01. The sequence goes on along the minus strand of JBCCUK010000058.1, from coordinate 3,111 downwards.
AAGATTATGTACTTTGAAGCAGATAATCTTTTTGATTTCGTTCAGCACTCCATTCGTCAATGCTGTGACTACATGGGCATCACAACGCCCCTGCAAATATCCTCTCAGGTCGAAAATGGACCTTCGAAGCTACAGGGCGCGCAGCGGGTCATCGATATCTGCAAGCGGGTAGGAGCCACAGGCTACATCAATCCTCCCGGCGGCAGAGAGCTTTATGCCCCCACGGATTTTCGCGCGCAGGGGCTGGAACTGCGGTTTCTTCAGCCACGCCTCTCGGCCTACCCGCAGTTTGGCGATGACTTCATACCATCGCTTTCCATTCTGGATGTCATGATGTTCAACTCTGCCAACCACATCTCCACCAGACTGCTGAGGGAATACGATCTTGTCGAATGAAGATACCCGAACTGGCTTTCAGTGGGAAAAACTGGGTAAGGTTTTTGATCCCGGACGTACACAGGGACGACCTTGGTTAAAAGAATTTGCTCAAGCACCTGCGACGCTGATTTTTGATGATTTCGTACGAGTGTATTTCTCCTGCAGACCGTCGGCAGATGCCTCCGGACAATATGTCAGCTATTCTGCCTACGTGGATCTTGATCGTGCGGATCTCACCCGTGTCATACGGGTTGCCGAACAGCCCATACTTCCGCTGGGGGATCTTGGAACCTTCGACGAGTTCGGGACATATCCGGTCTCGGTCATCCGTCACGAGGGGAAAGTCCGCGCTTATTATGCTGGCTGGACACGCTGCGTTTCCGTGCCCTTCAATGTTGCGATTGGCTGCGCGGAAAGCGCTGATGACGGTATGACATTCCAGCGGATGGGCCCAGGACCGATCATTCCCTATTCTCTGGACGAGCCTTTTGTGATGAGCGGTCCGAAGATCCGCAAATTCCAGAACACCTGGCATTTGTTTTATATTGCGGGAAAATCCTGGAAGATGGTACGGGGACGTCCCGAACCCGTTTACCGAATTCGCATGGCGTCCTCGCCCGACGGGGTCACATGGACGAAACTGAATAAGGATTTGATCGAGACGGTCATCGAAGACGATGAAGCACAGGCTAGCCCTGATGTCTTTTGGGCAGATGGTCGGTACCACATGTTTTTCTGCTATCGCTACAGCGAGAACTACCGCAGCCACGAAAACGGCTACCGGATCGGATATGCCAGTAGCGACGATCTGAGGACATGGACACGGGACGATGCCCGCGTGGGCATCACTGTATCCCCCACAGGATGGGACAGCGAAATGGTCAGCTATCCGCATGTCTTCCGTCTCGATGGACGCGTCTATATGGCTTATCTGGGAAACGGTGTGGGACGCGAAGGCTTCGGACTGGCCCGACTAACGTCACATGCAAGTTGGGCGGCCTAAGATGATCAAAACCAGACTTGGCAAGGTCTTTGACCCCACAGAACACACGTTGCCGCAAAACTGCAAGGAATTCGCCCAAAGTCCGCAAACGCTGGAATTCGATGATTTTACGCGCGTGTACTTCTCCACGCGTTCGCTCGATCAGGGCGGCCAGACATTCCGCAGCCATATGGCTTTCACGGATATGTCCAAGGATTTCTCCTGCGTGTTGCGTGTCTCGACACAACCGGTTCTACCCCTCGGTTCATTGGGAAGTTTTGACGAGCATGGGATATTCCCCATGAGTGTGATCCGTCACGAAAACCAAGTCTGGGGCTATACCTGCGGCTGGAACAGACGTGCCTCAGTCTCAGTGGATACCGCGATTGGTCTCGTGGTCAGCGATGATGAGGGCACAACATTCAGACGGCTTGGCCCAGGTCCCATCCTGGGCCCGTCACTTAATGAACCTTTTCTCGTAGGGGACGCCTTTGTCCTCAAAACGGATGGCATGTTTCATATGTGGTACATGTTCGGGCAACGCTGGAAACGCGAAACGGAGGCGGCTACCCCGGATCGGGTCTACAAGATCGGCCATGCAACATCCATGGACGGGATAGATTGGGTCAAGGAAGACGGCGTTCAGATTCTGCCTGACCGTCTGGGTATTGATGAATGTCAAGCGCTACCGAGCGTTATCTGGTTCGGCGGCAGGTATCACATGGTCTTTTGCTACCGTGACGTACATGGTTTTCGCACCGATCCGTCAAAAGGCTACCGGATCGGCTATGCAACATCGACCGACCTTGTGGACTGGACACGCGATGACGATGCTCTTGGATTTCAGACAGAGGCCGAGACGTGGGATGCGGAAATGCAATGTTACCCGCATTTGACTGTTTCAGCGGGTACGCCTTACCTGCTTTACAATGGTAACGCTTTTGGCAGATATGGGTTTGGGGCTGCCCTCTTGGCATTGACATGACCCTCTCATTTTCCACCGACCGCGGAACTGCGCAGCAGCTAGTGCGCCACCTCCAACTCTGCGATGCCTCTTTTTGTCCACCTCTGAGCAGCAGGATCAACCTAAGAGACTACGCAGAGAAATTATCGGAAAATGCCACGCAATTCGAAGCGTGGTCCGAAAATGAATTGGTTGGTCTGGTTGCTATGTATTGCAATGACCAGAACCGAGTTGCTGCGTTCATATCGAATGTCAGCGTGATACCGGCCTTTACCGGACAGGGGATTGCAAACCAGCTGATGGTCGCGTGCATCGAACGTGCACGCGGCTTGGATTTTAGCAGCATTTCTCTCGAAGTATCCCCCAGATCACGAGGCGCCTTGCACCTCTATGAAAAGCTAGGGTTTCATCAAGACAGTTCGCACACAACCAGCGATGTATCGATGGTCCTTGTGCTTTAACAAGTCAGAAAGGGAAGTGCGTCCGTGGTCCTGAACCACTACGCGTTCACTCAGCCACGCTGAACTGCCGGTCATAAAGTGTTCTGAACAACCCGTTCTGGGACAGCAGCTCGCTTTGCGTGCCCTGCTCGACCGCCTCGCCCTCTTTCACGACAACGATCTTGTCGGCGCTCAGGATGGTGGACAGCCTGTGCGCGATGACGATCGTGGTGCGCCCCTCGGAGAGTTTCTGCAACGCCTCGTTCACCAGATATTCGGATTCTGAATCGAGCGCGCTCGTGGCCTCATCCATGATCAGGATCGGGCTGTTGCGCAGGATGGCGCGG
>JBCCUK010000057.1:0-14499 GCA_039196965.1 Pseudomonadota bacterium | reverse complement strand
CCAATATTCATGATTTTTGATTTCAGCCTCGTCGTCTTGAAGCCTCTTTACGCAAAATCCATGCCTATAGAAGCGATCCCTCAGCAATACCCTCTTATTTTCTTCTATTTGGCACATGTTGGCCAAAATCACACCTTCGCTTCGGATGCTGTTTCTAGCTACTGCCAAGACATCGTCAGAGATGTCAAAATGCAAAACGAATAAAAAGACAATGCAATCGACTTCTAACTTTTCGATTTCTTTGTACTCATCAGGCACATGATATGCTTTAATTCCATTATTTTTCAAGTAGGTAATTGCTTCGATATCCATGTCTGCTGCAAAGTACTTTATTTTACTTGGCAGATATTGATTTATGCCAAAAATTCCACATCCAAACTCAAGTATTCTGCTAAATTCACAGGCCCCAATAAAGCGGGCCAACTCCTTCTTTACGCTTCTGTTGATATCAAACTGAGGGTCGCTCAGATACTCGCGCTCACGCCATCGATTGATTGTAAGAATCTGGGGTTGACTCAGGCGATCCGTCGTTACCGGAAGCAATAGACGATCCATGAAACGATGGTACTCTACACCGTCTAAGGTAACTGTTGGAGGACAATCTAGAATTGACGAAGTATCAACTAACAGAATTCCTTCGCCAAGTTGGCTGTATTCCATTAATCATTTTCCTAATTAGCTTCAGAAAGAAACTCCGCAGTATGACTGGATAGATAACCGTTTCCACGATTTCGATCTAAGAAATATTGGATGGCCGACTCTGGTTTTGGCGTGGCAAGCTCAGAGAAATTTGTCGGAAAATGCTGTTTGACTACTTCCACAGCAGCATCAATGGAATCTACAACTACATTCGATAGACCCGCAATAAAGGGATGTATCCAATCGTGAAGATCTTCGCCAAAGACATCCGGCACAAAGTCTTTTCTGTAGTAAGAATTTTTCGGACATATCGAGATTACAGGCACATCAATGACGCTCGCATACATCATCTCTGCACCAATCCCAATACCTCGCTTATTTCTCGCATCTACGAATACTACATCGCTTTCTCTCACAAGATATAGATCACAACCGAAGTTGTTCAATACATCGTTTCTTGTTATTTTCGTTTTGGATGGATTAAGCAGATGAACACTGTATCTATTCAAATTTTTTCTAATATTTATTTCATCTTCTTCTGTCCAAAAATGCTCGTGCCCGCGAACATCTACACTACCCTTCTTTACACTTCCTGACAGGTAGATAGCAATACTGTCTGACGACATGACTACCTCCGTGTTCTCTAAGATATGAACTTTCCTAATGCGTCAACGAGTTTATTGGCATTCTCTACCAACTTCGTCGCACTGGGCAGTTTTCTCGCTAAGCTTGAAGCTATACCACCAATCCTTTCGAGGGCGCTTTCAGCTTCTTCTCCTTTCTTTTGATGCAGATCGGCAAGTATAGAGTCTAGCTTTTGAAGTACTTTCCCCTTTTCTGGATCTTCCAGCTCGGATGTAGCTGTCAACGCATCAATGAATTCTTGAATCTCTTGTGTGGGAGCCAACTCTGCTTGCAGTGATCCAATCTTCGACACTACGGATGAGCGAATCTCTCCAACGTTAAGCGCCATATCGGATGCATTAATGTCTCCCCCTGCAGTGATTCGCACAGATCTATCAACCAATGTTGCCTCCGGCGCTAAAATTAGGTGAGTTCCTACACCAAAAGTTTTATCGGATTTGAGGATATTAGCGCTTTGCTTCAATTGAGGCAAGGCCGTCATCGGTACCCTCGACAACTCGGCCGCCGCTGCTTTCGCCAAGATTTCGTTTTCTTCGCTGGTCAAAACATCCCTAGCAATGTCTTGGCAGTCATCATGCACTTCGCTCTGGGAGAAAATGTAAGGGAGCAGAGCTATCCTCACTGTGTCGGTTTGCTCGCTCCAGAACCAGCTCACTATCTTGTCGGCAAGTTCGCTATCAGCGGCCTTTCCCAAGCCTAATGCGAGACCTTCACGGGCTGTCAGAATCTCTCCCTCTTTGTCGATTGCCTCTATAAGATACTCACGACATTGAGAAAAAGAGGAGGCGTCTTTACTCATCAACCTATAGAGCCATCTCCTCATATTCGATGGATATGTTTGGATGTCATCCAAGCAAAGACAGCAGTCTCCGATCCGGCCATGCCTTGACTTAAATAGTGCCCATATTGAATACTCAGCAACCTCGCTGTTATCATGCTTGTTAAAAGTTCTGACTACGTCTTTAGGTTCGTATTCGAGGAAAATTTCCACAGAATTTCTGTTGTATCCGAAAAGAAGGGAAAGCCATTTCGCTGCTAGTGGTCGATTTTCAACATCTTTGATAATTTTTGCTCTTCTGTCGATTTGGATGTTGCTGTTTGAATAAAGAAGAGCAGGTAACTGATAAAATGTTTTTAGCGATCGATTCTTGGCTTTGTGTAATACTTTCTTGACAGAAGAACTATCAGCAATGCCACATAGGGCAGCGATCGCCCACGTCAAATTTTCCTCATCTTCCTCGCTTAATATTATCTTAGATGAGACATCATCGATGAATTCATCAATCTTAAGCAGCGCGATGAGCTTATAGATCCATCTCCTGATTCTCACATCGGTGTCATCTTTTGCGAAGAAAATTGAGGTTACAATTCTCTTTCTGTGCTCACCTGATAGGTGGCGATTGTTTTCAAGATCGAGACATAGATTTTGAAGGGCGCTCTTTACCAAGGATTTTTCGGCATATTTCAATATATATTCAAATAGAACAACTTCTTCTTCTTGTATTTTGATTCGGATTTGCGAGGTTTGCATACTGTAAGCCTGACACGATATCGAGTCACCATATTGTCTGACGTCAGAGAGAAATACGGCCTAGAGTTGTATTTAAGACTACATTGAGAACGTTCAAGATGCAAAGTTTACCACTTTGATTGTCTATCGACTTCAGCATGATAGCCACCGGAATCCACGTTAGACCGCCTGCCATGATTTCGGTTTGCTAAAGGACCCAGCTTGGATCAAGCCGCGCTGGCGAGCGTAGTCGCTCTCTCTTCGATCCGATCCGCATATTCTCGAATTACCCGTTCGTTAGCTGAAGATTGTGTAAGTTCTTCAACAATCGGGAAGCGACACTTCAACGCTGCATGCGCAAGCTCCGCGACACGCCGACGCACAAACGGCGCTGCTAAACCTGCTTCCTTCGCAAAGCTGTCCCAGTCACCTGGTCTCAGATCAGCGAGTGTCCCACGGCGGGCGATCTTCATGGCGAAAGTGGGTGACAGGTCGGGATAGGCGACCGTGCACAGGAGATCGTAGAGCGGCGCAAGGACAATGCCATTGTCTCGATGCAGAAGGCTGTAGTTCTTGCCATGGGCGTCGGCGTTGCCGATCAGGACCTGGACGATCGCCGCGTCGAGGAGCTTCAACAACTCGACTGCGGGTCGTGTGCAGGCGCGGCGCACCAGATCGAAGCTGGTTTTGAACGTAGGGCCGCCTTCGCTGGCATATTTACGTTCAGTGAAAACGCCGAGGGCTTGGCAAAAATCCTCCTGATGGAGACGTCGAACCTGGCCGTCGCTGTCAACGGTGCGGTCATAGCGCTCAACTAGCAAATAAGGACGGCCTGCGACGGCGCGGATTTCGACGGCAGCGACATCCAAGCCGAACTTTGCAGCCAAACGCATGGCAAAGGCTTCGTTTTCCGTCGTGCTTTCGAATCGGGCGATGGGAGGCTTTAGGATATGGGTCATCGGCTGGCCCGGTGCCGGCAGAGCGATCTGATCGTCGACCAGCACGACCGGCAGCTTGGATTGCGCGCCGGCGAGCGACAATCTGAGACCGCGTTCGCCGGCGAGGAACGGACGCTTGGGTAGACGATCGAGCAAGGCGATGAGCTCGGTCTCTGACAGTGGCGTGTTGGCTTTCGAATCCTGCGTGTTGGGCAGCGCTTCGCCTGTCGGCCAAAGCGTCAGCGCACCAGCGACCTCCCCACCCAGGCTTTCGAGAAGTCTGAACTCGTTACCCTTTGAGATGCCGAGTGCCGCCGCGATCGCTTCACGCTGTTGCTCTTCCGGCAGCAAGCCTTCGAAAAACGGCCGGGCTTCTCGCCGGCTGAAGGGTTCCTGACGTTTGGGCAAGGAGAACGAGATAGGTGGTGCGGTCTCATCCGCCAGTCACGTTTCGTTATAGGCAAAGCGCATCTCGCCATGGCGGTCGAGTGAAAGAAGCCCGACGTCTCGCCCATCCCACCAGACCGTCAGTGAAGCGGTCATGCGCTCGCTCCCGGTGGTTCATGCGGCGCGCTGATTGCAAGGCGACAGCCAAGTGTTTCAAGGACGGCCAAGGCTTTTCCGATTTGCGCGGTCGGTTTTCCTGCTTCAAGCTCGGCAAGAAACCGGACACCAACGCCTGCGGCCGCAGCGAGCTGATCCTGCCGTAGTCCTTGTGCCTTTCGCTCGGCGCGAATGATTTGGCCGATATCTTGAGGTGTCATGTCATTTTCTTCCCGATCGGGAAGATGGGTTGATCAGAGCAGAAACTCGAAAAATTTCGAGCGACAGCTGGCTGCTCAAACCTGCGAAAAGGGTGTCGAAAACGGGATTCGACATGTTGGCTCCCATAACCGCCTGATAATGTTTGGCTTTTCCACCCCGACAGCACCTTGACCTCACTCTCACTACGTAAACTATGCGAGCGAGGTCAAGGTGCTGTCGGGGTGGGATTCTTGGTGGTTCAGGCGGTTATGGGAGCCAACAAACAAGGCGACAGGGGCAGCGACATAGGAAAAACAGCAGAGAATGGGTTGGAACTCGATGGTGAGGAAAAGGTACAGACAGGAACAAAAACGAGCTTCAAAGGCAAAAAAGTGAGAAGGCGGGGAATAAAATAGGCCTCTCATTCATCTAGGAGATAGCGAAAATTCTTCGGAGGAAGAGCGATGCGCTTGACCGAACGGGATCTGGAGCTGCTCCGATGGATCAACGGTCATGGGTTCGTGACGGCAAGGCAGGGGGCCGATTGGATGGGAACCTGCCTGCAGGCAGGCCATCGGCGGATGGGGCTTCTGCATCGGGGCGGCTATCTCAAAAGGCAGCGGCTGTTTCACGGCGCCGAGCGAGCCTACTGGCTGTCGACGCTAGGGCAGCAGGTCTCGGGCGATACGCTTTCGTGCCCGGAGGCGATCAGCCCGGCCACCTATCGCCATCATTGGATGATGGTCGATCTGGCCCATGATTTGATCACGAAGACCAAGGGGCACTTCACGCCGGAGCGCCGGCTTCGCGAACAGCGAGCGATCAAGGGTGTTGGCGCCGAAGGTCATATGCCGGACGGCCTCTTGAAGGTCAAAAGCAAGAAGCCGATCGCCATTGAGCTGGAGCTCACGCTCAAAGGCCGCGAGCGGCTTGAAGGCATCGTCGAGGGCTATCTGGACCGTGACCTAAGCGGGGTCTGGTATTTCGTCACCAGCGATCAGATTCGTCGCAGGCTCACATCGATCATTGATGGTGAGCGCCTGTTCAAGATCAAGCCATGGCAACCGCGCTCATGAGCGTCAGCGCCAAGAAAGACGAGCAACTCATGGCTGTGATGGCCGTGCTTTGGATTCTTGGCTCCATGGCCATGCTCGGGCCGGTGGGGCTGGTGGCCGCCACGATCGTCTTTGTCGCCGCCATGCTTTTCGGCCTGCATGTGATCGGCGGCATCATTATCAGCGCCACCGGGGCCGGACTGGGTTTTGCCCTGTGGCGCAGTCATGGCTGGTTCAGCGAGCCGCTGCATGCCATGGCGGAGATCTATCGCGACTATCTGTTCGCCGGCTTTCGCTGGGATACCGAAGGTCTCCTCCAGCTCTTTCGCCAAATGATCTGGCATCGACCTGCATGGTCGTTCTTTGCGCCGCTCGGCATCGCTGCCGGTGGCCTTTATTGGACAGCATGGACACTCTTCACCAAGAGCCCGCTCAAGCAGGTTGCCCATGGCAGAGCTGCCAGCAAACGATCGATCAGTCTCCGAGCGCGCTTCAGACGTTTTCTTGCGAACCGTCGCCCGGCTGCGATTGAGGGCGGCAGCTTGATCGGCGTGGACCAGACAAATGGCAAGCCGGTGCATCTCACCGATGCGGACGCGAAGCAGCACACGCTGGTGCTGGGCACAATCGGCAGCGGCAAAACCGTCGCCATCTTGAACGTCGTCGAAAGCGCCATTCAACGACAGCTCCCCATGGTCTATGTCGATGGCAAAGGTGACTATGCTCTGGCGCAACGCGTGATCGACTACGCGACAGCGCGGGGCCGGCCTACCTATCTATTCGCCATGAACGGCGACAGCTGCCTTTACAACCCGCTTGCCGATGGCGGCTTCTCATCGAAGAAAGACCGGATTATTGGCCTTCGAGAATGGTCCGAGGATCACTATCTGAAGCTCGCCGAAGGCTACATGCAAACCGTATTCAAGGTGTTGGACGCCTGCGACATCCATACTGATCTCGCTTCGGCGAGCGGGTACATGAGCACTGCCAGGCTAGAAAAACTGATCAAAGGGAAAAGGCCCCGGCTCAACAATCATAAGGAGCTGCTTTCTGAGGTTAGTGATCAGAAGCAAGCCGAGAAGGAAGATATCGAAAGCCTTCGAGGTGAGCTCAGAACACTTGCGCGGTCGGAAATCGGTCATCTCTTCGACACGGCCAACGCTGGTCCGGATCGACAGGTTCTGGAGTTGCTCCGCGCTGTCGAGGAACGAGCTGTCGTCTACTTCTGTCTGCCGGCCTTGCAGTTCCCGGCTTTCGCCAAAACGCTAGGCAAGCTGGTGATCAATGATCTGAAAGCGACAGCTGCGGATCGCCTTCCCAAAGACGAGCGAAGCCAGGTGCCGCTTTACACCGTCTTTGATGAATTCAGCGTCTTTGCTGGCGATCAGGTGCTGAACCTGATCAATATGGGGCGAAGTGTCGGCGTCAGAGCCGTGCTTGCGACCCAAAGCGTCGCCGATATCGGCCGAGCTGTCGCCGACACCCCCGATCATTTCACGCGACAGGTCTTCGGCAGCTGCAACAGCTACGTCATCCATCGACTGAACGCCGCCGAGGACGCCATGAGCGTGGTCGACACCATCGGCACCGAGGATCGGATCGAGCATACCGCCCAGGTCGATCACATCGGCTCGACCGGCCTCGGTTCGGTCCGCCGAACAAAAGGGTTCATCATCCACGCCGACACGATCAAGAACCAACCCATGGGTCAGGCCGTGTTCGTCAACAAGAACCGCGGGAACAGCGTTCAGCGCATATTGGTGCGGAAAGGCGAGATCGTATGAGCGCTGCGAAGACGACGAAAAACGGCGTATCCACGTGCCGCATCATTACGATCCAACCCCACGAAATCGGTAGTGTTGGCATGGTCGGATCACACCCGCGCGCGGGTAACCTTAACGATGCGCATGGTCCGATCTGTTGCTCATGGGGTCCAAAAAGCAAGAAGTCGAACGCCGACTGCTGGAGAACATGCCGCGGCTCTACAAGCTCGCTGGCTGGTATGCGTCCGGCCGGCCGATCGACCCCGATGACATCGTGCAGCTCACATGCGAGCAGGTCATCAAACACTGGCACCAATGGGAAGGCACCGGCTTCGATACCTGGATTCGTCGCATCGCCTTTTCCCAGGCGCGTGATGAGCTCAGGCGGGAGCATACTAGACAAGGTGTCGATATCGATACGTCGCTCATTGCCGAAAATGTGGCGACGAGCAGGATCGAGGCCCTCCTGATGCTCAAGGATATCAACAAGATCTGGCCGGAGATGATCCCGGAACATCGAGAAGTGCTGTTGGTGGTGGGCCTCGAAGGCTACTCCTACGCGGAGGCCGCCAAGATTCTCGACATCCCGCAAGGCACCGTGATGAGTCGAATCAAACGAGCGCGAGAGGCCGCCAAGAGGCTCCTCGGAGCGAAATCATGACCCAGCATCTCTTGAAACACCTCGATGCCTATGCCGATGGGAAGCTCGATCCCGAGATCGTCATTGAGATCGACGGGCTGATCACGCGGTATCTGGACGAACAGCTCGATCCAGACACAACAGCGAAGATGGACGCCGCCATCGAGGCCAATGAGGCCCTGGCCAAAATCGTTGCCGACAATGCCGAAGGCAAGACATGGCTAGAAGAAACATGTTTCCCGGCGATGCGCGACGCCGAGATCGAGGTGCCGGCTAAGCTCCAGAACTACGTTCAAGGCCTGATCGCCGATCCCGATGCTTGGGGCAAAGATCCGAACGAGCCAGCTGAGCCCAAGGTCATTCCCTTTGAAGCGTCACAACAAACCAGCCGACCATCCTGGTGGCTTCTTGCGGCATCGATTGTCGCTGTCGCGTTCATATCGGGCATAGTCTTCGTCGATATGCAGAGTGACCAGCGACAGCTGGTGGCCGAGGTCGACGAACTCACTGTTGCTGGCGAGCGACAACAGCAAAGAATCACGGAACTCACGGATCAAGTTCGGGATCGGCAGGCCGCTCTCGATATCGCCAAGACATCGCTTGCGAACGCGCAGCGTGCTTTGGCGGAGGCTGATCAACGGACAAAGAGCCTGGAAGCCAGACAGCAGGATCTTGAGGGGCAGCTCGCCATCTTGAACAATGACGCCGTTGTCGCTGCCGAGCGTGCCACCAGACGACAGCGACAGCTCGCTATCGATATCGAAAAGCTGGAAACACAGCTGGCGATAGCAAGCGATGCGCAGCAGGCTGCGGAGACCGAGCTCGCCACCGCCGCGGACAACCTTGCCAGCCTCGAAGCTGAACGAAGCGACCTGCAGCGGCGGTTGGCTATCGCCCAGCAGGCAGCATCAGATTCTGTGGCGAAGGCGTCAGAATTAGAATCGTCGCTGACTGGCGAGATCGAGGCGTTGGAGCGCCAGCTCGCTGATGCCAGTGCCGCACGGGCGACAGCAGAAGAAGAGCTTACGGACAGCAGGAGCATCGTCGCCGAACTGGAGGCCGAGCGTGAGCAACTGTCAACGAAGATCGCCGGCCTCGATCAGGAATTACGCCAACTGGCCGAAACCCAGGCGACGCGACAGGACGAAGCCGATACAGAGATCCAGCGACTGACCGCCGAGATCGACGGCGTCACCACCAGCCGAGCCGAGGCAGTTGCCGAGCTCGATGCCGCTCAACAAGACATTGCGGAACTCCAAACGAGACAGGGACAGCTCGCGCTACAGCTTGCCTCCCGCGATCGCACACTAGACACGACCGAGCAGCAGCTCGCGTCAGTGACTGAACGGGCCAGCTGGCTCAATCAGATTGCTGGCTATCACCGTGGCTATGCCGGCAGCATGAAAGAGGTGGAATTCAGAGCCGACCAGATCGGCCCGCTTCTCACCTGGCTAAGCCGAAGTCTCGACCGCGCTGTCACCGTCCCCAATCTGACCGATCACGATCTAAGGTTCATCGGCGGCCGTCTGTTCTTCGTCAATGGCATGCCGGTCGCCCAGCTCGCCTATCACGACCGCCTTGGTCGGCTGACGGGTTTCTGCTTCATGCCCAATCCCAGTGGCAAGGAGAAGTCACCATCGCAGAGCCGAAATGGCGATGATCTCTACCTCGTCGATTGGAAGGATGAAGCCTATCAATATGTCCTGATCGGCTTCGATCGATTCGACAGGCTGCAGCCCGTCGCTGACAAGCTCGCCGAGACCTACCGCTATGAGACCTAGACGCTGGCTCGGCGCCGGTGCCGTGATCGCCCTGGCGCTCACTCTTATCACCGTCCGCTCGCTCGACGCACCACTCTTTCTCTACCCGAATAGCGCAAGCCTGCCGGCTGGTCTTTATGTGCGCAGCTTCGAGGCAGTGCGGGTTGGATCGATCGTTGCATTTCCCGCGCCCGCTATCGCTAGACGATACCAAGAACGTGAGGGCACCAAGGTTCCTTCTGACTATCTCTTTATCAAACCATTGGTAGCCGGCCCCGGTGATCAGATCTGCAATGACCCAGTCATTGGTCTCAGGATCAATGGTCTTTGGACCGCATCTGTATTTACAGCTGACAGCAAACGAAGATCTTTGCCAGTTTGGTATTCCTGCCGTCAGCTCGGCAACGAAGAATATTTTGCATACTCAGATTACGCACCTAACAGTTTTGATAGTCGAAATTTTGGAACAATTTTTTTTACACGAAATAATTGGTTCATATCATCTTTCTTTTTCTTTCGAAGTGGATCATGATTTGAAATAAAAATATCTTATACTAACGGTTTATCAATGCTAATCAACAATTTAATAGATCCAAAGCAATTTATCGGTAGATAAAATTCAAAAATAGACAAAATTTTATGCCCTTGATTTGCGAAAAACCAACCGATTCGCCCCTTCATCTGAACAATTAACTTGTTTGAGGAGACTTTTCTTTTGATACACTAAAGGTCTTTGTCTTTGATTTTTTCTCAGAACTTTTTTCTGAGGCACTTGCTGGCAGCTCGATATTGATGTCTAGCATCGAGATATCTGGCCCTCGTTCAACTTCGATTAGAATTTTATCATTGTCGACCTGCACATACTTAGCAACCACCTTCAGGATATCTTCCTGAAGCTGGGGAAGAAAGCTTGGCTGGTTGCTAGAACTCCGTTCCAAAGCCAGCAGGACCTGCAGCCGTTCCTTCGCTTGATCGGCACTGCGCTGCGGTGGCGACGTTCTAAAGAAGCTGAAGATCCCCACGTTATTTCTCACAAAATGCCTGGCTTCTTCACCGACCTTCGATATGAAACTCGAAGATTCTTCACTAAGCTTTGACACGAAACTAGATGGTTCTTCGTCCAATGTTTGTGAGCTTGACGTATACTGTGCGTTCTCAATAAATTCTTCAACAAGATCCAGATCGTATTGATCTTTCGAAGTTTCAGCCGAGACAATCGCGTTCTGCAGGCTGCTCCTTGCAGCGTCTTGTCGTCCAATTTGTGCCTCAGCGCGCGCCAAACAGATCCAAGACCAAGCGTCTTGAGGCGCATAATTTGTGGCTTCGGTTAGTGCTTCTATTGCTCTATTCCGATCGTCGAAAAGCGCCAGAACTGCTACTCTCCGAGCTGCCTCAGCAACGTTGCTCCTTCCAGAAATGGATCCGACAGCAAGCCGCTTAGTTGCTTCAAGTTCAGACTGCAGAATGTCCAATGAACTCGCAATTTGACCTTTTGAGAGACTCTCCAAAGCCCCTTTGGCACGACCACCGTCATCGGCGTCACGCGCCAGCCTAACTAGAGCACGAACAGCCTCTCTTAGTTCAAAGATATTTCGCTCGTTCAGGCGATGCATGGGCAATCTTGTGCTCATGGCAGACTCGAATCTGGTCTTAGTCTTCGTTCAATTTCTGGCAACAAGGCAGCCAACGCATCGCGGCCAAGATTGTCCAGAAAGTCGGAGACACGATCACTTGGATACGACAATTTCGACGCTTCTTCGCCCGTTGATGACACCACAGTTTTTGTTGCTTTACGAAGGTCCTCAGCCGTCAAAGCGTACCCAACATATTTGTCCGCCTCGGTTTCAACCGCGACTACCATCCCCCAAATTGTGTTTCCGAGATCATCAAAAACGGGCGAACCACTGAAGCCCTTTCGAATGAAGTAACCTCTTTCTTGACCTGGCCTTGCATTAAGTTGCCGCCACCCCCGTGCTCCCGGATTTGCAGCAAGTTGAGCGAATACGGTCTGGCCAATACTTTGATAACCACTTTCCACACCGTAAATATAACAGTTTTCCTGGGGTCTAGGCGCAGATACAGCGAGGCCTGCAAATTCAGTTTCGTCGATTGGCGAATCGAGCTTCAGTATCGCCAAGTCATTAATTTCCCCACCACAATCTTCCGGCCACCACCCTGAACCCGCGACATATGCAACAGCGTCTGTTGATAGAGCTTCGAACCGCAGTTTTATTGGGCTATCGGGAATATCCTTGGATGGATGCTCCTTTATACCAAGGTGGTCACGAACGACATGCGCACATGTGCATGCTAGATTGCGCGACAAAAGAAAGGCATTGCCAGCAACTTCATCAGATCGATCATGAGCTTGCAACCACGCAACAGCTGCGTTTGCTCCCGGGAAGTGACCCATTTTAGCTATCGCGTTTCCAAAGAACGGATACCTTCAAATTTGCACCAGTCTCGCCTTCGACGAGGATCACACCGGCCTTGCTACTCAGGTTCACACCAAACTCTACTCTAACCTCTTCTGCTTGCTTGGTAACATCCGTTATCTGTGAGATCGCCACATCCGCAATCTCCTGGACTGCGCCCATTGCTTCAGCAAGTGCTTTGTGCGCCTTTTGCACAACACCACTCGCTTCATGAACACCTTTGCGATCAGAAGCACTCAGTGAAGACTGAACATGCACGATACCGCCTGAAGGGAGCAACAACTCAACAAAATCAGCCATCCATTCGGTCCCAACTTGAACTCTTGAAGCCCCCACACAACCCCAACGAGGGAAAATTGAAATTTAGCCCTGGTTATGGGCTCAGCATATGCAAGCTTCTTCTAACAGAAAGGATCACATCTGACGACCTTTTCTAAGCTAGAGTTTCGGAAGCGATCAAACACGGAGGGCAAAGATGGCCCCGCGTCAAGGATTGTCTCTAGGTCTCATGGATCCCTTTAGCTTTGCAGACTGGAACAACGCGGATCACCGATTTTGCGCCGAAATTTCGATGCGAGAGTTACGGCAAGCGAGGATCGAGGCATTGGGATGCTTGGCAGATCAGCAGGAACGTCTGACATGTGCGGCCGGTATCTTTTCACGTCGCCGCTGGAGGCCGTCCAGCAGACGTTCAAATACGACCAGATGACCAATCTCGGGCCGAACTATAATGTCGCGCCGACCCACGAGATGCCGATCGTGCGCTGGAAGCAGGGCGATCGCCGAAACGAGCTCGCCATCGCCCGCTGGGGCCTCATTCTACACTGGGCGAAGGACGAGAAGATCGCCTACAGCACGATCTTTGAAGCGTTCAACGAGAATGCTGGTATTGTGGCATAGAATCTCTTGCCTGACTCAGATATCAACTGATAATGCCCCACCATACTTCCGTTCAGAGTGGCCAGTGGCGCAGCGCTTCCGTATTCGAAGCTTCCACCGGGCGCGATGAGCGGTTGTTGGCCTACCACACCTTCGCCGTCAAATTCTGCAGTATGTCCCGAGGAATCTGTAATATCCCAATGTCGGTTCATCAATCTGATCGGATTGCTTCCTCTGTTCTCAATCTTGATCCGATAACCAAAAAGAAACTTGTTCAAATTCGGCTGCGATAGGGCATCCAAATAAAACGGCTCAACGGAGACCTCGACTTCACCCTCAGAGAACAAACTTACAGCACGATAGGTCCAGCTCTCGATGACACGGTTCACCGCCGCTTGGATCATCTCTCTCCTTGATTCGTACGAAATGTCTTCATGGATATTCTTATCATCGGCTGAGCCATGATTTAACTTTTGCTGTTGGGATAGCGTGCCTGCGCCTCTAATTAAGTCGAATGCCCAAAGTAGGCCTCGGATGTCACCAGGGAATGCGTGGAGTTCGGCAAGCCATTCCTCACGCATCTCGTTTTGGTTCTCAACTGGCAAATGGTTTGCGGCGCGCTCGATACATTTTTCAGACAGCCATCTTATCCACGGCCAAAGTTCGTTAGCCACCAAGCTTGCCAAGAGGCCAGCAAAAAAACCTATGAAGGCTTCAGCTATGCCCATGATTTTGCCCCGTACTTCCGGCCCAAATCCATCAGAGCGCCATGAGTCTTCTGAAATCCCGCCTTTGTAATTCGATAATATCGTCTGCGGGGCCGCCCAACTTGCTGAGGTGAGTTCTCTTCCCACCGATTAGACAGCCAGCCTGCCTCAGCCAGTCGAATCAAAATTGGATAGACCGTTCCAGAAGGCAAACCTGTTTCCCTCCCTATTTGCCGACCCGTAAATTCTTGCTTGGGGCGCTCATAGAAGGGCCCAAGGACCTTCAACGTCGACATCGTAAGGCGAGGTTCAGCTATTCTCTTTTTCATAGTAGCAACTCTACCTAGGGTGCGGCGTTTTGTCAATCTGAGTCTTGCTCTTTGAACGAAACTCATTCGCTCACTTTTAGCGGAAAGCGGATACCGCGATGGAACTTCCCATGGGAATCTGCGTTCACGACGGAGGCTGGATCTAGCGAGTTCTGAAAAAGATCAGGGTCTTATACTCAAAAAAACCGGCTGCTGGTGACCCCAGTGGTGACCCCAGAACGAAGCTAGATTTTGCGTAGGCAGCTAACTCATTGAAAACTATGGTGGGCGATACTGGGATTGAACCAGTGACCCCTCGCGTGTGAAGCGAGTGCTCTCCCGCTGAGCTAATCGCCCGTGTCGCTAGGCTATAAGGGGCCAGGATCGTTGGTGTCAAGCGATCTCGGACGATTTAAGGGCGGCGATAGCGTCAAGGAGGGCGCCGGCATCGTCGATCACGCGCTCTGCGCCGAGCT
>JBCCUK010000056.1:0-14721 GCA_039196965.1 Pseudomonadota bacterium | reverse complement strand
GTGATCAGGGTGGACGGCGAACTTCCGCTGGACGATCTAAGACACCAGGTCCTGGGAGAACTTGGTCTCATGAGGTGAGGGGCCGCGTTCAAGTCAGGGCAGAGTGACATTTCTGAATTGCTACAACAAAAAAGGAAAAGCCCGGCTCATGCCGGGCTCTGAGACGAGGGAGAATTTCAGGGAGGCTCTTCATCCCTTCGGGATAGGATCACGGAAGTTGGTCAATCCGGATAAGGCCCATTCAGAAGGTCCCCAAGCGCCCGCCGCATGAGGATGGTGATCCACGCACGCCGGCGATGTTCCTTGCGGTCATGGCGAAGATGGCAGCGCTGACAGAGCGCCTTCAGATTGCCGGGCCGATTATTGCCGGGATCATGATCGAGATGCGCCGTCGCTAACACAACCTTCATCTGCTTGAGCGCGGCATAGTCCTGATGGGCTGGCCAATCGATGTCCTCACCCCGGTCATTTCGCCAAAGCTCGTCGAGAGGATCGAACTAGCGGCCATCACCGAGATGATGGATCATCTCACCATGAGGCCGGCGACACTGCTCGCAATGACCATCAGCACGATCAAATCACACCGACGCGCTAAACTCGGGCCGGTCGATCGGATAGAAATACCGGTAGACAGGCTTGATCGGCATCAGTCCCACATCCTCGACGCCAACTCGGCCTCTTCCATGCCGCAAAGACCTCTTCCGTCACCATGGCCGTGCCGGCGAGGTCTCTATTTCCGGGGAAAGGTAGACGCTGAAATTGACTACCTCAAGGCCAGAATTCTGCCCTTCAAATGGCGGCTATGTTGGCTTCCAGACAAAAGGGTCAAGCATGCGATCGTGTTTTGGCCGCTCCATCATTAGTATGCAAAGCGATTCCATTCGCTCTGTGTTTCTCACGATATCTTAACCTAGCCTTCACGGACTTGCTGCCAGAATAGCCCGGCGGGTCTTCTTTGCTTTTGGTCATGGTCAGGGCCCGCCTCTCGTTCTGGCGATGGGTGCAAGGTCGACGAGCGCTGTCATGCCGAAAGCGTTCAGATTGTTCGCCTGTCTCCATAGATCAACTGCCGCGTGATCAGGCCGAGATCCAAGGGCTGGAAGATGACATCTGAGATTGAGAGCACCCGCGAGAAACTCGACGGCCTAATGCGTTTCGCTCACGGTGTCTTGACGGCACGCGACAAAGTGCAAAGGACGATGTCGTTTGGCAATCTCGGTGTCTATCACGAGAGCGAGATCAGAACATGGTCGGGGGTCCTTCTGGACGATCAGACGGGAGCCTGGCTAAGGCTGACGCGCCTTTACGAAGGAAAGCCTCCCTCGCCAGACGATCATGTCGCCACGTTCCTGGCATCGAGAGGGGACGATCCTGCAAAGCCACCGGAGCTTCACGCTGCCGTCTCGATACAGGTAACCATCGACGAGGCGTCGGAGCTCGCCGATGCCGGGCTGCTTCGGGCAGACAATGTCCGTCCGTCGATCGAAAATGGCGAGGAGGTTGACGATCACGTGCAGGTCACGCTTCTGGCCGACGACTGCAACGAGATGAAACGGGCCTTCAATGCTTGGCGTGACGGGGAATGGGCAGTATGGGCAAGGGAAGAGAAGCCCGTCCGCGAGGCGATCCGCGCCTACAAGTCGCTCTTTCAGCTACATTCGGCAATTCATGCCTCTGAGAGTACCCCTCCCGAGATCGTATGGGGCATCGGTATAGGACGCTGGAAGACAGGATCGCATGAAATCGACATGCCCCTTATCGAACAACTCGTCGACATTGAGGTAGAAGAGGACGGGGCTATCGTCATCCGCCCTCGTGATCTGGCGCCGACGCTTTCGCTCAGGCCTTATATCGACATAGAGGTGCCAGGAGCCCCGAAGCTGCAGCAGCAGCTGCTCGAAGCCCTTGGAGCAATCCTCGAAGGCGACGACGAGTTTTCGCCGTTTCAGGTTTTGGGTTGGGAACACATTCTGGCGGCTGCCGCCGCGCAGTTGTCGCCCGACGCCGTGCATTTGACGTCCGAAGAATTGGGCGACAGTGTCGCGCTAAAGCCGACGTCTGAACAGCTGACCATTGCATCGAGCTGGGCTATCTATGGTAGAGCACGATCGACTACCGCGCAATCTCGGGACATGGAGGCGCTGCGCGATGCCCTGATCGATCCCGAAACCCCTATACCGGCGAGCATCGAAGGATTCGTCGCGCCGAAACCTGACGAACAGCAATCTGAGGCAGACCCTTTTGGACTTAACACAAGCGTCCTTCAGGCTGGTCTCGGCGAGTCCGCATGGACTTCCGCTAACCGTGACGCCGCGTCAGCGAACGATCTCGAGGAAGACCGGCGGCCAACGCGTTTCTTTCCGCTTCCTTTCAACGAAGATCAGTCGAAAATAATCGAATCACTCGATGACCTAAAAAATCATGTTGTCACGGTCACAGGTCCTCCAGGGACAGGTAAGACTCATACGATTGCCAACATCGTCGGTCATTATATGGCAACAGGAAGGCGTGTTCTCGTAACCGCTCGTACGGCGGAGGCGATCGCAGCGGTACGCGAAAAGCTACCAGAAAGCCTCCGCCACCTCGCCATCGCCTCCGTCGGCACCGATCGAGAGTGTGCGGAGCAACTGCGAGAGGCCATCAGCGAGCTCTCTGATGAAGTTGTCAGGCTGAACATTGCCGAGACAGATGAGCGTCGGCGCCGTTTGGAAAGCTTGATAGTCACCTGTGACCAAGAAGTTCAGGCCGCCGATCGTGGCCTGGCCGATATCGCCCGCGCGAATCTCATGCCACTAACCTGGCATGGCGAGAAGCAAACGGCGATGGAGCTCGTAGAGGATCTAGAGAAACTGCGGGAGCGGTATGGCTGGTTCACCGACCGTCCTCATGATCAGCCTCCGTCCTACCTCGCCGAGGTTCTAGAGCGGCTTAAAGAGACGCTACCTGCTATTGCGCCTGACATCGCGTATGCAGGCGTCAGTCTGCCCGATCCATCGAGCTTGCCAACGACGCAGGAACTTATCGACGCGCATGAGCAAGAGCTGGCCTGGCAAACACGCAAAAAGCCGGACTTCGAAAACGCTCCACCTATGGCCCGTGACGATGCCGATGCTGACACCTTGGCGCAGTTGCTTCTCGATGAATTGAAGTCGTTGGCCGGCGAAATCTCGAATCTTTCGGACTGTCAAAAGCACATCGTCAAGCGGCTGACCGAGAGAGGGGAGCCTCCTGCTGACAACATCGACGAAACAGCTCTCCGACAAGCTGTTGAGTCGATCAAAGCTATAAATCCCGATGGCACAGCCGAAGCGGTGCGTTTTGAACTTGGCCCTGCGGCAATCGAGGAAATGCTTGTTGCTGCGACACGTGGCGCGGCGGGGCAAAAACCTGTTTCATTCATGAGTGGTTTCTTTAATGCTGCGCTTAAGGAGGCGTTGCTCAGCATTACAATCGATCAACGGCCTCCGTCAGATCGATCGGATTGGCGTTCCGTCCACTCGGCATGCAGACTGCAAGCTGAACGGGCAGAAATAGAGACTGGGCTCGCTCCCCTCCTTTCAGCCATTTTACTTCCGCCGCTACCTGCATCTGGTTGGGAAATAGCTCGCTATCTCAAAGAGGCAGCGCAAGAAATCGATATTGCCGTAGAGCTAGCACCTAGGATCGACGCGGCTGCTCTTGGGATTGAGAAACTCTTTCCCGTCGGCCTGAATATCGATGCATTTCGACAAGCTCTTAGGACGGATGAGGCGATCGAGGCTCTTCGCGCGAATCTTCCGGAGGATCATGAAACGCCTGCGACGCTGACTCAGCTTAGCAATCTTGCAAGCGGTGGTGATCAGGAAATCTTTCTCTCGCTTCAGAGCCTTAGAAGTAGTCTCGGGGCCAATTCGATCGAGAGGGAGGACATCGTTCGGATGCGAAGCGAGCTGACGGCGGAGCTCAATCGTATCGTTGGCATCACTGATCAACTTTCAGGGCTTGAGCGCGATCTCGAAATGCTTAGTGCGACTGGAGCGGTTGAGTGGGCTGAACGGCTTAGAAATCAGCCGCTCGATGCCAGCAAACTGATTTCTGAGGAATGGCAAGAAGCTTGGGCCTGGGCGTCAATGAAGGCACGTGTTGATCGCATCATCGATCTCGGCAACGGCGATCAACATCGCCACGCCAAGGCCGATGCTATGGCGAGACGTCGAAAATCCTTCGAAGAACTTATACGGGTACGGACACTGCTCGGTCTTAATCAACGCATGTCGGGTAGTGTCAAACGATCGCTTCACGCCTTTACAGAGGCTGTGGTCAAAATTGGTAAGGGTACAGGCAAAAGCGCACCCCGATATCAGAACGCTGCCCAAAAAGCAGCGAAGGAGGCCTCACAGGCAATACCTGTTTGGATCATGCCGGAGTATAGGGTCTCGGAACAACTTCCCTCGAGAATCGGTGATTTCGATCTGGTGATTCTCGATGAAGCGTCCCAGTCAAACATTTCCGCTCTTTCTGCACTTTTCCGTGGGCAATCAATCCTGATTGTTGGCGACGAAGAGCAAGTTAGCCCTTCGGACGTTGGAATTGAGGTACAGCGGATCAGTCAGCTTCGCGCGGAATACCTTGGTGATCTTCCAAATGCGGATCTGATCGATGAGAAGACATCTATCTTCGAGATCGCGCGTCGTATGCACCCCGAAACGCATACTGTGCTGAAGGAGCATTTTCGTTGCGCGGCACCCATCATCCAATTCTCAACGCGATTTTATGCCAATCGACTAGTCCCGCTTCGCGTTCCCAAAGCCTCGGAGCGGTTTGATCCACCGTTGGTGGATGTGCACATCGTCGGTGCTGAACGTAGAGGAAAGACCAACAACGCTGAGGCTCGCTTCATCGTCGACGAAATCGTGAAGATTGTAGAGGATCCAGAACACGATGAACGCGACATCGGCGTAATCTCCCTATTGGGTGCCGAACAAGCTGAGAACATCAATCGTATGCTGATCAATCACCCGAAGATAGGTACCGACGTGATCCGAAAGCGCGGCCTCATCTGTGGCGACGCCAGGACCTTGCAGGGGCAGGAACGCTCAATTGTCTTTCTATCGATGGTGGCCGCCGGCGAGAAGGTCCAATCCCAGAGCAGCAGGCCATTTCGGCAACGCATGAACGTGGCCATGAGCCGGGCGCGGGATCGGCTCTATCTCGTTCGATCGCTTGAAGCAGGGGAGCTCAAGGCTGGAGATATCAAGTTGGAGGTTCTGCAGCACTTTCAGAACCCAATGCCGGAGGGTCGTAGCGCCTTTAGTTCTGGGACGACCAAAGATCTGTTTGCCAGATGCGAGAGCGGCTTCGAACGAGAAGTGCTGAGGCTTCTCCTTGAAGCGAACTACCGCGTCCGCCCACAAGTTAAGGTTGGAGCGTTCTCGATCGATCTCGTTGTCGAAGGGACCAACGATAAACGTCTTGCTATAGAGTTGGATGGTGATGCTTATCATGGGCCCGACGTTTGGGATCGGGATATGGCACGCCAAGCGTCGCTCGAGCGGGCCGGCTAGGTTTTTTGGCGTGTGTTCGGCAGTCAGTGGAAACTCAACAGAGATTTCTGGTGGCAAGATCTCACGGATACGCTTTCCCGCATGGGGATCGATCCAATTGGATATGAGGAGCTGGACGAACGCTTTACGGAATTTCGACGTATCGAACCGTTTCCTGAAGATCCCTCCAGTTCTGATCAAGACAAGTTGGGGGAAAAGTCCAATGGCAGCGATCACGCAGCGCATAGCCCCGAAAGTGGCGGTGAGCTGCCGAAAGGCTCAGCTTGGGCTGAGACCAAAGCAACAGATCGAACTAACGTGAAAACGACGACCCCTTGGAGCGATACCAGCGAAACTTTCGACGGCAGGGACGACAACGGCAAGGATAGCATAGATACTGCCGTTTCGAGTAGAAGCGCCGACAAGGTCGATGATACCCTCGGGCAACGCGATGTAGCCTCTCATCCAAGTGAGCGGTCTTGCAGCCAATCTTTCGAAAACGAAGCGATACTCAGGTCAGCCAATAGCGATCCCGGTCAGGAGTGCGACGCAGGTCAATTTTACGATTTAGCATACCGGCCGCAGATCCGATCCATAGCGAATGACATCATCGATAGGGAGGGCCCGATTACACTCAAACGCCTGAGTGACCAAATTGCCCGTAAGCACGGCTTTCAGCGGACAGGAAGAAAGATTCAAGAGATAGTCGAATTAGCTTGTCGTAAATGCCGCTCCCAAGAGGATACTCCTGACGGTCAAAAAGTTTACTGGCCAAAGCAAACAGAGCCCACTGCCTTAAGGGCATTTCGTGGATTATCAGTAGCGGGTGAGCGGAGAGAGTGGCGCGAGGTGCCTTACCCAGAAAAACTTTGGCTTGCTAGAAAACTCTTGAGCGCGGGCGATCAATTAGATCTCGCCCGAGCTGTCGCTCAAGAAATCGGCATTTCTCGGGTGACGACGCCATTTCGCGAAGAGATCAGCAGACTCGAAAAACATGCCAAGAGCGAGACACATTCATTGAAGAAAGCGTCCTAGGTGGTAGCATGTCGACTTTCAGATCGTTCAGCTTCCATGTCCAGATTTCACTCTCCTCTCACCCAGAGAAGCCTAGCCTCAGCATTGACGACTGTCCATTCACGCTGCCGCAATGTTCGATGTGGCGCTGGTGGCAGGATGCGGCAGCTAGTGAATTCGGACATGGTCACCGCAGACTTGGCGCAGGACATCACGCAGATGCAGATGGGTTCGAAAACGATCGTTGGACCGAAGCCTTCAAGCTGCCTGCCAGTGGACCGTGCCAATCGTGTCACCCTGCTTCCTGAGCGCCAACTCAAGGCACGAGATCCGGAAACAGAGGCCAATTGAGGGCCATCTCGTCTTCACCTGACGAGTCAGTCAATGGGTTCAAGCGTCGGTCATCTCGGGGTTTCACCGAACGCGTTTGTTGATTAGACTAGCAGGCCTCAGAACAGAGGCCCGTCTCGCATGGCTTTTCGTTTCGTTCATACCGCCGACATTCATCTGGACTCACCCCTGAAGTCTCTGGCGCTCCGGGATGTCGAGATTGCGGAGATTGTAGGCAATGCCACACGACAAGCCTTGGAGCGAACGATCGACCTCTGCCTCGAGGAGGAGGTTGATGCTCTGCTGATTGCCGGCGATCTGTTTGATGGTGGTCAACGCAGCGTCAAGACCGCGATCTTCTTGAGCACCCAGATGCGACGCCTGACCAAGGAAGGGATCCGCGTTTTCATCATTCGCGGCAATCATGATGCCGAATCGAGCATCGCCAGACATCTCTCTCTGCCGGATGGGGTCCATGTGTTCACCGGTCATGGGGGCGTCGTCGAGATAGACGATCGGGACGTTGCCATCCACGGCGTCAGCTTTGCGCGGTCCGACTTGCCGGAGAGCCTGCTCCCGAAGTACCGGCAACCGCTACCCGATTGCACCAATATCGGACTTTTGCATACCAGCCTCGCGGGTGCAGAAAGGCACGATGTCTATGCGCCCTGCAGCCTTGCTGACCTCACGGCTCACGGGTTTGACTATTGGGCGCTCGGGCATGTCCACAAACGTCAGATCCATGCCGTGACCCCTTGCACCGTTGTGATGCCAGGGATACCCCAAGGCCGTGATGTCGGTGAATCAGGTCCGAAATCTGTCACTCTCGTGACCATTGCGGATGACGGTTCAATCTCGTTGGACGAGCGTATGATCGGCGTGGCTCAGTTCGAGCGGCTAACGCTCGATCTTACCGGCAAGGATGAATGGAGTGATGTCCTTCGAGCGATCGAGCAGGCTCTGGAAGAGGGCAGGAGTGGTGCGGTCTCGGATCACTTGATCGCCCGGATCGATGTTATCGGACAGACACATCTCGCTGCACGCCTCCGGCGGGATGCCGACGTCTTGTTGGAGGGGGCTCGGCAAGCTGCCGTCGCCGTGGGCCGCACGTCAGTCGAGAAACTTTCGGTCGATGTGCGACCACCGGTCGCCACTGTGCCAATGACCGGCCATGATCCGCTGACGGAACTCAGAACGCTGATGACGAGCGATGTTCTGACCTCGGACGTCCATCGAGCGGCAGCGCGTGCCGCGATCGAAGAGCTGCAGCGCCAGCTTCCCCCGGAGCTACGCAGCGTCTTTGGTGATAGCGATACCGAGCTGGACAGGACGATCGCACGGCTTATCCGGCAAGGCGGCGAGGACGTGTTGGCTAGGTTCGACGCGAGCGAGAGGCCGGCCTGATGCGCTTTCGTAGGCTCGATCTTAGCCGATACGGCCACTTCACCGACTACTCGGTCGATTTTTGCGAGCGGCCATCAGACGCGCCGGATCTACATATCATCTATGGGCCAAACGAGGCGGGCAAGAGCACGATCCTTGCGAGCCTTCTCGACCTGTTGTTCGGGATCGGAAGGCACAGTGCCTACGGCTTCCTTCATGACTATCGATCCATGCGCATCGGGGCGGCGCTGGAGGTTGCGGGGACGACGCACGAACTCGCCCGCATTAAGAAGGACCAAGGCAGCCTTCTGGGCGAGGGTGATTTGCCGGTGTCGGAGGCGGTCCTGAAGTCCTGTCTCGGCGCGATCGATCGGCAGAGCTACCAGTCGATGTTCTCGCTCGACGACGACACCCTCGAAGACGGTGGGGACAGCATTTTGCGGAGCGAAGGCGACGTCGGCAAATTGCTGTTCTCGGCAACATCCGGTCTCTCCGAACTGAGTGGACGCCTTGAAGAACTCAAGGCAGAAGCGAACGCCTTCTTTCGCCCGAGGGCGAGGACCGCCGAACTGAAAGCGCTGAAGGAGCAGCTTGATCAGCTGGTGAAACGCCAGAAAGAGCGCGATACGCAAGGCGCACAATTCACCGAGCTACGACAGAAAGCTGCCGATGCTCAGAGTGCCTACGACGAAGCCTGGTCCGAGCGAAACTCAACCAAAGTGCGCCATGCCAGACTTCGTGAGCTACTCGATGCCATTCCAGTCGTGCGCCAACTGAATGAACTGCGTGCATCGCTGGTGCCTCTTCGGAACCTTCCCGATCCGCCGGCCGGCTGGGCCGAAGAGGTCGTTGAGTTGTCCAAAAAAGAAACTTCATGCAAGACGATCATCGACAATGGCCGTGCCGATGTCGAACGTGTCGAGAGCGAGTTGGAAGCGATGGTCGTTGACCAGACGGTTCTCACTATGCAGGATCGCATCGATCGCCTCAAAGAGACGGAAATCGGCTATCGATCTGCTGCCGATCTCTCGGCTCGAGAGGAAGAACGCTCGCGCATCGATGAGCAGATCGCTCAGGTACACGAACGTTTGGGACGGCCCGCCGTCGATGATCAGAGAGCACTATTGCTGCCTGTCGATGTCGTTGGCGGATTGCGAGAGCAGATCGCGGCCTATTCAGGGTTAGAGGCGGCCGGCGAGGTGGCGCGAAAGGAGCTCGCCGGTGCGGAGGATCGTCACGGCGAAGCGGTCAAGGTCCGCGTAAGGGTTGGCTCGCCCATTGATGTCACCATCCTCCAGACACTCGTGGATCGACACCATGGAGACGGCATCGACAGCAAACTGCAGCATCTGCAAAGCAATAGAGTGAGACTTGCCTGCGAGATCGACGAAACGCTGCTTGGCCTCCGCCCATGGCAAGGTGATCTGGATGCGTTGGCGGTCCTGTCGGTGCCTGATCGCGGCAAGGTGGCGCGTTGGCAAAAAGATCAGGCAACGGTCGCTCAGCAGCAAGCCCTGATCCGTGAGCAAAGAACCGGCAAGGAAGCAGAGCGCGACCGCCTCGTCGCTGAGCTTGATCGCCTGAAGCAGCGAACCGGGACCATCGACGACGAGCATTGCCTGGCCGCTCGGGCGTCCCGAGATCGAACCTGGGAGGCTCATCGGGCAGCATTGAGCAAGGATCAGATTGATGGCGAGGAGACTAGGGCGACCGCAGATCACTTCGAGAGGGCCATGGCCGATGATGATCAGCTGACGACTGCACGCTCCGCCCAATTGAGAGATCTGGAGCATCTTCGACGTGCCGGCGACCAGCTGGCCCAAACCGAGGCGGACATCACCTCGGCCAGTCGGCGTTTGGAAGCTGTCTTGCAGCAAACTGTCGAAATGGTCGCGGCTAGCGACAATGCGCTTACCGCCATCGGGTTGCCGACAGGGATGGAGCTTTCCGACCTCGAGCGTTGGCTGGAACGCCGAGACGCAGTCTTGGAAAGGCGCACGGTCTTCCGGAGCTTGGAGACGGAGATCGCGGAGATCGAGCATGCTTGTTCGAAAGCGTCCGCTCGACTTGCTGATGCGCTCGAAACGGCCGGCGAGAGCGCCGATCGCTTGTTGCCTCTCCGCGAGCAGGTGGACCAGTCGCGAAGGATCATTGAGCGCTCCAAAGCCCGCGATACCGAGATCGCCGCTGCACAACGGGAACTCGAGCGGGCCGAATCCGAGCGCAAGGCAAGAAAGCGTGACCTCAAGACTGCCGATCAGGCGCTGCTTGCGTGGCAGGATCGCTGGGCCGCCCTGATCGCGGATTCTTGGCTAGAGAGGGAGGGCAGGGAGCGTACCCCTGGCGAGGTCGCCGAAGTTCTGCAGCTGCTTGCGGAACTCTCGGCCAAAGTCGAGAAGCGAGAAGATCTCGATCAACAGGTCAACGCGATGCAGCATGGCAAAGCGCGCTTCACCGAGACCGTTCGTGCGCTCGCTACCGAGATGGGCAAAGATTTCGAGGACGGCCATGTACTCGAGCTGGCCGACCGGCTCCGCCAACGTCTCGCTCAAGCACGTGAGCAAGAACGTATCGCCACATCGAAACGGGAGGACTTGGAACGGAGCCGGCAGCGGACCCGCGAGGCTGAACAAGAGCTGGCGACCATCAAGACACGGTCGATGGTCATGTCAGAACGGTTCTCGGCGGTTGATCTCGACGATCTCGGACAGAAACTTGATCAGGCGAGCGTCAAGGTGGATCTGGACCGTCAGATCAAGGCATGCGAGCAGCAGTTGGTCGAAAGGTTTAAGGTATCATCTTTGGCGGCTGCCGAGAGCAAGATCGAAGCGGTTATTACCGATGAAGTCGAAATTGACCGGCGACAGGCAGAGCTCGTCGAGCTCGAGGCGCTGCTTGACGACCAGGATGAACGGGTGACCCGACTGTTCCACGAGCGCGAGGTGGCCGATCAAGCCGTCTCGAGAATTGGCGGCGACGGTGAGGTAGCTCGCCTCGAAGAGGAACGCCAAGCATTGCTCCTAGACATCCAAGATCGGGCGGAACGCTATCTTCGCCTCAAGATCGGCAGTGCCGCGGCGGAGCAGGCGCTCCAGCTTTATCGTAGTCGTCATCAGAGCTCGATGATGACCCGAGCCAGCCATGCTTTCCGGAGGATCACCAGTGGTCGCTTTGATGGGCTGACCACGACTCCAAGCAAAGAGGGAGAGACTCTTGTCGGCATGCTGTCGATCGGTGGCTCCCAGGTGGCGACGGCAATGTCGAAAGGAACGCGGTTCCAACTCTATCTCGCCCTCCGCATGGCTGGCTTTCTTGAGTTCGTCGAGCAGCACGAGCCCTTGCCGTTCATCGCCGACGACATCATGGAGACCTTCGACGACGATCGTTCAGCCGAGACCTTCAAGCTGCTAGCCGGCCTGGCGGAGAAGGGGCAGGTGATCTATCTCACCCATCACACGCATCTTTGTGACATGGCGCGCCAGGTCTGCGGCGATCGCGTTCAGCTTCACCGATTGCCGCCTCCTGCCGCGAGCATGCCGACGAATATCGCGGCAGCGTAATGCGGACAAAAACGCTGGCGCTAATATCGAGGGGTTATTCTGTCCGGCAAGTGAGTTTTTCACGATCCAGGGAAAGGTGGGCGCTGAAACTGACAACCTCAAGACCTGCACTATGTCGGTCAATTGGTAGCAATGTCTTCCCCCAGATCCAAGCCTGGACTTGCGCCTTAGCGGCGCGCCCGGGGTCTTTAGCCCGATGCTGCGGTGAGGTTCAGTGCGATCGTCCGAAGAAAAAATTAGAAACGTGGTCGCATTGGTTCGACTAACGGTTTGCGGAAGATTGGCCGATGTTCAAAGCCGATCGATGTTGATGAGGTTGTAAACGGCAGCACGCATCTTCAGGCTGTGCAAGAAAGCTCGGACTCAAAAAAGGATTAGTGAAGTTAAAGAAACAACACCGCCACATTAACGATCTGTAGTTGAACTCCTAGTTTTTTGTGTATATAAGGACTTACGGAAGACCCATTGATGTTTATGGCGCTTTCTGGGCCAGGTGATGTTGGCCGACGATAAAGAGCTTGTTGATGCAAAAAAAGGAAAAGACTTAGCCATGAAACTTACAGCTCTTTTGGTATCACACTATAAAGGTATTAGTGAAGAAATCAAAATTTTGATTGATGATATCGTTGTTTTAGTTGGTCCAAATAATTGCTGTAAATCATCCATATTGGACGCATATGATTCTTATTATAGCCTCGGCTCTTCTTCACTATCGTTGGATTATTTTCACAATCATAGTAAAGAATCTCCAATAATTATTACCGGCGTGTTTACAGATCTGACAGACGAAGATGTAGACAAAGTTGGTAAAGAATGGGTGGTGCAAGCAGATATTGAATATGGTGATTGTGCAAAGTTTCAAATCAGATGGGAAGAGCCGGGCGAAAAAGGTACTAAGTATAGCTTTAGTAACATCACAAAAGACTGGAAAAAGGGCGGCGCAGGCGGTTGGGATACAATACTAAAGAGTCGCTTACCACTTCCAATCAGGGTAAACCCAAACGATAGTACAGAAGATTTAGAGAAAGTCCTAAAAGATTTAATTGTAAAGAGTGCTCAGGAAAAGATTAAGAATGATAAGAGCAAACTATCCAAGATAATATCGGAAATCGAAATTTTAGCCAAGGAGGTTGAAAGTGAAATTTCTGCAGAAATTCAAAACCTGAATGCCAAAATTGAATTAGAAGTCAAGAAGCTATTTGAAGATATAACTGTAGGGTTTGAAACAGGTGTGGGCAAATTTAAGCCGGAAGATGCTATCAAAGATGGCAGTAGATTTATGCTGAATTCAAGTGGCTCTAACGCGCCTCTTGCCCATCAGGGAAGTGGTGTTCAACGAGCGTTCTTATGGTCCGCTATTAATGCTATGTGTAGTGAAGGAAAATATAAAAAGGGCAGGAACGCGATTGATAGTTCAAAACCTAAAATTCTCCTTTTAGATGAACCCGAAATAAACCTACATCCGTCAGTAATACGAGCTGCTAGAAAGGCAATATACGCACTTTCAGAAATTGATGGTTGGCAAGTTATGTGTACAACCCATTCGCCTGTTTTTATAGATCTTACCTATAATCACACAACACTTATAAAGATATCAAATACTCAAAGCGGTGTTTTTTATTTTCAAACAGATAAAGCCTCTTTCAGTGACGACGAAAGGGATAATCTAAAAATGCTAAATAAATGTTGTCCTACAGTAAATGAATTTTTCTTCTACAAAAATGCTATCCTGGTGGAAGGGGATACTGAGTATTTGACATACCAGTATCTAATTGAAAGAGAAAACTTGCAAAACAGCCATTGTGTTATTAATTGTAGAGGCAAAGGAAATCTGCCAACCTTTGTGAAAATATTTAACCAGTTCCAAGCCTCGGCAATAGTTCTTCACGATTTAGATGATGAAGTTATGTCAAATGGTAACAGGAATCCAATGTGGACAATTAACACTAAAATACGAGAACAGGCTGACCAAACAGATGAACGTGTTGTAACAGTTGCTCATAATCCAGATTTTGAGGGATATTATTTAGATGAAAAACCGTTAAAAGATAAACCATATAATATTTTCACTCATCTACGCTCTGAGAGTTTTGAAACTGATCCGAAATATCAAAAATTGAGAGAATCGCTTAGTAGTATTATCGATGGCAGTCATGAGGGTATTTATAGACAAGCAGATCAATTGAAAAAAGTCGCATAGACATATAATCTGGAGTAGAAAACTAGAGTGATCGCCACTGAATATTGTCGATCGCTTCTTCAATAAGCTGAAACAGTTCCGAGGAACCGCTACATAATATAACAGAAAGGCGGATTATTTCCTTGCCGCCATCAAGATCGCAGTGGTATCAGGCCTTAGAGGATGTGTGAGAAGTCGTTTAAGCGGCGATTCGTTTTAAGAAGATGGACAGCATGAAGATGGAGGCCTCCGGAAACTTGCTCTTTGAACGTCTGTCGTCGACCTGAGGCCTGGTTGCTCAATCCGTTGGGCTGTTTAGGCCCCTTTTAGGCGACTTTGATTGCCGCTTATGTCCTTGACTGCGTCTGCTCTTCTCAAACGGATACAGTTCGCCCGTGCCACCATCGCCATCGGCCAAGATTGTAGGCGATATTGGCCATGATGATCGTCGCCTCCGCACGTTTGATGCCGATGCTGCGGACCATGAGGTTCATTCGATCCTTTTGATGCGCGAACAGGTGCTGGACGCGTGCCCTTACTCTTGATTTCTTGGCATTCGCCTGGGCGTAGCGCTTTGGCATTGGCTTATCCTTTGGCTTCCTACGAGGGATTTGACTGGTCTTACCAGCACGGGCCAAAAACGTTTCATTGGCATGTGATCGATAAGCCGTGTCCGCCCAAACCGACGAAGCCGTATTGGCCCGATCAATTAACCCCTCGCGTAGCCGAGCGC
>JBCCUK010000055.1:0-15477 GCA_039196965.1 Pseudomonadota bacterium | reverse complement strand
TCGGCATTTTCTTTATATTGGCATCGTCAATTTGTGTTGTGGGTCTGTTCAGACCATTCTGGTCGATAGTCTGCGACGAAGCAAAAGAAAAACTGAGAGGCTATTATATTAAAAGGCATCTAAAGGATTTGGCAAAAGATGAAAAAATGATTCTAAAAGAATATATCGATTCAGATGAGGCGACGAGGCTATATCATCTTAATCAAAGGGGCATCTCAGGATTGGCAGGCAGGAGGTATGTCATTCGGACAACAAACATATCAGTTCCTGGCTCACACTCATTTTCCTTCACTATCGATCCAACGGTGAGAAAGGTACTCAGAAAACATCCCCATCTTCTTTCTTGATTTCATGAGCTTGGTTCTCTCCTTCGCTGATCTCAGTCGAACATTGCTGCGACTGAAGTCCAATCTTCAGCGGTATCAATTTTCCTGGCAGAAACTGAATCAGCTATCGCTCCGACGATTGCCATCCCTTTCCCAAACGTTGCAAGAAAGGCCAGAATATCTGGATCGTCTGCTTTGTTGCACCGATAAGTAAATCGATCTCCTAAATCCACATTCCTGCGCGTTCCTATTGTGACAAGCGGAGTCATTTTCACAAAATTCTCGAGTCCTTCATTAGCATCGCGATATTGTACCTGGCACCAGGTTGCCCATATCTGATGCTCAAGCGTTGGTATACGCTGCTGTTCTCGGTAATAGATTGCCACACCGATCTTGCGAGCTGCCCTTATTATGACATTGTGGGTCTCCTCGTTAACGACGTTTGCGATGCCAAATTCTCCTACTGATGTGGATACTGATTGAAAGTAGGGTATTAGATGAGGGTGATTGTTTACCATGCCGGAGATCATCCGGTTGAGTTCTTCCGAATTGTGATTTTGATCATTGTGATCGAGAATTCTGACAAAGAAGGCGAATGCCTGTTCATCTTGCCGACTTTTGTTTTGACAGGATTTACATGAAGGAAACTCGAACCCCTCTGGAAATGCACGGCCAGGAAAGCACGTTCTTGCAGGTACATGGTCAATAGTGGTGGCTCTCTCCAAGCCGCCACAAAAGCAGCAATATGGATTCTTAAGAAGTAAATCCTTTTTCTTTCTCGATCTTCCCATGGGGAATCCAATTTTGATTGAGCCGCAAAATGCCCCTGTATCGCCTTTCATTGTACCTTTATCGCTTTCTTGCATTAATGAATTCTTAAGATACAGCAGTCTGACCTGTCGCTTGCTGGAGCGATCAAAAAATGCTCCTTCGCGTTGGCCCATATGTAATCTACAGCAAGCCAAGCCTTCCCAAATCATTATCTCCTAATCGATTCTTGACTCGGAAGGCCTTAACATATAGCAGATTTCTGCGGCAGTGGTCTCAATATGGCGAGAGACGCTGACTTCGGTCAGAGGTCCTGGTTCGATTCCAGGCTGCCGAGAGCCGACAGTTAGCGTCGGCTCTCGGCAGCCTGGAAAGCGATATGGATCAAGATGCCAGGCTCGTGATATTTCAAGCCCAGGTAAAAAACGTGCGCTCGCTTAAATCGGCCCTGCGGCAAATCCGTCGTTCGATTAACGCCAGCTTGCGTGGTAAAGACCAGCCCGCAGTCGATACCCTCACAAAGACATATGCTCTCCTTTTCTGCGCGTGGGCCGAAGCGAACTTCTCAAAAGTTGTTCATACGCCTTACGGATTCGATTTAGACGAAATCGGGCAGGTTCAAGCCGCAAAGGCTGCTGGAATTGTTGCCGCCTGGAAGAAATGTGTGGAGCTTGGCCTTCGCCATCTGAATGCTGAGCGCGGAAGCTTCCAACCCAATGCACGCAGAAAGCTCGAGCGCGCTATAGATGATCATGTTCTTGATCCAAGCGAACTCAGGAATAAGCTGGCGCATGGTCAGTGGGTGATCGCTCTAAACCGTAACAATGATGCTATTCAGAAAGAGATGTCGTTAAGGATAGAGCGCTTAGATCTCGTAAAGATTGACAGCTGGATTGCAGGCCACGACGTCTTGGCTCAACTTGTCGAACAATTGATTGAATCTCCGCAAAGAGCGTTTGTTCGGGACTGGTATCGATACGTTGTGGATCTTGAGCAGAAGATTCTTGCAGCTAAGGCTAGAACATTGAGGGACCACGTAATTAAGCTCCTCAGAAAGCCTGCACAAAGAGTTGGTTAATTCATGGCGGCCACCGTTCAGGAGCCTTAGTCTCGGAATTATCGGTCGCGGGACTAGATTTGAGGGCTCCGCCCCCACTTGCGGAAACGCGGCTTGCCGGTCGATCAGGGCCGCGTTCCGCGCATGGCTGGAAGCCATGCCCGGCCCGCAACCCCGATCGCCTCACCCTCATGTCCCCAAGCTCCCCCGATCTTCGCCAGATTGGCAGGATTGCATGCGCAATCCAGCTTCCACGAACGGACGGAGTTATCGCGAGCCTATCGGCTCGGGCGCATTCAGATTGCTTCAGGATCTCCGAAGCAAAACCGTCTGCCAGAGGAGCATAGCGTTTGGTCGTCAACGTGTTACGATGACATAGTAACCGGCTGACCATCATCAAGGTTTTGCCGCGTATCACCGCTTGCTTCACCGGAGGGAAACATCGATTGGGCGTTCAAATCCACATTTCGCGGTAGACAAGTCAATCTGGAGCAACGTCACCACTTTGCTTCTATTCAGCGTCAGGCGCTAACTGATCCAGAAGAGACTGTACACCTGACAGCATGCTGAAACGCTTAGCCGCGTAGGCTGGTGCAGAGGTTCCTAATTTTTCAAGCAGTACATTCGCCTTCTCTAAACGACACACATCTTTGGTAATAATTGATAATCTTGAATAAATCATTACATAGTCAAAATACTCATCACGATCCAATTCTTCAATCTTGCAGGCATCTATCTCCTTTATCGCACGCCCATATTCTCCTTTTTCCAGAAATATCTCACTCAAAAAAACGTTGAATATTGATAAAGGAGATATCGCAATAGCTTTGCGATATGTTGTCTCTGCATCACCCCAAGATTTCAAACCAGTATATGACTCCGCCAGATCGCGAAGTATGGTCAACACCTCTTCGTTTTCACAATCATTTGTTTCGAGAATATCTACTAGAATAGCAACTGCTTCTTGGTAAATATTCTCGTCTTGTCGTGTTGTTGCTAGAACCTTGGTGCA
Source organism: Pseudomonadota bacterium (assembly GCA_039196965.1). Lineage (GTDB taxonomy): Bacteria > Pseudomonadota > Alphaproteobacteria > Caulobacterales > Hyphomonadaceae > CALLCD01. The sequence continues at coordinate 12,314 of JBCCUK010000055.1, read as the reverse complement.
GCCAGCCAATTTGTGACGCTCAGAAATCGTAAGTTCATCAGAAGCGAAGCTTTTGCCAAATGCTACTGCGTCAGCCAACTCCTTCTCTGCCTCATCAGCATTATCATGGAGTAAGAACTCAACAGCTTTCGCTGTTTGATATTGCAAACGGTCACCCACATCATCCGAAAGATCAATTATGCGATCAAACAACACAATCTTATCTTCGTGCCGTATACCATGTCTGAACAAATCAGCATATAATTGAATTATCTCCAAATCAGTTTCGTCGTAGTTGATCTCACCAAGATATTTTTTAAATTCCTGCTTACCGGCAGATGTATCCCATCGCCAACCTAGTACATTCAGAACATGATAATAGTGAAGTTTTCTTCTCCATCGAGGATCTTTAATATTAGTTCGGAGTCGATCTAGTACATCGAAGAATTCATCCGTTTGATCTCTATACATATATATGTAGAATAAACGTTCAACATAGCTAGTAAGAGCTCTGATATCAATTTTCACAAGTTCATCAGCAGCTGCGGCGTTCGCTTTTTTCCATGGCTCCGTATGGCTTTTGTGCCAAATAGTATATTTTGTAATGTCAGAACGAGAATATTTCAATGCCTCTTCAAAATCTTTCGATTTAATTGCTTCTGAGTACCCGTGACCAATCTTATAGTTTTCGATCATGAGACCATGACAGCATTTTTTATATTTTCGACCTGATCCACAAAGGCAAGTTTGATTGTTCTTTGGCTTGAACGTAGTAACTTTGGCTGGTATTTTTGATAAACGTCGAAATTCACTGTCAGCTTTTTCCTTAGGTTCTCCTGTATGCTGTCTTTCCACCTCTATCCATCGATCTGGAATTGGACGGTTCCAGATCTTATAGACAGGAGCATACATGAATGCCACTTCATTACTGCTGACCAGTGTATCATCGAGAGCTATACCCGCTGCCTCTCGTCGGATCGCTGCCGAAAAGTGTTTCGCATCACCGTGTCTGGTCACCAACGTTGCGGTCAATGCCTCCCCTCGTGATGGCGAGTCAGCAGGAAACTCGTAAGCGCTTATCTCATCAAATCGGGATGTCCATACTTCAGAAAGTGCAATCACCGCATCAGCGTCATACTTTCTGACCAAATCTGCAATAGTGCGCATTATTAAGTATTTCTGTGCTCGATTTTCCAATTCGACTGAAACCATGTCGATTATTTCGCATTCTTTTAAAATAAAAAAGATGGAATGATGATACCCATCCTTAAGGAAAATTAGCCTTGCTCTCGAAAAAAGATTTGAAGCTATCTCATCTTCATTGGATTCTTCATGTGTCAATATGCAAGTAGGCAAATCGCTGTATCGATTGGAAACTTCTTTTAGCTCTTCACCGCTGAGTTCTCTCGTCTCTATGTCAATTGAAACTGGTTTGCCATCCTCAAGACTGAAGTCGACCGTACGATTCTCTACATGATTATTCATACACGGAATAATATTGTTACATCCGTGATTTCCGTCTGGCTCCGTATCTATCAGACCGATTTGTCTGTGTGCGTCTTGAACAATTTGAGCTATTTTCCCAAATGCGATTGCCACGGCATCCAGCAATTCATAGTCGGGAAGAGTATTTTCGACCCACCTACGATGTACTCTTAATGTGCCATGGGCGGCTATATGGCTACGCAGCTTTTGGGAAGGAATGCGTTCTATTACATCTATAGGATTATCAAAAAGATGAGCAGGCACGTCAATTTGTGGCCCGTCCATATAGGCGGCTATAATCTCCGCACGCACGAAGCTTTTTACATTAAGATCTCCTTCTTTTTCAATTTTGTTTCTAGCTTCTTTCATCCATTTCATCAGAGGGTCTTGGCCTAACCTTATTTGCCATGCTCCGTACCACTGATCAAAATTTGGAATTACATCTCTATTTTTGTTCAATAAGAAAGTAACTGTCCTTAATGTCTGTATTGCAGTTTGGATTTCCATTCTAAAGGCGTCAGGATGGAAATAGGCTTGCTCAGCCTTGTGCCACTGTTGGTGAACATAATCTAGGCGCCTATCCACATTCGCCAGCGGACAAACAGCTTCGGATTTTTCGGCAGAAGATTTCATGGCATTTACATAGAGAATTGGCGAATAGAGAGCAAACAATCGGTTGCTGTCTAGGTGTTATCAAGCTTTTACAACAGATTATCAGCTCCGCCTTTCCCGCGGTTAGGGTGGCAGAGAGGCGATCTTCAAGCGACAGGGGTTTGCGAGGGTGAAGATCTTCATGCTTTCCGAAGGAGAGATCAGCGATCTGCATGTCGGCCTCAAGGGCTTTATTAGCGCACTCTACCTCAAGGCCCCCGCCGGTAAGACCACCCGCAGCCTGCGCGGACAGGTCGAGGCTGGCAAGTTCGGTGGCGGCAATTCATACGGCTATCAGGTAGTCAATGCCCTCGGCGTCAAACCGACTATAGGAGGTAAAAACAGGCGATTGAAGCTGATCTTTCCGTAGCCTTTGGGGAAGCTCCGCCCCGGCTTGAGGAAACGCGGCTTACCGACCGATTAGAACGCAGCCCGGATCGCCTCAACCGCATGTCCCCAAGCCCCCCGATCCTCGCCGGACAGGCAGGATTGCATGCGTAATCCAGATTCGACGAATGGTGAAGTGCTATCACGAGCCGGTCAGCTTGGGCACGGGTCGGACAGCTTCAGGATTTCCGCAGCCACGCGCTCAACGGCGTCCAGCAAGAAACGGTCGGCCAGATCCGCATAGCGCTCGGTCGTTATGGTGTTCCGATGGCCGAGGAGCCTGCCAGCCATCATCAAGGTCTCGCCGCGCATCACCGCGTGCGAGGCGTAGGTGTGCCGGAGATCGTGGAGGCGGATGTCGTCGGCAAGGCCGGCTTCGGCCCGGATGCGACGCCAAACATACGGCATGCACACGCGCGGTTTGGTGAGATCATAGGGGCTCGGAAAGACGAAGGGCGACTCGCGCTTACGCTCTCGACGCCTTTGCTGGAGCAGGTTTCTCGCGACCTCACCGAGCAGCACCGTTCGCGGTCCGGTCTTGCTGTCAGCGAGATTCAGGCGGTCTCGCCGAACCTCCTTCCAGCGCAGTCGGTAGACCTCGCCGGAGCGGCAGCCCGTGAGCAGGATCAATCGTATGATGTCAACCTGATCGCGGCGGATAAGCGCGTAACGGTCAAGCACCGCGCCGAGGCGTTGTAGGTCCTCCTGGTTCAGAAGGCGGCCCCTGGGCGCGCTGCGGTGGCGGATGATCTCCCGGCAAGGATTGACCATCGTCTCGGGAAGCAACCCCCATGCTTTCGCCCTGTTGAACATGTCGCGGAGAATGGCCAGCGCCCGATTGGCGCCGCCCGGGCGCGTCGCGCCATAATCGTGATACCAGCGGGCGACATCCGCCGTGGTGATGGCATCGATCGGCAGGGCGGCGAAGAACGGCAGGAGCGTGCTCTTGAGATAGCGATCATAGGTGGCGAGCGTGGACGGTTTCCAGGACGATGTCGATCATTCTTCATCGATCCATTCCGCTGATCCCCGAGCTGGACATTCCCGTGCACATCCAGGGGGACCAGCTGGACATCTCGGGGACCACTCGCAGAATGATCGGATCAGTGAAAAAAGGAGGGTCAGAAATCGATAAGCTCAGGCCGCATGGCCCCTTGGAAAAGCCAGTCATTCCGGGCCGGATTCATGACTCGCGCCGTACAGAACGACGTCGCTTCGCTCCGCTCTCTATTGGCTCCATTTCGAGTCACACAAGAAGCAGCTCGACTGAAGCCGAACCCAACGCGCCCAACCAAGGCTAGAAGCGTTTCCTGTTTGGACAGGGGTGATGGACCCTGGTCACCGAATTGTCGGCGACAGATGGACGATATACGTCGAGCAGTAGGCCGTAACTGTTCGATGTCGTCCGATGCCGTTCGGAGGGTCAAAAAGGTGACGTAAAGGCGAGTCCAAGTGTATACGGTTGTGTAGACGGTGACTGGCTGGAAAACAAAATTTCTAGGTTTTCTAAAATGTTCAGGGGATTTCTTGGCGGATGGGGTGGGATTCGAACCCACGAAGAGCTTGCACCCTTGCTGGTTTTCAAGACCAGTGCCTTCAACCACTCGGCCACCCATCCTCTGATCAAGCCGCTGATAGTTAACGGATCTTCATTTCTGGATCAAGCGGACTGCGGCATTCTGGTTGCACATCATTGCACACAATTGCACACGGGTGGCTGGGTGGGCGAGGGTGGTGGGTACGGTCCAGGGCTTGGCAGCTGCATCTCGTACGAAGGTGGTTAGGTCATAGACCTCGTTACCCGCGCGAGCTTCGGCGAACTGGTTGTAGGTCTCGACGCCGAAGGCCAACGCGAATGCGAGGGTGGCCAGGAGGACGATGGCAACTGCTGCGTCGACAACAGCGTGCCAGGTGATCGTCCACGCCTGTCTTCCACCATCGAGCTTCTTCAGCAGATCCCGTCCCAACCGGCGGCTTACCCGCCAGGAAAGCCAGTCCCAAAGCCCGTTGGCGAGTGGTAGCAGAAGGAAGAAGGTGATCACGAGGATTACGGCGGCGTTGTCGACTACTCCGTTGATGACTGCATGGCCGATAGCCCACAATAGCAGCAGACTGATGCCACCGGCGAACATGCCCCTTCGATCTAGTCGGGCTCGTCGTTCGACCGAGGCTACGCCGATGGCTCCAGGTACTAATGCAGCTAAGAGCCCGGCCGTAGATCCGATAATGCCTCCAGCGACAGTCAGGATGCCGGTTACGGCTAACGCAAGGATGCCCACGTCTGCTCCGACCATGGCCCAAACTGCCATTACGGTCAGAGCCGAGGCAGCGGCTGCAGCCAATCCTACTCCCTCGGTTACAGTTAGAGCTATTCCTCCAGCGGCTGGGGCTAGAATCGTGGCTATTGTTCCGCCTGCCGTAATGACCAAGACTGGGGTTAGAATTGCGGTTAGTCCTGCGGCGGGGGCCTTGAGCCAAGATGCTCCTACGCTTCTGGCAACAGTCAATCCGATCATAGGGCAAGCTGTGAGGAGCATTCCCATTCCGAAAACGTGGGAGCAACGACCCAGAATGAGACAAGGCCATCAACATCAGTGGCGTATTCAATGGCAAGTAAGGTCCAACCAGGCAGGGGCAGTGATATTAGGGTGAGGATGGTGGCTGTCCGATAGCGACTTTCGAAGCCCTGCCGAACGGCCCGTGAAGGCGCCTTCCGTCGTCTCGTCCTGAGAGACCAGGCCTTTATCCTCCTCTCTGCACGATATGCAATCCCACCAAGCCAGCCCCCAACAAGAAACGCTGTTGTTGGAATTACTATCGCAAAAAAAACCAAGGTCCATCCGTTACGCTGCCACAGAATGGGAGCAAGCAATTCGATCTCGCCGAGCCGTCCCGGAGCACCCATGCCATAACCAAGGAAGAACGCAGACCAAGCGTAGCAAAGGGAGATCACGGTACAGACACCCAGAGCCCTAGCCGACCCGGCCTCCCCGAAACGACGGTCTAACAAGGCGAGCCCCGCCTCCAGCCAGGTCCGATAACGGTCATCCCAGCCGGGACCTCTAAGGGCTGCTACAGTCTTCTCACGGTACCCAGGATCATCCTTCAACCAGTCGCGGTAGTCGGTCCAGCCAGGCATAAGAGCCCAGGCACCGAACAGGGCGCTGACAATGCCGAACACTAATGCCCAGAAGTCGATTGTTGTGTTGATGTCCCAGGCGTCGGGCACGAAGCTTCTCGTTATTGATCATGAAATGCGCGCCTTCTTAGCGCGATTTCAGACCATGTCGACGACCTGGACCGCCAATGCAGCAATCAGAATGGTCAGGGGTTTGACAGGTTTGGATCAGCGTAACAGCATGGAATGCTAAGAAATTAAACGTCTGATCTGGGAGGATCGCATTGGAAGATTTCAGAGATTCATTCGCTTATGTGGTGTTGGTCATTGTTCTTGCCGCAATGTTCTTCCAACAAGGCCGCAGCGTGATATTCGCGATTGTCCGCAATATCTACATTCTGATCCCGATCATCCTCGGCCTGTTGATCCTCATATCGTTTCCTCGATGAAGAAGCGAGAGGCTTCGGTCTGGCCTAACCCTGATCACCCAAGACCCAGCTTCTCCCTCAATTCCTTGATCTCCGGGTCACGACGGTGATAGCCGCATTGGTTGACCAGGGAAGACGCGGAGTTGAAGTGGTCGAGGGCGTCATCTGGCTTGCCTTCGTCGAGGGCCAAGCGGGTATATTCGAGATGGGCGTCGCATTGGTGGAGACGCATGCCACAGCGGGTTGAGAGGCGCATAACTTCTTCCAGGTCGCGACGTGCCTTGGAAAACTCGTCCAACTCGCGGAATAGAGCTGCGCGCGGGAGGAGGCCACTAGGCACTCGAGACATCTCCGATCCGCGCAGACCGTCGACGGCCCGGTCGATCAGGGTGCGAGCCTCGTCCAGATCCTTCAGCGCCAAAGCCGCTCGGCCAAGGGACAAGTGGTCGAGCGCAATGCTGACCAGATCGCCGTTTTTCCTGGCAAGCTCAAGCGTATAAGCAGCTCGTTCTCGAACGGCTTCCGCTTGGTCAAGCGTAAGCAGCAGGTCACAATACCGATGGCCCGAAACTCCAAATAGCCAGGGGTAAGGTCGATCTTCCGTGCATATCGCCTCCGCCTCCTCGAAAAGCGCTTGCGCTGCCTCCACGTCCCCCGCCTTATGCCTGGCGTCAGCAAGCCCGGGGTGACTGATGGGTCCCATGATGCCTTCGGCGACACGGTTGACATGCTCGATCCCCATCTCAGCCGCGACGATCGCGTCCGCGATGTCGCCCATAGTTAGCTTCAACTCTGAGAGGTTGAATGCTGCTCTTCCGGCTTCAAGCCAATTCCCTAACTGTGACATTTGCTCGATCGCCGCCCGCATCGGCGCCACCGCGTCATCGAGCCGGCCAAGCGCGCGGAGGTTGTCACCTGCTTCGTTCAAGAGCCAACCCCGATTGCCCTCGTTGAGGTCAGCGGCAGGATGCTCGAAGGGGGGATCGAAGAAGGACGCCACCAGCCCTAGATTAGTGCCGACTGCGCCGAGCTGCGCGCATAGATAGTGTACATTCTCACGGCGGATACGCTGTCGATAGACATCGTCATATGCCGCCTGCCAACGCCCAGCCTTGCAACCATGGTGGACAGCCTGGAACAGCGGCATCATCTCTGCGAGGCTGTCGGGCCGGTGAATCCACTGCGACGACTTCAAATGCTTGTACAGCCGCTCATGCCCCTCCTTCCAGGCACAACCACGCTCGGCTCGGAGCCACGTTCCGAAATGCTCCCGCACGAGCGGATGGGCATCCAACTCATCCGGTGCACGATGGCTAGCCGTGGCGAGAAGCCCGATGTCGCGAAGACGCACTAGAAGTTGCTTCCACACATCGTCCGCAGAATGCGCAGTGTTTCTTCCGAGCGCACGGCTAATCCATGTAGAGAGCTTGCCGCCACCCTCGCGAACCAGATGATCGGTGAGGCCGGCAATCGCTGGCCGTTTTCTTAAAGCGGTGATGCAACCTGCGTCGGCCGGTCGATCGAAGAGACCCATGACATGAAGAAGGTCCAGCTCTGGCCCTTCACCGAAGTGGTCAGCAAAAGCAACCATCCCCCTCCGAGGATGCTTGCCATCATTGACCGTGACATCAGGCAGATCGGGGATGTCCATGGCTGCTCGGACGTCCTGCTGGGTCAGCCTTAGGTAATTGGCGAGCAGGTTGAGTGCCAAGGCATGGTTGCCGAACGCCTCGCTTACCTCTTCGAGAACATCGTCAGCAGCACGCAGCCCCTTGATGCGCAGGAGAGCCCTTCCGGCTTCCTTTGTGAGCTGTTCGAGATCGACTTCATGAGTGGTATCAGGAAAGTCAGCAAACTCCTTAACCGGCTCACGGGTGGTGATAACACACAACCCAGCGTTCTCGACAACAAGACACTCGACAAGCCGGGCCAACGCCGGGTCCTTGATCCCCTGATGCTCGTCCTGGAGTGGCTCCATGCCATCCAGGATCAACAGCGCCTTCTCCTTGCCGACCAGTTCAGCCAGCCGCTCACCCTTAGCCCAGGCTGAGCCTGAAGTCGGATCCTCATCCCCGAAGAACCGCAGCGCCTCATCGATGAATGCGTCTGCCGAGGTTACCCGCTCGCTAGTTCCCTGGCTGTAGAAGGACCATGCGAAGACACGCTTGGCTCCACGATAGTTGTCGACTTTGAGATACTCACACCACTTGTTGACCAAGGTGGACTTCCCCACACCACCCCAGGCACGAAGGGAGACAACGTTAAGCTCGTTACCATCAAGGGCTTCGTTAAGAAACTGTAGTTCCTTGTCGCGACCAACGACATCCATGCCGCTGGTGGGAAGCCGGGTTAGGTCGACGCGGGAAGCAACCCTATAGTCGTAATGACCGTAAACACTGCGCGCGCGGCGAACAATTAAGTCCCTGTTTTCAGTCTGATCGACAACATAGCCTGCGATCTCAGAGAAGGGAGTATCCCAGTCATCCGCGAAGTCCTTAGAGATCGCCTTGTTGTCTCTCGGCAAGATCTGCAGTGCCACCAGCCAAGGCAACTTGTCCCAGGCACAGGGCCGGACGAGGACGAACAGCAGCACCATCTCACCCCTGGAATGGCGCTCTAGGAGATACGGGATCTCATGGTTCCGACAGAAGCTCGATGAGAGATAGTCCGGTGAGATCAGACAGATCGCCACCTTAGCCCGCTCCATGATGCCCTGGATCTCATCGAACCAAGCTGTCGTCGGCTCTATCTGCCGGTCGTCCCAGATGACCAGGTCATGGTCGAATCTGAACATGTCGAGATGTGGACGAAGGCGATCCTTCCAGATCTCGTCCTTATGGCTGTAGCTGATGAAGACCAGCGGCTTCTCGCCGTCATCCGACATCATTCAAGCAAGCTCTCAAATTTCAAAGCGACAACATTCGCGGGAAATAAGCACCGGATGGTGATCAACGCAACTGAAGAACGATAGGCTGACGTCATGATTACCCCTGTGCCGCGAGAAGACATTTCGCACGACACCAATTATGCAGGCCAACCCGGTCTCCACGGTCGCACCCAGCCCACCCAAGCACCTCCGATCCACCGGAGGACCATGATCAGCCCACCAATCTATTTCAGGTATCGACCGAGACACCGCGTGCCTTCGCCGCTTCTGTCGTGATCTTCTCGATCAGGTCCTGCATGGTCGGTCTGGTTCCTGCCTTCGCATACTCTTCGGCCTGGATACGAGCGAGGGTGACATGAGCTGTGAGGGGTATCCTCATCTTCACAGTTTCAGTTGCTGGTTTCATGGTCTTGGTTCCTTTGTTCATCAGGTTGGTTTTCATGATCTCCAAGGTGATCACCGAGCCCGAAGCGGAGATCGATCACGACCGGTGACAGCCAGCCATGAAGGCAACTGACCACGATGATCACCTTGGAAGTCACGAGAGAGAACGAGGGGATTGGGTCTACCTGGGTAGACAAGGTTGGCACGAGCCAGCGAGACGCTAGAAGCTAGCCGAAGGCGACGCTTCGTATTGCGCGAGCATAAGGACATGACAACTCAATCCCCAACCTCATCCCTTCCAAGGAAGAGGCACGACCAATCAGATGAAGAGTGGATCGTGCGACTACCTTGGTAGGAAGAAGTTGGGTTGAGGGTTTGGTAGTTGACCTCATGCTCGCATCAGCGAAGGCTTCGCCTTCTGATGTCTCGCGAAGGGATCACCTGGACAAACTAACAGGGGTGTTTCCCTATATAGAAGCCAGGCCCCCTGTTAGATGATCTGGCCTACGCAGTCAGGACCCAGCACCGGCTGACCCTGTCGAGCGGGTGAGGGGATCAATAAGTGGTTGTCTACCCCTATAAGAGACCACTCTCCCGGCGACAACCACTTATTCGATCAAGATCCGCTGGCCATCCTTATTCGATCACGGTGGTGCGCGATCGCAAAGGTTGGAGGTCTAGCCCTATAAGAGACTACCCCCCTCGCGACCCTCAACCTTTGACTATACCCAATCCTTCCAGACTGACGTTGTCGGGTCGGTTGTTCTTGAACCGCTTCACGGCTTCCTTCCAGACATGGTTGCTCCATTCAGACCGGACCATCTTACGTAGTCCCTGTATGGAGTACCGTCCTGGCCCCAGGCCACCCACGACTTCCAGGATCTCCTGGGTAGCCAGGTCAGTCCTGGTTGGTCCCCGCTTGGCCTTTCGAGACGACGAAGCCTTCACGATTGGTGCTGGTGCTGTCTTGAATGCTCGGGACATCAGCATGTCGAGGACACCAGGTGTCTGGATCGGCAAGAACACCGTTGCGGAGTTTGCCTTCCCATAGGTCGAGTTCCTTACATCCGATCGCGAAGTCCCTTGGTAGATCCGAGCCGCTACGTCTGACGCCCAGAGCTTGTTGACGATCTCCTGGCTAGGTCTCCACTCGGGTCTCCCGGTCTCAGCCTTGGCATCAGCTACCACTTCAAGCTTGTTGCGGTGGAGAACGCCTATGAAGACGGTGTGCTTGGCATACGACTTGTCGTTGTCTCCGGTCTCCGATCCATGTGTCGTGAAGATGAACCGAGGCTTCTCCTTGCCATCAACGGTGACCGTGGCCTCGACATCGATCCCTACGTCTTCGAATGCCTCGATGACCTTGGCCTTGAAGTCAGGCTTCCCCTTGTCCTGTGTGAAGTGCCAGACGATCACGGCTTCATCGGTCGGCAGGGCTTGGACATAGTCGGTTACATCCTTCATGTAGGCCTTCCATGGTCCCTGCTTCTTCGATCCTGCCATCTTCTCAAGGGCCTCCCGGCCAGCTGCCGAGGGGACCGTGATGATCTGCAGGTCACTATAATCGATCTCTTCAGGCACGAAGCCCGGTGCAATCTGTACGCTGTCTGATAGCCGGTTAAGCTCATTCACCTCAGCAGATGCGTCGAGGACGGCAACGCGCGCCAACCCAGGAGGAACCACGACATCAAACCAGAAGGCACCGTCTGTACTGTCGACCTTCAGCGTTGTTGCGTCGACACCTTCAGCGGCCCGATGGAAGATGTGGCCGAACATGTCCTGATGGCTGACCTCCAGGCGGCTATGTCAGAACTACGGATCGAGGATAGGACCCGGTTGGCCAGGGGATCACGCTTCCATGCTCCTATTCGATAGCGCTCTACGTCTGGCGACTTCTTAAGGCAGGTCTCTTCAAGCTCGTAGCGATCAAGGGCCTCAGCCAGTGTGGTCCGCTTGGCCTCCTCAAGGTCCAGGAAGCCATCCTGGGTGACCGCCGTCTCTACCCGGTAGGCCCATCGTTCGGCCTCCTGCTTGGACCTGAACGACTTGGTCTTGATTGGCAGACCTTGGCGGCGGACCTGTGCTCGCCACCCGTTCTTGTGCTTATAGATGCTGGCCATGAGCGCACCCTCGATCTCGGTGAGAGATCAGAGGATTGCACACAATTGCACACCAAGAGGTTAACGGAAGGCGGCGAAAGGCGCGGAGTTGCTCGGGTTAAGCATCATAGTGCACCGGATTTCAAGACCAGTGCCTTCAACCACTCGGCCACCCATCCTCAATTCGAGCGTCCGATGGTTAACGGAAGTTTATTCTTTGTTCAAGGCAGGTTTGCGCATTGTCACAGACTGAGTGTTGAACACTACCTGGTAAGGTCAGGCATAGGACCAAGGACCAGATGCCCGAATTGGCATTAACGGCTATCGGGACGGATGCACTTGAGCATCTGCACACCAGTTTGACCTCGACTTGACTCTGAGGCGTTGGGGGCCTTGTATTCGGCCCTTCTCAAAGGCGGCTTAGGCGAACCGATATAGTTAGGCCGCGTCCAGCATTAGGTTCCTTCTCTGTCGTTTCTTTTCCGAGCACTCTTCACAGCCTCATCTCTTTGTTCAGGCCTGGACTCTTCTGGTATCCGGGCGCTCGGCTTTCAGAGAGTAGTGTCTATGTCTGTCGCCGGTTCTGAATCACCGAGGCATTTGAGGGCAATCGACGCCCCATTGAGGCATGAGGTTAGGGTTGAGCGCTTGGTTTCAGCTTGTTATGCCATGGCTCATCCGAGTACAGTCGCGTTATCAGTTAGTCTTACGAGGGAGATAGGATTGTGGCGGTAGGGGGAGATAACGACGTGCTCAAGGGGGTATGGTGTCCGGCTTTAATGCCACTCGATACGAAACTTGACCCTGATGTCAGCAGATTTATCGACCATTGCCGTTGGGTTTTGGACGAAGGTTGTCATGGCCTCGTGATGTTCGGTACGACCGGTGAAGCGAAC
>JBCCUK010000054.1:0-15821 GCA_039196965.1 Pseudomonadota bacterium | reverse complement strand
GTGAAACAGGCCCCGGCAGGGGCGCTAAAAAGCAGAACCGGAAGGCAAGCGCCTGTCCGGAAAAAAAGTGCTGCCAGCCATGTCGATTTGTCATCCCGGAACACCGGGTGCCGAAGGGCAGCCGGGGTATCCGGGACCCAGGAAAATCTATGCACTTTGCATCCGCCACTGCCGTGGCCATCTCCGCTGAAATTGATCCACCGGATCGATTTCCGGGCGCTGCAATGGGTCCCGGATATTTGCCGGCGCAAATTCCGGGATGACAACAAAGAGCAGGGCAGCAGCCCTGAGCGCCTTCCATCGCGAGGCGAAGCCGACGCGGGGAACACTCAAAGACATAGCTTTGAGCCCACGGGGCGATGAGCTGGGATGACATTTCGGTGAAACGCGCCTAAACCTCCGCGCCGATAGAGAAGAGTTATCCCCATGTTCGATCTGCGTGCCATTCGCGAAAATCCCGACGCATTCAAGGCGGCCTGGAACCACAAACAGCCGGGCCTCGGCGATGAGAAGGTGCCTGAAATACTGGCCCACGATTCCGCCCTGAGGCAGGCCATCGCCGACAAGCAGGCCGCTGAAACGGCGCGGAACGCAAAGTCTAAAGAGATCGGCAAGGCGAAGGCGTCCGGTGATGAGACCCTGTTCGAACAGCTCCGCAAGGAAGTCGCCGACGCGAAAGAGACGATCGAGACCGCCGGCGAGCAGGAGGAGGCCGCCCGCGGCTTGCTCAATGATGTGCTGCTCGGACTTCCGAACCTGCCCCTCGACGATGTGCCGGAAGGCTATGATGAGGAGAGCAATGTCCAGCAAGGCAATGGCTGGGGCTCCCCTCGCGAATTCAGCTTTGAGGTCAAAGACCACGCCGATCTAGGTGAGGCGCTTAAGACCGCGAACGGTCTCTCCATGATGGATTTTGAGGCGGCCGTTGCAATGAGCGGCTCGCGCTTCGTCGCCCTGCGGGGAGATCTTGCCCGGCTGGAGCGCGCCATCGCCGCCTTCATGCTCGACGTGCAGACCCAGGAGCATGGCTACGAGGAGACGTCGCCGCCGACGCTTGTCCGCCCAGAAGCCATGATGGGAACGGGTCAATTACCGAAATTCGGTGAAGACTCCTTTGAAACTACAAACGGTATGTGGCTGATTGCGACATCGGAGATCCCCCTGACCAATCTCGTCCGGGAGCAAATCCTCGACGCCGCCACGCTACCGCTCCGGTTCACGGCCCACACGCCCTGCTTTCGGTCCGAGGCGGGCAGCGCGGGACGAGACACGAAGGGCATGATCCGCCTGCACCAATTCAACAAGGTGGAGCTCGTCTCCATTGTCCGTAATGAGGAGGAGGGCCTCACAGAGCTGGAGCGCATGACGGGCTGTGCCGAAGCCATCCTGCAAAAGCTCGATCTGCCATACCGCAAGATGCTGCTCTGCGCTGGCGATATGGGGGCAGGTGCCCGCAAGACCTATGACCTTGAAGTCTGGCTGCCGAGCCAGGACACCTATCGCGAGATTTCCTCCTGCTCCTATTGCGGCGACTTCCAGGCCCGGCGCATGGATGCCCGCTGGCGGCCTGCTGCCACCGAAGACACTCCGAAGCCGAAGCCCGAATTCGTCCACACGCTGAACGGTTCCGGCCTTGCTGTCGGGCGCACGCTCGTCGCGATCCTGGAAAATTATCAGGAGGAAGATGGCTCCGTCACTGTGCCGGAGGTGCTGCGGGGCTATCTTGGCGGGCAAGAGCGCATTGAGAGCGCTGAGCCGTCATAACTACCTCGTGACTTGTATCTGGGACTCGTTTTCAGGCAGAAGGCGTCCCGGGCGCGGAACAAGGACTTTCCATGAAAATTCTGATCACCAATGATGACGGCATCCACGCAGAGGGGCTCGCCGTACTGGAGGACATTGCTCGCACGATCTCCGATGATATCTGGGTCGTAGCCCCCGAAGTTGAGCAGTCGGGTAAATCCCGCGCAGTGACCCTGACCGAGCCCGTGCGGGTACGTCAGGCCGATGACCGGCGCTGGGGCGTCACAGGCACGCCAACCGATTGCGTACTCATTGCGGTGCAAAAATTGATGAAGAGCGGTAAGCCCGACCTCATTCTGTCTGGCGTGAACAATGGCCAGAACCTTGCCCATGACACCACCATGTCCGGTACGATCGCGGCCGGGCTGATGGGCTCTGAAATGGGCATACGCTCGGTTGCTTTCAGCCAGGCCAAGGGCTTTCGCGAGCCGGGGTCCCTGACCTGGGAGACGGCCCGCCAATGGGGGTCGGACCTCCTAAAAGGCCTTCTCAAGGATGGCTGGCCGGAGCTGGTCACCCTGAATGTCAACTTCCCGGATCGTGATCCGGACGATGTTTCCGGCATTCGCCATACCCGCCAGGGCCGACGAGATCGGATGGTGATTGAGACCCACACCCGGACCGACCTTCGCGGCAATGACTATGTATGGATTGCCTATAACGGCAAATTGTCCGACCCTCCCGATGATACCGATTTAAGGGCGATCTATGAGGGGTACATCTCGGTCACACCGCTGCAGGCGGATCTCACCCACCAGCACCATCTGGGGGCGATGAGTGCCTATGGGGGAGCTCAGCCATGATCCATTTCTCGCCGCGCGGCTGATTCTCACGCTGCGCCGGGAAGGGATCACCGATCCGGATGTACTGCGGGCTGTTGAGGCGGTGCCGCGATCGGCCTTTATCGAGCCGGAACTTGCCGATCTTGCTTATGAAGACTGCGTTCTGCCCATAGGTTGCGGCCAAACACTGGAATCGCCGTCGGTGGTAGCGAGCATGATTCTGGCCCTCGATTTGAAGGCCTGCCCGGAAGCGAATGTGCTGCTTGTTGGTGTCGGCTCTGGCTATATGGCAGCGCTCATACAGCGTCTTGCGGGCACCGTTTGGGGGGTGGAGCGCTTCCGCAGACTGGCTGACCGGTCCCGGGTGAACCTCAGCGGCATCGGTGCCGATCCCATCCATGTGCTCCACGGCGACGGATTGAAGGGCTGGCCAGAGCATGGGCCCTATGATCGGATCCTGCTCACCGGGGCCGTGGACACCGTTCCGGGCGAACTCTTCGAGCAATTGTCGGAGTCCGGTCTCTGCATTTCCCCTCTGGAGGAGCCCCGCGGCCATGTACTCGCGGTGTTCGACCGGTCGGCTGAGCGGGTATCGGCACAACCGACGGTTCAGCACACACCGCTGCGCAGCGGGGTTTCCAAAGTCCTTTAGTCTCCTTATGTGGGAGGTTTGATTGTTGAGGGGTGGCCACGTTATACCGGTTGCCTGATTCCAACCTCGAAAGGTCGTTCCATGGCCCAAGCTGACTTGTCAGGCCTATCTACGCTTTTTCTCGCGGCGCAGCCCTCTGCCGGCGCTGCCGTTTTCCAGTCCTTGCTGCCTTTTCTGATTCTGATCCCGCTGTTCTGGCTGCTTCTGATTCGACCGCAGCAGCAGCGGGCAAAGCAGCATCGCGAAATGATTGAAGGCGTCCGGCGCGGCGACACCATCGTCACCACTGGCGGTCTAATAGGCAAGGTGACGAAGGTCGCTGAGAACGAATTGACGATCGAGCTTGCCGACGGCGTGCGCGCCCGCTTGGTCAAGGGTATGGTCGCCGATGTGCGCGGCAAGGGCCAGCTTGTTGCCGCCAATGATGCGAAACCCGACTAGGGGGAACGCCCGAAATGTTGCGTTTTTCGATCTGGAAAATACTGGGCATCCTCGCGGTGCTCTTTTTCGGTTTCATGCTGGCATTGCCCAATGCGCTGCCAAACACGTTTATGGGTGTCGCGCCGGACCAGCCACGCTCGCAATCTGCCGAGGATCTTTCCGCTTTTCAGGAGGCGCGCAATCAGGCGGCCGAGGCGTGGTGGCCGGGGCTATTCCCCGATAAGAAAGTGAAGCTCGGCCTCGACCTGCAGGGTGGTGTCTACCTGCTGATGGAACTGGATCCTGAGGAAGTGGTCGCGAATCGCATGGAGATCATTCAGCGCGATGTTCGGCTCGCCTTGCGTGGTGCGGGCGCTGCCGACCGCATCAATGCGCGGATCGAGCGTTCCGAGGATCAATTGCTGGTCACCCTGCGCGAGACGACGGAAGCACAGGAAGCCGTCCGGCGGATCAACCGCGACGCCAATGCACCGGTTCAAGGGGCCATTGGCGGGCAGAGAGAGCTGGATGTCCAGTCAACGGGCAATGGCCGCTTGCGCGTTACCATGACTGCCGCCGCACGGGAAGCGCTGGTACAGGATGCCCAGCGCAAGACCATCGAAATTGTGCGTCGCCGGATTGATCCCGACGGGGTTAGCGAGATCTCGGTTCAGCCCCAGGGCGACAATCGCATCGTGCTTGAGAGCCCCGGTGAGGCAGACCCCCAGCGGATCAAGAACATTCTCGGTCAGGCCGGCCGGATGACTTTCAATCTGGTCAGCTCGTCGCAGACGGATCTTGAGACTGCTCTCGCCGGTCGGGTGCGCCCCGGATACAATCTGCTTTACGATATCGATACGGGTTTCCCGCTTCTGGTGAATGACACGCCGATTGTTACAGGGTCGGACATCGCCACAGCAGCTCAGGAATTCGACATCCAGCGCGGCAATGCCGTGATTGTCACCTTCCGGCTGAATGCCGCAGGAGCCCGGCGTTTCGGCGATGCGACGGCTGAGAATACCGGCCGACAATTCGCCATCGTTCTGGATGATCGGGTGATGTCGGCACCGCGCATCAATGAGCCGATCTTTGGCGGCAATGTGCAGATCACCGGAAGCTTCACGATCGAGGAGGCTCAGGATCTCGCCGCCATTATCGAGGCTGGTGAGCTTCCGGCGAAGCTCCAATTCATCAATGAGCGCACGATTTCTCCAACCTTGGGAGAAGACTCGATCCGGGCTGGGACAACCGCTTCGATTATCGGGCTGATCCTCGTCGCCTTTTTCATGATCTTTGCCTATAGCCGCCTCGGCATTTATGCCGTGCTGTCGCTGATGGCGAACATTATGCTGATCCTTGGCGCACTGTCCGGGCTTGGCGCAACGCTGACCCTGCCGGGCATTGCAGGTATCATTCTCACCATTGGTATGGCCGTGGACGCAAACGTTCTCGTCTTCGAACGTATCCGCGAAGAATCCCGCTCGGGCAGGGGCGCAATGACCGCCGTTCAGGCTGGTTATGAGCGCGCGCTCTCGGCCATTCTCGATGCCAACATCACCACATTCATTGCCGCTGTTATGCTTTACTCATTTGGCTCCGGCCCCGTGAAGGGCTTTGCCGTGACCCTCGCCATCGGTATTCTTACCTCCGTCTTCACCGCCTTTGTGGTGACCCGCTGGTTTACCTCGCTTTGGCTCGACCGCGCGCGGCCCAAAAAGCTGGCGATTTAGGGGAAAGGAACACAAACAATGTTCATGCGCTATGTCCCCGACAAAACCAATCTTGGTTTTATGCGGCTGCGGATTCCATCGTTCTTGCTCTCCGTGGCGGCGATTGGTCTGTCGATTTTCCTGATCATGACGCAGGGGTTGAACCTCGGCATCGATTTCCGGGGCGGCTCGGTTATTGAGACGACAAAGCCCGCCGGCGTTGAGGTAGAGAATATTCGCGGAACCATCCTCGACCTCGATTTCAATGGAGCCGAGATCACTGAGGCGCGAGGCACTGGCGTCGATGCCGCTCAGGTCTTCGTCGTGAAGATACCCACTCAGGACGCAGAAGAGGGCGAAAACCCGGAGGCGGTTCAGCAGCAGGCGACCGACCTCATCGCCAACACGCTGACAGAAACCTATTCCGGTCTAGAGGTGCGCGGGCGTGAAACCGTAGGGCCGAAGGTCTCTGGCGAGTTGCTGACAGCCGGCGTTACGGCGCTCGCGGTCGCTCTGGCCCTGATGATGATCTACATCTCGTTCCGGTTCAAGTGGCACTACGCGCTCGGCGCGGTGACGGCCCTTGTCCACGATGTGATCCTGACCATCGGCGTCTTTGCCGGGCTTCAGCTTGAGTTCAACCTGTCGACCATTGCGGCGCTCCTAACCATCGTTGGCTACTCGATGAACGACACAGTCGTCGTCTTCGACCGGGTTCGTGAGGAGGCCAGAAAGTACAAGCAGATGCCAAGTCGAGAGCTGATCGACCTGTCGCTCAACGGTACACTGTCGCGAACCTTGCTGACATCGGGCACGACGCTGCTGGCGCTCCTCGCCATCTTTATCCTTGGTGGACCAGTGCTGCGTGGCATGTCCTTCGCTCTGATCTGGGGCGTGATCGTTGGAACCTATTCGTCGATTTTCGTCGCCTCATCGCTGCTGCTCGCCTTGCCGGAAGAAGGATGGCGGCGCACGGCGAAGAAGCCGGAGGTCGAGGGCTTCCAGCCAACGGCCTAGCGTCCCAGGGCTCTAACTATTTGCGATACTGAAACGGCAGATCGCCACGCTCCAGCGACAGGTAACGGTCACGCAGCTTGGTCTGGCGGCTTTCCATGGATTGCGCCTCTCCATCGATATATAAGGCCACTGGGGCGGAGGTGACTTCCAGCGGATCGCCCGTCCCAGATCACGACATCGGCAACCGAGCCCGACACAAGTCGGCCATGGGACGCAAGACCAAAGATGTCGGCGGGCACCGTTGTGATCGCCTTGATAGCGTCGGCCTGTGTGACACCGTTGGCGACGGCGTTTCCGGCAGATTGCAGCACCAGCCTCGCCTGATGGCTGTTTGAATCGAGGTGGGCGAAAGCTGTTCGCACCCCAGCTTCGATCAGCCGAGCAGCATTCCGCCCAGTCGCACCTAGCGTCTCGAACCGGGCGGGCAGATTATCATAGGGCTCAAGGATTACGGGGATGTCCATGGCCGCGAGTTCGTCGGCTACCAGCCATCCTTCCGTTACACCGACAATGGCAATGTTGAAGTCCGGATTATCAGACTTCAGGTCAATGACCCTGCGGATATCGGAGGCTCTGTGCACGGTGATCAGCATCAGCTGTTCACCTGCCAGAGCGGGAACGAGAGCCTCGGCATCGGCGCGGTTAAGCGCACTGCCTTCCGAAGTCGTCAGATAGCGGCGTGTAAACGCTTCGGCATCGTCAAGTCCTGCTCTAAGCTCTGCCCAGGCAGCTGGCCGGGATCAGCCGGACACGAACGCCCCGCCTTCGCCGAGCACGATATGCTGGAAGGCCTGCGCTTCGGTAATAGACTCTTCCGACCCCGTCGTATCAGCCACAAATCCAAGGCCCGCGAAGGGGCTGTTGAGCGCGCCATTATAAAAGGCTGCCCTGTCCGAGGCCGTTTTGCCGCCGCCAATTAATGTACAGTATGGCGCTCCACCAAAGTCTTCCTTGTGTGTACGGATCATTTCAGTTGGTTCGCCGTCGAGGGCACCAATGGCGACGCCGATCGTGTCGAGAATACGCTTTTTTAAGTTCTTCGCGCGCATTTTCGGACATTGTTTTGTGATCGGTGTTGGCAACGAAGCGTCCGAGCTCATGGACTTCGGTATCTTTTACGATATTGGTAAGTTGAGCAGTCATTTTCGCCTCCAAGATTTGGCAATAATCGCCTGTTCGACGGACAAAGACTGCCCGCCGCTCATCTCTTCAGATGACGATTAATCCCAGATTTCATTTGGCAGTGATTTTGTTATTGATAATCATTCGCATTTCAGGCGATGACGATGTGCTTTCGAAGAATTCACCAAAAAGTGTATTATATTGCTCCGTATTCAGAGAATTTGAACGCTGAGCCAAAGCGCGGAAGAGGACGTTCCGATCGGACATTCGGACCTGACCCAGGATGAAAGCTGGATTATAAATCTGTTCTGGGAGTGGCAGCGGGCGACGCCAACCCCTGCCATAGCGGAGCATCGTATATCGCGGACCTTCCGGCGGGAGCAGAAGACTGACCGGCCGGGCAGTACCGATCCTCTATTCCTCGTATTTTCTTTCTGCGACGCCAGACGCAAGAGCCAATACATGGAAACGGATGTTTTATCAGCGAACGAAGAGCGACTTTTGTCGGTCCTGTCCGACAAGCCATCTGAAGGGTCACCTATCGATGACATTCAGAGTTGCCGGGAAGCGCTGGAGTATGCCGATGTCACGCTCCGTCCGGTGAGCAGCATTTTACGTTCTGGACGGGATGCTCTTCTGCGGAAGATCGCCCGGAGCTATATGACGTTCTAAGGGGCTGGCTAGACGTCCAGTTCTTCCACGAACTGTGCGTTCTCCTGAATGAATTTGAAGCGAAGCTCGGCTTTGCGCCCCATCAGCGTTTCGATCAGGTCAGCAGGTTTGATTTCCGTCAGCTCGTCAAAACTGTCGGGCAGGGTGACCCGCGCAAGTGTGCGAGTGGCCGGATCCATGGTGGTGGATTTTAGCTGAGCAGGGTTCATTTCGCCGAGACCCTTGAAACGGCCGATTTTCACATCCTTGTGGTTCTTGAACTCCTTCTCGTGGAGCTCCGCCCGTTCCTCATCATCCATGGCATAGACCGTCTTGCCCTTATGGCTGAGGCTGTAGAGCGGCGGCATGGCGAGATAGAGCCGACCGGACTCGATCAAGCCCGGGGTGAGCTTGTAGAACAGGGTGATCAGCAATGCCGCGATATGTGCGCCGTCCACATCAGCGTCCGTCATGATGATGATCTTTTCATAGCGAAGATCATCGGCATCGAACCGCGCACCGAAGGTGATCCCGAGAGCTAGGGCAATGTCGGAGATCTCCTGGTTTTTCAGGATCTTGTCATCAGTTGCGCTGACAACATTGAGCACCTTGCCGCGCAAGGGATGGATCGCCTGAATGCGGCGGTCTCGGGCCTGTTTGGCAGAGCCACCCGCCGAGTCACCCTCAACGAAGAAGACCTCCGTCCCTTCGGGGCCTTTTTCCGAACAGTCAGCGAGTTTGCCGGGCAAGCGAAGCCGGTTTGTGGCAGATTGCCGTTTGACTTCTTTCTGCTTGCGGCGGCGAGCGCGCTCATCGGCGCGTTCCATGGCCCACTTAAAGAGCTTATCAGCCTCCTTGGGCGAGCCAGCGAGCCAGTGGTCGAACCGGTCACGAACAGCATTTTCCACAAGCCGGAAGGCCGCAGTCGTCGAGAGCTTATCCTTTGTCTGACCGACAAATTCCGGCCCGCGAATAAAGACCGATAGGAGGAGCCCTGCATGGCCCATAACGTCGTCAGCGGTGATCGTGTTGGATTTCTTCTGGCCTGTTAGTTCGCCATAATTGCGGAGACCCTTTGTTAAGGCGGAGCGGAAGCCTGCCTCATGGGTACCGCCATCGGGCGTGGGGATCGTGTTACAGTAGGAGCGCGAAAACCCATCGGCCTCACCGAATCCGGCAGCGGTCCAGCTGATCGCCCATTCCACCTTGCCTTCCTTTGTTTCGACAAGGCCGGTGAAGGGCTCTGATGTGATGGTTTTCTTACCTTGAAAGACCTCGGCCAGCTGGTCCGCGAGGCCGTTCGGATAGGTTAGGGTGGCTTTCGCCGGGATCTTGGAGTCTTCCGATAAGAGCTCCGGTGCGCAGGACCAGCGCACTTCCACGCCGCGATAGAGGTACGCTTTCGACCGCGCCATCTGGAACAGTCGCGCCGGTTTCCAGCGAATCTTCTCGCCGAAGATTTCTGCGTCAGGTTTGAAACGAACGGTGGTGCCTCGCCGGTTCGGGGCTGGACCGACACGCTCCAGTTTGCCCTGCACAATGCCGCGCTCAAAACACTGGCGATAGAGCTTCTTGTCACGGGCAACTTCCACTTCGACACGCTTGGAAAGCGCGTTCACGACCGAGATACCCACACCGTGCAGCCCGCCAGCGGTTTCATAGGCTTTGTCTGAGAACTTACCTCCAGCATGAAGCGTTGTCATAATCACTTCAAGCGCTGATTTTCCGGGAAATTTCGGATGCTCTCCGATCGGAATGCCGCGGCCATTATCGATCACGCTCAAGAAGCCGTCGGCCGTCAGCTCGATCTCGATGCGTGAAGCATGGCCCGCCACAGCCTCATCCATGGAGTTGTCGAGCACCTCGGCGAAAAGGTGATGATAGGCGCGTTCATCGGTGCCGCCAATATACATACCGGGCCGCTTACGCACGGGCTCGAGGCCCTCAAGAACCTCAATATCCTTCGCACTATAGCCGGTTGGGTCAGGTGTCATCTCGTCGAACAGTTTTGCTTGATTTGAACGGGCCATGTTACCCCCTTAGACTGACTCGAAGTGTCAGGGAGGGATAAGATGACCGTTACGATTAACAGCGCTTTAACTCTGCCGTCGGGGCTCGCATTGCCGAACCGCCTCGTCAAGGCAGCGATGACAGAAGGGCTTGCCGATCCACAGAATAGTGCGACGGCCCGCCATGCCGCGCTTTACAAGCGTTGGGCAGAGGGCGGTATCGGCCTTCAGTTAACCGGAAATGTCCAGATCAATCGGCGCAATCTTGAGCGCCCCGGCAATGTCGTGATCGATGGCGAGCAGTCGAATGAGCAGCGTTCCGCGCTGGCAAACTATGCGGAAGCGGCGAAATCTGGTGGCGGCAAAGTGATTATGCAGCTCTCCCATGCGGGCCGACAGACGCCCAAAACCATCAATGAGATGCCAATGGCCCCGAGTTCGGTTCAGGTAGAGATGCCGGGGGCGATGTTTGGCACGCCGCGCGAAATGACCGGTGATGAGATCCTCGCAGCGATTCAGGGGTTCGGCCATGCTGCGAAGGTCGCCCGGGAAACCGGGTTTGACGGCATCCAGCTCCATGCCGCCCATGGCTATCTCTTGTCGCAATTCCTCTCGCCACTCTCCAACCGTCGCACCGATGAATGGGGCGGTGCGTTGGTCAATCGCGCCCTACCACTTCTGGAAAGTATCAGAGCGGTGAAGGCTCAGTGCGGCGATGATTTCTCCGTTTCTGTCAAACTGAACTCTACCGATTTCCAAAAAGGCGGTTTCTCCCATGAGGACTGCCTTGCAGTGATCGAGATGCTGAACGGTGAGGGACTGGACTTCGTTGAAGTCTCCGGTGGCAATTACGAGCAGCCGCAAATGGCAGGCATTGACGGCATGGAGCCAAAATTCGAGGAGCCGGTTCGTGCCTCCACAAGGGCGCGCGAGGCTTATTTCGCGTCCTATGCGCGAAGTGTTCAGGACAAGGCGACCATGCCGCTTCTGGTCACAGGTGGCTTTCGCTCTGTTGTCGCCATGAATGCTGCCCTCGAAGACGGGGAAGCAGATCTGATCGGGCTTGGCCGGCCGCTCTGCGCCGATCCCGATCTGCCGCATAAGCTGCTTTCTGGAGGGGTCGCTGAAGCACCTAAATGGGAAAAAACGCTCCGCCTCGGACCGACCCGGTTTCTGACCGTCAACTCTCCGGTCAAAATGCTAAAAGGGATTGCCGGGTGGGGCCAGCAGGGCTGGTTCTGCTCCCAGATCCTGCGCATGGGTGATGGGCTTGAACCGGATCTGAAGCTCGGCCTCTTCAAAGCCATCGGCAACTATCAGGGTAATGAGAAGCGGGCCGCTGAAGCGTATCATGCGGCATTGAACGAGGCTGCCTAACAGCCGCTCTGATCGCCAGTGATGGATGCCGATTTTTTATCGGCATGGCCGCTGCAGCCAAGAGCTGCCTCTCGCGGATTTTTGATATTTTCGGCCAAACGGCTTATCAATTAAGTCGTGGATAGAGATACAATCAGACCTCCCACAAGCCTCAGGCTGATATGTGAAACCGCCCAAGACTTCGGGGTGGATCCTGCAGCTTGTCTGGAGCGCACGGGCATATCAAAGGACGAACTGTTCGAAAAAGATGTGCAGCCAACCCGCGGTCAGGAAATCATCGCAATTGAGAACTTCGTTCGTTTGTCGCCTCAGAAAGTCGGCCTCGGCGTCGCGGTTGGCAGGCGACTTCATATCGGGGCCTTCGGCATTTGGGGGTTCGCGATCATCACCAGCCCCACGCTCCGCGCAGCAATCAATACGGCAATCAGTTTCGCCAATTTATCCTATGTTCTGGCGGATATGACATTGATCGAAGACGGGACAGATGCCCGTCTTGAATTCGACATGTCGGATCTACCGGAAGCCATTCGTCTTTATGTTCTCGAACGCCACTGCTGCGTCGCCATGACATTCTTTAGCGACTTTATACAGGAGCAGTGCTTTTCGGACTTTCGCGTCCTGTCGACACTTTCGGACCGGGCGTGCGCTGAGCAACTCTCGAAGCTGTTAAACATCGAGGTGATTGACGGGGCCAATGTGGGCGCATTGCAGTTTCCCACGTCCATGCTGGATGAGCCTCTGCCGAAATCCGATCCTGTGACCCAGCAATACTGTATCGATCAGTGCAAGGCTCTGCTTGGCCGGGTGAACGGCTCGCTCCCATCATGGTCTCTCAAAGTGAGAGACACGCTTATTGAAGGCCTGGGGACGGACACCAAAGTCGATACGGTTGCCAGGCAATTGAACGTCACCGAGCGCACGCTGCGGCGACGCCTTAAAGAGGAGGGCGCGACCTATCGGCAAATCTATACCGATGTCCGCTTGACGCTCGCCCGGGAACTGCTCGAAACAGCCGGCCTGACGGTCGATTCCGTCTCCTGGCGTGTTGGATATTCAGAGTCTGCCGGATTTGTCCGGGCTTTCTCCAGAAAGTTCGGTGTTACCCCGGGCGCAGTCCGCGCGAAATCTGTGAAAATGAACAGTGCACAGAGTGCATTGACGGACGCCTGAAATATATGGGGCTGGTTCGAACTAGGCCATCGAGAATGCGCGCATGTCCGAAAATATCAAAAAAGTGTCCGCGTCGAACATTCTGGCTGACTTGGCTCCATGCGAGCTTTCAAGCGCACAACAAAGGAAAGATCTTATGTTCGCAGAAGACCGTCTCCCGAACCATAGCGGGCTTATCCTGGCTGCCCGTCTGCTCTTCACATCGCTCTTCTTTCTCTCCGGCGTGACGCACTTTACAAACATCCCCTATTACCAGTCGCTCATGCCGGACGGTGTTCCCTACAGCGTGTTCTGGATATTCATATCCGGTATCGTTGAACTTATCGGGGCCGCGATGATCCTTTTCAACTGGCGCGCACGCCTTGGCGGTTGGTTGCTTGTGCTCTTCCTCGTCCCCGTCACCTTTGTGGTTCATGGCTACGAAATGCTTTATGCTGACACGGAGGTGATGCGCGCGATGCAACAGGCGCACTTCCTGAAGGGGCTCGCATTGACAGGCGCAGCGCTCCTCATCACCCAGCTTGGCGTCACCCACCGTACAGCTGCGTCGTCTGCCTGATAGGGTCGTTGTAGTGGGAGCTAAAAAGGCCGTATTCTTGATGTTTCAAAGATCAGTATTTCTTCTCGTGCCGTCTTGCAGATAAATTCCCACTCACTTGGCGCTAGGAGTTATGGAGTATGGAACAAGTCCGGAGACTGATTGTCACGCGCTTCTGGGCGATTTGTGTATGTTTGGTTGTACTACTTGTGTCGATTGTGGGCCATGTGTTTTTGTATCCAGGGCCGCAGTGTTGGGGTATGGCGGATATAAGCTACGAACGCGCGGGCGAGACCGCTTTGGAAAGGGCTTACAAAAGGTTTGGAGCGCCTGCGGGCCTCACCTCAATCGATCATTTTACAAACTCTCCGAACGTGGAATTCAGCATTACTGAGGTCAATAAGTGGCGGAGACAAATCGAAGTCGATAATCGGACCGGTTCATTCCTGGTGAATTTTAGTTTCCGCGACGATCCAGATCCAGTTACCATCGACCAATCCCAATACTTCATCCTCGTCGATTCCTGCGGCGTCAGAGTTTCAACCGGCGGTGTATGAGCACCTCAAGCAATAACGTAAGGCTTTTTTGGAGTTTCATATCCAGTCGCGAAATGGTTCGTAGCATTGGGCCTGACCCACTATAAACTCTTAACTGGAAAGGGGACTTTCAGTGCGCTGGATCTTGGAGTCTCAGAATCGCGGTCTTGGGGAAAGTCGTGTGCGGGTCACTCGCTAAGTTTGGCCTCGACCCACGCCTCCACATTTTCTTCCAGTATGCCGAGTGGAACAGGGCCATCCCTTAGCACCGCATCATGATAGTCACCGAGTGTAAACTCCTCGCCTAACGCGTCTTTGGCATTCTCTCTCAGCTCAAGGAGTTTCAGCATACCGATTTTATAGGCCGTCGCCTGACCCGGCATGACGATGTAGCGATCAATGGCTTTTCGGCAGTCCCATTCCGGATTTGGTGTATTGTCGATCAGGTACTGGATCGCTTCCTCGCGGCTCCAACGCTTGTGGTGAAGCCCTGTGTCGACAACAAGGCGTGCGGCTCTCCAGAGCTCCATGGCAAGGCGCCCAAAATCTGAATACGGATCTTCATAATAGCCAAGCTCCTTTGGCAGATATTCTGTATAAAGACCCCATCCTTCGGAGTAGGGCGTGTATCCGCTGAACTTTCGGAACTTCGGCAAACCTTCCAGTTCCTGCGAAATCGCGATCTGCATATGGTGGCCCGGAATGCCTTCATGGTAGGCGAGGGCCTCCATCTGATAGATCGGCATCGCGCTCATATCATAGAGATTGGCGTAGTACGTGCCCGGGCGCGATCCATCGGGAGCCGGTCGCTGATAAAAAGCCTTGCCGGCGGCCTTTTCACGGAAAGGCTCCACGCGTTTCACGATCATGTCCGCCTGTGGAAATGTGTTGAACATCCGCGGCAGGTCTTCGCGCATCGTGTCTATCAGCGCCGTTGCGCGCTTCAGATATTCGGCGCGACCTTCATCTGTGTTCGGATAATAAAACTGCTCGTCGGTACGCAGGTACTGGAAGAAGCCCTGCAGACTGCCTTCATACTCGACCTGAACCATGATTGCCCGCATCTCTCCATGGATCCGTTCCACTTCGGCGAGGCCAAGATCATGGATCTCGTCGGCGGTCATGTCGGTCGTTGTCATATTGGCGAGGCTTGCGGCATAGTAGCTGTCGCCCCGCGGCAGCCGCCAGACGCCATCATCTGTTCCCGCCAGCTCCTTGTGGCGTTTCAGCATTGTCAGCAGCTGCTCGTAGGAGGGGGCCACCGCGCCACGCAGGGCAAGATCGGCATCCGTGCGCAGTTTTGCCGCCTCCTGCTTTGTGATTGCCCCCTTCTTCAAAAGAGCGTCGACCTTGCCCCGAAAATCCTTCATCAAAGGACTCGGATTGTCATAGTCTGCATTGGCGAAGGGGTAGCCTTTCAACAGATTGGCGGAAGCCTCAATCGTGTATTCATAAACAAATTGCGGCGGCAGAACGCCATCTTTTGCAAGGTCTTCGGCCCTCTGCATATGCGTGCCGAGAAACACCGGAACGCCGTTGAGGCGGGCGATATAGGCCTCTGCATCGGATTTGGTGGTCACCTGATGCTGATTGATCAGAAAAGCCGGAATCCATGAATGCACGCCACGCATCTGGTTAAACACATACGCATGATCGCGGAAGGCGAATTCCCGTTCAGCCTGTTCAAGCTGATACTCGGCGAGCCGCCAGGATAATTGAGCCTGATCATCAAGGATATCGAAGTCGAAAGAGGACTTCATTTCGGAAATCATAGCTCGTTGGAGCTCTATTTCTCTTAGAGCATTCGCTTCGCTTGCATCATCCCATTTGTCATAGTCGGTCTTGATGCCGAGAAAGGTCTGAGTCATTGGGCTGCGATCCACGGACTCATTGAATTTCTGCTCAAAAAAGGCGTTGAGCCTCGCTGTTTCGTCGGCGACCGAGGCTGTTTGGGCCTCGCTCTCAGTACTCGTTGACGTCCGTAGATCCGGGAGCGTATCGCAGCCTGCGACCATGATGATTGAGGCGAGCGCTG
>JBCCUK010000053.1:0-16610 GCA_039196965.1 Pseudomonadota bacterium | reverse complement strand
GTCCCTTGATGCAGGGATTGCTGAATTGATCAAAGGCTACCGCATGTTGAGTGCGACCACACACGCCAATATTTGACACCCTGAAATTCTCTGAACGTGACCATGCCGCCACCGATCATTGGAAGGCTTAAGAGTCTATTACTTATAAATCCGTAGTTTTCAATAGGGTTAGGCAAATTGGGGGTCAAATCGCCCCCAATAAAATCAATACGTTACGAACCAAGTGCCTAACCTTTTTGGAGACGAGAAGTGAACCACGAGAAAGCCCAAGCGGTTCTCGACCGCACTCCTAAAGACGAGCCTGTCTTCGTTCTGCGTGCTCAGGACGCATTCGCGATCGGCCTTGTTGCTCAATGGGTCTCTATGGCCGAGGTCGCCTGCATCAGCGACGAGAAGGTCGAGGGCGCTCGTAACGATCTTCGGTTGTTCGGCGGCTGGCTCGATGCCGGTGGCCAAACCAAGATTCCGGATTAGTGCCATGGGAAAAGCCAAGACATTTGAAGGTGACGCCTGCGACGTCTGCGGCTGCACCGAGCGTTATCAGAAGTCGAAAGGCTGCGTCGCGTGCTTTCGGAAATCGAGAGAGATAGCGTCGAAAAAAGCAGTCACGTCGAAAGTGGCCGCGCCATCACCGCTTAAGCGCCCTAAGGACTGGCCACAGTTCTTGACCGAATCAGGTGACACAATCCCGGCTGATCCGATCGCGGTGGCGCTCGGGCTATGAGCACATTCACCGATCAGCAGCAGGTCAATATCACCACAACCGCAGATAGCATCGTCAAACGGCTAAGTCCGATGCAGCGAGTATTTCAGATCAACGACGACGATCTTCGAAACGGGCTGATCGAAGAGCTATGCGATCATGAAATGCGATCGACAGAGTTTACGGTTAGTCCCGTCGGCGTGTTTCTCGCCGTGGTCGTCGCGTTCGGCTTAGGATGGATGATTTAGGGCATGGAACATCTACCAGACACCCAAGACCCTGAGATCGCGACAACCGCGAGCAACATCTTGAACGGCATTCGGCCCTTTCTCAAATCGGCGGATGAAGGGCAATTCGTGCGCGGAATCATCGAAGACGAGCTGTTTCGTCATGAAGCTGAGGTTGTTCGTGATCCTCATGCAATCCTCGCATTGGGCGCGGTTGGTATCTTGGGGCTTGTGGCCGGTTTCTTCGCTGGCAGCCTGTGACCGACAGCCTTGCGCCCGAAAGCAGACGAAAGGCCAGCTTCAGCTAAGTGCCAATTGCGGACATCAAGTCAAAGACTAAATTGTGTAAAAATTAGTGCGAAGATTGATGAGATGACCGAAAAAGCACAAATGATCACACTAGCATTGAAAATAATACAACGACGAAAAACGATCCTTTGCGTTCTTAGAAATTCTCTAGCAGGAGATCTATAAACATTAGGATTTTTAGACCAATCCAACCATAGACAAAAAAGTATTAATATTGCTGACGTAAAATTTCCAGCACAGCCAATAGTGGCCAAGATTTTAGCATGTAATGAATCTGCTATATCAAGTCATGCCACTGATATTGCAAGAAAAATACTTGCAGAAGTCACAATAGATCCGGAGCGATCGACCATCAAGCTGAGAAGAGATTCTGATATTTCAACAGCTTTTGTTACATCACGACCTGATCGTTCAAATATTGCGAGATTATACATTCTTTGTTCTCTTCTTCCAATTGGAACGCCCAAAATTCTTGGCATTTGACGGCACCACATTTGCATTATTCCAAAGCTCAAGGCCCTTCTACGGAAGTCTATGCGTTTTTTCCAGAATCTTGCATGCTGCTGTTCGCAAAGTTTGATGTATTGAAAAGGGTCTCGTTCGGGTCAGAAATTCGCGTAAGGCCGGCGTCTCAGCGCGTCCGCTCCTGGATCGGTAAGGCGGTCGCTGGATCGCGGCGGCAGCGCTTGTGGCAGGTTTTCTTGGCAGCTTCGGACCTTTCGGAATAGAAGCCCGGACGCGTAAAGAGTGCCATGAGCTGCCTCTGGACGTTCTTTGTGACGCTCTGCATGTTTCCTGACTATTGATCCTGAGCGGGAGGGGATGAGACTTGGCCAACGAAAAACACCAGGCGATCCTGATGCAGGGCGTTGAGGTTTGGAACGCATGGCGAAGTGATAGTGATAACAATACTATTCATCCCGACTTTCGCGGGGCTGACTTCCAGGGGGTTGACCTCAATGAGGCCAACCTCATGCACGCCAATTTCGAAAGGGCCAACCTCGAAGACGCTGAATTCTTTGGGGCCAACCTCGGAGGCGCCAACCTTACGAAGGCCAACCTCGTGAAGGCCTCTCTCTTAAGGACCAACCTTGCCAGTGCCAATCTTGGGCAGGCTAAACTTGGAGGGAGCTACCTTTTGGGGGCTGATCTCTTGGGAGCCGATCTCACAGGGGCTGACCTCGCTGGAGTGAGGCTTGGATCGATCAGCGGCGTACACGGAACCCAAGAGACCATGCTCTGCAACGTCGACTTGTCGACAACCAGGGGTCTGAATGACTGCCAACATATGGACCCTTCGTGCGTTGATCATCGAACTATAGCGCGCTCGAAGAATGTCCCTGGCTGCTTCTGGCGTGGCTGTGGTCTCCCCGATACTCTAATCGACTACATGCTGTCGCTGTCCGAGGAAGCCATCCAGTTTTATTCATGCTTCATCAGTTATTCGTCGAAGGATCAGGAGTTTGCCGAGCGTCTACACGCTGATCTGCAGAACGTCGGAGTTCGCTGCTGGTTCGCACCACATGATCTCCCAATCGGCAGGAAGATCCTCGACGGCTTAGATGAGGCCGTCCGGATGCGAGACAAAGTCCTTCTGATCCTGTCGAACAACGCCATTGCGAGCGATTGGGTTGAGGATGAGGTTACGATGGCCTTCGGAGAGGAGCGCCGGCGCAAAAAGGAGATGTTGTTTTCTGTCCGCCTAGATGATGCTGTGCTGGAAACCAACGAGCCTTGGGCCGTGAAGCTTCGTGACAACCGCCACATCGGCGACTTCACCCGTTGGAAGGAGCACGATGCCTATAAGGCCACGTTCGAACGCGTATTGCGCGATTTGAGGGCTGGACGCTAGAGGCAGCTCGGGGTCAAACTGCGACTCTAGAGCCAATCGCCAATCTTCCGCATTTCTAGCCAAACCGGACGCTACACCCTTGCCGTCAGCCGCCCCGTCCCTCGAGCTGCTTCATACTGGCTGCCGTCGCTGTGCACGTAGTCTAGCCGATGGAAATAGTCACCAGCCGTGAGCGTTGCCGTATCGGCAGGATCGACGGTGACCGTTACCTGAAGGTCTGCACCGCTGTTCGTGAGAGTAATGCCCGAGCCGACCGTCTTCGTAACGATCGGCGTTGACGTTCCGATGCCTGGGTCTTGGTCCGCCAAGATCCACTCGGCCGATACGACCTCGCTCGCTTGCAGTCCGGTGATCGTGAACTGTACGACAAACGTCTTGCCGAGAATGACGGGATCGCCGTCCGTCAGCCCGAAATCCTGACCTGACAAACTCATCAGGTTGCACTCCCTTTCAACGTGGTCACGTCGCCGGCATTCCCGCTCAGCGCGACCGACTGACCTGCTTTGCCTTTCAAGAAGATTGACGCGTCAGGCACGCCGATGACGACCGACAACGCTGAATCGGTCTCGACGGCTTGGCCGATCGGCACAATGCGCGTGATGGTGATCGGTAGGGCCGTATCCGTCTCGATCGCTGGATTGACGACCGCGACCGGTACGCCAACCACATCGAGCGCAGTGTCGGCCTCAGTCGCGATGCCTATCGGGATCTCGCGCGTCGGCGTGATCGAAAGAGCTTCTTCGGTTTCGACGGCCTGATCGACGGCGAGCTCTCTCGTGATCGAGATGTCGAGCGCTTCATCGGTCTCTTCAGCTTGTCCGACGAGCAGCGCGCCAGCTTGGAGGATCTCAAGCGCTGAATCCGTCTCGATCGCGATGCCAACCTCGACGATACGGGTGATCGTGATCGGCAAGGCAGCTTCGCTCTCGACTGCTTGACCGACGTCGATCAATCTTTCAGGCGTGATCGAGAGCGCCGTTTCAGTGTCGCTCGCTTGCCCGACATCGATCGCCCTCGCACGCCGTGCGAACTGGATGCGATCAACAAGGACGGATTCGAGCGCTCGGATTTGAGCCTGAGCGGCTTCGATAGGCGTCAACTCGGTCATGCTGCTTCTCTCAGATCAGGACGGCGCTCTAGGATTTCTTCGATTGAGAAGATGTCGCCGTCGTCGTCGAACAGGTCATCGAGATCGACACGCCGCTTTCGATACCAATCAGCGACTTGCTCTCTCAGAACCTTGTTTTGGAAAGCTGGGCTTTGCTTTCGAAGGAACTCATCGAACGTTTCAGACGCAGGAACACGCCCTGTGAGCTGGTTGATGCGTCGACGTGCGAACTTGTCGAAGTTGCCTTTGTGGCCGCGCGGTAGCGATGCACGACGTTTGACCGGCTTAATGCCTGCCTCTTCGGCATATTCAGCCAGCAAATCTTCCTCGGTCGAGCGCTTCATTGGCCGCTCGCCGATCACTCTGCCGTCGACACTAGCTGTCATGGAACACCTGCAATTTAGGTGGGCAGGAGGCCTGGGCCCCTTGTCGATCCGATAGCGTTTGCCGTCTTGCGCGCCGCAATAGACGCAGGTTCGCGAATCGAGCGTGGCGACCCAAACGAGCCACTTGATGACCTTCTTGTTTTCCTTGAAGAAGACCTGACGAGCGCGATTTGAGGCCGCATTGGCAGCTGTCCTGACGATCGCCTCAGCGCGCTTCTTCGTGGTGTCGAGCACCTTGCGCACACGATCGCGAAGCGCAGCAATGCCATCACCTAGCGTCATCCCGCGCCGGACAGCCGCCATGATCGCATCAACGGTGCCTGTTTCCAGGTCACCTAGAACCTTCTTCAGCCCTTCGATCCCTTCAGGCGTTTTCGAAACTGTTCCCAGCCTTGCTTTCGCGATCCAGGTCGTTTGTCGGCGCGCATCCAGATCACGCCTTCGTCTTCCATGTCGGTAGCGACGCAATCGCCGTTTTCCTCATCGAAGATCGAACTGTCAGCAGGGCCTGGCTCAACGCGCTCGTGAATGCCCCATTGTTTCTCGCGCTCGACAATGCCTTTCGCGATGTCGCTCGCAAGCATCCTCAAGCCTTTGTTGGGCTTCTTGTTCCAGCCGTACCACTCGTTGATCCTAATCAGGTCACCACGCACCCAGGATCGACCTCCTGCCTCTGTGCCGTCGCTTTCGGCCCACCAACCAACGCTAAAAGGTGCTGACGAGCCCCAGTCAAAGCCACGCTTGATCGTCCAGCTATCAGGAATGTCGAAAGGCTCGATGATGTGAACCTTCGGATCCCAGAGATCATCGAACATGCCACCGGCGACGATGTCCCATGATCCTTCGATCCAGGCTTTCAACTGCTCAGGATTGCTCGCTGAAGCAGCGATGCGATCGATGTAGCCAGGATCGGCCGCAAGCAAGACCTTGTTCTCTCGAAGCGAGCTATGAATCACGACGCGCGGCGGCTCAGGCTTGCCTCGATCGTCGAGACTATCGCGAATGATCGGTCCAACAGTCCCTTCGATCGGCAGCCGAAACCGATGTTTCACCCAGGAGTGACCAATTCCATAGGGATTTGTCGTCGCTCGAATTTTCTTAGGTATGCCCTTGATCGGCGATCGACAGCACGAGAACATCGACTTGTAGCAAGCGTCTGTAGGCCAGGTGGTCAACTCTTCCCAAGCGATCCACGGAAAGGCATGGCCATGATATGACCAGTAGTCCTTCGGCTTCATGAATTGGCGAAAATAGAGGCGCTCGCCGCCCGGCCATTTCCAAAACGACTTGGCGTGATTGAAGACTGCCTCGGGAAATGCGACTGAAAACAGAGCTTCAGCCTTGCCCATGATGTCTTCGAGCTCTGGATAGGTTCGGCGAAAGAGCACGCCTCGCCATGCCCTGCCCCACCCTTCACCGATGTGTTGAGCAAAGTCATTTAGCAAGACCTCGGTTTTTCCGCCGCCCCTATTTCCCTCGCACAGCGCTTCAAAGACCGGGCATGACAAGAATGCGTTCTGGCTTCCTGCCTGCGCTGCCCAATGAACTTGGCGATCAACTCTATCCTGTTGAACGAGATAAGGCGCTAAGCCGGCGTCAGTCTCGCGCCACTCAAGACTTGCTGTGCTCGGCATGCCATTCGTCTTCGTCCGTATGGCGCCGCCCGACGACGATCACGCCAGCTTCGACCTTATCGCCCCTTGAGGTCACGTCGGATCGCTCAACAAAGGAGTCATCACCTGCCCGCCTGGCTTCAGCTTTGATTAGAAACATCAAGAGCGTGTTGCTGTATTCGGTGATCGCGCCGACCTTCTTGCCGCCCTGGTAAACGGGCTTCTTGGTGCCTTTGACGGCACGGCGCCAAGCTTCGGTCTCGAGCTCACTTTGGCGCTTTCGAGCGCCCTCGAGGCGTGCATCATGCCAATCCTTGCCGAACTGCTCGTCTTTCTCGCGGGCGCGTTCCATCGTCCGAACCGAGACGCCAACCTGCTTTGCAGCCTGAACGCCAGGAAGTCCAGACTCGACAAGATCAAGAAATTCTTTTTTAAGAGCTTTGTTTACCACCATGCTTGGTAGTTATGAATCAAATGACGACTTCGTCAATATTGAATTGTATTAAGTATTTTCTTTCGGCCTTATGACAAAATCGACAAATTCTTTGCCAAAGTCAGTCAGGCTCGATTTGCGTGGTCGTACCTGAATCGTACCGTCGCCACTTATGAGGTGATCCATGTCCAAAAGCTGGTTGCTAACACGCGCCACATCTGCTTCACGGAATCCAAAGGTTTCACGGCATAAATCAGCCATGGGTACATCGAATGGCCGCGTGCCATCGAGCTCTAACGGATGCGAACCATCTAACTCCAATGCGTAGCGCTTGACGTAATCGGACTGTATTACCTCATCTGGAACGTCAAAAATATATAAAAGCTTCAAATGAAATGGCGAATATCTTCTGATGAGATCCATAAATATAGTTCTCTTATATTCATCAAGTGATGTCATCAAGGCTGAGTTAATGACCGCATTCTTGAGCGCTTCGAGTTTAACCTCATTGTCAGTCTTTGTTGACAGGTCAGCTGCCTCAATAAGAGTTGACTTGTAAGCCTCGCGCTCTGTCAGCTCTTCCTTCCAGTTTTCAAGATCTGTGACCGCTTGCCCAAGACGAAGGTAAAATGCATTCATCCGTTCCAGAAACGAAGCATTTCTATGGTGGCTATATAGTTCTACTAAGGCACTACCGATCACCGGCACCAGTGTTCCAGCCGCTTTGCCAAACGACTCGACCGGTGCATGAATGCTTGCTGGCGGCGGCTTGTATCTATTTTCAGCCACTAGACTCTCAGATGCTGTGAATAGGCAATCAGGAATTGGTGATTGATAATCGTCGTTCAAGAGACTTGCGCAAGGCCAGAAGCGAACCATCTCAATCCTCCCGCGCGATCTTCAGAACATGCCAGCGCTTGCTCCCCTTGGACCAACAATGAAGTCTCGGTGCTAGATCAGCAGCGCTTTGTCATCCTTCCTCGCCATTCGTTGGCTTGAGATCTCGCAGGACACGATTGAATGATCGCTTGTAGGCGTCGTGGTCCTTCCAACTGGTGAAATCGCCAATGTTGCGATTGTCTCGGAGCTTACCCGCCCAGGCTTCCCGAGTTTCCATCACTGAGTTGTCCAGGCGGACCGGAAAGAGAACGAGCTCATCGCGCCGGCGCTCCTCTGCAAAGGCCGTCGTTACTTCGTCCTCGACCCAGTCACTTGCGATCGCGCCTTCGGACAGGATCAGCAAGACCTTGTCCCGTGTCCGGATCGCCTGGTCGGTGCCATCCCAAGTCTTTGCTCCGATGGGGAGATCATGCGGAGCAAACCAACACCTAACGCCGGCATTCTGCAGGTCCGCATGAAGCCGATCGGCAAACTCTTGATCCTTCGATGAATAGCTGATGAAGCAGCTGTAGAACTGGATGGCGTCTCCTGACAGTGACGGCATGTAGTCGATTAGGGCGTCGGGCAGTCCACAACCGCGCCAGAAGCTGATCGGCACGTCTTTTGAGCGTTGAAGCGTATGGTGATCAACGACGCACGCGGTTCGATGTTGAATGTTTTCCAGCCCACTGACTTCCGTGAGGTCGATATTTCCAAAGACTGTGTCGAGAAGTATGGCCCCATCCAGGTTGGCGCCACTGAGCTTGGTACCACGAAGCACTGCCGCGGCGAGGGCGGCATTGCTGAGATTAGCCCCCCTGAGATCAGCCACGCTAAGGTCGGTGAGACTGAGATCAGCCCCACTGAGATTGGCCCCGATAAAGTTGATGGCGTACAGACTGGTATTGGAGATTTCGGCGTTGCTAAGGTCAGGAATAACATCTTTGTTCTTTTCCCGCCACTTATTCCAAGCCTTAACACCCGACTTCAGAATCTCCAGATGCTCTTCGTCAGCCATATCGCCTCACATGCGCCGCGGGACCGCTAATCTCAATCATCCCTGGCAATCTTCAAAACCTTCCAGAACCGGGTTCCCATACACCAGCATCGAGAGCAGCGAAAGCTCGGCGCCAGATCGGCAATCCGCCTGGTCGCAGGCAGGCGCTTGAGCTTGGACAGATACACCTGCCCTACCCGGCCGCAGCTCGGGCAGGTCACCTCCAGATAATGCCATTCGCGAAGATCGCCGACGGTGACCTGATCGCGCTCATGCTCGAAGACGACAATGTCTTCGCCGCGCATAACCGTCTAGCTTTCTGGAACTTTCACCGAGCCATCTTCGCGAAACTCGACGCCGCGTTCTTCAAGCTGCTCGACCATGAGATCGAAAACACCAGGCTTGATGGCAATGCCAGCCATAGCGTGTTCCAGGGATTTGTTACCAAAGGCGCGCCGGAACGGCTCATCAAGCCTCGCCCATCCGAGCCCATTAAGCGCCATCTTCAACTGCGTTCTGGATGGTTTCATAGCATTTGAACTCTAAAGGCAAATGTTCTCACTTTGTTCTCGTGAGAGATTATGCCTATGAGCGAATTTGTCCAGATGTTTTCACGCATGGATGGTGTGTATTCGTAGGGAGGTCTGAAAAAGAAACCGACCCGGTAGTCTTTGGGAGAAGCGCGCCGGGCCGGTGAGACATCTCATGGAGAGATCTCAAAGAACGTACTGTCATGGGGCAGAATGTCAGGGAATCGTTTCGGTAAGGTTAATCCACGTGAGCGCGTGCCAAACCGGGCCGGAAAATGCTTGTTAACCCTTGCTATCTATCATAGCGTGAATTGGATTTCTTGAACCCCGGCTCGCTTTCCCCATTGGGCGGGCCGGTTTTTTTATCATCAATTCTCTGATCACAATCTGCTTAGGAATTAGGCAAATTGGCAGAAAAGCAGCAGAATCCACTCACCTATGGTTGACAAATCGTATTGCAACTCGTTCTCAATAATGCGTCTTTATGACAGAGGCCTCGGGCCCACGGTTCAGATTGGGCAATCCAGCTGTGGGCCCGAGTTCCCAATCCATCAGTATGCCCACACAAATATCAAAGTTCTATCACAAAAGATGTGGGGCAGCTTTCGACTGATCGAAAGGCGGATCGTCTACCGGCGCGGTCTTCGTCGAGGCCCGGACGTTTGTTCGAACTCAACGATCGAGCACGCAAATCCGGCCCGGGCAGTCCCTGGAGAGCGATCCGGGCCGGTAATGCCAAGCGAATTGGACTTCCATCCTGCCACCGTTCAACTGTCCATAAGAGAGTTTTTGTCTGTCGGAACCATCACCAGAGTGCGCCAGAAATGATTTGTTAACCCTGTTCAGATAAAGAGATCGTGGTGGATGAAGTGAAGGCCGGCTCGCTTTTGATCCACAAGCGGACCGGTCTTCTCAATATCGAAGCTGCGATCCAAGATCCAAAGCGCCACGTAATTAACACTGGACGCTGTATTATATCCACTATTTGGCGTTCCGGACTGCCAGCTGGATTGCCCAGCTGGGTGCTCGGCATCGTGAGGGGAAAGGCTCCCCCCCTTCCCTTCGTGGGTCGGGCACCCAGTTTGTAGACTGACAGGTGCTGTAAAGGTCCGTACAGAACCGAACTCGGTTAGAACTAATTGAGCTGCACCCCCAACTCCAGTGTACCTTGATAGGCATCGTCACGAAGCTGCCGGATCAAAGCGATCGTCGACTGTCCATGAATTTCAAGCGTGAGCAGACGGTCGTCCAGCTCATCCAAGATTGCTCCGAACTCATGCCCGCCGAATTTCACCTTCGCTAGACGATCCGACACACGATCAAAGGCCACGATGTGGTCAGACAATTTTGCGAAGTCGCCAGGCGGAAACTCGCATGAAAAACCGGCGAGTATGAAAACGTCACCGGTCAATGAGCTTATTTCTCCGATCGCTTTGCCAATCATTGCGTTGGGCGAGGTCACTCTAAGTTCACCCATCGATCAACACCTCCCTCAACCCATCCTCGCCGATCGTGTCGACGATGTGAGCGCGCATCTTGCGGTGTTCGGCTAGGAGACGATACAATTCGCCTAAGGCGTCAGCTTCCAACAGGTCTGCCTTTTCACAGTATGGCGCATCCATAGGCTCATAATTAGCGAGCGCCCTCTGCACGTTCCCAAGGACATGCTCCCACTCGTCAAGCTCGGCGTCGGTTATGGGGTCAGCCATGACCGACTTCTTCGCTCTCAGACCGATCTTCCACAAACGCCTGATCGCTTCAGAGCGACTCCAGATCTTCTCCTTGCCTCGCCATGCATCAATCTCAGCGACGGCCTCTGGTGAGGCAACTAATTGGATCCGCTTGGTCTTCTTGGGCTGTGCGGACGCTCGATTTTTCTTAGGCTGAGCGTTGGTGATGGGCTCAGTCATTGACCTGCCTCCCCAATCGTTCGAGCGCTAGATGATGATGCGCGGTCAATAGGCCAGCAGTCGTCATGCACTCAAGCGTGAATAAATGAAGCACCGCATAACCTCGCATGCGGTCAGGCGGGAAGTCCACTGTGCTGAATGTGAAAGCCGTCAAGAAGATGGCCGCTCGACCTTCAGATCGCGCAAAACGCGATCAAGCGCCCTCTTGTATGCATCGTGGTCTTTCCACCGCGTGAAATCGCCGATGTTTCGGGCTCGAAGCTTACTTGCCCAAGCCTCATCTGTCTCCATCACCGCATCGTCCAACCGGATCGGGAACAGCATGGTTTCTTTCCGCCGGCGCTCTTCCTCGAAGGCTGTACTGACTTCGTCCTCTACCCAGTCGCTGTTGATGGCATCTTCTGACAGGATAAGCACGACCCTGTCTCGCATGCGGATGGCCTCATCGAGGCCGTCAAGGATCTTCTTGCCGATGGGCAGGTCATGCGGCGCGAACCAGCAGCGGACGCCGTTGTTCTGGAGGTCGGCATGAAGACAATCGGCGAACCCTTGATCCTTCGACGAGTAGCTGATGAAGCAGCTGTAGAATTGGATAGCGTCATTGACGAGCGACGGCATGTAGTCGCTGAGATCATCAGGCAGACCGCAACCCCGCCAGAAATCAACCGGCACATTCTTGGATTTCTGGAGTGTGCGGTGGTCGACGATGCTCGGGCCAGCGTGACGGCAACTATCCAGTCCTTTTGTCTCAGTGAGGTCGACATCTGCAAAGATCGTATGGTTCAAAAGGACTTGGTGGAAGTCGGCTCCATTGGGCTTGACTCTATAGAGGTCGCCGCCGACGAGTTGGGCCCCGTCAAGTTTGGAATGATTGAGATTGGATCCGACGAGTCTGGCCCCACTGAGGTTGGCCCCACTTAGGCTACTTTCACTGAGGTCGACACCCATTAACCTGGCACCTGCGAGGAAAGCCTCAGAAACGTCGGCATTACGGAGGTTAGATCGGATAAGATCGGCTCCTCCAAGGTTCGCCTCACTAAGGTCGACCCCGCTAAGGTTGGCCTCGCGGAGAAAAGCGTTGCGGAGAAAGGCCTTGTGAAGCTCGACTTGACGGAGGTCGGCCCCGTGGAGATCGGGACGAACGTCAGGAGTCTCTTCCCGCCACGCATTCCACTCCACAACACCCGACTTCAGAATCTTCAAATGCTCTTCGTTCGCCATGTCGTCCTCAAGTGCGATAACGCCGCGTAGTCATCCGTCGATCAAAGTTCATTCCGACTGATTCTTCAATCGTTGTGACGGGTGGCGATGAGGCGTGGTCATGCGGCGGCGACAAGTCGAAGGGCGGAGCTTGACGCGCGTTCCGCGATTATATAATTATGTATATATCAACCAATACGCTGGATTGTGCATGGGCAAAGGCGACTATCTCGGCGAGTTTGAGCAGATCTGTCTGCTAGCCGTGATCATCCTCAGAGAGAACGCATACGGCGTGACCATTCTCGAAGAGATTGAGGGCCGAACAGGTCGCGAGCCGAACATCGGCGCGATCTACGCCACGCTTGATCGCCTCGAAAAGAAAGGCTTCGTCTCATCAAAGCTTGGCGAAAACACGGCCGGAAGAAGCGGCAGGCCGAAACGCTATTTCAAAATCGAAGCCCCCGGCGTCGACGCTCTGAACCGCACGCGCCAGATGAGCGAAAGAATGTGGGAAGGTGTCGCTGCGCCTGCATTTGCTGCCGGGTGGGGCATGTGATGTCCCTAGGTTCAGATAACCTTCACGATCACGCATCAGCAGTTTCCTGCCGCATCTGCGGCAATGCCACTGAAAATACTAGCGAGATTTGTGATCAACATGGTGCGCAGAATTGGAAAACACTCACACAAATCGAAAAGGAATTCCAGGCATCGACAGCACGCAGGTTGCGCCGGATATCAATTGCGTTTGTGAGCCGCTTGAAGGTGATGCCGTCTCAAGAGAAAGTAAGCACCGTAGAAGTAAGCCCACCCGTTCACGCCCAACGCCTTCTGGACTGGCTGATTCACCCAAAGCGGCGCAAGGAAGTCCGCGGCGATCTTGACGAGCTTTTCTCAATCATCCTGAAACGCGATGGGGGAAGAGCCGCCAAATCCTGGTACTGGTGGCAAGTGATTCGATCGTCTGCGGAAACATGGAGATGGTTCGGTCTAGTCGGTCTCCTTGCTTGGATTATCAAAAAATTTACAGGCACCTAAATCTCAAGTCCCCACG
Organism: Pseudomonadota bacterium; assembly: GCA_039196965.1. Lineage (GTDB taxonomy): Bacteria > Pseudomonadota > Alphaproteobacteria > Caulobacterales > Hyphomonadaceae > CALLCD01. Next base: position 3,412 of record JBCCUK010000053.1, on the reverse strand, counting down.
GCGAGCTGTCGAGGCTTGGGAGCAGTCATTCGACACTTGAGACAATAACGCAAAAGTTTTATACATTGCTTCCATCTATTACTTGGAGGATCATCCATGGAGCCGACTGCCAGCTTTATCTGTGGCTGCATTGCCTACCTAAGTAATGAATTCTCAAAAGAGGATAAATGCTGCCCCTGTTGTGGCGAGACCGAAAAGACGAACCACATGGGCGAGATTTGATCGATGTTTGCGAAAACCATAATTGTGGATACTAACATCAGCGACGAGGACGCGTGGGAAAGCGAATGTAAGTGGCTCGATGACAAAGATGAACAGGACTACTAGAAACAGCTCCTATCGGTCAGTTAGCCCTGAACTTTGGAAAACAAAAAATTCTGGAACTGCCATTGTATAAGCTAAAATCACGTGAAGCTCTTAATGACTGCAAGCTAGCTCTCAAGCGCTATCGAGAGAATGAGGAGACGGAGCTTTGGCGCGTAGACTGGTGCGCCACACTTACCCTCCTTCGGGCTGTTGGCAACATACTAGAAAAAGTTGACGGGCGAAACTGCAACGCAGTAAAAAATACCCTAAGTGAATATTGGAAGAGCTCATGGAGCGAAGATGAAATATACTCAAAGTTTATCAGACTCGAAAGAAATCTGATATTGAAGGAGTTCGACTTCAACGTCAAAAAGGAAGGTGGGCAGCTCCTTACAAGAAATGGCCAGCTTCTAGTAAATGACTCTGGCCAACTTCTGGTAACTCCACGAAGTAGCAAAGTGAGCGATGGCCCTTACAAAGGTAGATGCCCAGCCGAAGTAGTCGAGATGGCCATCGACTGGTGGAATGAAAAGCTCTCACTTGTCGAAGACCAAATTGCGCAAGAAGCCTCCAGCGCGTCAGACAAGGTACAAAGTCCTGAAAGCTAATTCGCGAAAAAGCCGTTTAACAATACAATAAAACAATTTTGAGCTTTGCAAGACATGAGCCCAATCCCTCTTCCATCCAAGGATAATATGGACGTACTCTCATTCTTTGCGTCGGTGATTGAATCACTTGCTTGGCCGGCAGCACTTGTAATCTGTGCTTTGACGTTCCGAACCCCAATTCTGAAGCTTCTATCGTCGATGCGTTCGCTGAAGTATGGCGATTTTGAGGTGGATTTTGGTGAAGAGCTTACTGACATAGAGGCGAGTATTGACACCAGTCAAAATGGGAGCCTTCGCCAACAGAGTGAAGTTGAGAATACCCTTTTTCGAAAAAGAGCGGAGATCTCGCCTAGAGGTGCTGTCATTGAAGCATGGTTAAGCGTCGAGCAGCCCCTGTTTGACTTTGGCGAGTTTCATGAAATCTCACATAATGGCCGCAAAGTGAGATCTCCTAGGACGCTTATACTGGAGCTTGCGAAACGCGAGATTATTAGCACGAGCATGGAAGAGCAGTTGCTCGCTCTTCTAAATCTGCGGAATCAAGCCGCCCACATGAAGGATAACCTACAAATTACACCGATGGATGCGATTCGGTACAAGGATCTAGCCGATAGACTAAGGATGTGGCTTGAGGAACATCCGGACGGCTATATGGCCGATGGATGAGCAAGGCTAGGCAATTAGTCCTCAGCAGGCGCCATCGACGTCGATCCACGGATTCGATAGCGTCTACGCATGCCAAAACAACGCCCGCTTCAAGATGCGAACCTCTAAAGTCTTCGAAACAGAATCTGCTAAATTGAGCCATCAATCCTGTTGCAATGTTCATACCCGTTGACCTGTGTCCTTTCACGTCAGTATAGCCTCCCTATTCACAAAAAAAATTGGAGGATCATGCCGTGGGTTGGGCTCTCTTCATTCTTGGTCTCACCGTCTTCACTTTTGGCATCATATCGATAATCGTCCCTATCAAACGCTTCAAAATACCCACTCGGAAACGAGGTGCGCTCGTTGCGGTCCTTGGCTTCATAGTACTATCTGTTGGAGCAGGTATCGAAGGAGACAAAATTCAGGCAGAAAAACTAGAGGCCGAAGCGAAAGCTGCTGGATACGAGAACGTAGAAGACTACGCCGCCATTAAGCGAGCCGAGGAGGCAGAAATTGCTGCTGCCAGAAAGGCTGAAGAAGATAGGCTAGCAGCCATCGAGAAAGAAAAGCAGGATCGTATTGTTGCCGCCAAGAAAGCAGAAAAAACACAGCTTGACGCCTGTCGAGAAGATTGGACCAAGTGCCTAAACCAAGCAGACGTCGCCGAGAACTATAGTGAACTTAGGAATGTCCGCATTAGCTGCATGCAACTTGCCGAACGCATGGCTCAATATGGTGATCCCGAATTCCCCTGGTTGAACTTTCAGAAATATCTGTCCGATAGCGACTACAGGACAAAAGGAGAGATGATTCTTGTCGAAGATGGAGCAAAATTTCAGAATGGGTTTGGCGCTATGAAGCGGGTGACAATTTCTTGCTTCTACGACCTCGTAAGTGGCAAGATCAAAGATCTTCAGGTCAACTGATTGCACCAGCGTTACCGGTGAAACTAGACCTGTTCTTTCTCACGCTTCGCCGCTTCCAGACCAAGACGGATCAATTCACGGATGGCATCCGCTTCGGTCTTAAACCGCTGCTCATATCGATAGTCTTCCACCTTCTCGGCCATTTCTGACGGAAGGGAAACCATCTTTCGCGAACCCATTGTCATCGGTTTTGGCATAAGAGAATCATATACAGAAATGGTAGATACGTTGCACCACTTTTCTCATTGACCGATTTTTTTAAGTGGTGCAATGTACCACTTATGAATTAACGGCCCGCCCCGGTGCTACCAACACCCAGACGGGCCTAACCATCACCATCCCGCAAAGGACACTGGTCATGGCTAATGCCTATTTGCGCCACGAATCCGCTCGACGCAACACCCTCTCCCGCCGCACCGCGCTCACAGGCGCTCTCCTGGCCGCTGTGATGCCCTCGGAGGCCGTTGCCGACCCTCATCCCGCATGGCTCGAGGAATGGCGCACACTGGATCAGCGATTCACTGACGCTAACAGCGATGAAGAAGCCCGCACGCTTGTCCCGCGACTCAATCAGCTGATAGAGCTCATCGTCGACACGCCGGCGACGACGCCTGAAGGCATGATCGCGAAGATCCAGGCCATCCGCGAGGATACGCGCGTGAGTACGAGCGTCGCGAGCTTGCACGCGGTGCTGTTTTGAAGTGGGAGGACCATATCAAGAACAGATAGTGCCTAACCTTTGCCTAACCCTGCCTGTAAGTCATTGAAAAATATAAGGTCAGTCTTAAGAGTCTATTAAGCTTAACATGTCATTGTCCAAAGGCCTTTTAAACTTTGGAGTTTTGCGGTGCTCGACCAACTCTTTGCTGATCCGACGTTTCGAGAGGCATGCCAAGCACATCAGGAACGACGTTACGATGCTGC
>JBCCUK010000052.1:0-17155 GCA_039196965.1 Pseudomonadota bacterium | reverse complement strand
CTATAAACCACCCGCGCCAAGAACCATCTTGCCCGCGACCTTCATACCGCCTTACTGTATGGAAGTAGCGGCATGAACGCCGCTATAAACCAACCGTCGATCCTAACAGTACGGTTGGGCCAGTCAGATCAGGCAGGCCAAAACGAGGATTTCGTCTCAAAACCAATAGCTCGTAATCATTGACTTACCTAACGTCGGTAGTCGACCTTAATCCTATAATTAAAAGTGAGGTCAGTGAATGAAGGTCGCAGCGGTCAAGCAACCAGGTGGGCCCGGCAATCTCGTTATCGAGGAACGTCCAGACCCAATCGCCGGACCAGGAGAAATCCTGGTGCGTATTAAAGCGTCGTCGCTCAACTATCATGACTTTGTTGTGGTTATGGGTGGCATTCCGACCGATGACGGTCGAATACCAATGTCAGACGGGGCAGGTGAGGTCGTCGCGGTCGGTGAAGGCGTGACGCGTTTTAAGCCAGGGGATCAAGTTTTGAGCTTGTTTTTTCCAGACTGGCAAAAGGGCGCGATCGACGCTGCAGGCTTTGGGAGTGTTCCGGGCGATGGCGCTGACGGATTTGCTGCAGAGCTTGTTGCCATGCCTGAAACCGCTTTCACGCGTATGCCTGAGGGGTATTCGTTTACGGAAGCTGCAACTTTGCCCTGTGCCGCGCTCACGGCATGGCGTGGAATGTTTGTTGAGGGCTGCGTAAAGCCAGGCGACTGGGTGCTTACCCAGGGAACAGGTGGGGTCTCTGTATTTGCGTTGCAATTCGCCAAAGCTGCAGGTGCCCGTGTAATCTCAACGTCGTCTTCGAACGAGAAGCTTGAGCGTATGAAATCGCTCGGTGCAGATCACGTGATCAACTATAAAGAGACACCTGAGTGGGGACGAGCTGCATTCGAATTTACGGGCGGACGGGGTGTTGATGAAGTCGTCGAAATTGGTGGTCCGGGTACCATGGCTCAGTCTATTCAGGCATGCCGTGTCGGCGGACATATATCCCTGATTGGGGTTCTGACCGGAGTATCCGGAGACGTGCCAACCGCCGCTTTCTTTTCGAAGAACCTTACTATGTCAGGCATTACGGTAGGCTCGCGAGAGCACCAAGAGGATATGATCGCTGCGATCGATGCCAGCAAAATCAAACCGGTGCTGGATCAGGATTTTCCGCTTGATAAGATCGCTGATGCCTTCGCGCACCAAGCCAGCCAACAACACTTCGGAAAAATCACATTACGGACTTGAGGGGAGTGCTGCAGTCATGAAAATCTCTAATTGGAGTGCTCGCTAAGGCGCGCCTGGCGCGTCTCTGCTACTCATCTCGGTTTTTTTCTGCGAACACGCCATACAGTCATCAGAGCTTTCGCTTTTTCTCTCTTCGGAAGTGAGCGTAGGATTTTTCACTTCCATCTTGCGGCAGGTGCGCACAACATCAGGCTCCTCTGAGAGCGGCAGTTCTATCTAACACAACAACCGCAATGTCATTATCCGGATGCCCTTTACGAGCCAACTTCGCTCTCTTACCCATTCTTCAGCTCTTTGTCTGAGCCGAGCCTCATTCATGCTTCTGACCAGTCTTCCTGCGGCAGTGCGGGAGTTTGATATCTACTTTCGGCGGCATAGGAAAAGTTCGCGAGTGTGACGGCGAGACGGCTCAATTGTATCGTGCTTCGACACGCTCACCTGCTTTACCGGCTGCGACAGCAGCCACGCTATCTCCAAGGTCGGTCAGATAATCGTCGATGACCTCCGCATGTTTCGGCGAGAGCATCAGATGGAGGCTTGGTGGCCCGGTCGTGACGGAGGTGAACCAGCCACGCCGATAGATTTCGCCATAGATAGCATAGCTGTGATAGTCAGGATGCCGGAAGGCAATCAGGCCCAGAACAGGGTTGCCTAGAACCTCAAAGCCAAGCTTTTTTACGCCCTCGGCCACGCGTGCTCGCGCCTCACAAACGAGCCCTTGTTTTTCCCGGTAGCCTTCAATACCGAGCACATTCATGATCGCCCAGGCTGCGGAGATCGCTCCACCGGGGCGCGTGCCTGCAAGGGTGGGTGTGTTCATCGGTGCACCGCTCCAATCCTTCGTGTCGAAGGGCATGTGCTGATAAAGCTCTTCGGAGCGAAACAGGACAGTTGATGCACCCTTGGCGGCGTATCCATACTTGTGGAGGTCAGCGCTGATCGACTGAACGGCGGGCACCTCGAAATCAAAGGGCGGGACGGGAACACCGTTCAGGCGCGCGAAAGGAGCGAAATATCCCCCGACGCAGGCATCGGTATGCAACCAGATGCCTTTGGCCTCGGCGACCTCGCCAAGGGCTTCGATCGGATCGATAATGCCATGCGGAAAATTTGGGGCCGAGCCGACCATCATGACCGTTCCGGTATCGCACATCTCGCCCATGGCGGCGGGGGCTGCCTCGTAACTGCCATCCACCTTCACGGGCACGCGGCGAACTTCGATGTCCATCAAGTGAGCGGCCTTATCGAAGGCGGGATGTGCTGATTGCGGCAGCACGATATTGCAAGGACCGCTGACGCCTTTGACTTTCCGCGCGTAATCGCGCGCGGTCTTCAAGGCCATTGTTATGGAGTCTGTCCCTCCCGACGTCATTGCGCCTGTTGCGCCATCTGGACCATTGAGGATAGACAGCGCCATCTGGATCACGTCCTTTTCCATCTGCGCAAGGGATGGAAAGGCGAGCGGCCCCAGCCCATTCTCCGACATGTAAAGCCCATAGGCCTCATGCTGGATTTTGGATATGTCTTCTCCGGCATTGAAAACATAGACAGCCGTTTTGCCGTCGCGCCATTTCGCATCTCCGCCGCCTCTGGTTTCGAGATCGCGCTTCACTTCGTCCCAGCTTCGCCCCTTTGACGGGAATGACATGTAGTTTTTCCTCGCTATAGGTGTTTTGGAGCCTAGACCAAATCCAAACCGATCGGCAATTCCGGTCTCAAACTAACCTTCGGGATTAAATGCCCGGTGGGGCTTTCAGAGAGATATCCCAGAATAGCCTTTGAGCTTTGCCGATGACTAATGCATTTGCCAGAAGCATCCGCATTATCGGGCACATAATGAGCGACGATAAACGCTTTAGACAGCTCCTGGCGGTTTTTGATGTAGACTACAGCACCAGCTTTTCGTTTACGGAAACCAGCTTCGTTTGGTCCTACAGATCCATTTGGGGACAAATCAGGAATTTCTGCCCTGTCGTCTTCGCATTGTAGCGCTGAACGATGTCGGCCTGCAGGGCTTCTGAGAGGGAGATCTCGTCGGTGTAGTGGCTGGCAAAGGTGGTCTTCAGTTCATTAGCGACTCGCGTGCGCAGACGCATCGCAACTTCGTCGCCGGCCTTGGCGAGGAAGTTCGGCAACAGCCAACCACCCACACCCCAGGCCATGCCATAGCCGCGTGAGAGTGTTGTTGGTGAGACATCCAGCCCGCCATAGAGGTAGACCTGTTTGTACGCAACCGAACCATAAATGCTGTAAGCGCCAGGCGTCCGCGCCGCCGCTCCCTCCATACCGGTAAGAATATTGGAGGCGAGCTGACCGCCGCCTGTTGCATCGAAACCAAGCGTTGCGCCTGTTTCGTGAATGGCATCTGTCAAATCCGCCATAAAGCTGTCATCGCTACTATTGACGACATATTTCGCACCCATGTCGCGCAGAAGATCGGCTTGCTCGGATTTGCGCACAATATTGACGAGGTCGACACCATCGGCCTGACAGATCCGCACCAGCATCTGCCCAAGATTAGAGGCGGCCGCCGTGTGAACGATGGCAGAGTGGCCTTCCATACGCATGGTCTCTAGGAAGCTCAGCGCCGTCAGTGGATTAACAAAGCAGGATGCGCCGTCCTTTGCTGTGTGGCCGTCCTGAAGGGGCAGGGCCATCATCGCATCTACGGCTCGGTATTGCCCATACATGCCACCCCCCATAACTGCTACCGTTTTGCCGATCAGGCTTTGCGCATAATCTCCCTCACCAGCAGCCACCACGGTGCCTGCACCTTCATTGCCCACCGGAAGTGCCTGGCCGATTCGCGCCTTCATTGCGCGCATGCCCTGTTCGGGCACAGGCGCAGTTAGCACGGTGTCCTTCCCGGCACCGATGGAGGTCGCTAAGGTCATGTCCGACCAGCCAAACATAACGCCATGATCGGATGGATTAATCGGTGTTGCTTCTACCCGTACGATGATCTGGCCAGGCTTAGGCTCAGGCATCTGTTTTTCAACAAGCTCCATGCGCAATTCACCGGAAGCTGTGACAGTTGAAAGCAATTGCAGGTAGTTGGCGGGCAATGACATTGAGAACCTCTTGATCGTTGTTTGATGTTTGAGCCATGTATGTCAGGGCTGAGGCCAGACCCGCAAGGTACAAGTTGGCCTTGAGTGACCTTTTTGCATTTGCTTTCGATACGGAGCGGGACGCTGGCAATTTGCAGAAAGGTCGTAAAACCGGACAGTAGATCATCGTCTTGGCCGGTTTCTCGAACTCAGATCGACAAGCTGATACCTTAAGGCAGAATTACACTGAAAATGCTTGAATCAGACAGCACTTTTCGGAGCGAGTTGAGACGGTCTAGTTCGCTGACACCAGGTCAAAGAGCTAGCTGCTATATCACCCGTTCAACTCTGCGATAATCTGGGCGGCCAACTCTTCGACCCCGTGATTTCGCGACGGTGTGAATCCAAACCGGGTGATGACAAGATCTTGCGATGGAATCACCAGAACTACCTGACCTTGATACCCGCTCATATAAAAAGCGTCATTTGGGAGGCTCGGAAACGCGCGCTCCTTTTGTGGATCTTCAGGGTCTCTGTTCAGCCAGATATGAGCACCATACACGTTGCTCGCCGTCGTGGAGGTCGGGGTTGTCAGATATTGTATCCAGTCTTCCGGCAGGATTTGCTCGTCGTTCCATTCTCCGTTTTGGAGGCAGAACTGACCGAGGCGTGCCCAATCCCTTGCAGATGCGTACAAATAAGACGAGCCGATAAAGTTGCCGCTTCGGTCGGCTTCGTATGTGGCGGTTCTGATGCCAAGTGGGCGGAACAGTCTTCCTTGCGAAAATGAGTAATAGTCCTGCAGAGAGCCGCCGACGCCTTGTTTTATAATGCTAGATACAATGTTGGTCGTGCCAGAGGAATATGACCAGATGGTGTCAGGTGACCCCGCAAGGGGCTTTGAAGCTGCAAATGCCGCCGCATCCGGCTCATTTGAGAGCATTTGGGTGACGTCCGTCGCAGCGGAGTAGGTTTCTTCAAATTCCAAGCCGCTGCTCATTCTGAGGAGTTGGTCGAGCGTAATGTTAGCGCGTGGATCATTCTCCGTAACGCGCCATGCAGGCACAGGTGCTGGTGCGTCTGAAACAAGAACACTATCCTTGATCAGAATTCCTGCCAAAAGTGCTGTGACGCTTTTGGCCATCGACCAACCAATCAGGGGCGTATCCTGGTCGACTCCATCGGCATACTTTTCAGCAATAAGTTTACCGTTATGGACCACGGTTATGGCCTTGGTATTGCGAGGCTGGTTTGCATCCTCTTCGGTAAATGCCTCTTCAAGCAAGGCATCCAAGCGGTCCGTAACATGCGGCGCGGCGCTACCATTTGGCCAAGGTGTGTCGTTTGAGATATTTAGTGCCGGTAACTCAGTGATCTGCATTGACGTGCCATTTTCACCGGCGGGCAGAAGGGTGCAGCCGATGCCTGGTGTATAGATCGCGCTGCGTTCAAACAGTCCATAAAGCCGTGTGGTAACCTGTCGTTTGTCAACATCGAGCGTATAGGAAACACTGGCAAGCAAGCTCGAGGCCCCTTTCAACGCTTCATCTTTCATGATCTTCGGGGAAAACCCGCTAAGGAAGTAACCAGAGCAGATATTCTTTGCGGCGTAACCGCTTCCGCCTCGTGCAACAGATCCGTATGCGGTGTATAGATAAACCAGGCTCCCAAGTAGCAGGATAAATACGCCGATAACAGTTTTCTTGAGCATGCTGTCTCCTAACCAACAGAGGGGAGCAAGTGGTAATGTTGGGATCTTTGCGTGACCACCAAAACCCTACTATCGTACTGCTTGGGTGTCGATCTCAGGGCTAAATTCCGCTTCAAGTTCACCAATCGCGCCTGTGAAAATCAACGATTTTACCACGCCGTTTCTTTTGAGATTGACGCGGTTAATCTGTTCCGGCCAGATATCGCGCAGGGCTTCGTGGCGGATCCAGAGCCTGTCCAATCCCTCAATGATCGGAGTTTCTTGATAAATCCAAAGATGGCCGCCCTTTATCTCTGAACCCAGTGTTATGAGGGGCAGGGGCGTTCCTTCTTGCCCTGCTATTTCAAAGTTCTCAGAGACGTATTCGGCAAACGTAGTCCTGGTCTCGACGGAGCCAAGTAAATCGCTATTGGAACCAAACTTTAAGTGGGTGGCGTGCTCCGCATCGTGGAGGACAAAGCGGTGCGCGACCTCTATATTTCCCGTTCTTGAGTTGAATAATACTTCCGTTAGTGACGCCTTCTGTCTATGGGCCGACGCTTCAGAGAATGCGAGCGCGCAGGCCGCCCATGCGAATGCAAGAAACGTTCTGCGGATCACTCTGTTTCACTCGCAGCATTGGTCGCATCGTCCGCTTCGTTCAGTATCGGGTCCAGCGGCTGACGAATGTCATTCATGATATCCTTGCGGACGAAGGACGGTTCGTTTTGGAGCTTGAAGGCTTCTACCCGGGATGGAATGATGCGGCGTGGATAATAATTATTCTCGATATCGGCATCACCGGTCTCCCAATTGGGATCAACAGTGATCTGTGTGATTTTCGTTCCTTTTTCATAGACGAGCAGCTTTCGGGCATTGCGAGCATTTCGCCGCCAGATCTCAGCAGGAATATGTAATCGTTCCTGTGACCCGTCGGCAAAATCGACCTGCAGCAAGATTGGCATTACTAGACCGCCGAGGTTTGAGAATTCCAAAAGATAATAAGCCTTATCCTCTTCGACCGCCCTTGCCAGCGTTGCCCGTTCCCAATCTTCGAGCTCTGCGAGCATCATATTGTATGCATTCCGATCTACGTTTGTCGGCGTGAAAATATCGTTCTGGTCGTAGAAATCGGTAACATCCGGATGCGTTTCGACCCAGAGCGGTAGGCCGTCTGCGGCGTTCCTCTGCACGCCAACTTTGCTCGGCTTATTTGCTTCTTCCTGTCGTCGCCGGTCAAAGTCTATATCCGGGTTTGAGGTATCGATCCGCATTGCGTAAACACGATCGAGACTTATATCCACATGGTCGGTGGTATAAAACCAACCTCTCCAGAACCAGTCGAGGTCCACGCCGGAAGCTTCCTCCATGGTTCGGAAGAAGTCCGAAGGTGTCGGGCGTTTGAATTTCCAACGGCGCGAATATTCCTTGAAAGCAAAGTCAAAAAGCTCGCGGCCCAAAATAGTCTCACGCAAAACATGCAGCGCTGCCGATGGTTTGCCATAAGCATTTGGTCCCAATTGCAGCACTGAGTCCGAGTGGGTCATTATCGGAACTTGGTTTTCGGAGAGCATGTACTCGATCAGATCGCGTGGCAGGGATCTGGTCCAGGGCATATCCGGATCCCACTCGTACCCGGCCACACTATCGAGGAAGGAGTTAAGGCCTTCATCCATCCAGGTCCACTGTCGCTCGTCCGAGTTGACAGTCATAGGGAAATAAATGTGTCCGACCTCATGAATCACAACGCCGACCAGGAAGACTTTCTCGGCCATGGTGTAGGTGCGCTCGCCATCATCTTGCAGTGTAGTGCGAGGTCCATTGAACGTAATCATCGGGTATTCCATCCCGCCAACAGGTCCGTTCACGGATTGAGCGGTGGGGTATGGATAATCGAAGGAAAACCGCGAATACACTTCCATAGTGTGGACGACCGCTGCGGTAGAGTACTTTTTCCAAAGGTCACCGCCTTCTTTCGGCCAGAAGGACATAGCCATTACGGTCTCGTGTTCCGCTCCGGGCTGGTTGTGACCTTGCGCATCCCAAGCGAACTTGCGTGAGGAGGCCCAGGCGAAATCACGCACATTCTCTGCCTCGAAGATCCAGGTCTTCGTGCCGATGGGATCAGAACTCTCATTCTCTAGAGCTTCTTCTGGCGTTACGACAAAGACCGGGCTCTCGGCATTGCGCGCTTCGTTTAGACGTTGGCGCTGCACTGCTGTCAGTACGCGTTGCGGGTTTTGCAGAACGCCGGTGGAGGAAACGATGTGGTCGTTCGGTACAGTAATCTGGACCTCATAGTCTCCGAACTCCAAGGTGAATTCACCGCGCCCGAGAAACTCTTTATTGTGCCAGCCCTCATAGTCCGAGTAGGCGATCATACGCGGGAACCATTGGGCAAGCAGGAATATGTCGTTGCCACCTTCGCGAGCATCGTCAGGAAAATGTTCATAACCCGCACGGGCGGACACCGCGTCCTCTTCTACCAGATTGTAAGCCCAATCGACCCGGAAGACGGTGGATTGGCCCGGCGCAAGCGGGCGGGGAAGATCGATCCGCATAAGTGTGCCAACGATTGTGTGAGACAGCGGGTTACCGCGAGCGTCGACAACGGCGGTGATGTCGTAGCCATATGAGTTGTCGTCAAAAGACTGTTGACGACGAAGCTCGGTGAAAGAGAGCTTGGGTGCGCTGTTTACTCTCTCGGCACCTGGGGCAACAGTAGTAAATCCCCCAGATAGGCTTCCGAAATCTCTGGTGAGTTCGGCCATTGAATCAGGTTTGAAAATATTCTGATCGAGCTGCAGCCAAAGATAGCGCAGCGTGTCTGGAGAGTTATTTTTATAGCGAATGGTCTCCGTAGCTGACAAGCTGCGCCCATCCTCATCAAGCTCGACTTTGATGTTGTAGTCAGCCTGCTGTTGCCAGTACTCGTGTCCAGGCTCGCCGGCCGCATTTCGGTAGATATTTGGGGTCGGCAATACTTCGTCGAGCTGACGGAACTTGTCTTCAAATGTACCTTTGGTCTGTTTTATTCCTTGGGAATAGGCCCCCAACTGGACCAGAATTGCCATTGCGGCGAGCACAAATACACGCATGAAAAAGCCTTACTTTTCAGTTCTGCACTGTTTGATCGTGCGGATCATGAGCTGTCAATGTGACTTTGTAACAAAATTTGTTTTGAGTAGCCGATTGCTCATTTGCTGCATATGTCTTGGGCTTCCTTTCAGCTGGCCCGTGTAACAGTCAGGCAAGAAGTGTGTGGGCAAACCTGCTCCCAAGTGGACTTGAAGTCATTTAAATGCAGCCAAGTGACGGCCCGGCACCAATGGCTCTCTAAGTGTTCAAACGCGAGGCAGCCTGTCGGAACCATTCGAGCGTCTGTAGGTGATGGTTTTCTCCCCAATAGTCGATGAACTTCCGGGTGCGGATATCTGTTCTATCTTCCAGCGCGTTGATGCGACCAAGTACGAACTCTGCAGTTAAAGAGATACCGCACTTTACGGTGATGCAGTGCTCCCACTCTTCGAATGTCTGAGGCATCGGATTCATGCTGTCCTCCAATCCACCTTAATATGTGCTCGCCTTGTCATGATCCAGTCGTCTAAGTCTCCGCGTGCGTCCCAACGGGCCTACCTGTATCAAGTTGCCTGCCGCCGCCACGTCGGAAAGGGGTCTTCAAGTTTCAGTTGTTCCATGTCTGCATCTTCTGGTGCCAAGGCAGCATCCAGTTGTGCTGTCAGTGTCGGCCAATCTATAGCCGCACCGATGAAAACCATCTCTTGTCGACGATCACCCCAGGGCTCCTGCCAATGCTCATTTAGATAGTCCTGCAAAGCTCGACATTCTGGCCATCGCTCTTGCGGCACAGACGCCCACCAGGTTCCCAGCGGTGAGGTGCTCGACAGCGCGCCAGCAAGCGAGAATTCGATCAACCACTCCGGGCGCGAAGCAACCCAAAAATGACCCTTCGCACGAATTACACCTGGCAGCGTGCTGTTCAGCAAGTCATGAATAGCTTTTGGATGAAATGGCCGCCGCGCACGATAGACATAGGAGGTAACTCCATATTCCTCTGACTCAGGCACATGATCAGCAAAGCCATAGAGCTCTTTCGCCCACATCGGATGCAGTTCCGCCTTCTCGAAATCGAAAAGGCCTGTATCGAAGATCTTTGACGTTGGAACATCGGAATAGTTCGCTTCGACAATCTCGGTATCAGCGTTGAGACTACGGATAATCTTCCGCGCGGCATCGACCTGTTGCCGTGTTGCGTCATCGACCTTGTTCAACACGACAATGTCGGCGAATTCGATTTGATCCGTAAGCAGATGGACCAGCGTTCTATTATCCTCTTCGCCCATCACCTCACCACGGTCGTGGAGGAAATCATGGCTCGAATAGTCCTTGAGAAGGTTTACCGCGTCGACCACTGTGACCATCGTATCGATACGTGCAACATCCGACAGGCTTACGCCATTTTCATCTCGGAAGTCGAAGGTTGCCGCAACCGGGAGAGGCTCGGAGATACCTGTTGATTCTATGAGCAGGTAATCGAACCGTCCTTCGTCGGCCAGCCGCCGCACTTCCGCGAGCAAGTCATCGCGTAGCGTGCAGCATATGCAGCCATTAGACATCTCAACCAGTGTTTCGTCCGTACGGCTTAATTCCGCCCCCGCGCGAACAAGGTCGGCATCGATATTGACCTCTGACATATCGTTCACAATCACGGCGACCCGTCGACCCTCGCGATTGTTAAGAACGCGATTGAGCAAGGTGGTCTTACCTGCGCCGAGGAAACCTGACAGCACAGTTACGGGAAGGCGCTCCTGTTGCGCAGGCGAATGGTCACTCATTAGATTCTCCGAATGAGTTCGGGGTGGGGTTTAAATGGAATACTAAGCTATAATCACAAATATGCAATATTATAACATTGCATATTTGTGATTATCGTTCTGAGTATACGCCATTCGATCCTTAACGATTGCTAAGTCGCGTTGGGTATCATCTTTACAATAAGGGCTTATCTCCGGTTTTCGCTCGTGAGTAGATACCGGGTGGTGGTGAGTTCGCAGCCTTTTGGAGACGGTCTCTCGAATTCTAAACAGGTTGCATTTTTAGGAAATTGAGCATCCTAAACCCTGCGAAGAGATAGTGGAAAACGGATCTACTTCGTTACCGCAAGCTGGATGACTTCAAGCGACGTCCTGAAACAGGAACAGGATTTTGGACATAAGTTGAAGCCAAAACTGACCAACTAGTTCCTAAAGTCTGAGCTCCGCTGACATCCCCTATCGGAGACAATTGTTTCGTTTACGCTTCTTCGTGTCTCCATCCAGCTCCGAGCGCCTGATAGATATTGATCAGGCTCAGCGCAGCGGTCTGTTCACATTCCAGTCGAGCTGCTTCAGCCTCGAGACGCCGCGCTTCCGCATCAAGAACGTTTAGGAATTCGCTTGCTCCTTCATCGTAGCGAAGTCGAGCGAGGTCTGCTGACTCAAGAGACATTTCTACCGATTGATTGAGTGAAGCGAGGCGAACGCGTTCACGGCCATAGGCGGCAAAGGCTGTCTGGCTTTCTTCCAGGGTTGCCATAACACGTTGTTCATAACGCGCGAGGGCGGCATTGGTTTCGGCTTCTACGATATCGACCCTCGAGCCTACAAGACTGCGGTCAAACCCGTTCCATGAAAGGGTGGGGCCGACACCATATCCAATGCCGTTGCTGCCTCCGAAACCGGAAATACTTGTTGCCGATGCGGTGAAGTTACCGACCAGGGAAATGCGAGGGAAGTAGTCTGCGACGGCTATACCCACCCGGGCTGTCGAGGCCGCAAGATCTCTTTCAGCGGCAACCAGTACTTCGGCGTCTCGGCGCAGCCATTCAGTTGTTTCAAAATCCGCTGCTGGCGATGAACCGCCGGTAGCGATACGGCTGGATTTGGCCCTAAAGCGACAGAAGACATTATATCGAAGTTGCACGTCAGGGTATTTTTGACGCGCTATAAGCAAAGTTCGATTAGACTTGGCTATTACTTTTATACATGCATACTACTTCGTATACTGATAATAGTATATCAAGAAATGCGGATCAAATCATGCCTGGTCTTCAAGGTATGGCTTACTGGCGCGTAGGTCATGTCAAGAACACCTGGAAGAGGTTTAATTAGAGTGTCACAAACGTCCCGAAAGTCTCTAATTGAGGGCACATTGATCAATACGAACAGGTTGTCAGCACCCGACATGATTCCGATAAATGCAACATAGTTCTTAGCGGACAGCTCTTCTGTAACACTGCGAATAAGGTGTGGCTGTACTTTTACTTTAATGGTCCCCAGAATGGAATTTCCAGTTGCTCGGTAATCTATGACGCCTTGAAGACGCAGTATGTTTTGCACCATTAATCTTTTTAAGCGATTGCGTATTGTGCCTTCAGAAACATCGAGCTTCCTGGAGATTTCCCTGTTGCTCACACGCCCGTCAGCTTGGAGTTCAAGAATAATGTCTTGATCCAATCTGTCGCCGACTGATTTTTCGACCTGGCCAATGTGTGGGGCGCTAGAAAACAAATCACCAATTGCCGTTGAGAATTTGATGATTTCCAAAAAAATATCAGTTTCGATAAAGTCGACACCATCAATTGCGGCGACTTTGTTTTCGAGGATTGATTGAAGTTGGAGACGGTCTTTTGCAATGACGTTGACATGAATTTTCTCTTCACCAAAACAGTAATAGACCAGATAGACTTCTTCAACTTCTGCAATTTTTTTCCCGAGTGAAAGCACTGCGTCCTTGTCTTGCGCTCGTACCGTTGAGACTGTCATGAGATCATAACCGATTGCATGAAGATCAAGTTGCGGGAGCACTCTAAACGTCCTGTCACGGTGCATTTGACGAATTCGAGTGCTAATCACGCTTTCTGAAACACCCAGCTTTTGCGCGATGTTTTTGTTGCTTACTCGCGCGTCGGAACGGATCGCAGCAATGATGTCCCAATCCAAATCGTCTGGCAATTTGTTGTTTTCCGAAACTCCGGGCGTAATTAAAGATAAATCTTGTGTGACGGTTTTCATCCTAGTTCTTCTTCTGCGATTGCCCTTTTAGGCCAGAGTTATCCGAGCGGTAATAATCATACCTCCGATACTATGAAACACCTTACCTAATAGTGCGCAGCAGAACGCACTATAAATCCGCAAAAAAATTCCGCAATCAAAATTTTGCGTATTTACATCGCTAGCTATTTGCGCATTATTTGATTCGCATGCGCACAAAACAAATAGATTCCAGCGTTTGCGTCACGGGAGGAAAACCAATGAATCAACTTCGCCTTGCATTGCTGTCGTCTGTCACCCTTTTTGTCGGTTTGGACGTCGCTCCTGCATTTGCCCAAAGTACACCCGAAGAAGCAGAGAACAAAAAATTAGATACAATCGTTGTTACGGCTCGCTTTCGGGAAGAAAGCGTTCAAGACCTCGGTGCCAGTATCTCGGCGATTTCTGGCGATGATTTGGCCCGTGAAGGGATCACTGATTTTGAGGATATCTCAAGACGGACTGTAGGCCTGGATCTGATTGACCGTGGTCCAAACCAGAATGACCCGAGTATCCGTGGCGTATCTAATGGTGTGCTGCCGGCCTTGAGTGATAATGGCGGCGTTAGTCCGCTCATCAGTCAGTTTCTTGATGAAATTCCAGTTGCAGCATCCACGGGCAGTCAGCGTGACTTTAACTATTTTGATTTCGAGCGTGTAGAGGTTTTACGCGGCGCGCAGCCCACATTGTTTGGTGAAGGGTCTGTCGGTGGCACGATTCGTTATTTTACTAGAAACCCTGATCTTGGTGGCGATACATTCAATGATAGCATTATCAAGTCAGGTGTCTCATCTACAGATAATGGCGGTGTCAACTACAGCGTATCTGCAGCGTCGAGCTTCATTCTTATACCTGACGTCCTTGGTATTCGAGGTGTTATAAACTACCGCGAAGATGATGGATTTATCGACAATGTTCCTCTCGGTCTTGAAGACGTCAATACGTATGAGTCATTGAGCGGACGCGCCGTTGTTTTATATCAACCTACAGAACAATTTTCTGCACGCATGACGGCCTTTGTTGGCCGCGACGACATCGGCGAGAATAATTTCGTCACACCATTTTTACCGCCAGCGACATTTGCATCTCCTGAAGACTTGCAATCATTCGCCCTGACTGATGAAAACACCAAGGACGACTTTACTCTAATCAGCGGAAAGCTAACTTACGATTTTGGTAATCTTGAAGCTACGTCAATCACTGGATTTTACAGCCGCGACAGAGATTTCATCTCATTTGATCCTCTCGCAGCCACCGCGTTTGGTGCCTTCTT
This sequence comes from Pseudomonadota bacterium, assembly GCA_039196965.1. GTDB lineage: Bacteria > Pseudomonadota > Alphaproteobacteria > Caulobacterales > Hyphomonadaceae > CALLCD01. The sequence continues at coordinate 2,808 of JBCCUK010000052.1, read as the reverse complement.
GCCGGACCCACTATCGGTGTCGCTAGCGATATTGTCGGATGATAGAAGCATAACACAAGAATTCCGATTTGTTTCGAAATTCGATGGCCCCTTAAATTTTGTCAGTGGCTTTTTCTTCCAGGATACCGCGCTTGATGTCAGTGTTAATTCATCAGCCCCAGAGTTCGGTGATTTTGTTGCCATGCCACTGGGAAGCGATCAAATCATTGTTGAGGAAACGGAAATTGAATCGCGTCAGTTTTCAGGCTTCGTTGAACTCACCTATGATTTAACAGATCGTCTTCGCCTGATCGGCGGTGTGCGCTTTGTAAATGAGGAGATTACATCTGAGACATTGGCTTCACAGGCGCCTTTCGGTGGTGGAGCGTTTGGATTTGAACCACCTTTCATTTCTCTTGACACAGCTGGTTTGGTCGTATCGACCGGGCTACCGCTGGCTGAAACCTTTACGCTTAATCGGTTCCTGCCGCGCGGTGTCATCGAGTTCAGAGCAACTGACGATATCTTGCTATATGCCAGCGCTTCCACTGGGGTGCGTAATGGTGGTTTGAACCCAGCGGCTTCGTCTTTCTCAGTCGCCTCTTTAGCGGTCATGACAGCGGGTGATCCGGCTGCATTGGCACCTGCATTCGCAGAAGCTCGGACCTTTGATGAAGATGATGTACTAACTTTCGAAGGCGGCATTAAGGCGTCTTTTTTTGATGGTGATTTAACATCTAATTCCTCTGTATACTTTACATCTTTCGATAATCAGCAAGTTCAGGCTGCGGTACCTTTTATCACAACAACAAATGGACCAGACGTAGAAATCTTTGGGATTGAACAAGAGATTTTCTGGAAACCAACAGACTATTTCTCACTGTTTTTGGCGGGTGCCTATACGGATGCGACCTTTACAGAAGACGCCTTGATTGTGCCTGCCGCAGCATTGCTAGGGTTTCCGGCGGATATTTTAGATGGAACAAGAACAGCAAATACGCCTGAATGGACATTCTCAGCAGGCACTGATGTTAACTATCCACTTAATGACACCGGCTTATCTTTGGTTGGTAATGCCAGCTTTCAGTTTACCGATGAGCGGTTCTCAACCGTACAAAACTTTCCATCGACGGAACTTGAAGAGCTTACAATCGTGAACTTTCGCCTCGGTTTAGAGCATGAAAATTGGTCGCTTGTTGGCTATGTAAATAATGTTACCAATGATGTGGAATTTCAATCTCTGGACGGCCTTACGGGGTTACCGATTGTGAACTCAGCCGGTGCGCTGGATATCATACCGGTCATTGGCAATGTGAACCGACCACGGACTTTTGGTTTTGAAGCGACCCTTCGCTATTAAACTAAGAATACGCTAGCGGTTGGCTAAGAACGCATACGAGGAACGTAAATGGACGGCACTCAACTTTCCAAAAACACTATAGAACCAAATATTAAAGGGTTCTGCGCCCAGAAATTCGCGGCAGTGAAAGACGCCTTTGAGCAAAATTTTCTAGAAAATAATGAGATTGGTGCAAGCGTATCAATCTGTCATGGCAATGACGTTCTTGTCCACCTTTGGGGGGGCATGGCGAATGTAGAGCGCGAAATACCGTGGAATGAGGATACATTGGTCAATGTTTGGTCAACCACGAAAGGTGTTATGGCGGCTTGTATCGCACGCGCCGTTGAACTTGACCATTTTCAATATACAGATTTGGTGAGTGACTACTGGCCAGAGTTTACCGGATACGGTCTCGAAACTTTGACCATAGCCGGCTTGATGTCCCATCAAGCTGGCCTCAGCGGTTTCGCAGAGCCTATTGACGTAACTATGTTTTATGATCTGGAAAGCGCCACAGAAACTTTGTTGGCACAGACACCTTTTTGGACTCCGGGGACCCAGACAGGATATCATGCAGTGACATCCGGATTCTTGATATCATCGCTTCTTAAACGAATAATGGGTGTGTCCTTGAAAGATTTCGTCCGCACTGAACTCTCTGACCGATTGAACCTGGATTTGAGTATCGGGTTGGACGGCGAAGCAGTGGATCGAGCAGCACAGGTCTATCCCTCGACAGATTTTACAAGCAGTTCCGTTTTTTCTACGGAGTTAAACAAAATCCAGCAAGCAACGATGTTAAACCCCATCGTTGATCCTAACATCGCCAACTCACCAGAGTGGCGAGCGGCGGAAATTCCTGCTGGGAATGGGCATGCAACAGCGCAATCGCTTGCCAAACTTTATGCCGGACTTGCAGGCAACGGAACGATTGACGGTTCAGACTTCATAGGGCCGAGTACACAGTCATATGCTCTGTCATCGCAGATAGTCTGTGAAGACGCCGTCTTGGCCTTACCCTTGGATTGGGCCTGCGGATTTTTACGAAGCGGTCCGTTAAATCTGTATGGGCCAGACCCTGACGCCTTTGGTCATACCGGTTGGGGTGGATCATTTGCTATAGGCCACCCCGCAACGGGGCACGGGCTCGCTTATATCCCAAACAAAATGGGTATAGAGATCTTAAATGATCCGCGCAGTGCAAAGGTTATCTCTGCCTACTAAGAGTGCCACCTCTGCTCCAGATCAAACTTCAAAAAGAACCGCGACACAGCTCTTCTCGAATGGCGCGAACTGATCGCTGCATGAGACCTGCTCGTCCGCGAAAAGTGGAGACTGGTTCGCATTAGACTGACAGCACCGAGATGAGGTTTATTTAGGCAAATACTCATCGCGAGAATAACGGAGAAAAAGCTAAGCGATACACTCATAGTAGGCAGAGATAACCTTTGCACTGCGCGGATCATTTAAGATCTCTATACCCATTT
>JBCCUK010000051.1:0-19153 GCA_039196965.1 Pseudomonadota bacterium | reverse complement strand
GTTGTCGGAGAATCTGGGAAAGGGTGGCAGGTTGCCAATGCCACACTGACCCATGAGCGCGGCATGCTCGGCGATCCCAATGCCGCTGAAGCGCGCCTGTTTGAAATCGCCGACCTGATGAAAACCGAGACGATCAATGGCGAGCGGCTGATCGACAATCCCATGCTGCGGGACCGGCTGATGGCGCTCCAGGGGGAGGTGCTTGCCATGCAGGCCAATGGCCTGCGAGTAATGACCAGCCGGCTGAAAGGTGAAAGCGCGGGCCTCGCAGGTTTGCTGATAAAGCTCCAAGGCTGCGAGCTCAATCATGAGATTGCCCGGCTCGCCATAGACTGCCTTGGCGAGATTGGTATTCTGTATGGGGATAGTCCGTACCTCAAAGATGGCGGGGCGTGGCAGTATCGATACATGTATGATCTTGGTCTGATCATTGGCGGTGGTACGGCCCAGATTCAAAAGAACATCATCGGCGAGCGCGGCCTCAGCCTTCCCCGTGAGCCGAAACCGGCGGTGGCTTGAGGGAGGTCGACAATGGAATTTGCTCTCTCCGAAGACCAGAAAATGCTTCAGGATTCCCTTTTCGGAACGCTAGCAACGGCTTCCAGTCTCGACCACGTTCGGAAAGTGGCAGCCGGTGAAGCAGACGGCGCAGCAATCTCATCCGCCTTGTCGGAACTTGGCACGGTCGAGCTTCTAGTACCAGAAGACCATGGCGGTCTCGGTCTCTTAGCGCTCGATGCGGCGCTCGTGCAGGAAGCGATTGGAGCCCACGTGTCGCCTGCCGACTTTATGGCGCGGGCTGCCCTTGGGGTGACAGCTATCATGTCAGCCGGAACACCCGCCCAGCAGGCCGAGTGGTTGCCGCGTATTGCATCGGGGGACGTTCGGCTCGGTGGCGCCCTGACCGAACATGTTGGCCGACGAGAAAGCGCAGGTGTCAAATCGGAAGGTGGGGCGCTTTCCGGGATGGCACTGTTTGCGTTAGAGGTCGCCGACGCAACACATGTTCTGACGACTGATGATACAGGAAGCTTGTATATCGTTCCTGTCGGATCAAGCCTTAGCTCGCGTACCCTCACAACAATAGATCGAACCCGGACATTTTCTGAGCTGACATTCGAAGCCGCTGAAGCCGAGACTTTGAGCGGAGAGAATACGTCTGGCGCCGCCGCCGATCGAACCGTTGCTCTCGCGCGCATTCTCGTCGCCGCAGATACGCTGGGCGCAGCCCAGGCCATGCTCGACAAATCCGTAGAGTACGCAAAGGAACGCAAACAGTTCGGCCGCGTGATCGGATCATTTCAGGCGGTGAAACATATGTGCGCTGAAATGGCCGCAAAGCTTGAGCCTTGCCGGTCTCTCGTTTGGCATGCGGCGTATCTCTTTGATGAAGAGCCGGACCGCGCCGCGCTTATGGCGTGCCACGCCAAGGCACATATATCCGAGGTCGCGACTTTCGTGGCTCGTACGGCGACTGAAGTCTATGGCGGTATGGGGTTCACGGATCTTGTTGGTCTTCACTACTGGTTCAAACGTATTGGCGTAAATCGCCAGCTCTTTGGCGGGCCCGAAGCCCTTCGCGCCGAAGCCGCAACATTACAAGGATTTTAGACAAACGATCCGTTTGCCACATTTCCGTCACAGGCTTCTAACGGTTCTTAAGGGTTGATGACGCAAATGTAATCTTTGGGGGAGCCTTGGAGGGATATCCAATGGCCATAATGCGCCGTGCTGTTTTATTCATGGCTTTGCCATCCATAGTGGTGGGCTTTTTCAGTGCTCAATGGCTTGTCCGTGATGCTGAGGCCTATACGTCTTCGGCAGCCATTACGACTCCGTTTGAGAGCAACGCGACCGAATGCGTTAGAAGTAATCGATCTCTGGAGCTCACAGGAGCTATGCAAGATGCGGTGGCCGAGGCACTCTGGTTGCCGGCCAGTGCCCAATTTCCAGAGACAGTCGATCGCATCACGGAGCTTGAAAATTGCAGATATGTCGTCCGCTCATGGGTCGAGGCGAAGAACGGTTTCGGCTACTCGGTGCGCACGCCTTTCGCCGTCGAGTTTCAGTATACGGATGATGGTCTGATCGTCTACGGTACCCGTATCGGGTCACCGCAATACATCGAGCGGCTTCAGTTTGCCGCTGCGCAGTAATTGCGGAAGCAGGCTCCTGTCTATCCCACAACAGCTTACCCCGTCATACTCGGTCGTCATGCGCCACTGATAGCGATCTGACGTTGATTTATCCCCATAAAGCTCTCAGCGACTCTCAGCGCGCCGAAACTGAGAGCCTCAACGGCTGATTTGTCCGCGGGTCTATCCCCGCAAATTTGCCAGGATAGTGCCTAGTAGAGATTCTTTTTATAGTCGGCTTCAAGGCTCTTTTCGAGCACGCCGGGAATGCCCGAAACCGTCCCCACAATGCGCGCCGAAACACTGCGTTTCTTGTTGAGCTTCAGATGTTCGCCAAGAATTTTAGACGGGCTGATATTTGCTGTCTCTCGCGTCCAGATCCTTGAGGTTTCTATGGCTTGGCTGGTTTCGGAACGAAGATTGGCAATGGAGATGCGGGTGGCAATTTTTGGAACACGTTCCTGCACCGCCAGTCGCTCCCTCATTGCGTGGTAGGTCGGCTCCGCTACGCCCTGAAAAATCTGAACCTGTGATTGTCCCGGAGACAGGAAAATCCCGGCGACCTTTGGCTGGCGCAGCATGTTGCGGAAGCTGTCGGCCCGGCGGTTTCCGGGGCGGTCTGCCAGCCAGATATACTCGCCATCGGCAATGGCAAGAGCGCTGGATGGATCACCCTTCGGGCTGAGATCGGCGTTTCCGTCCTCATCGCTCGTGGCGAGGGCGAGGAACCGGCTATGATCGATGGTCTGGATGGGATCATCGGTACTGTGGGCTTTGTATACTGGTGACCAGAAGTCCGACCGGATGATGGCTTTTGCGCAGTGAATATAGCACTCGCTGACACTTACTGTAATGGATTCAGCGTCATAGTCGCTTATGTGACCATTGATCCGCAGCGTTTCTCCAATGCCCGGCAGGACTAGCAGCGATCCGAACCCTGCGCCCGGCGAAATGCCGAAGCTGTCGTCGATGGACGTTAGCGGAAGTTTCAGACGCTTTTCCTCGGCCTCGATAAAGCCCGCAATGCCGCCGGCAATGGTGGCAACGGAGCCTTCATTGGTGCTGAGGGCGATGAACATCAGCGAGCACATCTCTGCCCATTTGCGCGCGCCGACGTCGAGGTGATCGATCACCTTGAGATCTATGTTCGCAGGCTTTTTTCCGATCTGGGCTTCCAGGCCATCGATCGTCATGATGCTTGTGTCGCTCATCTCTGCCCCGATGCTTTCCCATCCGTACCGTACTGTATCGTCGGAGATCTGGTCACGACGGAGTCTCTTGCCAACGGTATCGAGGGGATGCCCGGTACTGCATGTTACGCCGGGGGGATCATTCGGGCTGGAATTCATAGCTAAAAGCGATTGAAAATTGAACATCTTTCGATTGGAACTATCGAACTCAACTGCTCATATCCTAAAAACAAAACTCGCCTATAGGGAGGCTCTAATTATGCTCAAAAGAAGCAAGCTTGCAGGGGCAATCCTGTCCATAGCAATGACAATCGCTGCTGTACCGGCAAGCGCTGAATCCTCTGTCGAATTCGCCGCACCGGTCTCCCAGATCCCCATTTGGTTCGACACCCACTATAATAATGGCTTTCTGCCACATGAGGTGCTGAGTCCTGATGGTGGTCATGACCATACAGAAGAATTCATTGCGCTACTGAACGAGGAAAAAGCAAGGAGCCGTCTGGATGCGCTGGGCTCAGTTGTTTCTCGCCCGGCAATATCAGAATCGGTAGAACCCCGGCCGATCATCTATTTCCATGGCTTCATAACGCCACTGGAAGGGGAGCGGTATCTGAAGATCGGTTCTGCCCAGCACTTCTACGACATCGGTAAAGTCAATCAGGGCGGGCAGATATACGATCCACGGTTCGACAGGATCATTGAGGGTTCCACAGTGGAAGGCGCAAATCTGTTTATGCGCGCTGACATTCACTGGCGGAATGTATTCTCCGGAGAATAGGTGTTTTTCGGGGCTGCGGGCCTTGCTTCTTCCTGCGTCAACGCGCCATTTTGGGTGAATAGAATAAGCGCGAGGAGGAACGCCCAATGCCTGAAGCCTATATCGTTGACGCCTGCCGCACGCCGCGCGGTATCGGAAAAGTTGGAAAAGGGAGTTTGGCCCATCTCCATCCCCAGCATCTTGGGGCAACGGTGCTTGCGGCCCTCCGCGACCGTAACAGTCTGAACACTGCCGAAGTAGATGATATCATCTGGGGCACGTCCTCGCAGCGCGGGGCGCAGGGAGCCGACCTCGGCCGCATGGCGGCCCTTGACGCTGGCTATGACATCAAGGCTTCAGGCGTCACGCTCGACCGGTTCTGCGGTTCCGGGATAACCACTGTGAACCTTGCGGCCGCGCAGGTCATGTCCGGCATGGAAGATGTTGTCATTGCCGGCGGTACGGAAATGATGAGCTACACATCCGCCACGGCTGATCCGAAAGAGCCACCCATGCTTGATGCGGGCAATTTAAGCCTTCGAGAGAAGCACCCCCAGAGCCAGCAGGGCGTTTGCGCAGATGCCATTGCCACCCTTGAAGGTATTGATCGCGAGGCTGTTGACCGGCTGGCCTGTACATCGCAGGAGCGGGCCGCAAAAGCGATTGAAGAAGGTCGCTTCGATAAGTCGCTTGTTCCCGTACACAATCCCGATGGAACGGTTGCTCTCGACAGGGAGGAGTTCCCGCGCCCAGGCACAACCATGGAAAGCCTGGCCGGCCTTAAAACGGTCTTCGATATGTTTGCTGGCGTGCCTGTCGATGATCAGGGAAACACCTACGGCAACCTGGTGACCAAAAAATACCCGCAGCTCGAAGGACAGATAAACCATGTCCACCATGCCGGGAATTCCTCCGGTGTCGTTGATGGTGCAGCCGCGTTGTTGCTCGCATCGCAGGACGCTGTGGACAAAAATAGCTGGACACCTCGCGCACGTATTGTCGCCACAGCCAATATGGGAGATTGCCCGACGCTGATGCTGAATGCGCCAGTGCCCGCAGCGAAGAAGGTCCTCGAAAAAGCAGGTTTGACAACCGAGGATATCGATGTGTTCGAGATCAATGAGGCTTTTTCGGTGGTCGCCGAGAAGTTCATCCGTGACCTCGATCTCGATCGGGAAAAGGTGAATGTAAACGGCGGTGCCATGGCGCTTGGCCATCCGATTGGGGCGACTGGATCTATTCTGATAGGTACGGCCCTGGATGAGCTGGAGCGTTCCGACGGCAAATACGGTCTTGTCACCATGTGTGCGGCGGGTGGTATGGCACCTGCCATCATTATCGAGCGTGTTTAATATTACCGGCAGCGGCTTTCGACGGACGTAGGTTTAATGGTATCGCTTGGCCATGGAATGGCTAAGCGATCTCGTTTCTGCATACCCTTGGGGTGTCTACCTGTTTGTGGCTATCGCGCCATTCGTGCAGGAGGACACGGCTATTATCAGTGCTGCGGCGGCATCAATTGCCGGGGCAGGGGAAACGCCAATATTGTTCGTCTCCCTTCTGGTCGGGCTTAGCGCAAGCGATCTTTGGAAGTACTGGCTCGGACGGGCGGCGCACTATAATGAATGGGGACGCAGGGCGGCTTCCAAGCCAGCTGTCCAGGCTGCGCGAGACAAAGTGGTGAATCGTCTTGGGCTTTCGCTCGTTACAGCCCGCTTTGTACCGGGAACGCGTATACCGCTCTATATCGCTTGCGGGTTTTTCCGAGCCCCGTTTCCGAAGGTTGCCTTTTTTGTCATTGGCTCGGCGGTCATGTACGCCTTCATCGCTTTTGCACTTTTCCACGCCCTTGGCGAGATGGCAGGCGAGCGGATTGAGCGATATGCGCCGGCTGTCGCAATCGCCATTGTCATCTGCGTGATTTCCTTCCTCATCATTAGTGCAAGAGTAAGAGCAAGCAAACAGAGTGCCCCATCTTCCTCAGGGCTCGCTGAAGACCGCCCATGACAGATATCAAGACTTTGAAGACCGCTCTTGCCTCCGTGCCACTTGTTCCGGTGCTGACGATTGATCGGGGAGAGGACGCCGCTCCGCTTGCAATCGCACTTGCTCGCGGCGGCTTCAAAGCGGTGGAGGTCATCTTACGAACGTCTGCTGCACTGCCGGCGATAACAGCGATGCGAGAGGCGGCTCCGGACTTGATGGTCGGTGCCGGTATGGTGACGGATCCGGATGAGGTTGCGTCGGCGGTCGATGTAGGCGCGCAGTTTCTCGCGTCACCCGGGCTTTCACCTCAGCTCAGCGATGCTTTATTGGCCACTGATATCCCAGCCATTCCTGGGGTAATGACCATATCCGAAGCCATGACATGTGCTGCTAATGGGTTCGATATCCTCAAGCTTTTCCCGGCGACCTCCATCAACGGACTCGATCTGTTGCACGCTTGGAGTGTGCCTTTGTCGAATGTGGACTTTATTGCCGGTGGTGGAATCACTGCGGACCATGCAAAGGACTATTTGAGTTTATCGAATGTGTGTGCGGTCGGAGGTTCCTGGATGGTCAATAGGACAGATATCGCCATCGGCGATTGGACGAGTGTGGAAGGCACAGCGAGTGCAGCTGTCGCAGCGTGCCGTCAATAATGACAGCCACTGATAGAATGCGTGGCCGCAATGCAAAAATACTCGCCACCTTAGGGCCGAGTAGCCGCGCTCCTGACACTATTAAGCTGCTCGCTATGGCGGGTGTTGACGTGTTCCGCCTGAATTTTTCTCACAGCAGTCATGATGATCACCGCCGCACTTTTGAAACGGTGCGGGCGGTTGAGGCTGAACTCAGGCGACCTCTCGCGGTTCTCGCTGATTTGCAGGGACCGAAAATCCGTATCGGGAGTTTTTCAGAAGGCGAGATCCGGCTGGGTTTCAAAGAAGAGTTTCAGCTTGTGGCGAGCGATACTACGGAGCGTGACGATGTCATACCTGTTCCCCATCCTGCGATCTTGGAGCAGCTTGAAATTGGTGATCGGATTCTCCTGAATGATGGCCAGCAGCAATTGACAGTGATCGAGACCGGAACGTCCCTTCGTGTGCGCGCGGATCTTCCAGGGAAGCTGAGTAACAAGAAGGGGTTCACGGTTTGTGGAAAAGCCCTGCCTGTCGGAGCTTTGACGGAAAAGGACCGCAGCGATCTCGACTACGCACTTGAACTGGGCGTCGATATGATCGCCTTGAGTTTCGTTCAGACCGTGGAGGATGTCGAAGAAGCAAAGTCGCTAATTGCCGGGCGTGTACCGCTGATCGCAAAGATCGAGAAGCCAGCGGCGATCGATAATCTGGAGGCGATCGTTAAAGCGGCAGATGCAGTTATGGTTGCCCGTGGCGATCTGGGAGTGGAGTTTCCTCTGGAACGTGTGCCGGTGATCCAAAGGCGCATTATTCGCATGGCGCGAGGGGCAGGGCGGCCGGTGATCGTAGCGACGCAAATGCTGGAATCGATGATCGAGCATGCTGCCCCGACCCGGGCTGAGGCAAGCGATGTGGCAACGGCGATCTATCAAGGAGCCGATGCGGTTATGCTGTCCGCCGAGACTGCCATTGGTCGGCATCCTGCCACCGCCGTTGCGATTATGGACCGAATTATCAAAGCAGCCGAGGCGGCTGAAGACTATGAAGTTTCGATCGATCAATTCGATGGCATCGGTTCGCCGGACCATCAACAACTTGTCGATGTTGTTGCCGAATCGGTTCAGGCGCTTGCGAGGGCCAATGGAGCATCGGCGCTATCCTTAAGAACCGGATCGATAGCCCGGCTTGCAAGATTCTCGCGCGTAAGGGGATCAACGCCTATTCTATACGGATCTGTAGATTGGAGCCGTTTGCGCCAGGCGCAGCTGCTTTGGGGCGTCAGTGCATTCCCGTTTCAGGAAGATGGTGCGGAGGATTGGGCAAGCTATCTCGCACGGCAAGCAGGCTGCGCAGGATGCTATGCCTATGCTCGATGGTCTGGCGGTGAGGGGATGTTCGCCTGGGAGATCGGTGCAAGTGAATATATTGAGGACGACTAGCAACGTGCCTCAGTTGGACAGTAACTTGAGTAGCTGGCTTCAAACCATCAATTTATTAATACAATCTGGGTTCGAAATTAATTATTACGGCCAAATCTGCCTCCGCGCGTCAATTTACTAACCAAACCTGACTTTGGTGCTAATGTTTTAATTGCAGGTTTTCAGCGGATTTTATGGCCTAACCCTAAATAATGCTCTCCTTACGGCAAGAAGCAGAAGGCGTCGCCGGAGAGGGTCGAATATGCGGATGGGTCCAATTGTATCGCTTGGTTTGTCGATGATCGTCGGGATCGTTGCGGTTGTTTTCGGGCGTGCCTGGCTAAGCAACGAGGCTGAAGCGTCTCGCCAGCCTGCTGAGGTGCTTATCGAAGAAGTCGCTACTCAGAAAATCCTTGTGGCAAATGCTCTTATAGAACGCGGAGACGCGGTTGAGGCTGCGCTCTTCGAGTTGCAAGACTGGCCCGAAGAGTTTTTGCCAGCGGGTGCGTTTGAAGATGCGAATGCGCTCATAATGGCGGATGGAAGTGCGCCGTTTGCATTGGGCCGCATTGCCCCTGGTGAACCGGTTACAGCATCAAAGATATCTTTGCTCAAACCAAGAGATACACTCGCGGCAATCATAGAGCCTGGATATCGCGCTGTTTCCATTGAAGTGGCGGATGATACCGGTGTGGCGGGGTTTGTACTGCCCAATCATAGAGTGGATGTGATTCTATCTCGCCAACTTGTAGAGACTAGCGGTGCGCGTAGCTTTCGCCCCGAGACAGTTGTGAGGAACGTTCGTGTCTTAGCGATCGACCAGTCATTTGATGATAAAACAGATGGGCCAGCACTTGCCCGGAGTGTCACGCTTGAGGTGACACCGTCGCAGGCGGGTCTTCTTATCTCAGGTTCAGATATTGGCCGTATGGGGCTCGCCCTCCGCGCAGAGGAGGACATCTCGCTGGCGGAACCAAAACCCAAAGTCCGAACCGTCCGACAGGCACCGCGGCCTCGCAGAGCATCCATCAGGATTATCGAAGGCGAAGAAGAAAAAACAGTGTCGGCCCCCGCGGCGCGGAAGAATAAAAACTAGAGGCGCATGGGCATGAATATAATACGACTTTTCTCCTTTGTGGCCGCGGCCTCATCGCTGACTCTTGGCGGCATACCTTTCAATCCATCAGCAGCGGCATGGACTGAATTAACCGCGGCGGAAAATGCTCCAGTATTGACCGTGAACAGAGGACGCTCCACCGTCATTGAAGCGAGCGCTACATTCTCGACGATCGCCGTAGCAGACCCGGAAATTGCCAGCGTGACGGCTACGAGCAACAGGTCGTTTTTTGTTCGCGGTAAGGCACCTGGTTGGACGACCGTTCTCGTTTACGACAATGACGGCGCTGTTATCGAGCTGATACAGGTAAATGTCGCCCTTGGCCTCGATGCGCTTCGCCAGGATCTCAATACACTCTTGCCTAGCGAGGATCTTAAAGTTCTGCCCGTCCATGACGGCGTGTTTATCGCGGGCGATATTACGTCTGCTGGCGCGGCGGCAACGGCTGTGGAGTTGGCAGAAAGGTATGTGCCGGATGGCGTCGCCAACGGTCTGACCGTGCAGCAAGCTCAGCAGGTTTTGCTGGAGGTTCGCTTTGTGGAGGTCGAGAGAGATCTCGTTCGTGAGGTTGGCATTGGTGTCAATGGTAGTGATCCTAACGAGTTTTCTTTCTTTTCGGATGGTGATTTGATTTCTGGCCTTGCGGCTCAGGCAAGTATTATCGCTCGCCATGGCTTTGGCCCAACATCGGTTGATTTCACATTGAATGCGTTGGAGGAGAAGGGCGTTCTTAGAACGCTGGCAAGGCCCAACCTTGTGGCGCTTTCAGGCGATACAGCGAGCTTCCTAGCCGGTGGCGAGTTTCCAGTGCCAATCGCACAAGAAGATGATGTCGTAACAATTGAATTCCGAGAGTTCGGGGTCAGCCTTGCTTTCTCACCGACTGTGCTCGGTGAGGACATGATAAATCTCCGTGTCCGGCCGGAAGTATCAGCTCTGGACACTCGTAGCGGCGTTAGCTTTGGCGGTATCGAAGTGCCTGGACTGAGTGTGCGCCGGGCCGATACCACAGTTGAGTTGCGCGACGGGCAGTCTTTCGCCGTGGCGGGCTTGCTTCAAGATACGTATACAAACGATGTGCGGCAGACACCCTGGCTTGGTAACGTACCTGTTCTAGGCGCGCTTTTCTCATCCAAAAGGTATACACGCAATGAGACAGAGCTAGTCATTATTATCACTCCGCGCCTTGTTCAGCCTGCCGCTTCGATCGCGGATCTTGCCACTCCACTCGACGCCTTTGGCGAGCCAACGGAGACTGAGTTTTTTCTTCTGGACCAAACCGTTGTCGCCCACGAAGACGCCACTTTTTAGAAAGAGAAGCCAATGTTGTTTAGAAGAAAACTATTCGTACTTACCGTCTTCTCCGCTGTTTCTGCTGCGTGCGCGCATAATGGGGCATATGTGAGTCATGATTTTCAGACGGAACGTCTGCTAGGTGGAGCCGTCACCCAGAATATTGCAGCGCAGTCTATTCGTCCTGTTGATCTCCCGAACTCAGAGGGCTTGCAGGGGCAGTCTGGTATTCGGGCGGTTGCTGCCATTACGCGGCTAAATTCTCGCGAACCTGCCGAGATAAGCGATGCGTCGGCAAGTGGCGTAGGTAGTTCGGTCGATAGCGAATAGCTCGCGCGACTATTGAAAAGGTTTGATAAGATGAGCGCTTTGCTGAAATCGGAGAATATTCGTAAGTCGGATATCGTTCCTGCTGTTCTTGTAAACCCAGATCGTTTTTCGGATGTTTTGGAGCACTTTGCATCTTCTATTAACTTACTTGATCACTCTACGGAAGAGTTATCCTTTCTGGAGACAATAGATCTTATAATAGTAGAGCTTGATCGAGAGATATCTGCGGAATGGCTTGATGCAATTGCTCGCTCCTCGCCGCAATCCAAGCTTCTGGTCATAAGTGATGTTATCCCGGCATCTGCTGTTCGCACCATGCTCCGTTTACAGAGTTCCGATATAGCTGCTGCGTCAGCCAGTATATCCGATATTGTCGCAGCTTCTGATCGATTGGTGCATACGGGTTCGGATGGGCCGTCTGCGCAGAATCATTGCTGGGTTGTTACCGGTGCAGTGGGCGGCGCAGGGGCAACGACAATTGCCATCGAGTTGGCTTGCGCGGCGGCCGCCCAGGACGAAAACAACCGTGTGTGCATTATAGATATGAATATAGCGGATGGTATGGTGGCCGCATATCTGGAAGGCGAACCTAAGTTAGATCTTGTGGCGCTGTCCGAAGCACCCGATCGTTTGGATCCCACTCTATTAAGTGCGTATGTTTGGGAGCACGGATCGGGGGTTCATCTTGTCGCCGGACCTCGAAATCCGGATATCAATGATGTTGCTTCAAGCGACCTGATTTTGCGTCTGTTGGATACGGTTTGTACGGTTTACAGCCATGTCATCGTTGACATGCCTCGTACCCGCCAGTCCTGGTCGAAGGCGTTGCTGTCGGGCGCGGATGAAGTACTTGTCGTCTCGGAGTTTACAGTGCCGAGTCTACATGCAGCGGCAGACATGTGTCGTGAGGTAGATGCCTTGCGGGATGATAATACTATTACAAGACTTGTTTTGAACCGTATGTCCGATTCCAAGTCCGAATTTTCGGTGTCTCGCGCTTCGAAAGCGATCGAGCGGGAAATCGGGGCGGTGGTGAGATCTGATTGGAAGTCTGCACGGGCCGCGGTAAATCTGGGTATGCCTATCCAAGCCGTGAAACCGAAGAGCAAGCTTGTCAAAGATATAAGTACACTGATGAAGCAGCTGAGTGGCGAGAAGACTGACAGTAAACTGAAAATGGTTGGTAGGTAATGGGTCGTTTTTCCCAATCCGTATCTCAGCCACCAGCGCCATCGCCGGCCTTGCCGAAGGGTGATAGTGATCGGCCGACAGAGAAAAGCCTTCTGGCAGCGGAAGATACGGGATCGGCACAACGTCACGCCCAGGCCCTTTTGGATGCCAAAATTCGTGTCCATAACCGTCTTATTGATGAGCTTGAGCTGTCGTCATTGGAAAAGCTGGGTGATGCTGATCTGAAAAGACAGGTCCGGGCGATTGTCATGGAGATTATACGCGAGGAGGGCATGGCGATGTCCTCTACGGAGATCGGTCAATTCGCCGATGCTGTCTTCGATGAGATGACCGGCCTTGGACCGATTGAGCCCTTGTTATCGGATGACACGATTTCTGACATTTTGATAAATGGCGCGCAGCAAGTCTATATCGAGCGCGGTGGTGAATTGGAATTATCATCAGTTCGGTTTGCTGATAATGATCATTTACTTCGCATAATAAACAGGATCGTCGCTGCAGTCGGGCGGCGTGTTGATGAAAGCCAACCGCTTGTTGATGCTCGCTTGTTGGATGGCAGCCGGGTGAACGCGGCCATCAGCCCTATCGGTATTGATGGGCCTCTTGTTTCCATCAGAAAATTCTCAAAAAAACCTTTGACAGTCGAGAAGCTTGCTGAGTTTGGCGCGCTACCAATGCCGATGTTGGATTTTGTTGTCGGGGCTGTCAAATGTCGCGCGTCAACTGTTATATCGGGCGGTACCGGCTCCGGTAAAACAACACTTCTCAACGCTTTGTCGTCGGCTATTTCTCACAAGGAACGGATCATCACAATCGAGGACGCTGCCGAGCTACAGTTACAACAGCCACATGTTGCACGCATGGAAACCCGGCCACCTAATCTTGAAGGTAAAGGAGAGATCCGCCAAAGGGAACTCGTCAAGAATGCGCTTCGCATGCGTCCGGACCGGGTTTTTCTCGGCGAGGTTCGTGGGGAGGAGGCGTTCGACATGCTTCAGGCCATGAATACTGGCCACGAAGGCTCCATGGCGACGATCCATGCCAATAATCCGCGCGATGCCCTGACTCGTCTTGAGCAGATGGTGCTTATGGGCGGGATGAAAATATCGGTCGAAGCCATCCGTGGACAAATCGCTTCAGCTGTGAACTTCATTGTGCAGGCGGCGCGCCTCTCCGATGGATCGAGACGGGTTGTAAGCGTTGCTGAAATTGTCGGTATGGAAAGTGATGTCATTCAAATGCAGGAGATTTTCAAGTTTGAAAGAACCCATACCGACGATAATGGTAAGGTTCATGGCAGGTTTGTTGCAACGGGATTACGGCCCAAATTCCTCGAAGAGATGCAGCGACGCGGCGTTTTCATACCAGCGGAAACATTTGACCCACAAAGAGAATTCTAGGTCAAATGACGGTGTTCAACCCTCTTAATTATCTTTCAGAAGGCCCAGTCGTATTTTACGTGCTGCTGTTTGCCCTTGGGTTCCTTTTGGTCCAGGGCACATCTGGACTGTTTTCAAAAGCAAAGATGAATCAGCAACTGAATCGACGGTTGAAGGCGAGGGAGCGCGCTGGATCCGTTGAACAGTTGATTATTGAATTGCGGAAGGAACGCGCCCTTAATTCGGATGGCGAATTGTCCATGCCATCCAAATGGTTCAATAAATTAGTAACAAGATCAGGTATTCCATTCGAGCCGGGTAAATGGATAGGCTTTTCAGTTCTCATCTCTTCTGCTTTTGGCGGTGTGATATTCCACCTTGTAGGTAATGTTGGGCTTGCCGTTGCTGTTGCGATATTCGTGTTTGGCGCAGGACCACCTCTTTTCCTCTCCCATATGGGAAAACGCAGGACAGCAAAACTGGCTAGTCAATTACCTGATGCGCTTTCAATCATCGTGAGGAGTTTGGAGGCTGGGCACCCGGTTCCAAGCGCCATATCTCTTGTCGGCCGCGAGATGCCTGATCCCGTCGGAACCGAATTCGGAATGCTGGCCGATGAAATGACATATGGCTCCTCATTGAATGATGCCGTGCAGAGACTGGCGGTCAGAACTTATAATGCTGATGTTGAACTATTTTCCGCTACCGTTCGTCTCCAGCAAAAGACCGGTGGCAACCTTGCGGAATTGCTGAAGTTGATTGCTGGCGCAATTAGAGAGCGCCAGACGCTACGCCTGAAAGTGAAAGCGGCATCGGCCGAAGGGCGCATGTCTGCACTGATCCTGACGTGTGCGCCTTTTTTGGTCGGTGGAGCGGTACATATGATCCAGCCCGAGCTCTATGGTGACATCATTCATAGAAGAGAGGTCCAGTATTCCTTGGCGGGATTTGGTTTATGGCTACTGATTGGGAATCTGGTTATGCGGAAAATGATTGCATTCCGCATATAGGTTTGATGCGATGATCCAGTTAACTGATATCTTGTTTTTCGGCACGGCGGCGGTAATCGCGGGTCTCGCTGGGCCCGCTATTGTTTCGCTGATTAGCTCCGCGCGTCAATCTGAACGGCTTGTTTCTCGCCTCGAGAGTTATAATAGAAACGAGGAAACAGGCAGACTAGAGAGAGATAGGCAGAAGTCACTTTCCATGGTTCTGTCGCATGTAGGCAGTCGAGCCATGCCTGGAAACGAGGAGCAGATTTCAGCAATTCGCTTCCGTTTGATGCGGGCGGGTTTTATCGGTCCAAATTCGGTATCAATATATTTTGCAGTCAGACTACTATCCGTGCTGCTTCCGCAGCTAGTGTTGTTTCTCTTCATTGGTCGGCTGTCAGACTATAATAGTATGGCCCCTGTCTCCGTGAGTGGTGCTCTGGCTGTCGCGGGCTTGCTTTTGCCCGAAAAATATCTGGACGCGCGGACATCGAAACTGGAATTGGAGTACAAGGAAGGCTTTCCAGATATGATGGACCTTCTTGTCGCTTGCGTGGAAGCGGGCGTGAGCATTGATTCGGCCGTGACGCGGGTAGCTGCTGAGCTTGTTGGTCGCTATCCAAATTTGGCCATGCACCTGAACATTATTGCCCTGGAACTCAGAGCCGGAAGAAGCCGATACGATGCCTGGAGCAATTTTTCGCAGCGCCTGGGACTTGAGGAAGCTGATTCACTAGCCACAATGCTACGTCAGGCGGAGGAGATGGGGACAAGTATCGGCAAAACACTCCGCATTTATTCGAGGGAGATGCGTCAGAAACGAATTCTGATCGCAGAAGAGCGAGCCTTAGCACTGTCCGCAAAATTGACAGTGCCGCTTATCGTTTTTGTTTTTCCCGTCATGATCGGAGTTTTACTGCTCCCTCCGATTATTAAGGCGATGGAGGTGCTCTAGCTTCCAGGCAAACAAAAGTACTATAGCACACCAAGCATATCGGCGACGAGCGGATGACGGACAACGTCTTCGCCGAGTAGTCTGACGACAGCGACATTGTCCATATCTTCTATTTTCTGAGAAATACTGGCGAGCCCCGACATGTCTGGTAACAAGTCCGACTGTGCAGGATCACCTGTAATGACCATAGTCGAGTGCCAGCCAAGGCGGGTGAGAAGCATTTTTAGCTGTCCATAGGTACAGTTCTGGGCCTCATCAATGACAACATAGGCATTGTTCAGGGTTCTGCCGCGCATGAAACCGATGGGGGCGATCTCAATCAGGCCTTCGGCGATCATCTCCTTTAGCTGTTTGGGAGACAGTCTGTCCGATAGCGCATCGTACAATGGCCGCAAGAATGGCGCGAGCTTGTCTTCCATGCCGCCTGGCAGGAAACCGATCTGTTCGCCGGCGTCGACGGCTGGCCGAGCAAGCACGATGCGCGCCACGCGCCCGCTTTGCAGGGCTTCCACGGCAGCACAAATGGCGAGATAGGTTTTGCCGGTGCCTGCAGGCCCGAGGGCAACCACTAAGGGCTGCGCCTCCAAGGCCTTCATCAGCTTTTCCTGATTTTCTGAACGGGGCTTCACGGTTTTAACATATCGCTGTTCGCGTTTAGGGGGTTGCCGCCTCACTTGATCCTTGTCATCCGGGTGCCAGCCGCCTTCCAGGGCGAAAACGTTTTCGCCCAAACCGTTCGAAGCATCGTCAAAATAGGCTGAGGTGTCGAAGCGAGCATTCTTCAAGCGACGCGCAGCAGACCGTTTACCCATGGTGAACTCCTTGATTTTGGGCAGAAAAAAACCGCGATGCTGGAAGCGCCGCGGTTGCGAAATGGAGAGCGAAGGGGGGTTGCTCAGAGTGAGCACTGGCCGTTGGCGGCCCATATTGGTTTTGGCATCGATGCCTCATGCCAATCCTCCGAATCTGTTGTCCATTAGACTCTAGCAGAGTTAATAGAATATGAAGCATGATTACGCATGAGCAATGAGAGGAACAGAATGGCTTTGTATGCCCTTGATAATGTGACACCGAAGGTGCCGTCCTCGGATCGATACTGGGTTGCTGAGAATGCAACCGTTTTGGGTAACGTTACCCTGATGGAGGATTCCAGCATCTGGTTTAATGCGGTTTTGAGGGGAGACAATGAGCCGATTATAATTGGTGAGCGATCGAATATTCAGGATGGTAGTGTATTACATACAGATCCCGGCTGCCCCCTGACGGTGGGGCAGAATGTAACCGTTGGTCACATGGCAATGCTGCATGGATGCGCAATCGGTAATAACAGCCTAGTGGGGATCGGTGCCATTATCCTTAATCGCGCGGTGATCGGAGAGAATTGCCTGATCGGGGCGCACGCTTTGATACCGGAGGGAAAAGTCATTCCGGATAATTCGCTCGTGGTCGGTGCACCCGGTAAGGTTGTGCGCTCTCTATCCGACACCGACCGGGCTATGCTGTCTACCAATGCGCAGGTTTACGTAAATAATTGGCAACGGTTCAAATCTGGATTTGAACAAATTGAGCCGTAGGATAATATTATATTTCTGCGATTGCTTTCATGGATGTTGGGTTTGAGTATCTATTATCGTAAGCTAATGATTGTTAGAGAGCGGTTGTAAGGGCGCTGTATATATCCGGCCAAATAGAAATATCGAGAGGGTAGTATCAATTTCGGATTGGACTTAGAGCTTTTCCAAATAAGCGTTGGCGACGCTCAAGTGATTTTCCCGTTTGGCCTCGTCCATTTTTCTAACCATGGAGACCATCATGGCCCATCTTGGGTTCTTTTCAAGTTCCTCAGCATGCAGCCAAATCCACCGCCAGTACAGGCCATCCCATATCTCGCACCATTCACCTTTGGGATAGTTACTCATTTTCTTTATATAAGCAGAGCCGGAGAAGTAGGGCTTTGTTGTGATTAATCCTCCGTCAGCATTCTGACTCATGGCATATGCATTTGTCACCATGACCCAGTCATAAGCATCGACGAATAGTTCCATGAACCATCGATAAATTTCATCAGGGTGAAACTCACATAGAAACATAAATCCACCGAGAACCATTAGGCGCTCGATATGGTGGCAATACCCGGTTTGTAAGATGCGCTTTATCGTGTCATCGATTGGAGCAATGCCGGTTTTCCCGGTCCAGAAGGTTTCGGGGATGCTGCGCGTATGTTTCCATTGATTTGTGGTCCGCATTTGCACGCCCAAATCATCATATGTAGCTCTCATAAATTCACGCCATCCAATAATTTGCCTTATAAACCCCTCAAGCGAATTGAGCGGGATTTTGTGTCTCTCGGAATGTCCTAGGGCTGCGTTCACGACGTCTTGCGGTGTAAGCAGACCAATGTTCAGCATCGGCGTAATCGCGCTGTGCCAGAGGAGTGTCTCTCCTTCGACTATGGCGTCTTCATAGGGACCAAAAAGAGCGAAACGTTCGTTTAGAAACTGGTTCAACCATTGCTCAGCGGTATCATGACTTGTTGGCCAATGAAGCGTGTCCAA
Source organism: Pseudomonadota bacterium (assembly GCA_039196965.1). Classification (GTDB taxonomy): domain Bacteria; phylum Pseudomonadota; class Alphaproteobacteria; order Caulobacterales; family Hyphomonadaceae; genus CALLCD01. Next base: position 1,217 of record JBCCUK010000051.1, on the reverse strand, counting down.
TGAGCCATAATTATCAGGAAACTGATTATTGACGGAAATACGGGCCTCCTGATCTATTTGGTCCGTCTGTATCGGTGGAAGTTGCGGGACCTCGTTCAATTTCTGCTTGGGAACGTTCTTACGGTTCTCTTCGTCGAAACTCCATTGTCCGCCCGCAGGATTTTCGCCGTCCATCAGAACGTCGAAGCGTCGTCGTTGGAACTTGTAGAATTCGGCCATGAACCATCGCTTTTGACCTGATCGCCAGTCAGCGTTTTCGTGTTTTTTGTTCAAGAACATTGGGGTGGGGAGTAGGGTGAGAGAGGTTTCGGTCTTAGCAAGGTAACCGCGAAGCCGTTTCGTGAGGGTGAAATCTACCGGGTCACAAGCGAGGAACTCCGTGACACCCTCTTTAAGAAGTGCGGTTATCGCTGTCTTGAGAGCGCCCTCACCCTGCCGGTAGCTGAAGAACCTTATCCTCCAGCCGTCACCCAGAAGTCGTTTCTCATATCGCGCCATTGATGCGCGATGCAGCCACAGTTTCTGCTTGTGAAAGGTCGCGGAATACCGATGATCGCCAAAGAAGAGCGAATCTTCGATTAGGGCGATATGATCGGGTTTTTCGATGAAGCCAGGGTGTTTCAAAAAAAGCTGATGTGGGAAAATGAGAAGGGCGCGTGTCATGAATGAGTGAGCTAGACTTGGCCTCGATATGGGCAAGTCCTCATTATCCCGTCCGAATGGGGCAGCTCATCTCTTGCGTGCCTGCTACTGCGCGACTATACAGCGCTTCCGCCGCCAGATTTAGGCGGCTCAGCAACTTGTTGGTTGGGTAGCTCAGCTGGTTAGAGCGCAGGACTCATAATCCTGAGGTCGAGAGTTCAAGTCTCTCTCCAACCACCAGATTCTAAAAGATTTTTTCTTCTGAGCAAGTCGCCAAAATCACTCCATGCCCACGATTTGCCCACACTTGCGGGCAAGGGTTAGCAGCCATGCGCAAGGCGGGGCAAAGATCAAATTAGCCAGCTGTTGGCAGGAGATGTGATGGGAACTTTGCTGCTACTGCTGGTCCCTAAAAACGGACATTGGAAATTTCGGCTTCATCTCAGAAGCAGACGAAAGAACCTTAAGCGTGGACGGCGCACATTGATCTAGTGCTGTAGGAACTCTGGGTTCTCACGCAGGAATGGCTCGAGCGAAGTTTCGCTCTAGCGAGCTATCATCAGATGTGAGCAAAT
>JBCCUK010000050.1:0-19167 GCA_039196965.1 Pseudomonadota bacterium | reverse complement strand
GCTTGGAGAGCCCAGAACGGCGGACAATCTCATTCGTCCCGAAGCCGTCCGCAGTTGCCAAAATGACCTTGGCACGAGCGATATGCTTTTGAGCGCGATTGCGATCGCCGACGATCCCCTCAAGACGGCGACGATCCTCAGACGTAACGGTGATACTGATCCCTGTTCTCATGCGCGGACAATACGTCGAACCGCATCAAATGGGAATCCTGTGATTGAAACAATCCACTAGACGACCACCGCACCCGACCAAAGGCCGTGTTTAGTTCTGCTATTCCAACAGGAGTGCCAAATCCAGAGATTGGCGTCAAGATTTTCCGAGCCCGAGTGTTCCATGCGTGGTTGTCGTCCCTCCCTCATCACCATACATTTTCATTGATTACGCTCAAATTTTTGGCGAAGATTAACAGCGTATTCTGACAGACAAACAGGAGATACTCATTGGAAATCTTATGCCTGGACGTTACCATCTATGCACAACAGTCTTCTCCAGAGCAAGTTGACATTCTGGATGCCTCGGAATTTCCCAATAATCCATTTAAAACCCTGCTAGATTAACGTAAAGCATGGTCAATGCCGACCGACGGCCACCAGAAACGAAGCAATTTTAAAGTTATTGGCATATTTAACTTTGTAAAAAGTCTATTTTCCACCTCACACATAGTCAAGACACGACAGTATACACCCACTCTTTCGAAGGATCCATAGAAATAGCATGTATCAAATACACCACTCGACTGATAAGGCGCGATTTTTGGTAATGCCAATCGGAATAATCGACAGGATTCCTTTCGGCGGAGAAAAAAATGTTGCTATCAAAAAATAATATCGTTGTCAATCATCGAGCGATCATATGATCTATAGTAGATCAATGTTCTTTAATGTTTTAGTTTGTTTAATAATTTTGGCCGCGCCTATTGTTATTGTCTTTTGGTTGCTGACATATTCATTCACATGCCTTTCTCTATTATCTCCATTGATATTTTATATCTTTTTATCAAGTTCTATACATAGCATTATAATGCCGAGGAAAATATGCATGGCGAATTGTTACTTTAGGGAAGGGAAAATACTAAACCGACTCATGCGATCATCAGCAACATCACTTGCATATTCTTTGATAGTGTCATTTATTATGACGATATTTTTATTCATCAGTGTTTCGTCTTTTGCTATAATTCAGTTGGTAGTTTTGCTGTTCAGTAGTCTCTCTGCTCTCTGGGTGTACGTTTCATTGCGCCGTTGGCTTGTCAACAAAGCTGGAGCTGTGGGGTCGATGGCTGATACGGTCTGCAGAAGTTGGTCAGTCAGGATCGTCACTTTAATCACAGCAGTCGCCATTCTATTGATCTCATTGTTTTTGCCCCCTCCCGAGTACGCCCTTGGTGTGAAGGATTTTACCAGTGCAGTAGACCATGCAAGGCAGGTGAAATGGTCTGCCTGTGGCGAGATTGATGACCTTCTTTCGTTTGAAAGAGCAATGCAAAACACTCGATATCTCCTCGCCCAAAGCGGGATCGATTCGATCGATAGATTAGATGGCGCATCGTCTTCCCACCTTGGTAGAGCCTTTCACGAACTCACAAAGTTGGCCATCTGGATTGTATTTCTTTCTGGTGGATATTTGGCGGTGCTGGGCTATGTACACGTGGCAATGAGTGCTGTCGCGTTCCTTGTCTGCGAATTGGGAGTGGAATGGTGAAAAATCATACAATTTTTTGGACAAGCGTAGTTTGTACATTTGGCATGTTAGCTATGGTTACTTTCTATGCAACTGTCGATAAGCCAAAGTTGCGCTTAAACGATGATAATACTTTGTCTGCCGCTGACAGTGTTGTGAGAAAGGCTGCAGAATTGGGCGATCAATACCTACAAGCAGAACTGGAGGATTTGAACCGAGCGCATGCAAAAGTAGTAAAAGACGGAACTGCTAGGATATTTCAGCGAGCCTACGATAACGTGCCAGCATTCCTGGAAGCTCACTATAGCGTCACGGGCCAATATATTGAATTGTTCTCGGATAGCCTGTTGAGGACAGTTTTTGACGAGGACTTTGAGACGAGGGCGACCGCCGAGTTAAAGAATATGTCGGCCTTGATCGACGCAGATTTAAAAATCTCTTTGACAAGAGTTCGAGATCGTTTGGGAGAAGATTTGGGCCTTAATCCAAAAGACATGGATATACTTGAAGAGGTTCTGCCACTTGTTCTGAATGATGTACACGCTAGATTTGGGGCGACGTTGGCGGAGCGATCGGCGGGGACGATTGCTAGCGCAGGAGCGGTCATAAAACTGGCTGAGAAGACGGCTCTGAAAACGACGGTCAAGACCATATCCAAGGCAGCGGTTAAGGGGGTAGCCGGAACATGGGGAGGCGCAGGTACAGGGGCACTGATGGGAGGAGCAGCGTGTGGCCCAGTATGCGCCTTTGCCGGCGGTGTTGTCGGTGGAATTGTAGGTTGGTTTGGGACAGACAAGATAATTGTCGAGCTCGACCAAATCTTGAACCAAGATGAGTTTAAAAGAAAGCTTATTGATGTTCTGGAGAAGCAGCAAGAGGAACTTGAAAGAAGCCTAGCTCGCAAAGTTTCTGACCGAAACGATACAGTATTCAAAAATATACTGACAGATGTACGCAACATAAAACCATGGAATACGCTTTAGAATACTTATCATTTACTCTCGGTCAGATAGCACGAGGAAAAACGTACAGACGTCGTGATGGATGCAATATAGACATTTGACTAAGAAAATCAGACCGTTCTTCACCACTCGACGAAGTTACGCTGGGTCTGCACTGTGGAGAAATTTGCAGAGGGGGAGGGTGGAATAACGTGATGCGCACTAAGAAATCTACCTTTTTCAATCCTTTTGTATTGAAAAAGGTAATGACGATATCATTTTGCCAGCACTATGCGATGGGACTATTCTAGATTAGTACTTGGCCTGCAAAAGTGATGAGTGTGCTGTATTTGCCGTTGCGTACTGGTGGAATACGACAGCAGCAACTTCGCAGTTTGAGCAAAACGGGAGGCAAGACCTGATGCGTTACCTGCCCGGTCTCGTCTTAGCGCAAATGGTGACAGGACTTTTGGTCTGGCTCAACCACGACCAGCTGCTACAGATCAGCGGATTGCTCAACGTGGTTTTGCCGTCATTGGCGGTCTCCGTCGTTGCCGGGTTCTGGCTAGGAGCGCTGTCGCGTCGAAGAAATGCGCAGGACCTGGCTGCGGCGGCTCAACGGCATCACAGTGAGCGCGAGGAGCTGCGCCTCAAGGCGGAGCAAGAAAAAGCTCATGTGCAACACGAGGCGGAGAGGGCAAAAGCACATGCAGAGCGTGAAGCGCACAAGGCCATACTGCGAGAAACTAGAAGAACACACGCTCGCGCCAATCTGAAGGTTGGAGTCGCGCTAACAGGAGCCGTCGCTTTCGGCGTGATGATGATGTTTACGCAGCTTGCTAGCTTGGGCTTGATACTGCTCAGTGGCGCAGGTGGAGCGCTTGCCGGATATCTAGCACAATTGAGACGCAGAACTGATCACGCTGCAGAAAAACAAATGGAAGTCATACCTCCTACGACTCCTAAGATACTCAGAATCCCATCGCTACAACGCCTGATCAGGAGATCGTAGAATATGATCGCGATAGGACGCTCGCCCAACCTGCTGCTGTAGAACTTCTACCAATTGGTCATGCAGATGAGATTTTTTTGGCACTGCTGTCGAGTGTTGCTTCAGCGTCGCGATTCTGCAACTGATTTGCCATAGATTAGCAATTCTGCTGCGCATCATCCATCATGGCGAGTTTGTTCTACATGGTGCGTGCTATGTCAGCTATGAACCTAGAAACAAGACTTGGTAGTTTGGGAGGAGAGATCATGAAAGTAGTTTCTTGTAAGCTGTTCCAAAGTGTTCTGCCCCCGTTGGTTCTCATCCTCTCTGTTACATTGGCTTGCGATGATCGTTTCCAGGCCCAAGCCTCTCCGGAAGTTGAGTATGGGAATGTTGGTATTGACATTGAGGGCACTGATGCTTGCCAGTCCGACGATATCTACGAGACCATGAAGACGATGGTGGGCTGGATACCGCCACTGAGTTTGGAAGTCCGTGGAATAAGCGTACGCATCCCATACCGTGCCGAGGAGAATAGGCAGGTTGGAAGCTATGGCGATACCAGAAATGAGGGTGCAAAGTTCCATGCCGGCACGGATCTTCTGGCTGAGGAAGGTGAAGACGTATTGGCAGTCGCGAGTGGCAAAGTGATCGCCGCCACGGCCAGCTCAGGGGCATTCGGCACCTATGTCGTCTTGCGAGTACCTATTATTGTTCCACCCGCACGTCCGTGCGCTGTCGACTTCTACTATGCCCACCTTTCTCAGGTCACGGTGAAGACCGGTGAAGATGTTGTATCGGGGCAGGCCCTGGGAAAAGTGGGACGTTCAGGGAATGTTTCAACCAATATACCGACTCATCTACATATTGAGATGTGGCTCGGTAAGTACGCCTCATCGCTCGATGTGCGCAAGCAGAAAACGCGAGACATTATTCCTCTGTTCGGTTGGTTCTGAAGCGGTCAATCAACAAGCCGTTGAACTGGATCAGGCCAGTCCCAAAGCGGTTCGTCGCGCCTCAAAACGTTTGCATGGCAGCGTCCCCATAAGCTAAAATTCAATTAAAATTTTCAATTCAGGAGAGATAGTTTGTCTATTTCAACAGCTGATGCTGCCCAGTTGCGTAGGCCTTTGCCGGGGGGGGATGGACAAGGCGACCCAGACAATAAGGCACCTCTCGGGCGAGAGCAGTGGAAGCGGAGATATTCTGCCTCCTTTCGGCTAAGCCCTGCGGCTTGGATCTTTATCATCCTTTTGAGCCTTGCATCTGCGGTCACGACTGGTGTGGCATTTGAGGAGTTTCTTTCCGGATCGGACCAGCAGACATGCGACCTTCGGGCTTTGTTCACCGGTGATTGGGTTTCGATTGGAACCTGCTTTCAGAGCGTGAACGGTCAGACCCCTAGATTCGTCTCCATTACACTCGCGCTTTTCTTGACCGTTGCGACACAGGGCGTCTTGGTCTATGCCTCAATCGAACTTTCCCGCGCGCTATTGGCTTTCATCCGGGCTGTTCAGCCCTCTAACGAGTCGGATAGTCCACGACCGCCAAGTCGTAGTCCCCCACACGCGATTGGGGCATGGTTCTTGTCCGTTGGCACCAGCTTTATCGCCGTCATTTTCTTTCTCCTGTTCCTTTTGCTGCCGCTATGGTTTTCGGTGCATTTCTCCTATGCCACGTTGCACAGAGAACTTGAAGATAAGGGCGAAGTGCGTCGCGAGGCTCTGACCCGGCTGGAGGATGACTACATCAAGGCGCATGGTGCTGTCGAACGAGCGGTTCAGAAACGCTATAGGGAGATCGTTGGATCAGATCGGTTCTGGAGAGTGCCTCACTCATCGACAAGCTCCGGGGCTGAACGCTTCGGTTTCTTCGGTGACAACATGTCCAGGTTCCAGGAATCTCTGAGAGAGCAGTTCAATTCCGCCGCTACAACCTTGGAGAAACTGAAGGGGCAACCAGGTGAAAGCGCAGGCAATACGCCATCGTACGCCATACTCGCCTACATGCTGGTTAGCGCGCATTCGGAGCGAAATGAGAAGGATGCTGAGAGTAGTAATCGTCGATCCGCACTTGAGGCCCAGAAAGCACAATTATCGGTGGAAATTGCTGGCTTGGAGAATGTGCAAGTAATAGACGAAGAAAAAGTGAGAAGTTACAATGACACGATCCTCCAAAAGCAAATAAATATAAGACAGGCAGAGAAAGCTCGCCCCTTCGAGGAAGGTGGGTGTCGAGGCGATTACATTGATCAGTTGGAAGACGCTGATGATTGGAAGATTATCGTCGGCTATCTCTTGGATCGTGAGGAAGAGAGAAAAAAATGCGAGGATAATTACAAATCCGAAGCCCAAGCTCTTTCGCCAAGGCCACTTAACTTTACGGAGCCTGATCGCAATGCACCATTCCTGAACAAGCTCGGCGAGTTTCTCGCCAGTGATCATCCAGATCGGTTGAACAGGAGATCCGACATAGAAAGAAAACTCCTAGAGGCTAGCAGTGGAGAGGAAGTCGCACGCATTTCTTACCCGTTTCCAGGCGAAATCAAAGCAGAAGAACTCAAGGCTGATAAGAACTGCTCATCAGGAACGGGAGTACGCTACTGGTGTTTGGGAGCGAACATCGCGAGGCTGAACAAAGAACTGGAAACAGCACAAACAGACTTAGCCCAGCTAACCGAGATTATCTCTGCACGGAGTGCAGAGATCGTAAAGCAGAAAGCAAAAATTGAACGAATAGACTTACAACTTGGAGGTACCCTCGGAACGCGTAGCCAAGACGGTGATGACAGCTCGCTAGCAAAGCTTGCAGAGATGAACTTTTCTAGCCCGATAGGCTCAGCCCGGACTGAGTACTCAAAATGGCTGAGTATTCCAAGAGATGCTGCAGAGCTGCGAGATCTGCAGCAAGATCTCCGGTCAAGATCGGCTATTGCGCAACTCAGAGGAAATTGCCTTGAAGACCGAGATTACGTGTTCAGTCTGCTCACCGATGAGGCAAGCCGCGAATATGCTAATCCAATCATTGACACAGTTTTCGATTGCGATTTGTTCAACATAAACGAGGACACACAGGCGGAACTCAGTTTGCTCGTGCGACTAAGTGATAGCCTTGCGTCAGAGTCGTGCACTGTGGGGCAGGTCGACGTTCAACAGCCTGACGTGTCCGAAGAGGAAGCAGTCACTAGTGCGCGCATAACTGACGGTCTCATCCAGTTGGTTTCTGAGGCGCCAGGCAATGCCGGAGAAATACCGCGCGTCGATGACACGCAGTCCGAGACCACTTGGACCAACTCTTTGGCAGCAAGCGAGGCATTAGATGAGCAAATTCGACTCTATCGTTCAAATGAACGAATCCGATGCCTAAGTGAGCCTGTGCAGCGCGCAGGTCTCGATGGCATCGCGAAAAGGTCTGTAGACGAATATGTAAGGTCTATCGGGACGCACGATGGAAGTTCGAACGTCAAACGCTCTTTTCTAAAGCTCGGCGAGCTGGTTACTACGCGTGAAGCAAGAGCGGAGACGGAGGAAGGAATTGCCGCGACTCCGGCTGAGACCGATGAACAGGCTGGCACCGTTGACGAAACGCCTGCGAGACCGCGTCTTAGCTTTGTGTCGCTTAAGGATGGTCTGTACGAATATGGTGCCTACGCCGTTGCCTGGTGGATCGATCTCGCAGTCCTGTTGCTTGGCTTTCTCGCGACGTTGCGGCTGTATCGCGCTCAGCATGAGAGCACCACCCTGGAGGATCGAATCCGCCAGACGATCGGCACGGATCACGTCGCAATGAATGACTTTATTTCTGCTCTAAATCTCGACTCCAACAGCGGTTCGCATTGGTGGACGACCTTTGATGAGCAGGATCTTAGAAATGAGCGACATCTTCCCATCGTTCGGCGCTTCCTCTCGGTCGTCAATGCCGACGTTATGCCGATCGAAGATCGCGAGGCTGGGTACCGACTTTCGAAGCGACTCGTCGATGCGTTAGAGCGATCCGCGACCTAACAGGCTGAGCTACTGTGACATTTTCACACTGATTTCAGGGTGTCGGTCAGGTCTACCAGTATTTCCGAGACGAGTTCCAAGCCAGTTCCAGCAGATGCCTGGGCCACATCCTTTGCTTCGCGCGCGCGGCGAAAGACTTCCATGATCGCATTTAGACGATCGACCATCACCTTGATATCTGATTTGAGGGATTCTATCCGCTGGATAATCCCGGAGACGGTGTCGCCGAACTTACCGAGCATGTTCTGAGCTGCCTCCCTCAGCACGTCGTCGACGTCGACATTGGTGAACTCGGTGAATGCGTCCTCCAATCGGTCTTTGAGGTCGGAGAGTTCGGTTTGTGCATCGGAGATAACGGTATCGGTGGTTTCCCAGCTGGTCTTCCATTCAGCGGCGAGTTCACCAGCTCTTCCTTCGAGGCTGGAGATGGCCTCACCAAGTGCGGTATCCAAAAGGTTCTCCAGCGCCGGGAAGGCATCCGCCTCGATTCGATCCAAAACATTCTGTGTTGCCCCTTCGGCAGCTTCTACGAACGCTCTGAGGTCGAGATCCTCGATTTGAGTGAGGCAGCGTTCGCTCTCCGTCTTTAAGGTTTCTGCTGTCATTCTGATCGCGGCCAGGCGGTCTTCTAGATAATCTTGAAGCGTCTCGGGAAAATTCACCACCGTTGAGCGCTCGGTCGCTGTGATGCTCGCGAGTTTTTCGAATTCCTCCGGCAAGGCCTCAGCAAGCTTTATCGCACGGTCGCGAAGCCGCCGGACGCGAAGCGCATTCGCCTTCTTCTGATCGACCAGTCGTTTCAGTTCGTCGAGTGTTTCACTCACGTTAGATGTCCACCCCTACTGACGACGCCAGCCCTCGAAACGCGTCTAAGGCTGCTTCCATCGGTGCAATCGCTCCCTCAAGCGCATCCAGTGCCTCATCAAGCCCGGCACGAACAGCGTCCCCCTCGGCGTCGCCCGTCTTCAGTTCCTGAACGAGCTTTTGCAGTTCTTCCTCTAAGAGTCCGGCCATCTGGTTGACGGCCTCGTCCAGAGGCGCCTGAATCTCAGCATTCACATCCGTGAAGAGGGTTTCGAGAACCTCGGTAACCTGCTCCTTGAAGAGTCGATCCCAAGTCACCTGAATAGCCTCAGCAGCTTCCCGCAGCGGAGTTACGATGTTATCGGCAACCTGCGCAGCTGCCTCATCTGCCTGGGTCTCCAGTTCACTTTCGAGCGTGTCTATTGCGCTGTCGAGAGCACTTGACATTGTCTCCAGTTGTGCTTGGAATGCGTCGAAGGCACCGTCCGCGCGCTCGGTGCCTTCGACGAGCAATTCAGTGGCGGTATCTTCGGCACTTTGGATAGTCAGCGTTGCCTCGTCACAGGTTTTCAGAAGACCGCCCTCGCCGTTAATTTTTTGTGCAATCTGAGTCTCGAGTTGTGTGATCGCCTCCATCGCCGCATCGAGCGGCACTCGTGCCTGATCCAGCTTTTCCGTGACCCCGTCTCCCAAGATGTTCGCAAGCGTGGCCGAAGCCTCGCGTGCTTGGTCTGCGACGTTATCAAGGACCGAGCCGTAACTTTCGACCGTGGCATCAAGACCGGACAGCTCCAGTGAAAGCTCGCGGATCAGGTCGCCGGTTCGATCCGACAGGGCATCAAGTTCGGCGAGCAGGTCGAGGGCGTTCTGTTCTAGCTGATCTGGCATGGCGTTCAGAGGGCGTCGAGAAGTGACTTTACCGCGTCGACGGAATACTTCGCGGCGGTAAGCGTGGGCAGTTGTGATTGAAGGCTCATCGTCACCTGCGCAGAGAGCTGCGTCAGGCCGATATCTGCCACAACCTGCTGCGCGGTTTCCTGCACAACCTGCTGCGCGATACGGTCAACGCTATCCCGCAATACTTCGGTGAATCGCTCTTCGGTACGCTTGGTAAGATTCCCCCAGAGCTCGCCGACGTCATCACGTGTGCGCTCCCCAAGCGTTTCTGCCGCATCGCTCAACTCCGCGATCGCTTTTGCAAGAGCTTCTTCGATCTCCTCGAGCAGCTGAGTACGCTCAGTGTCGAGAAGTTCTTCTAGCTTAGAGGAAATCCTTTCCTTCGCGGCACCCAAGCGGTCGCTCAAGCTGTTTTCGATCTGGTCTTCTAGGGAAAGGATGGCCTTACCAGTCGTCTGCATGCCTTCATCAAGCCGGTCGAAAAGGTGCGTCAGACGTTGCGACGTCTCTAGGTCGAAGCTCTTTGCAGCTTCGACGACCTCTTCGAACCGGTCGATCAAGTCGTCATCTGTGCCGTCAGCATTGTCCACTATATCTTCGAGGTTGCCAGCCAGACCATCCCCGAAGAGAGCGAGCGACGCGCCGATGTCGGAGTCATGCCCCGCGATGTCGGACCTGACCGCGTGCATGGCGTCGCGTAGGTGCGTGAGGCGTTCCGTGACGCCGTTTTCGACACCTTCTAAGGTCTGCACAAACTCGGCAAATTCTTCTTGGCACGCTTCGCACTTGCTTCGCGTCACCGTGACCGCAGCCGCAAGATCCGATGGCATGGTCGTCACCCCCTCAAGATTTCCATGGCATCGAAGGCTGGATCAAGCGGCTGCACGAGTTTGTTCACCTCTTGGAGGAGGTCGGTCACACCGCCTAACCCGGTCTCAAGTGCATCGGACGCGCCGGAAACCAGCCGCTCGACATTGGCGATTAGCGCATCAGCCTGCTCTGCCATTCTCTGGAGTTCTGCGCCGAATTCACTATCAATCAGCTGTGCGACCGGCGCCGTCGCTTCAGGGATGCCTTGGCCGAGCCGGTTCTGCAGAGCATCGGCTGCGGTGATGGCGTCATCAATCGTCTCGGTAACCAGATCCCTCAACTCGGACGTCTTTGTCTGAACGTCATCAACCGACACCTCGAAGGCGGTATCCACCGGGTCGAAGACAGTGACGATCTGGTCGAGGTAGTCCTCCGCACCTGAGACCAGATCATTGAGAAGTCCGGCCGATTCCGAATCTGCTGCACCCTGGGACTGCACCACAAAATCCAGCGAGGCAATGGTGGTGCTGGCGGCCTCGAGCTTCGCTTCGGCCGGCCTGAGATGGTCCTCAATGACACCGAAGGCAGCAGCCTCTAGGCCTTCAATGCCTTCGGGGGCTTTTGTCGCCATGGCGGAGACACGAGCAAGAAGAGCCTCGTGAGCAGCGATCTTCCGCTCTGCGGCGTCGAGCGCACTCTTCTCGGCCGAGGCCTGATTGCGCAACTCATCGAGGACTGGAGAGAGCGCCGCGGTTAACTCTTCCTCGGTCATGAGCCGTTCTCCCGTCCGGTATCAGCGTATCGCTTGAGTTCTTCTCGAAAGCGCGCATAGCCCTTTGGCGTGAAGTGTCGCAATTCATCAAAGAGCTGTTGTCGGTGCGAGCGATCCTCGTTGTCGGACGGCGCGGCACCGGCGCGGCGTGCCCTGTCGAGGTCAGATTCGAACAGCACGGCATGCCCGCCCCTAGCTTGTGAACAGATATGATCCCAGTCCGGCTTTCGACTGTTGACGGTGCTCTCAAAAGGGGCGTTGACTTCGTCATCAAGATCAATGCGGGCGGCAAGCGCTTGGCGAGCAATCGCCATCCATGAGAGCTGGTCACTGCTTAGCCGTCCCTCTTCGCTGTAATACATTCTCTGACCCTTCCAGAACTCGAGGGACTGGAAGGGCTTACGCAAGTCCTCTTCCCGGCTTTCAAAAGCAGACCCCGCCACCGGTTGGCCGTTGATGCTGGTGTTGTCGAGGAGAGTCACGCTATCGGCGTCGTCGATTTGAAGTCCGGTCTCGGCATGGCGCTCAAAGATCGGGCGTAACAAGGCAGTTTCGTCCTCTGTGCGCGGAAACAGTAGGCTTCGCAGGGGCAAGCGCTGCGTGGTGTTGCCCTGCTTGTCGTCCATTGGATGGATCGGAAGGGGATGCCCCTGGGGATCGCTCAGGCGAACAAAAAGCCTGCCCCAGGCATCGATCTCGACTGTAACGAGGCACGCTGTGCCATCCCCAGCCGGTGCGTCGTTATCGGATACCCAGCCGAAAACCATCATGTCGCCTCCCGGGTCATTGCGTCCGACGTGAACGCGGAAGTTTCGCGAGTGTGGCGTTGCAGTCCCGCCCCAGATCGTTAATCGGCCGCTCAAGTCACTGGGTGAATCAAAGAACAGTTTCGAACGCTTTACCGGCAGCATGGTTAAGACCGGTGCGATCGCTTCAGGCGGGGCTGCGCCAAGCGTAAGCTGGACTTGAGTCGGTGTGCTTTCCTTGGGCAGAGTGGAGCCGTCCGGGTCGAGCGGCCCCAGCGGAGTCTCCGGGCCAGGCTCGAAGGCGCCAGCGACCATACCGAGAACCGGTCGGGTCAAAACGCGCGAACCCGTCGGTTCAAAGTCGAAGCGTTGAAGGGCCGCCTCCGGATCATTGACGCTACGCAAGAAGACCTGGCCAGGCCATCCGAAGCGCCGGAGCGCATACACCAACCAAAAAGGCGGAACGGGCATTGCGTCGGCTATGTCGGCCTTTAGGAAGAAGACCGTTTTCAGGTCAGCGCCGGTCTGAAGAACCTTAATTTGGTCCTCCAAAAGCGCTGCGATCAGGCCGACCTGACGCCTCATCTCGTTTTGTGGACAGGGAGTGCGCACCTCCGACAACTCCGTGCCGACCATGATACCCGAGTCGACAAGCGCTTGAGCCTCTCTGCCGACCAGCCAAGCTTCAGCGAAACTCCCAAATTGCGATCCCCGGCGAGCGGCATCGCCGAAGGGAAAGGAGACGGCGGTCCCAGGCGTAGCCACGGGCGTTTTGACTATGCCGTCATGCTTGACAAAGGCATTCTTACCGACAAAAGCGACAGCAATCACGTTCGAGGTACGTTTGGGTGTATGGTCCACAAGCCCTTCGTCCGGTGAAGGCAGTCCTTGATCGTTGGCGGTCGGCATCGCTCAACTGTCCTTCTCAAAGTCCTTGATCATCCGCCCGGCGATCCTAAAGAGCCCCGCGGAAGCGGCCTTCCAACCGCGCTGTTGCTCCTCGAACTCATCGGTTTTTTCCTTGATACGCTCCTCGAGCTCAGAAAGCCTCTGTTCGAGGCCTATGCGGACGTTCGCCGGCTGCCTGGAGGTATTCGCCGCTGCAGTATGTGCTTGGATACGGATGTCTTCTTGGAGCTTGGCGATGAAGGTCGTGCGTTGGGTGTCGACGTGGTCAAACCATGCGGTCACGACATCGCCGAGCTTCGTCCGGACGGCGCCTTCGACGGCCTTCATGTATGCGTCGCGCTTTGTGGCCTGCTCCTCTTTATTCTTCATGCGGAGACCGAGTGCATAGAAAACAAGGATCAGAAAAAGACACGGCCCGACGTATTCCCATGGGATCCTATCCTCAGCATCCCCGGCAACGCCATCGTTTACACCGAAATACGCAAGCGCGGCTGCGGCCGCAGTAAGGTACATCGGACTCTTTCGAATGATCTGCCTTACAGTGGTAACTACGGGCTTCAGACTATACAGGCTCGGCACTTCGACTGGCGGAGGTCTCTCAAGTGTGTCGTTGATCCGGATTTCGAGGCCGCTTGTGAAGCTATTAGTTTCAGGATCGAAGTTTGGGATAGCTGGATAGTCCTCGGGCTTTTCTGCAAGTTGCTCGACTCGCTCCGTCAAATAAGGTTTGGCGAAACGCGCCCAATGAAGGCTCAAAAGCGCACCTTGGGCTGCGGTGATCCCGACTGCGATCTCGTAGATGCGCTGTTGGATGATCAACCAGCCCTTGTCCTCTCGAAGTTCAAGCTTAAAGGTCGATGTCGGGTTCATGATGTTCCTGCGAAGCTGCCGCGAGATATCATTGTGTGGCTTCCTCTCGTTCTGCGTTAGGCAATCGCCTGCTCGGCCGAGATGGGACAACATCGCCTTCGAAGCATCTCGGTATTTCAGGTCTTCCAGAGTTTGTATCTTAAGAGCGGTGGCGAATTCCTTGAAGTCATCGTCGGCTTTCTTGACGATGCGCTCGAAATCTCGTTCGTCGGTCGGACGAACCTGCGCGAGGCTCGCAACTTGACCGTTAACTAGCCGCTCTAGCCCATTGCGAGCGTCTATCTCAAGCGATGCCACGCTCTCGGAGCGGCCCGGCTTGCCGTCGGCAACGACGCCAAGCCATCGCTCGGCTGCGGCAAGATTTTCGGCGTCGAGCTTCGTAATCAGCTCCACCAGTGGCGGGCCCGGGGTCTTGTCGCGCCAAAAGACGTTCGACTCTTCTGCTAGGAAAGCCAACTTTGGATGCAGACGGTCCCGCTCGGCCTTACTGTCAATGACGACGATCTGAGCGTCGTTGCGATTGACATAACTCAGAAGTTCTTCACGCGCGCGAGCAAGTTTCGTGTCAGCAGTGTTGCGCACTTCGCTTCGGCCTCTGCCGCGGCGTGGCGGTGCTGCGAATCCACGGACATTTGCACCATCTCCCGCCCAATCCACATCGATTTCAAGTTCGAGCAGGCCGTGAGCGTCGGTAGGTAGCAGGTCGGCATCGCTATCTTCACCACCGTCGAGTGCCGAAAGCTTGGCAACGGTGACAGGTCTCTCATGGAGTGGCAGCTCGTGCGGCCAAGTATGATGAACAAGCCTCATTTCTTCCGGCACCGAGATGTCGATCCAAGCCGCTGCCTGTCGAACCTCGTCAACGTTCCGCCTAGCCAGATCGTCGAGAACGGTTCTGTCCCTGAACTTTCCCTGCCGTGCGGCGAAGATGATGACGGGCGCGGCGCTAACGGCAGTTGCAAGATGCTGAGGAAGCTGCTCAAGATGCTCGAAACTCTCGCTGGTTAGCAGCGCTGCAGCGATCGGTGCCGGACTGATCGAGGCGTGTTCAAGGTCATCGGACTCCCAGCTACCCATTTCTGGATCGAGGAGGACAGCCCTTTTCTCGATCGTGGTTATTCTTAAAGGCAACGCCTTTTCTTCGGTCTCGCCTGTGTTAGAGGCAAAGGGGCTCGCCTCGCCGCAGATCCTTCCAAACGCGCGGATCGCTTGAGCCTCGCCATAGTCCGCAAAGCTGCCCGCATCGGTCAGGATCAGGATACGAGCGCCCGTTGCCATCATTCGTTACTCCGCTGTCCTTGATGCCAATGCGTCTTTAGCTGTGTTTAGGGCATGCTTGAATTCTTCGATCAATTGCAGCGCTGCGGCCGCCGTCTGATCGGCCGGCCGCGGGACGGTGCGTCCGCGCTCCAAAGAGAGCCGATCCTCGGCAAGGCAATCGCTGACGATTGGATCGAGCGCATCCAGTTTTCTCGCCAGAAGATCATAATCCTCGTCCCGGGCTGGTTCTCCGGTCGGCTGACCGATGATCTCACCGTAAGCCTTGAATGCCTCGGTTGCGGATGTGTCCCATGCCAAGATAACTTTAACCCAAGCTCGGGCCTTTCCATCGATAGGAAGGCCGAAGATCTGTGCAAGGTCGACAATGAACGGGTCGTTCATCCGTTCAATAAGCCGGAGCTTACCCTTGAGCCTTGTCGCCGTAACGAGAGCGAACGTCGACCCGGCGAATCGGACCAGGATGTCGACCAACGTCCGATGGCAGGTTCGTTTCAGCCCTTGGCACTGTGTTTCGGAAAAACGCTCGAAGATCAGATCGGACAGCGAACGCGGTGGATCCCCGCTTTCGAAAAGCCACGCGAGGAAGTCGGTCCGAGTCGCCGCAGAAGCAGCGAGGCAGAGAACCTCTACGCTTGCAGCACGCTGTCTTGCGTCGTTGGGTGTGGCGAGCCAGGCTTGCTCAATCGCCATAAGAAATGGAGAGTAAGAGGCGAGGTCCTTGCCATCCGGCAGAAGCCGTGCCACGGATCCTGACCAGATCTCTGAAATATCACTTCTTTGTACCTGCTGTAACCGAAGTGATGGACGAAGCACGGCCAAGGCTTTGGCTGCGTCACCAGCCTTAAGCGATTCTTCGGCGAGGAATAGGAACTGGTCTTCGGCATCGGTTCTGGCGATTTCCAGCGCTTCACTTCGACAGGCCAGGATCAATCCGCCGCTAAGCGATTCACGGGCCACAGAGGGATCGGATCCAACGGGTGTTTTGAAATCAACTTCGATACCAGCAACGTCGACTGCTAAGAAGTCGCCAGGGCGGGCCAAGGCCACGATCTCTAGTACGCGCCTATCGTGGACTTCGGCCGTCCAGCCCATGTTATCGCAATGCGTTTCCTCAGCCGAGAGTCTTGCTATTGGGATCGCAAACAAGCGTTCCTCGGGCCCATCGGCGTCTCGCTCTCGATACTTGCCAGCGAACCCCGCGCGGCTTAGTCGGCAGAGAGTGCTGCCATCTATAAATGCTTGAAGGTCGACAGCGTTATCGAACATAAACTGAATGCGGTATCCCTTGTCATATCGGCCAAACCTCACCGTCGTAGCAATCTGTCGAAGTGGTTGGGGTTGGACGGAGAACGGCGCGATACGTCGTCGGGGCTTCGCGACCTCACTTACGGTGCCAATTGTTCGATCTTCGGAGCTGGTGTTGGCGTTTGTCAGTCGGAAGCTTGGCGGTTGTTGTGCGCGTGGCACGAGGGAAATGGAGAGGAGGCTATCTATTTCTCCTGGCAAAAAGGTATCTTTATCTAAGACTATTGTCTTGGCGATCCAGCCATGATTGTTGCATTCGTAGTGTCGCAAGATGAGTGATCTGCGGTCCCTGAACATGTCCGGTATTCGCGCACAGAGGACAGATGTTCCAGCCTCGCCGTTACTATGGGTGGGGGCCAGCGACAGGGTAATAACAGTTTCCTGGTGACCGTCGGGCTCCGCCAGCGTCAGGTATTGGTGGCGAGGCTCCTGGGTTCCAGTGGGCAAACAGCACACATAACCCTCAGCAGCTGACCATAAGACACTAAATTCTTTCAGAATGAAACTCCATCAACATATCCTCAATCTTGTAATTCTGACGTCTCCTGCCCACTCTGCCAAGAGTAGATACACTGAAAAAATGAACGGAAGGGATTGGTTTGGCGATGGTTGAAGAAATCGCCCTTATAGACCTTGCCAATGATAGTAGCGCCCTTCTTGGCCTCATAGGGGCGAGTGGTCTATCCATCTCACGTCGCGGAACTGGGCTTGTTGATCCGACCACGTTTCAGCCCTCAGACCTTTACCGTATTGCGGTTCGGGGCGATATCGGTGAGCAGGGAGAGCGGGAGCTGTCTGCCGGCACGACAGTATCGGGCGATTCGGAAGCACCGCAACTACCGGAACTGGTTCGCCCGTCGCCGCGGCACAAATCAATGCGCTCCGAAGACTATTTGTTCGAGCGCTCACCCTTCGACAACGAGCAGACAATAGGCCCGATCGCGCCGATCGCCCGTGGGCATGTTGAAGGTACTTTTCTTGAGGCTAGCGAGCGCCAGTCAGTAAGCCGCACATGCAGCATGAGCGCCTCACTATCACTTTACCGCTCGGACCGTATGAGCGAACGGTTTGCCGCTGCACGTTCCGGCCGCGCACGCGAGAGCGAATTGGTTGAGACAACATTCGTCAACAAGCTTCTCTGCTACGATGCGATCCTTTTCCATCTCGAGCAAGCTACGGTCAATCCAGGACCGAAGGGAGAAACGATAATCGACTTATTGTTGCGCGCGGCGGCGCTGATCGACAAACAATCCGTCGATAGCGCGGTGCGGATCCGTAGGCTCGTGCTGGCGGTCGGCGATGTGGGTCGTCTTTGCCTCGATTTGGGATCGATCGCTTCGCTCAGGGACACATCAGCCGCTACGCTGTTTCGGATGAGCCACGAAGCGGTTTCCAAGTCTTGGCCCGCCCTAGTCGCGGCTGTTGCCAACCTTGCCTCGACTATCGAGCATGCGACTGAAGACCGATGCCAATTCCTATTCGTGCCTTATGATATTCTTGGCGACATCGCCATCCACGAATGCCTAAACCGCGACCCTCTCGACGGCACGCGGGACCTGCTAACATCGATTGCCTGGCAGGGCGGAATAGCCGCCGGACTTTTTGCGGAGCCTCATTGGCGCCCATTCAACTTGGCTGACGTGCTTTTCGCGGCGACGACACGCGGGGTAACCTCGACGTCGATTCACATAGTTAATGGGTAACAGGCCCTGGTCGCTGCCTCCCCAAAGCAACTGGTCCCAAATTAGCTGATAGGCTGTGAGGGGACGGCTTGTGACCGGAGTGCCAATTGAAATGCGGCCACCAGTTTAAATCGCTCCTTGAGCTACGCCTCGCCGTCCGCAGAGCAACTCTTTTACATATGGAGCTATTGACAAGAGGATGTCGGCCTTCTTTTGTGTTACCGATAATTTTCTGGAGGTCGAGTCATCGCCCAAAGCAATTTAGAGTTGTGAAAGGCGAGATTTGTTGTCGAACTGACGACCAAGTCAGAACAAATTGCTCTGACCAAGTACAGAAGTCGATTACTAGAGAGCAAAATGTGATTGCCGCCAACGCAACCGAAATCGTCTCTTTGTGCACATCCAGACCAATGAAGGTGATAGTGTTCGCCAAGATGTCGTAATGGGCCGTGCCTCTCAATGAAGGTTCAGTGAAGCGGCTGTCCTCCGAAGTGATGGTATGAACGGGGTCCGCTTGAGCGGCCCCAAGCATCAAAGGAGGACACCTATGTCGTACTATGCCGGGATCGACGTTTCCTTGGAACAGAGCAGCGTCTGCGTTGTCGATGACAAGGGCAAGTTCATTCGTGAGGCCAAGGTGCTGAGTGAGCCTGATGCCTTGGTGCAGTTCTTTTTAGAGCTTGACCTGCCCCTCACAAGGATTGACTTGGAAGCCGGTCCGCTATCCCAGTGGCTGCATGCCGGCATGGTCAAGGCCGGCTTACCGGTGGTGCTGCTCGAAACCCGCCATGTGAAGGCAGCGCTCTCGGCAATGATCGTCAAGACCGATCGCAGGGATGCCCGCGGGATCGCGCAGTTGCTACGCATGGGCTGGTATCGCCCGGTCCATTGCAAGTCCTTGCCGGCGCAAGAGGTTCGAGGCTTGTTGGCAGGGCGCAAACTGCTGCAGACCAAGCTCATAGATGTAGAGCTCAGCATCCGCGGTCTGCTACGGGGCTTTGGTTTGAAGATGGGTAAAGTGGGCAAAGGTCGCTTTGCCGCTAGGGCGGAGGACTTGATCGCTGGCCATGCCATGCTCGAACAGGTCATCGGTGCGATGTTGACCGCTCGCGAGACGTTGCGCGCCGAATTCAACCGCCTGCATCGCGCCGTCTTGGCGATCGCCAGAAAGGATGCGGTCTGCCAGCGGCTGACGACGGCCCAGGGGGTGGGAGCCTTGACCGCGATCACCTATAGATCCGCCGTGGATGATCCCAGGCGCTTTGCCAAATCCAAGGCTGCCGGGGCGCATTTTGGCATGACCCAGAAGAGATATCAGTCTGGCGAAACCGATATCAATGGCGGCATCAGCAAGGTCGGCGATGCCACGGTGCGCACGGCGCTGTTCGAGGCGGCCAATGTCCTCTTGACCCGATCTCGCCGCTTCTCGAGCCTCAAGCGCTGGGGTCTGAATGTCGCCAAACATCGGGGCATG
>JBCCUK010000049.1:0-20304 GCA_039196965.1 Pseudomonadota bacterium | reverse complement strand
CCGAGTAGATGGTTGGAACAGGTTGTAGTTTTGTGAGTTCTTTGTCGCAAAAATCAGCCCCAAGTGTGCAAATGCTTCGTCTTCTGGTTGAAGTGGGCTTAACCGTTATTCTGGCAATGATAACCGGCAATTTGATATGGTCGGTTATCGCTCCGAACCAAGGACAAATCCCGTCCTCGCAATTTGTTAGTTCTCCACCAGCGGCGAATAGAATTTCAGCTACGCAGCCTCCTGACCGTTCGATTCTCGTTAGGCAAAACCCTTTCGTGCGTTCGGAGGTAGAAAGTGAAACTCTGCCTAGTCAACCGACGGATATCGATGCACCTGAGACTGAACTAAATCTCAAACTGACCGGCATTAGAGCGTTCTCGAATGATGATTTCTCAGGAAGCGTCTGGATCGTAAAGCCCGACGGCGAAGAAGTTGTTGTTGGTATCAGTGAAGCTATTATAGATGGAGTAACGCTGGAACGGATCTATACAGATAGGGTGACCATTCGATCCAGAGGGCGTTTGGAGAGCCTTTCAAGGCGGGAGGAGGAATTAAGCTTTGCTGCGGCCTCTGAAGCAGTCTTAACGGACATACAAGACAGGGGCCCCGAGCGACCGTCCAGAAGCGTAAATGTCAAAGTAAGTCCCATTGAGCTTTTCAATTCAACGGCATTTGACAGGCTGGTCGAGGATGGCGTGATTTTGGGGTTCCGCTTGTCTCCAACCGGTGATGGCGGCGCTTTTGGCAAAGCTGGTTTCAAGCAAGGGGATCTTCTGATCTCCCTTAATGGTCGCAGTGTCGCTAAATTCGAGGACGACGATTTCGTCGATTTTTTTCTTCAGCAAAATCGTGTGGAGGCTCTGGTAGAGCGCGAAGGCTTGGATGTTTCCATTCCTCTCACGTTTGCAGAGGATAGCTGAATGTTGCGCCTGGTAATACTGCTCTTGAGTATAAGTGTTGCTGCCGCCGGTATGCAGCTCTATCAAGCGTGCGCTCAAGTAAACAGTGGCGGCGAGCACGTTCTAAATCTGTCCGATGTCGAATTATCGACATTAATTGACGATGTTGCCATGGTTACTGGGTACACGTTCATTATCCACCCGGATGTGAATGGCCGTGTTACGATCAATTCGCAAACCTCATTATCAACTGAAGATCTTTTCCAGGTCTTTCTGGCGACTCTGCGCGTCCAGGGCTTTACCGCGACACCGAGTGGACGCGGCATTTATAGAATAGTGCCGGAAAATATTGGAGCAGGAGAGGGAGCGCTTGGGACCGCCGGTCAGTCGGGCTTCAAAACAAAGGTCTATAATCTCGAGCATTTCAGCGCCGTCGAGGCAGCTAAGATGGTGAAACCGTTATTGGGAGCGCAAGGCCGCGTGGTGGCGAACCCACTATCGAACATTCTGATCGTGGTCGAGTATGGATCGAATATGGATGTCGTCGACCGGATTGTTGCGCAGGTTGACCGTGATAGATCGGTGACTCAGACCATCGCTCTCAAGAATCTTCCCGTCTCGGAAGTCCAGGAAATTATCAATGCTGTAGAAGTTGAAAATGATCAGGGTGGAGGTCGTCAGACATTGTCCGTTATCGCATCGTCGACCAGCAATTCAGTGATTTTGCGGGGGGAGCCCGCTGCAGTGTCCCGGGCAGCAAAACTGATCAAGGAGCTTGATACGACATCACCGCTCAGCAAGGAGACCCGTGTTATCACGCTTAGCCATGAGGATGCTGTGTTGATGGAGCCAATACTTCGTCAGATTGCAGAAGGGGGTGGGGGCGATAACGCCAGCGTTGGGGGAGTTCCCACTGTAATATCTGTCCACGAACCAACAAACTCAATCGTGGTAAGTGCATCACCTGACACTGTATCAAACATCGAAGCGATTATTCGACAGCTTGATGCGCGCCGCCGTCAGGTTCTTGTTGAAGCGATAATTGTGGAGGTCTCGGACTCGACCGCAAGAGAGCTCGGCCTTCAGTTTTTGGTGACGGGTTCAGATGGAGATATTCCTTTCGTTTCGTCTACGTTCTCTAACGCTGCTCCAAATGTTCTGGCGCTGACGGGGGCTTTGACCGAGGTAGACCTCTCGCCGGGAGACGGTTCGAATACCGATTCGTTTGAAGAAGCGGCGATTTCATCTCTGCTGGGTCTTAATGGCGGAACATTTGGTTTTGGCGGACAGAGCGGTGACACAATCTTCGGGGTCGTGCTCAACGCGCTGGAGACAGATGACGAGTCAAACATTTTGTCGACGCCATCTATTATGACCCTGGACAACAATACCTCTCGAATAGCCGTTGGTCAGGAAATTCCTATCACCTCTGGCGAGGTTTTGGGCGATGCTAATGTGAACCCGTTCCGCACGGTTGAAAGGCGAGAGGTCGGTATCATTCTTTCAGTCACGCCACGCGTTGGTGAAGACGGTACTGTGCGCCTTGATATCGAGCAGGAAGTCTCCAGTATTGATGCTGCAATCGGAACAGAAGCCACACCCGATTTCATCCTCGACCAGCGGGATCTTACAACCAGTGTTGTTGTAGACGATGGTGATCTTGTTGTTCTCGGCGGTCTGATCGAGGCATCCGATGTCGTCGAGAGAGAGAAGATACCACTATTGGGTGATATTCCGGGCGTTGGCCGTCTCTTTCAAAATGAGCAAATTGGGCGTGCAAAGACAAACTTGATGATCTTTATTCGGCCCACTATCGTTTCAAACAAGGATGATGTGCAGGCTGTAACAAATCGCAATTTCAACTTTATTCGTAATCAGCAGATCATTGCGAATGAGGGCGGCCCATCCTCCCTCGATCAATATGTTCGAGAGTTGTTGCAGGCCGAACCGCCGCCTCTTGATCCGGATGGTCCCGGCTCTGGTCTGGAGGGGCCAAAATGAGTGAGGTTCAGGCAGAGCTGACATATGCATTTGCGCGCGACAAGGGAGTGCTCGTTCTGCCTGAGAGAGAACGATTGACCATTGGTGTCCGGCAAGGGGCTGACCCTAGAAGCCTGTTGGAGGCTCGGCGCGTACTCGGGCAGGCTTTTGAGCTGGAGCATTTGGACGCTGAGGCATTTGCGAGGCAGTTGCCGCTTGCCTATGCCCGAGCGGACTTTGCCGATGAAGATGAGGCCGCTGCGCTAGCTGGTCAGGACGATCTTGCCAGCCTTGCTGAGGGCGTTCACCAGGCCGCCGATCTTCTCGATGGAGATGATGATGCCCCCGTTATCCGCCTGATCAATGGCCTGCTTTACGAAGCCATCAATCGCGGTGCTTCGGATATTCATATCGAGCCGAACGAAGATGAGCTATCCATTCGTTATCGGATTGATGGTGTGCTGACCAAAATCTTGTCACCGTCACGGCGTCTCGCAACACCTCTGGTTTCGAGAATCAAAGTTATGGCGCGACTGGATATTGCCGAGCGACGTATCCCCCAAGATGGCCGCATATCAATTACTGTAGGTGGTCGCGCGGTTGATGTGCGTGTGTCGACGCTGCCGTCTCGCTTCGGTGAGCGCGTTGTTTTGCGTATTTTGGACCAAGCTCGTGCATATATGAGTCTTGAAGAGCTTGGTATGCCGTCCGGTACTCTGGAGCGGTTTCGTGGCGCGCTCGCCGAACCGAATGGTGTGATCCTTGTAACCGGCCCCACGGGTTCCGGTAAAACGACTACCCTTTATTCCGGTCTCGCCATGTTGAATGACGGCCAACGCAGTATACTGACCATCGAAGATCCAATCGAATATGGCCTCGATGGTATCGGCCAGACTCAGGTGAACGACAAAGTCGGCATGACTTTCGCCGCGGGGCTTCGCGCTATTCTGAGGCAAGACCCTGATGTTGTTATGGTGGGTGAGGTGCGTGATATCGAGACCGCGCGCATTGCCGCCCGAGCATCGCTCGCCGGTCGTTTGGTCCTGTCCACTGTTCATACGAACTCGGCGGCTTCGGCTATCACTAGGCTTCGGGATATGGGTATTGAATCCTATTTGCTTTCGTCGACTTTGCGAGCGGTCCTCGCCCAGCGCCTGGTCAGGCGCTTATGCAAAAACTGCAAAGAAGCCTACACGCCAGACGCTTCGGAGTGTTCTGCGGCCGGGTTGGATTATGGAAGCGATGTGAACTTCTTCCGCCCGGTAGGGTGCGGAAGTTGCGGGCGTACCGGTTATCTCGGCCGAGTTGGCATATACGAGTTAATGATTGTCGATCGAACCATTCGAGATCTCGTCCATGATGACGCCGACGAGCGCACATTAGAGAAGCATGCGTTTGCAGAACATGATACGCTCTTCGAAAGCGGCTTGAGCCGCGTTTTGAGTGGTGAGACCAGTTTCGAAGAAGTGGTGCGCGTGAGCCGTCGCCATGGAGAGGATGATGCCGACATTTGAATATGTCGCTCTAGGCCCAGATGGTCGTAAAGCTAACGGTGTTGTGTCTGCTGATACGGCGCGTGCAGCTCGGCGCGAACTTAGAT
Source organism: Pseudomonadota bacterium (assembly GCA_039196965.1). GTDB lineage: Bacteria > Pseudomonadota > Alphaproteobacteria > Caulobacterales > Hyphomonadaceae > CALLCD01. The sequence goes on along the minus strand of JBCCUK010000049.1, from coordinate 15,834 downwards.
TTCGCCAATTGACACCTTTATCACTTACCGAAGCAAACACCGATGAAACAGGTCAGAAGCGTTTTCGAAAGGGTGGGTTGTCATCCTCAGATAGAGTGCTTGCCACGCGCCAACTTGCCATGATCATCAGTTCTGGGACTCCTGTGGAGGAAGCCCTCGGTGCAGTATCTACCCAGTCGACCAAGCCTCACACACGACGGCTGTTGGCGACGATGCGCGACCGCGTCTCTGAAGGGCAGAGGCTTTCAGAAGCCATGGCGGATGCCGGACGTGCCTTTTCACCTCTTTATCAGTCGGTGGTTGCGGCGGGAGAGGTCTCCGGTGATCTTGGTCTCGTTCTCGAGCGGCTTGCCGTATATCTCGAAAAAAGTCAGAAAACTAAGCGCAAGATCCAGACAGCTCTGATTTATCCGATCGTGCTGGCGCTCATTGCTGTTGCCGTCATAACGCTGTTGATGATCTTTGTTGTGCCGCGAATTGTGTCGCAGTTCTCCACCTTCGAACAAGAGCTGCCCATGCTCACCCAGATTGTCATCGGCATGTCGTCATTCGTGCGGGATTGGGGTTTGCTGGTGCTCATTGGGCTGGTCGCCGCCGGTTTCGGGATCGGACGGGTGCTTCGGCAACCGGCTATTAAGCGCCGTGTGGATGCGGCGTGGCTGAAAGTGCCGATTATTGGCAAGCTGATTCAAACAACCAATAGTGCGAAGTTCGCCCGTACTTTCGCCATGCTGCTCGCGAGCAGAACGCCTCTGACGGATAGTCTGGAAGCAGCACGTGGATCGCTGTCCAATCTCGTTTTTGTCGATGCCCTTGATGGTGTTGTGCGTAGCGTTCGAGAGGGGGTGGCACCCGCGAGTGCACTTTCAAAAGCTGATGTATTCCCACCTATGCTCATTCATCTCGCCGCGAGCGGCGCTGCAAGCGGCAACATGGCCGAGCTGATGGCAAAGGGGGCCGACTATCTGGAGGATGAGTTCGATGGCGCATCGAGTCTTGCGCTTGGGCTTTTGGAGCCAGCCGTCATCCTGCTTTTGGGGGGCATTGTCGCGATGATTGTTTTATCTATCATGCTGCCAATTATGCAGCTTAATTCAATTGCTTTTGGTTGATCAGGAGACCCTCATGCGCCTCTTTTCCAGACAAAATCGAAAATGTATTGTCCGTAATGAAGACGGTTTCACATTAACCGAAATCATGGTCGTTGTGTTTATTATAGGCCTTCTCTCCACGGTTATTCTCGTGAATGTCTTCGGTGCGAGTACCGATGCCCAGATTAATAAGGCGCGAGCCGATGTGAGCACGCTGTCGACGACAATCGAGCGCTATCGCTTGTCCATGAACTCCTACCCGACTGAAAGTCAGGGCCTTACAGCCTTGGTGGAGCAACCTGATGGACTCGATAATCCGGCACTTTATCCGAGAGGGGGGTTCATTCAACAGTTGCCTAACGATCCCTGGGGGCGACCCTACCAATATGTCGTTCCTGCCGAGCGTTCACGCGCAGCTTATGATGTTTTTTCCTTCGGAGCTGATGGGCAACCCGGTGGTGAAGAGGAAAACGCTGATATCGGGAATTGGAGCTAGGGTACGGCACCTATGGTATACCGACGATCAACGCAGGGGGGCTTCACACTTGTTGAAGTGCTTCTCGTTGTTTTCATAGTCGGGCTGTCGGCGAGTATTATTATCATGACCTTGCCAGAAGGGCCTGAACGCGTTGAGCGAGAGCGCCAACGTGTCATAACGGCCCTCGATCACCTCAATGATCTTTCAGTACTCACCGGACAGGTACATGGCGTTGAGTTCGGGAGTGAGGGCTTTGAAGTCGTTCGGCGCGTAGATGGTGAATGGCAGGCGGATCGGACATTGGGATTCGATCTGGAGACACCTGTGGAATTTCTCGTTGACCGGCGACGTGAGGATACTGGCCCGCAGATTTACTTTAGTCCCGCTGGTGTGCCTGTCTCCGCGGAGATCATTTTGGTCGATGGTCGGGAGCGCCGCTCTATCATCATGGGTGACGAGGCCCGCTTATTGCCATGATGATCGCGATCTCACCTTCACGAAAAGATGCTGGTTTTAGCCTGATGGAAGTGATTATCGCTCTGTCGATTTTGGCGACGACCGCTGTTGGTTTTATGTCTGTAATCAGAGGAAATGTTCAAGGCACTCGGCAAGTCGAAGAAAAACAGCTTGCGCGTATTGTTGCTAATAATCAGCTTACAGATATTTTTTGGTCAGTTATTCCCATAGAGCGCGGTATCACTCAGGGCACGGAAACCCAGATGGGAAGCGACTTTGCTTGGTTGATGAGTGTTGAGCAGGGTCCGAGGGATGGTGTGTGGGTGGTCGGTGTGCAAGTGCGACTGGCAGACGCTCCGGCAAGTCCGGTCCTTGCTCAGGCTGGTACCCTGATACAGGCGCGCCAATGAAAACCAAGGTAAGTATCCAAGGGTTTACGCTTGTGGAAACACTTATTGCGGTGTTTGCCTTGGCTTTGCTCATGGGAGCTGGCTCGACCATGGTGCTGTCCTCACTTCGAGGACAAAGTGAGCTGGATTTGCGTCACGAGAGAATTGCCGCCATCGACAGGGCGAGCGCCCATTTCAGAAGTGATCTGGAGCATGCGGTTCCAAGATTTGTGGCAAGTGAGCGGTCTGGTGAAGGTGATGTAAGTTTCTACGGCGGTATGGAGGGGCGGGATAGCATTGTTCTCGCCCTTGTCCGGAATGGCTGGAGCAATCTTGATTTTGTCGAGCAACGCAGCGAACTTTTAGTTGTTGAGTATATATTTGAGGACGGACGACTCACCCGCCGTCTTATCGAGCGGCCAGATCGCGCCAGACGGACGCCCCGATCTGAAACTGTTCTTCTTACAGACCTTTCGAATATCAATGTGCGGTTTTTCGCTGGAGGTCAGCCTGCTGAGATTTGGAGAAGCGTCGGAGGAGGATCTGGTGAGGTCAGCATGCCCGACGCGATTGAAATGACGCTTCGGTTTCCGAATGACGAGGTACTAACTCAGCGATTTCTAGTTGGGGGGCGGTCATGAGAAGACGCAGGTCTGAAGAGGGTGTCGCGCTCCTTTCCGCATTGCTGATCGTTTCCATTATGGCAGCCATCGCTGTGGCCATGAGCGATGTTGCTTTACGGTCCCTCTCAAGGGCGACTGTTTCGGATGAGAGAGGCCGCGTAAGCTGGCAGATTACCGGTGCAGAGGCAGCCGGACTAAGCGCCATAGATGATCTTCTTCTGACGACCGAAGCCGCTCTGTCCATAGACAATCCCGTTTTTGCCGAACCGATCGTGTTTTCTGCCAGCGGTGGGAGCATTTCCGGCGACCTTCGTGATGCGAGTAATTGCTTCAACCTTAATGCCCTGGCAGCGGTTGGTGAGGTTGCAGAAGACTCTAGCGAACGCCCACCCGCCGTGCTTGCCTACATCGATTTACTACTGTCTCTTCAGTTATCGGAGTTTGAAGTGGAAGCTCTGACAGATGCACTTCTGGATTGGCTGGATGCAGACAATACGCCGAGGCTCTCCGGGGCAGAGGATGGATACTATCTCAGCCTGTCGCCGCCCTATCGCACAGGCGGCCAGCCGATGGTTCACATCTCAGAGTTACGCGCCGTTTTGGGATACGAACCTGAAATACTGGAGGTTCTGCTGCCACAGGTTTGCGTGCGGCCAAACTCCAATCTGGGACCATTCAATCTCAACACGTTAGAGGAATATCATACCCCGTTATTGGTTATGCTGTTGGGCAATAGCATAACCCTGAATGAGGCTCAGGATCTTCTAACGCGCAGGCCATTTGGCGGCTGGTCAACACCTGATGCTTTTCTTGAGCTTGATGCCGTGGGGCGCATAACACCGGAACTCGTGCGCAGCGATCTCACAAGCATCACGACAAATTTTCTGAGTTTTCGCGGCGTGGCCAGTTTTGGTAAGGTTTCAGCAGACTTTGAAACGCTTTATGAAATCGGTGATGAAGGGACAGCAAGGATTGTCCAGCGTAATAGGAGCCCTCGCTAGTGACACGTCGGCTATATGGATCACTGAATGATGAAACTGAATCAGCGCCACGCCTGATCCGCCTCACTTCGTCTGGTTTCGAAGATGTCTCGACTGCCCGGGACAGCGACGAAGTCGTGCTGTTCGTGCCCGGGACGGCGGTCTCAATTTTTCGCAAACCATTGCCGACAAGAGGGAACAGGCAGAGCCGCCAGGCCGCCCCCTTCGCCATAGAAGACGATGTTGCCGAGCCGATAGAGGCCGTACATATCGCACTGGGACCTGAACCCAATGATATTTCGGAGCCCCGCGAGCTACACATTGTCGATGATGATCACATGCGGGCATGGCTTCAAACGCTCAGCAACTATGGTCTCTCCGATGCGCAACTGTTTGCAGAACAGAGCTTTGTGAATGAAGGTGAGCTGGTCGACATTGATGAACGGCTATTAGCGCACACCTCACAAGGGCCTCTCGCATATGACAAACGCATGCCCGAAGAATTGTTCACGGCCCTGATTGATGGCGAGGAGATCCGCGAGCACAGACCCGAGGACTGGCTGGCCTTCTTGGCGCAGCGTTTCGAAGCTGCCGAAAATCCTGGTGTGAATCTTCGGCAGGGCCCTTTTGGTTTGCACGGGCAGTCCATGTTTTCGAGCTGGCGTGACTGGAGGCTAGCCGCCTCGCTGGCATTGGTGTGCGGTATCGCGACCATGGCGTCTGGCTTTGCTGACATATCAGCAAAGAATGTTGCCACGGCTGAGATAAGAGAAAATATATCTTCGAGCTACAGGCAGGCCTTTCCGGACGCATCTACGACGACCGATCCCGTCCGGGCTGTTTCCCGTGCGCTGGGCGATGTTGATACGGGACCTGCGATGGACTTTCTGGACACCAGCGCCGTCCTTTATGCCGCTTTGGCGGATGTGCCATCTGCAAGTGTACGTGCTGTCCGTTACGATCCACGCCGAGGGGGATATGTGGCAAGCATTGCCTACGTTGCCTACGGCGACGATGCTGCTCTCCAATCTGCCCTTGAAGAGCGCGGCTATATGGCGACACTTGGCGATGCACGGCGCGGAGGCGATTTCGTGTTTGGTGATGTCACCGTCGCATTGGGGAGCGGCCAATGATACGGTGGTGGGAAACAAAGGAGCCGCGTGAGCGCGCCCTTCTGCTTATCGCTGCCGCGCTTACATTACTGGTGCTGGGTTACACCCTTCTTGCTCAACCGTTTATGAATGCTCGCGGACAAGCCGAGCGGGCTTTGTCTTCAGCGCAGCAAGACCAATCAATCGTAATGCGTGGCATTTCTATGCTCACATCCAATCAGAGAAGTGGTTCGGGTGCGGCAGTTGATATTGATGATTTCCGCACAATGGTAACTCGTTCAGCAAGAGAGGCAGGGCTATCGCTTGCCCGAGTTCAGCGGGGTAGCGACGGTACAATTCAGTTGAGGTTTGATGATACCGACCCTCCGCGGCTCTTCGCCTGGTTAGCAACGATGGAAACAGAGCCTGGCGGCGAAATCGTTGCTGCGTCTATCAGCACAAGGAGTGATGAGCGGGTTGAGGCTGTGGTTGAGCTCAGGGGTGGCCGCGAAACATGAAACCGTTTCTGCTCCTAATAGTTTTCATCAGTACTCTGTTGGTAACTCTGATCACTACAATGCCGCTGGCATTTGCATTAGACCGCCTCAATCTAAAAAGATTGGGTGTGAATTGGGCAAGCTCATCCGGTACAGTGTTTTCAGGAGAACTCACAGGCGTTACAGTTGGAGCGCAGCCAATTGGTCGAATTAGACTGGGTTTGCAGCCCATTGATATTCTCGGCGGAAAACTAAGCTATCAGCTTGATTGGGCTGGGCAGCCTGGTTCTGGACGCGGCATGTTAATGGCTGGCCGAAGTGAGATAGCCGTTCAGGATGTCAACGGGATTATCAACGTTGAGCATCTTGTGGGTCTTGCATCGGAGATAAGACGCGTTGGCGGTAGGGCTAGTATTCAGTCCGGTCGTATTACATTTCGCAATTCTTCATGTGCTCTTGCATCAGGCCGCATCGATACCGATGTGCTGGCGCGCGCCGCCGCGTCATTTGGACAAACAGGCGGCGAACTGACCGGCAATATGGCCTGTGATGGCTCGATGCTACTGCTGCCACTTGAAGGGGCATCGATCGATGGTGATCAGTTCACGGCTCGAATAAGGGTGGGGCTTGCGGAGCCCTCCACCTTCGAAAGCCGCGTGCAAACGACAAATGCGGAGTTATCGGCATTATTGTCGTTGCGCGGGTTTACGCGAGAAGGTGATGTATTCACTTATCTTCGCTCAGCACAGCTTGGGGGCGCATAATCCTTTGAAGTTAAAGTCTTGCCTGCTCGCGGCACTTACATTTGTGGCTTGCGCATCGCCAACCGGCAACTCCAATGTGGAAACACAACGGGTCTCATCAGCCGACCGTTCAAGCGCAGCTGATATTGTTCAGAATTCCCGTACAGGACTGCCACCTCAGTCACTTCGGGCGGGCGAGTGCGGTCTATTTTTATGGAGCCAAACCGAGATAACACAGCTGGTTTTCTTTGCGCGGGCTGGGGAGAGCAGTGCGTCTGTTTTCCTAGATGGTGCCCCGACGCCGCTCACACTTCGAAGCGCTAAAGGTGATATTTTTGGCCAGTTTCTGACGGATCTCGAATATACGGTTTCCAATGCAGAGCGCGCATTAAGCGTCGTTTATACGCCAGGCGAAGAGCTTGAGGGCGGTGCACGGATTTCCAGCGGTCGTATTAGTTATATAGATGCAGAGGGATGGACGCGGGTCTTACCTGTGCTGGGGGTTCGTGCTTGCCAGCCAATCGTATCGAGCCCGCTCACCCCGTAAGTTTGCAATTATTCGGACCGGTCTTGAGCTTATTCGTCGCAAGACTGTTTTTTATATTATCGAATTCATCCGACAGGAAATCTACGATGTCGGAATTAGGCATCGGCTTGGCATATAGAAAGCCCTGAACTTCTTCGCAGCCCATGGATTTTAGCCATTCGCGCTGGCCTTCCGTTTCCACGCCTTCTGCGATGACGGACAAGCCGAGACTCTCTCCGAGCTTCACAACGGTTTTCGTGATCGTTCTATCATGCTCATCGGACTCCAGATCATGAATGAACGATCTGTCGACTTTCAACCGGTTCAGAGGGAAGCGCTTGAGATAGCTTAGGGATGAATAGCCTGTTCCAAAGTCATCAATTGCAACGCCCACTCCGAGCCGCTCAAGGGCTTCAAGAACACCGATTGCGTTTTCGGTGTCTTGCATGAGAATACTCTCGGTAATTTCTAGTTCTAAACATTCTGCTGGTAGGCCGGTTTGCTCCAATATCTGCTCTACGGTATCCGCAAGGCCGTCCTCTGCAAATTGCCTCGGAGAAATATTAACCGAGACTCGCGGTGCGTGCGTGTCGTCTGTACTTGACCAGGTAGCTGCATCTTCACATGCACGTCGCAAAACATATTCACCCAATTCGCAAATCAGTCCGCACTTCTCGGCCACGTCGATAAATATCGTTGGCGGAATGGTCCCACGTGAGCTGTCGTTCCACCGGGCGAGGGCTTCGAAACCAGTAACTTTGTTTGTGTCAAGATTAATCAGCGGCTGGTACCAGACCTCAACAGAATCACTGTCCATAGCCTTACGAAGTTCAGTTTCCATCAGTTTTCGCTGATGGGCAGCCTGGCGGAGAGCAGGCGTGTAGGAACGCCACTGATTACGACCGCCCTGTTTAGCTGCATAGAGAGCCATATCGGCGAATTGAGTTAACTCCCGGGCATTGGAAGCATCCGCCGGGAAGCGTGCGCAGCCAATAGAGGCTGACATATGTAGCTCTAACTCTTCTATACGGTAAGGTTGTGCGAGTGCTTCCAGAAGGCGTTGAGCAAGAATGTCGACGCCCCACTGCATAGGGGCATAATTGACCGCCATAACAACAAATTCGTCCCCCCCAAGGCGCGCGGCCCAGTCGCCTTTACGTATACAGGAATTGATGCGCGCAGCTACCTCAACGAGGAGCGCATCGCCTATATGGTGTCCATAGGAGTCATTTACCGATTTGAAATCATCGAGATCGATAGCAAATAATACTGACCCTTGGTCAGCGTCTGTATCGAGCTCCTCGGCTATGCGGGTGTTAAAGGTATGACGATTTGATAAACCGGTTAGCTTGTCATTGGCTGCCAGAAAACGCACATCGTTTTCAGCTTGCACGCGTGCCGTAACATCCTTTCCGATGCCCATATACCCAACGAGTTTTCCCTTGCTATCGTGCTTCGGAGTTGCGGAGAGCTCAAATATAAAGGCTCGCCCGTCTGTGTCGTTGAACTTCGCTGGAATATCACAATACGCGTCCGCTTCCGAAAGTGCCTTGCGAAGCACTTCCAGGTCATTCTTGCGCATCTCCAAGACTTTGGTGAAATGGTGACCTAGAATATTTTCAGTGGGCATATTTAGTTCGGTCGCATTTCTGCCCCCAAAATATATGATGCGCCCAAGCGCATCTGTTTCCCAAAGCCAGTCCGACGCTATGTTGGCGAATTTCTGAAACCGTTCGCTGGTAAGTGTTGCATCGTGGCGGGCAAGTTCTGTTTCATCTGCCAGCTGGGCATACTGCTCGGACTTCCACTCAAGTTCTCGCATCATGTGTTTGGTCATTAAAGCATATGCGATAGTGCCTGAACTTGATACTAGAACAGCAATTATTAGCATAATGCCGTACAATGTGCTGAGGGCGATTGTTGCGGTTGAAGCGTCATGCATTGGAATAGTTCGCGGCCCTAGTACCATTGCTAAGCCGATGAAGAGGAGCAGTGCACATGAGTAAATCAAGCATGCTCGTGCACTGACCATCAGTCCCCAAAGAAGCGGTGTTAAGCCCAGAAGAACATAGCTGTGTGCGAAAACGCCATCCGCTAAGCCTGGCCAAAGCACAAGTGCTGACGAAACCGATGTGCAGAATACGATGCCCGCATATGCTGGCGTCTTAACAAATTTTAGGAGCAGAAGGCCGCCTACCATGCCGACGATAGATATCGTCATTAAAGAGGCAGTTGCAGAACTGATAGCCTCAGCTTGGTTGTTCAGTATGGGCAGGCACGTCATTAATGGTATAAATAACATACCAAGGATAAACATGGCCCGTGCTCTAGCACGTTCCTGACTGTCAGCATTAACCGAAATGCCACTCCACTGGTCGGCTATTTCAAACCAGTTTTTGAACCACGGGCTGAATCCTTCGCCCTGTATGCGCTCCATAATGGCCCCTTACTAAAGCTCAAGGGGCCATTTATCGGCTGCTGCAATTAAAAAACTAACTGATGACGTATTAGAATTTTGATGAATATTCTAAGGTGCGTTTACGGTACAATTTACCCTAAACTGCCGTCGAGATTTATACAGGCTTCCATCAGTCCGCGCACAGCTCCAACAGAGTTATCGAACATCTCCTGCTCATCTGCGTTGAGCTGAATCTCTACAATACGTTCCACGCCGCCGGCTCCGATCATCACCGGCACACCGACATACATATCCGATAAGCCAAATTGACCTGTCAGATGCGCGGCGCAAGGAAGCAACCGTTTTTTGTCTTTAAGGTAAGACTTTGCCATATCGATGGCGCTTTCCGCTGGGGCGTAGTAGGCGGATCCTGTTTTTAGCAACCCGACGATTTCACCTCCACCTTTTCTCGTCCGATCAATGATTGCGTCCATCTTTTCCTTTGTAGACCAACCCATCTCCAAGAGGTCTGGGATCGGAATACCGGCAACGGTAGAATACCGCAGAAGCGGAACCATGGTGTCGCCATGCCCGCCCATGACGAATGCGGTGACGTCTTCGGATGAGGCTCCGAATTCCTCACAGAGGAAATGCCGGAAGCGAGCCGAATCGAGGACTCCGGCCATCCCGACAACCATATTGGTCGGAAGCCCTGAAAACTTCTGTAGCGCCCAGACCATCGCATCGAGCGGATTGGTGATACAAATGACAAAGGCATTCGGCGCATTCGCTTTGATGCCTTCGCCGACCGCTTTCATGACTTTTAGGTTGATACCCAGGAGGTCATCGCGGCTCATTCCCGGCTTGCGTGGAACGCCAGCTGTGATGATGCATACATCAGCTCCGGCGATCGCTTCATAGTCCTGTGCACCCTTCAACGCGACGTCCGAGCCGAAAACCGGTGTTGCTTCGGCAATATCAAGCGCCTTACCTTGCGGCATACCTTCGGCGATGTCGAAAAGGACAACATCGCCCAGTTCTTCTCTCGCGCAGATATGGGCGAGTGTACCCCCGATCATCCCAGCTCCGATCAGGGCAATTTTCTTCCGTGCCATTGGCAAACTCCTGTTTTTCTTGACTGCGGCAGCGACTGGTAGCGGACGTACCCAGCGAGTGCAATCGCAACCGAGGTCCTATTGCGCGAGTGCCGGAAGAATTCAATGTGAAGGCTGGATTTATAAAGCGAACTTATTGTAGATCGTTGGTATGTTACCCGCACGCACGCGCCGCTCCCCCGTTCCGCCAGACGAGTGCAACCTCGTTCGCTCAATCGATGCCATCGGAGACAAATGGGTTCTCCTGATTCTACGATCGGCACTCTATGGCGTCAGGCGATTTGAAGACTTTCATCAGGAGCTTGCCATTCCCAGAACGGTGCTGAGTGGCCGCTTAAAAAAGCTCGTATCTGCCGGTCTCTTGGAGGGGCGAACCTATAGGGAACCCGGTAAAAGGAGCCGCACGGAGTATATCCTAACAGAAGCGGGCAGTGATTTGCGGCCGATACTGATAGCGCTCACGCAATGGAGCGACAGGTGGCTTGCTGCTGGTGATGCGCCCGTAAGTTTTACCGAGAAGAGCGGCGGTGGAGTTCGCACAGGGTTTGTCAACGATGACGGGCGCGAAGTGTCGCCGCAGGACTTGCGCGTTGTTCTGCGCAAGTGATCTGGCCATGGTGGCGTTCAAAGCTACGGTTTGGCTGTGAAGCGGAATATATCTAGGGGTGCCATCTTGAAAGATCATATACTCGTCATTGATGAGGGCACAACCTCCACCCGAGCCATCGTATTTGATCGAGAATTCAAACAGGTTGCGATATCCCAGCAGGAAGTTGCCTTGCAGTATCCCGATGATGGTTGGGTCGAACAGGATGGTGAGGAAATCTGGGCAAAGACACTGGAGGTCTGCCACAACGTGATCTCCATGATTGGCGGCGCTGACTCGATCGCAGCTATTGGGATAGCTAATCAGCGTGAAACGACCCTCATATGGAACCGCGAGACCTTAAAGCCCATCGCTCCCGCTATAGTGTGGCAAGATCGTCGAACGGCATCAGTCTGTGATCAGCTCAAAAAAGCAGGGCATGAAGAGCAGGTGGTCGAGACAACGGGCCTGCTGCTCGATCCGTACTTTTCAGGCACCAAAGCTGCCTGGCTGCTGGACAACGTTCCGGGTAGCCGTGTCAAAGCTGAAGCGGGGGAACTCGCCTTCGGTACAATTGAGACGTTTCTCATCGCGAAGCTGACCGGCGGAGAGATGCACGCCTCTGACGCAACCAATGCCTCTCGAACACTGATGGCGCGTCTCGGATGCAACGAAGATGGCGGATGGGATCAGGCCATGTTGGATCTGTTGAATGTCCCACGATCCGTTTTGCCCGAGATCAGATCTTGTAAGGGACGTTTTGGCGAAACAGACAGCTCGTTGTTTGGGCGGTCTATCCCTATCCTGTCCGCTATTGGTGATCAGCAGGCAGCGCTCGTAGGTCAGGGATGCCTCTCACCTGGCCAGGCCAAAGTCACCTATGGCACAGGGGCGTTTCTGGTTGTGAATACAGGTGACGTAAGGCCAAACTCGGCCCATCGATTGCTCGGCACAATCGGTGTTAATTTCGGCGATACGGGCTGTTTTGCGCTTGAAGGATCAATCTTCAATGCTGGCACAGTGATCAAATGGCTTCGCGATGAACTCGTCCTTATCGCGAATGCGGCGGAGTCTGAAGCGCAGGCTGCGAGCTTGCCGGACTCCGATGGTGTTTACTTCGTGCCTGCATTTACCGGTTTGGGTGCGCCACACTGGGATGCCGACGCGCGCGGGCAGATATCGGGGCTTACCCGTGGCACCCGCACGGCACACATTGTGCGCGCCGGCCTTGAGTCTGCTGCGTATCAGACACTGGAGCTGTTAGAGGCTTTTTCAGCCGATGGTGCGCCCGTATCTCAGCTTCGCATCGATGGCGGAATGGCCGCCAATGACTGGCTCATGCAGTTCATTGCCGATATCTGCGATGTGACTGTGGATCGTCCGGATTACATGGAGATGACTGCGCTTGGCGCGGCAGCGCTCGCCGGTATGGAGCTCGATTGGATAACTCCGGATGGGTGGGGACGGCGCGAGGGTGCGTTCACACGCTTTGAGCCAAAAATGGATCAAGCTGAGCGCCAGCGTTTGATAGCGGGTTGGAAGCAAGCTGTCCGCTCGGTGCTTGCATCAGGCGCGCGTGCCTGACAGGTTGTATCGTATCCAGCTGGTCCATGGCTTGTTCGCTGGGTGCTCGATTTTGTTGGGTGAACGGGTGCTGAGGGGCGCGTCCTGAGGTTCGAGACAGATACCGCTCCCAGCGTCCAACATCGGTTTGGGTAAGCCGCACCCATCATAGACAACAAGCGTATCGCGGTCGGTTTCAATGGTTAGGTTTAGATCTCCTTCAGGTGACGTCAGGCATGCGGCTGGATCCCCTTTTTCAAGGTTGAAAATGGTGTCCAGCCTAGTATCCCCAATGCGTCGTTGCACTATGAAATCGTACGCGGTTCCCGCCACATCGACAACTTTGCTGGTGGGGACAAGGTCCTCGTCCAGACTATATTTACCGGTCGCAGAAATCTGGAGTGCATGTTCCGCAACGGAGTTTTGCCTTCCCGAAGATAGATTGAAATAGGGATGGAGCGTCAGATTGATCGGGCAGGGTGCATCGCAGACGGCTTCGAGTTTTACCAGAAGCGCGGTATTGTAGAGTTCATAGGTAATGCTTGCTTTCAGATGGCCGGGATATCCTTCAGCTTCCGCCAGAGAGTCTGCTGTCAGCTTGAGACGGTCCGGACTCTGGCGCTGCCCCTGCCTCTGGTCTATCGACCAGTTGAGACGGTTGAGGGCTCTGTCACCCCCGCCATGGAGATGATTCTTCCCGTCATTCGCTGCCAGGTTAACGACAGTGCCGTCTGCCCGCATATACCGGCCATTGGCAATGCGACCGCACACCCGGCCGCACACAGCGCCTATATAGGCGGCATCCCTCGCTCTATCGTAGTATGGAACGTCGGGATCCAGAACCAACTCGCGGCGACGCCCGTCCATAACAAAACTGAGGCCCACAAGCGCTGCGCCCTGTGCGGAAACCACTGCGGACAAGGGACCATCGCTGTTGAGTTTGTATCTGGGCGGAAGTGCCATTTCTACGCTTTGTTGCCCTCACGTGTCAGGCTTTGCTTAGACTGGTTCGACGATTTCCGTTTAGCGGCCCTGCGCCGTTTCAAATTCGCTCGCAGCGCCGCAGCCCGTCGCTCTGCTGCGAGGTCTTTCTCGGTTTTTTGCGCCATTGTCTGCACCTCGTTTGCCTAAGGCTCTTCCCATCTTTGACAGCTTAAGCTAATGCCAGCCGGTCATAACACCAAGCCGCGGTAGCTCAGTGGTAGAGCGCATCATTGGTAATGATGAGGTCGGGAGTTCAATTCTCCCTCGCGGCACCAGCTTAACTCTCTGATTTAATAACGTAATACTTGATAATGGATTTTCGGCCTGTTGCGCATATGATCGAAATAGGGTCCAACTAGGGTCCATTTCGGAATTTTGCCCTCTAGTTGGTCGTGACTAAATCTCTCGGAAAGAACGCCGCGAAACTCTTTGCTAGCGGTGCTGCTGAGCACGATTTGCAATGCGTTGTTATGGATTTCCTGGATCTGGCTTTGCCCCGTCATGAAGCCATCGCTTTCGCGGTCCCGAATGGCGGCAAACGCGATAAAGGAACGGCCCTCAAACTAAAACGAGAAGGTCAGCGCAATGGGGTTGCTGACATAATGGTGATTTGGAATGGCAGGCCGATAGGCATTGAAATGAAAACGGCCAAGGGTGTTCAGACCGATGATCAGAAACAATGGGCCAAGGATTTCACCTTGGCCGGGGGCGTCTATGCTGTGTGCAGGTCCGTTGATGAGGTCGCAGCCATGCTGGATGCGACCGGTATTCCGCTGAGGGCTCGCATTTAATCGGAACTGGATTAGTTCGTTTGGCGAATTGGCCCTCTAATCCACCTTACAGTCTCCGGCGGCTATGCGTTGAACTGAAAATAAAGATAGTCGTCAGTTGCGCAGACCGCCTCCCGTGCCAAGGTGCCAAGTGTGCCAGTTTTTTGCTGCTAAACCTGATCAGTTAGCCGGCTACGGACTTCTCGGTCGTACTAGTTCACCCGTCGAATCGAGAACTCGACTTTGACAGCATCATGATCGCTTACTTCATCATCGATCCGGATGATCGAAGCTTTGGTCGCCGCCTGATCTAGGAAGTAGCTGGCCAATACATGGTCCAACTGTTCACGTTCTTCTTTTCCGGGCTGACATGTCCCATCTTGTTTGCGTGCAGGACAGTAGGTGTGAGTGTAACGCGCTGATTCGGGTTCGATCGATCTAGTCGTCTGCTGGAAATTAAACGACCCATCGTGGAGGCCTCTCAGCGCTCTAAGCGTTGGTGTGTCTACATCGTCATTTAGGTCGCCAACCAGGGCGACATAAGACGGTGATCGACTATCACCTTTTTCCGATACCGCTCTGACGATCCTTCGTACAAGTCTCGCCTGTGCCAGCCGTTCTTCTTCAGCCGTTTCGCCGCCTCGCTGTGATTTCAAGTGTGCAGCAAAAACTGTGACGATGGTTCCCTCAATACTGAAGTCAACGCGCATGAACTTTGGTAGCGCTGCAATGCGGGGTGAACCGTTACGGTCGTCTTGATAGTCCTCCAATGCAAGGGGGTATCGAAGCACGGGTTCAATGACAGCTGGATACTTGCTGATGATAGCAACATCTTGCCCTGTGAACGCATCTAGGCCTCGTCCAACAAACACATAAGGATAGTCGGAGCCCTTTGCTCGCAAGACGTCTGTGAGATCCTTCACGACTTTGACGTTTTCTACTTCTTGCAAGGCAAGAATATCAGCGTTGATCTGTAAAATTGCATCTGAAAGCTCATCCAGCGTCTCTTGGTAGGTTTCGCCATCGCGGCGACTGCGCCAGTTCAAGTGCGGCTCCTCATCGTCATACGCCCAGTAGGTATTAAATGTCCCTATACTGAAATCTTGTGCCGTCGCTGCCTCTCCAAGCATAAGTGCTGCTAATGCGGATATGATCAGTTTCATAAGATTCCCCCTTGCTGCTGATTGGTCGTGAAGAGTAACCGAATAGTGCATCGGATTAATACCGACTATCGCGTTAGTCGTGATCTGTTTGACGCACAAGCATGCATAGTTGCGAATTCGAGACCTTCCAGCACATCATTTTCCGAGAGCGCAATGAGCTAACCCTAACAATTACAGAACTTTGCTTTTGTCTGCGTTGACTATTCGTCTATAAGCGAGAAAAAAAGCCAACTTCAACTAAAAATAGATTATCAGATAAATGTAAATTACGGGAGAGATTATGTCAGAACGCGGTAGTCGAGAGCTGACGAATGTGGACAAAGCCGTTGGAGCACGTGTGCGTAAAGCACGTCTCGATGCGGGATTGACCCTACAACAACT
>JBCCUK010000048.1:0-20652 GCA_039196965.1 Pseudomonadota bacterium | reverse complement strand
TCGTGGCTGGTTGAAAATACCTGAGAAGTTATTGAAGTCGATTGCACTGGTAACGCCCTGCACGCCGGTAATGTTCCGTGCAAAAGCTGCAAACTCCCAATTATCCTGCCTGTATCCAGCCCTTAGTCCGCCCTCTATGAAGGCATCGCTTTCGAACTCGACAGATTCATAGAGAAAGATATTGGCATCAGACCTGAAAGCCCAATCGGTTACGGCAAATACATCTCCGGAAAATAGCGGCTTCTCATATGAAAGGACGAAATTGAAAATGAACTCCGGTGCGTTCGGAAACGGGTTGCCGTCAATCTGAGCCAGCGGTGTTCCATCGTCAGCGATCACAACCGGATCAAGGACAGTACACGGAGCACCGCAAATTCCAGCCTGAGCTGTCTCATCATTGATCTCAGTCTCATTCCAGGAGAAGCCGCTGGTCAAAGTAAGCTCTTCGGTAATGATAATATCAAGCTCGGCCTCAATGCCAAAGCCAATGCCCTCATCAATGTTCAGCAACTGGTTGAAATTACCGGCACCGCCAATCGCGGTCAGCTGCTGATCATCGATTTCATAGTAGAAGCCGGAGAGATTATAGATTATCCGCCCGTCGAGGAGCGTGGACTTCAGACCCGCCTCATAGGAAGTGAGCACCTCTGAATCTGCTGTTGTAATGACATCGCCGAACAGAAGACGGCCTTGAATTGACGGCGCACGGAAGCCGCGAGCGATACGTGCGTAGAGATTGATATCCTCGCTTACTGCGTAGTTGGCGCTGACATCCCAGCTGACATCATCATCACCCACTTCGACGGTTTGTAGCGGCAGGGGCGGTGCGCCAAAGGGAGAGATGGGCCGCTCGGCCTCGAAATCCCGCTCATCATCGGTCCAGCGGACCCCGCCGGAAAGAGTCAATTGCTCGGTCAGCTCAAAACTTGCTGAAGCGAACAGAGCGAGGGACTCGGTTTGCTGCGTCTGGAAGGCCTCGCCTGCCGGGGCACCGCCAGCTAACGTATCAAAGTTGAAGGATCCGATGGTAAGATCTTCATCGAAGAAGTAAAAACCGAGCGTCCAGTCGAAACGCTCATCCTTGCCGTTTGAAAGCCGAACCTCGTGGGTGAACTGATCAAGGTTGTCGATCGAGTCTGCAGTTTCGGCAGGAAAGAGCGGAACAAACCCATCGGGGAAAGCAGGCGAGGTGAAGACCGAACCATCGCCATTCAGTGCTAGCGGACCGCTATTTTCCACTCCGAGGACTGCGGCACCGAAACCGCCATCCACATCGCCGCGGGAGAACGCGTCTGCACGTTCATAACCGAACACATAGGTCAGCGTGGCGAAGTTAAAGTCATACTCGGCTTTGGAGGTTATCCCGAATGTATCGGTTTCGAGGAAGGAATCCGCTCCGGCATCTGCGAAGGAAACCGTGCGATCAAACCCCGGAACGGCACCGCCCTCCCCGACAGCGAGAGCATTCGCCTGAAACGATACCTGACCATCATCCAACACTCGTCCATGGGCATTGAGAAGCCAGCTGAATTCCTCTGTGGGCTCAATCAGCGCTTGAACCCGATAGGCAAAATCATCAAACCCTCCGACATCGCCCGCGTCTCCTAGAATCTGATTGTCTATGAAATCGTCCCGGCGCTGATATTGCGCCGATGCACGCAAGGACAGCCAATCCGTGACGGGGCCACCAATGGCTCCCTCAATCTGAACAGCATTGAACCGGCCATAAGCAAGCCGGCCATAGGCGTCGAATTCATCGCCGGGTTTGACACTGTCGAACTTGATAATCCCCGCCGGAGTGTTTCGCCCAAACAGCGTGCCCTGAGGACCACGCAATACCTCGACCTGCTCCACATCAAAGACAGGAAACCCTTTTAAAACAGGGTTCTCAAATACAACCTCATCGTAAACGAATGATACGGGTTGAGAGGCATTGAAATCGAAATCGGTATTACCAAGCCCGCGAATATAGGGTCGCGGGAAAATCCTGCCGAAGGAGCTCTCAATCACGAGGCTAGGCACCCTTGCCGAAAGGAACTGGATATCGTCACCAGCGCCGCCAAACAGATCGAGATCCTTGCCTGACACGGCTGTTACCGAAACCGGTACATCCTGGAGGTCTTCGGCGCGCTTTGTCGCTGTAATGATAACCGGATCAAAAGCCAGGGACGATGGGTCATCATCAGAGGTCTGCGCAATTGCCGACGAAAGAGATCCAGCAGCACAAAGCGACAAAAGTCCGACAGTGGCGATGAGGTGTGAACGAAGCAAACGCATAATATGGGGAGTCCTTCTCCAAGTAACACACAATCGGAGTTATCCGTCGGTTTGCGAGGCTGCCAATACTGGAAATCAGCTAGGCACAGAATATTGTCACATATGCATAAGACTGGTGCTGAAAGGCCACATATCTGCTAGGCGGGATTACCGAGATGCCGCATGTTCGATCACAAATGATCACCTAGAATAATACAATAGTACCGCTGGGGAGAATCGAATGTCACTGCAGAGCATCCTTTTTACATTTTTATACATAGGAGCCGCAGCTCTATTGATCGTATTGCTGCTCGGCATCGTGAACCTGACGCGTACCGACAAGCGCCAAGCATCGCGATCGAACCTGCTGATGCGTTGGAGAATCGGCGTTCAGGCTTTTTGCGTGCTCATCCTTGTCATTATGGGCTTTGCGGCAGGATCGATAAGTTTTGGAGGATAGCCAGTGGTCAAACTCGACAAGATTTACACCAAGGCAGGTGACAAGGGGAAAACGCGCCTCTCCACAGGACAGCCAGTGGAAAAATGGCATCCCCGCGTGGCCGCTTACGGTGCCGTCGATGAAGTCAACGCTGCGCTTGGCATAGCTGCCCTTCATGTCGGAGACGAAATGTTGGCCGCGATCCGACGTATACAGAACGATCTGTTCGATCTTGGTGCGGACCTTGCGACGCCCGATACGGGTAAGGACCTCGGCTGGGAGCCTCTGCGGGTTATCGCATCGCAAGTCGAACGCCTGGAAGTAGAAATAGATCACATGAATACGGATCTTCAGCCGCTGGACAGCTTTATCCTCCCGGGTGGAACGCCCCTCGCCGCACAACTCCACGTCGCTCGTACGACTTGCCGAAGGGCAGAACGCCACGTCGCAGAGCTTTCTAACACAGAGAACGAAAAGGTCAGCGCCGAAGCGCTTTCCTATATCAACCGTCTCTCCGACTGGTTGTTTGTCGCCGGCAGAATTGCCAACGCAAACGGTGCAGATGATGTGAAATGGGTGCCCGGCGCAAACAGATAGTCTCGATAGACAGGTTGACCCGATAGCGATGTTCGCGCCTCATCTTGGAAAAAGGGAGGCCGACACATGTCGAGGCTTAGCGAAGCACCGGAAGCAAAGCAGGCCGAAGTCACAAATGAACTTGCCCTGATCGCGGCCGCGATGGGATTTGAGCCAAATTCTCTCAAACTCATGGCCCACAGGCCCGAATTCGTTCGTGGCTTCGCAGCAATGGCCGGCACGATACTCGGACCTTCGGCAAGGCTGGAGCCGGAGCTCCGGCAGATGATCGCCCACGTCACCTCCGCAGCGGCTGGATGTTCCTATTGCCAAGCCCATACCGCGCATGGAGCCGAACGCGCCGGCCTACCTGCTGAAAAGATCGAGGCATTGTGGACGGACCGCGACGGGCCGCTCTTCACCGCCAGGGAACGCGCCGCGATCAATCTTGCAGATGCGGCAGGCCAGGTTCCCAATCAATCTACCGACGAACATTTCGCTGAATTGAAGAGGCACTTTCAGGAAGATGAGATCACCGAAATTGTTGCGATTATTGCAATGTTTGGCTTTCTGAACCGCTGGAACGATACGCTTGCAACAACTCTGGAGAACCACCCTCGTGAGTTTGCTGAGGCGCATCTAGCAACTCACGGATGGACCGCCGGCAATCACACTTGATACCTAGCTCAACTTATGAGAGCGCATCGTTTAACAATAAAATTGGAATTTAATTGACGTGAACGTCAACGTAAAGCTTGACCCGGAGGTTTACCACGCGTAGCACCTAGCCATTCAGGGCGGTTTTGCCCTTGATTGTTCATCCTCTGCGTATTGTACGCCAACAACTTCGGAGCTTGCCGATGAAGGTGCTTGTTCCCGTAAAGCGGGTAATCGATTACAATGTGAAGCCACGCGTGAAAGCCGACCAGACAGGCGTGGATCTTACAAATGTAAAAATGTCCATGAACCCATTCGACGAGATTTCCGTCGAAGAGGCCGTTCGTATGAAAGAAGGCGGTTCAGCGAGTGAAATCGTCGTTGTTTCTATCGGGCCTCAACAAGCTACCGAGACCCTTCGTACGGCCCTCGCCATGGGGGCTGACCGAGGTATCCTGGTAAAAACCGATGACAATGCTGAGCCTCTCGGTGTTGCCAAAATTCTCGAAAAGATTGTTGGAGAAGAAAGCCCTGATCTCGTGATCCTTGGCAAGCAAGCCATTGACGACGATTCGAACCAGACCGGCCAGATGCTCGCCGCCCTCCTCGGCTGGCCGCAAGGCACGTTCGCGTCCGAAGTGAAGTCCGAAGATGGCAAAATTCATGTTACTCGCGAAGTAGATGGCGGTCTTCAGACTGTTGCGCTGGAAGGCCCGGCCATCGTCACGACCGATCTTCGCCTGAACGAGCCGCGCTATGCGTCGCTGCCAAACATCATGAAGGCAAAGAAGAAACCGATCGACGAGAAATCACCAGCTGACTATGGCGTAGACCTCGCGCCGCGCCTCACTGTGGTCAAGGTAACCGAGCCGCCGGTGCGGGAAGCTGGCGAAAAAGTCGAGGATGTCCAGACGCTTATCGAGAAACTCAAAACCGCAGGAGCCCTCTAATGGCTGTACTTGTTCTTGCTGACCATTCCAACGACGCTCTTAGCGATTCCACCAACAAGACTGTCACCGCCGCTGCAAAATTTGGCGGGGAAGTCGATGTTATGGTTGCCGGTGAAGGCGCTGCAAATGCCGCGGCTGAAGCCGCAAAGATCGACGGTGTTCGTAAAGTGCTTCACGTAGAAAGTGCACCGCTTAAGAAGCAGCTCGCAGAGGCTATGGAAGCGCTGATCGTGCCGCTGATGGATCGCTATGATGCACTTTTCGTACCTGCGACTACTATGGGCAAAAACGTTGCCCCACGCATCGCAGCCAAGCTCGACGTCATGCAGCTCTCCGACATTATCGGCCTTGAAGGGCAGGACACATTTGTCCGTCCGATCTATGCCGGTAACGCTATCATGACGGTGAAATCATCCGACGCAAAGAAAGTTGTCACGGTTCGCGGTACGGCCTTCGATGCCGCTGGTACTAGCAACTCGGCCCCTGTTGAGCAGATCTCCGGCGATTACGGCCCCGGCAAATCTCAATTCGTTTCCGAGGAAATGACAGAATCCGATCGTCCCGAACTGACCGCTGCCAAGCGCATCGTTTCCGGTGGCCGCGCCCTCGGTTCTGATGCGGAGTTCCAGAAGTATATCGAGCCACTAGCAGATAAGCTCGGCGCAGCCGTTGGTGCATCCCGTGCTGCTGTTGATGCAGGCTATGCGCCGAACGACTATCAGGTCGGCCAGACCGGTAAGATTGTCGCTCCCGAGCTTTATGTCGCCGTTGGTATTTCCGGTGCTATCCAGCACCTGGCCGGTATGAAGGACTCCAAAATCATCGTTGCAATCAATAAGGATGAAGAAGCACCGATCTTCCAAGTCGCCGATTATGGTCTCGTGGCCGACCTCTTCAATGCAGTGCCTGAGCTTATAGAGGCTCTATAAACAGTCTGCATTGCTAAACTATTCTATTTGAAAAGCCCTCCTCCACTGGAGGGCTTTTTATTTGGCTTTATCGGACTAGCGTAATCCGCTTCGTCACGTGGGCAACCTTTCGGCGGTCGGGGGCTCCGCGCTTGCCATAGGAAACGAGCCGATCAGCCCCATTATAGGCATTGGGCACAGCTTCAATTTCGGGTCCGAGTATATTCTCCATGACCACATCAAAGCGCCGGGTGACCGGCCCGAGGGGCCAGCCAGCAACCGCGCGAATATGCTGCTCGAACTGTCCAGTATCGCACGCATCAGGTGTCCAGTGGCCGGAATTGTGAACCCTTGGTGCAAGTTCATTGGCCAGTAGGTCACCGCCTGGCATGACGAAGAATTCCAGAGCCAAAACGCCGATGTGGTCGAGCGCCTCAGCAAGCCTTGTACCAGCATCAATCGCCACGGAACGTACCTCATCAGTCGTATTCGCAGGCACCGAAGAGCAACGCAAAATACCGTTATCGTGGTCGTTCTCTGACGGCTCGAAGGCGACTGTTCCAGCCTCGCTGCGTGTCACCACGGCCGAGATTTCTCTTTCAAACGGTGCGAATGCCTCAAGGATACAGGGCACTTCGCTAGCCAGCGCTTTCGCCCTGGCAGAAGTATCCGGATCAGGGTCGCGGAGAAGGATCTGGCCCTTACCATCATATCCGGCACGGCGGGTTTTCAATATGCCCGCGCCACCGAGTTCATTCAGCGCCTCCGGCAGATGGTCACCAGTCTCCAGCGCCCGAAACGCTACGGTCGGGATACCGATTTCATTCAGGAAGGTTTTTTCTGTCAGCCGGTCCTGAGAGACTTGCAGCGATTTTGCCCCGGGACGGACATGCGTTCCGGCGTCAATAACAGCCTCCACAGCCATTACCGGCACGTTTTCAAACTCATAGGTGACAACATCGCAGTCGCGGGCAAAGACTGTCAGAGCCTCCAAATTATCGTAATCCGCCATCACTTGCCTGGCCGAGACCCGGCCTGCCGGTGAATCCGGCTCCGGACAGAAGATATGGACATCGAATCCTAGCCGCGCCGCTTCAAGCGCAAGCATGCGGCCAAGCTGACCACCACCGAGAATACCGATAACAGATCCGGGAGCGAGCGCCTTCATTCCGGCCGCTCTGCAACCGAGGCCGTCTGTTGCGCGCGATAGTCATCTAAAGCCTTCGCCACATCAGGTTCTTCCAAAGCAATAATGGACGCGGCAAGCAGGCCGGCGTTCAGCGCACCGGCTTCACCTATCGCCAATGTCCCGACGGGTATACCGCGGGGCATCTGAACAATCGACAGGAGACTATCCATACCCGACAGTGCTTTCGATTGAACCGGCACACCAAGGACGGGCAGCGGTGTCATAGCCGCGGTCATTCCGGGTAGATGGGCGGCCCCGCCGGCCCCGGCGATTATGACCTTTAGGCCTTTATCGCGGGCCGACTTCGCATACTCCACAAGACGGTCAGGTGTACGGTGTGCCGAAACAATCTGAACATCATGAGGTACGCCAAGCGTATCCAGAATCTCGGCCGCCTTGCTCATAACTGGCCAGTCAGATTGGCTTCCCATAACAATGCCAACAACAGGGTGCATCGCCCCTTCGGAATCGGACATAGCGCCCTCAGCCTCCCGTTTGGAAAGCGCCGGAGAATATGGACCGCGCGCCGCGCGTCAAGTATTGCCGGTTAGCTAGTTGCACGAGTGGCCTGTATATCTGCGCAAATGTCCGACAAAATCCCTATTTCAGAGGCGATCCGAACCGCACTGGCCAAGCTTGGTATAGATGCATCAGCGTCGGAGACCAGCCTGCAGGAGGCTATTCGAACGCTGATCACCAACAATGCGGCGCTGGAAAACAGGATAACTCAACTTGAAGCGGAGCTAGCAGAGGCCCGCAATCTCGCCGATCAGGATGTGTTGTGTCCTGTTTTCAACCGCCGGGCCTTTACCCGTGAGATCAATCGGGAGATCGCCCTTGCGAGCCGCCATGGCACATCCCTCTCCCTGCTCTTTTTAGATCTCGACCATTTCAAACAGGTCAATGACCGGCTCGGCCATGAAGCGGGTGACCGGGTCCTAAAGGCTTTCAGTAGAGCCTTGATCGATAGCGTGCGGAGGACCGA
Source organism: Pseudomonadota bacterium (assembly GCA_039196965.1). GTDB lineage: Bacteria > Pseudomonadota > Alphaproteobacteria > Caulobacterales > Hyphomonadaceae > CALLCD01. The sequence goes on along the minus strand of JBCCUK010000048.1, from coordinate 12,692 downwards.
TATCGTCGGACGGCTTGGTGGAGACGAGTTTGGTGTGTTGCTAATCGAAGCAGGGCAGGACGCCGCGAAGGCACAACTGGCGCGCATTGGTGAGCATCTGTCCAGCTGCCTGAAAAAAGACTATGCCGTCTCGGTATCAATCGGACTGGCCACATGGAAAAATGAAGATTCGGTGGATGATCTGCTCGCAGCAGCCGATCAGGCCATGTTCACGGCAAAAAGTGATAAACGCCTCTGAGGCGAGCTGCCGGACACATCGAACATCGTCGAATCGAAAAGTGACTCCCCCCCATGATTGTGCTTGAATAGTAGGGGACAATCAGGTTTCAGCAGCAGAAGGAGGTGGACATAATGTCCATAGAAGGCCGTATCCGCGAGCTAAGCAACAAGCACCGTGAACTCGACCAGCAAATCCAGGATGTCCAGAAACACGCCTCCTCCGACCCTCTCGAACTACAAGAACTGAAGCGACGAAAACTTCGCCTCAAAGAAGAAATTTCCAGCCTGCAGCCCTGAAAACTCAAGACGCTACAGCAATTTTTGACCACCGATTGTGGCCAAGGCCTCGAAAAATTAACGTGCAGCTCCTATTATCCTGCTTCCAGATTTAGGAGACTGCTATGCGCGACCTTTTTGATCAGGGCCGGGCCCTTTCCCCAGCGCTTATCCGTTCGGGCACCGGTTTGCTTGGAGCGCTTCTTGGTATTGCCGCCATCGTGGTAGTGCTGCAGGGCCTCGGAAATGTCCTGAGCTTCAGCTCTCAGACCCTAACGGGCATCATTCAGATTGCCGGCGGGCTAGGCTTTCTTCTGGCGGTCTATCTGATGGTACGGCTCCTGAGCGAAGCCGTGCTGGCCCTCCACCGCTTGAATGATCGGCTGACCGTTTTGGGATCGGATCTTGGAACCGTCGCAAGGGCATCGGCGGAAGCTACAAAGGCCGAGCCCAAAGCAGACCCAAAACCTATTCGCAAATCGAGAGCCAAAACGGCCGCGAAAACCACAACACCCCAGGCTGAGAAGAAGACTGAGCCGAAGCCGGAAAAGAGCGCTTCTGCTGCCGAGGTCTGATATCCCATGACAAAACCCGCAACGCTTATTCTCGGTCTCGGCCGGGATGTTGGCATCGCCTGTGCGAAGCACTTCAAGGATGAAGGGCACAATGTCCTTGTCGCCATAGAGGCCGACAAGGAATTCGAGAAAGCGCGCAGCCAGTTGCCTGACGAAATCGTGCTCCACCATGGCGACCTCGACAGTCATATCGGATTGCGCAACATCCTAACCGCCGCATCGGAAGCTTTCGGCCGCCACGACAATCTGATCATCATTCCGCCGATACCGGCACCTTGCTGTCTTGAAGAGGTCGATATGACCGCCTTCGACAAGTCCATAGGGGAAGGTGTTAGGGCTGGAACACTGGCAATCGCCCTCTTCCGTTCAGCGCTCCGCGACCAGGAACCCCTGGAGCAGGAAACCCGAGGCCGACCCCGCCAGGCTGGCAGTGTCACTTTTGTTCTAAGCCTTGCTGCTCAGCTGCATAATCCGGGGCACTTTATCGAAGCTGTCAGCCAGAATGCCATGCTCGGCGTGGTCCGTGCTGGCGCATTGGAGCTTGCCGATGAGCGTATCCGGGTAAATGCAATCTCAGCGGTACGACCACGCGCAGAAGACAGCGAGACCTGGCTGAAGACACGAACGCCTCTCGGCAGGCCATCGCTTGCCGATGAAATAGCAGATGCAGCGGTCTACCTCTCCTCCCCCGCAGCAGCAATTATCACAGGGGAAACCCTGACCCTGGATGGCGGCCGCACCAAGCTCGGCGGAACACTACGCAACGGTTCATCGGACAGCTGATCCGACGACCATATTCAACTGAAATTCTTGAAGATATCGTCCGCTGACAGATTGTCATCGGATGTTGGTTCAGCTGGCTGGTCGGCAAAGGGTTGATCAGTCGTATCGGCCGTAGGGGTGAGCCCGGGACCTTCCGTATCGATAGCTTTCGACGCTTCAAGCTTACGGCGCTTTTCAGCCGACTTCACGATCACCTCATCAAGCTCGATCTGCGAGCATAGGCCCAGCGTAACCGGGTCGACCGGCTTGATGTTCTGAGAGTTCCAGTGGGTCTTTTCACGAACATTTGTAATCGTCGACTTAGTCGTTCCGATCAGCTTGCCAATCTGAGCGTCGGTCACCTCTGGGTGATTGCGAATGAACCAGGCAATCGCATCTGGCTTATCCTGACGGCGTGCGACCGGCGTGTATCGCGCACCCTTCCGCTTCGGCTGAGGGATATGAGCAATCTTCGACGGCGCAACCGTCATCCGGTAATCTGCATCCTCTTCCGCCTTGGTGATCTCCTCACGCATCAACTCACCGCCGGCAATGGGATCAACGCCCCGCATATTCTCAGCGACATCGCCATCAGCAATACCTTTGACCTCAAGATGGTGAAGCCCGCAAAACTCGGCGATCTGATCGAATGTCAGCCCGGTATTATCAATAAGCCAGACAGCAGTGGCTTTTGGCATCAGAATATCGGCCATGTCTTTTATCCTTTTCTACGTCGCACCCGGCTTGCCAAAAATACGAAACCCGGCACTCGGGCCGGGTCGTCAGGGCGGTATGCCAAGATGCTCTAACAAGTAAGATATAGCCTTCCGCCAAGGATTTGGGAAGAGCGTGACATGCGTTGAGCACCGCAGAGCGATCAACTCTACTCCCTCAAACCGGACCTGTCTGCCGAAATGAGATCCATGGGATATTCTCTTATATAAGGAGAACCTATCGCCGATTAAGTTGTTAATCAGGCTCATTCGCATTACTTTTCGAATTGGATGCGGAGGACCTTTATTAAGCGCCGTCGGTAACAAACGGGATTGATGGCTTTCCTCTAGCGGCAAGGAGGCATCAATGACCGCCGGATTCATGCACATTGGCAAATTCAAAATCAAACCGGACCATCGGGACAGGTTTATCGAGGTGATGAAAGACTATGAGAGTTTTGCAACGCAGAAAGGACTGAACCGGTCACACCTGATCGAAGATGAAACCGAGTCCGGAACCTTCATGCACGTCACGATATGGAAGGCCCGCGAGGATTGGTCGGAAATCGAGGAAACAACGGGTCACAAGAATATGCACAAGGAGCGAGATGCGTTTCTTTCAGAACCTATGGAACATGACTTCGTTTGCGGAACAGTTCTGATCTGACCAGCAAGCATATGTAGATTGCGCCCGGCGACTTTTCAAAACGGATCAAGCCGCCGGCTCTTCCTCAACTTGCTGGAAACCGAGGACAAATGAGATCAGCGCCGCTGCAGCAACGCAGGCAGCGACAAGGATCCCAGAAGCTTGCGAAGAGGCCTGATAAATGCCCGTACCGGCGAGCGGTCCAACAATGTAGCCAGCCGCCATCATAGCCTGCATCAGTCCAGCGGCAGCCCCCTGTGATTGCTCACCGGTTCGCACCGAAGCAGCCGAAATGACGCCGGGATTTGCAAACCCGAAGCCGAGGCCAATAACGGTGCAGGCGACAATGATCTGAACGAATGAGGTCGGCATGGAATAGAGAACGACACCCGCTGCCATGAGCGGAAGGCCAATGCGAAGGAGCGCGCCCGGACCGGGCTTGAAAATCTGAATAAGCCCGACCTGGGCAATCAGGCTCGCCGCCGCCATTGCAACGAAGCAAAACCCGGTCATGCGTGCCGCCTCAGCGCTGTCGACCTGAAGATAATCCTGAACATAGAAGGCGATCGTTTGCTGAAGAGATGAAACTCCGGTGAAAAGCAATAGCGCGATCGCCATTATAGGGGCGAGCTTGCCATAATCGAGTTGAGCCTTCTCTTTCTTTTCATCTTGCACCGGTGCTGGCGATTCCAGAAAAAAGACCGCGATCAGCATACAAACGAAACCAAGCACTGCCACGGCATATAACGGCGTAAGCACGCCGAAACCGACAAGGGCAGCAGCAGCGGCGGGGCCAAGGATCATGCCGAAACCAAACGCGGCACCGACAATTGCCACCGCAGACGAGCGGTCTGCCTCATCGGAAAGGTCCGCCATAAGAGCAACGGACGAAGGCTGAATACCCGCACCAAAGGCAGCGTAGAGCAGGCGCAAGACTAGCAGCGCAGCAAAAACTGTCCCAGCCGTCATGGCGGCATTCACGCCAAGGTCCATAACTCCGGCAAAGGCGAAGCTCGTCAGGCTGTAGGTAAAAAGTCCGAAAACGATGACGCGCTTGCGGCCCCAGCGGTCCGACAGACGACCCCAAACCGGTGACGCTGCGACGAACATCAGAGCGGATGCAGAGATGATAATTCCGAGTTGGAACTCAGTGAGACCGATATCCCGGATCACAGGACCCGCCACAGCAAACAACACGGTCTGCCCCATTGAGTAAGCAATCAATCCGGGAGCCAGGGCAAAAGCCGCGCGACGGCGGGCGATGGAAACCTGCGCACTCATTTCATATCCCACCAGTCTTGAAGCCGCCGCTGCATGCGCTCCTCATTGATTTGATGGCTATATGAAATCCTAGTTGAGAATGAATTGCAAGTTCTAGTGAGTTCGCAACCAGAGCTGCTCGCATAATTACCCCGTATACGAACTTAATCCGAAACTCGAGATTGGCCTGTATCTCGAGGCCATAGAAAAGCTATGGACCCAAGAACAAAACCGAAAAAACAGGTATGAAAGAGCAAAGACGTAGGGCCGCAAGCCAAGATGTATGAAGTCGAGGCTGTGGGTAAAAACGCCAATTGAAGAACAAGCAATGTAAATCGCTATCGCAGCCTTCTCAATCTGCAATCTCGGCAGGACTAATCCCCGTCCATGCGAAGTGCGGCAACGAAAGCCTCCTGCGGGATTTCGACCTTGCCAAACTGGCGCATGCGCTTCTTACCCGCTTTCTGTTTCTCCAAAAGCTTGCGCTTCCGCGTTGCGTCGCCGCCATAGCATTTTGCAGTGACATCCTTGCGCAGGGCAGACAGAGTCTCCCGGGCAATGATCTTTGAGCCAATCGCCGCCTGAATCGGAATCTTGAACATCTGACGCGGAATAAGATCCTTTAGACGCTCGCACATCTGGCGGCCCCTACTCTCTGCCCGATCGCGGTGGACAAGCATGGCGAGGGCATCGACGGGATCGTCATTTACGAGAATGCTCATTTTCACGAGGTTCTCGGCGCGGTGGCCGATAATCTCATAGTCAAAGCTCGCATACCCCTTGGAGATCGATTTCAGTCGGTCATAGAAGTCGAAGACGACCTCGTTTAGCGGCAGTTCGTACTTCACCATGGCGCGCGTGCCCGCATAGGTCAGCTCTTTCTGGATGCCGCGGCGATCCTGGCAAAGCTTCAGCACTCCGCCGAGATACTCATCTGGCGTAAAAATAGTGGCCTCAATCCACGGCTCACGGATTTCGGCGATCTTGACGACATCCGGCATGTCAGAGGGATTGTGCAGCTCCAGCTCCGCGCCGTCGGTCATGGTGAGTTCGTAAACCACACTTGGCGCAGTGGCGATCAGATCAAGGTCAAATTCCCTACTCAGCCTCTCCTGGATGATTTCGAGATGAAGCAGACCCAGAAAGCCACATCTAAATCCCATACCCAGAGCAGCTGACGTCTCCATCTCCCACGAGAAGCTTGCATCATTCAGGCGCAATTTTCCCATCGCAGCCCGAAGCTCATCAAAATCGCTGGCATCAACCGGGAAGAGGCCGCAGAATACCACCGGCTGAACATCCTTATATCCCGGCAAAGCCTCGTCACAGGGTTTCTTATCTTCTGTGATCGTATCCCCGATAGAGCAGTCAGCGACTTCCTTAATCGAAGCTACAAGAAAGCCGACCTCACCGGGGCCAAGCTCATCGACATCTGTCGGCTTCGGTCCAAAAATCCCGACCTTGTCGACCTCATAAGTCGCGCCGGTCTTCATCATCCGGACTTTTTGTTTTTTCTTCAGAACACCATCAACAACGCGAACGATAACAACGACACCGAGATAAGGATCGTAATAGGCATCCACGAGGGAAACTTTCAGAGGCTTCGTTCTGTCCCCTTCGGCCGGTGCTGGAAGCCGAGTCACAATTGCCTCCAGTACATCCTCGATCCCAATCCCGGTTTTCGCCGAGGTCTGGATGGCATCTGTCGCATCGAGACCTATCACATCCTCGATCTGTTCAGACACCCGATCCACATCCGCAGCCGGCAGGTCCACTTTGTTAAGCACCGGGACGATTTCATGGTCCTGTTCGATTGCCTGATAGACATTGGCAAGGGTTTGGGCCTCAACGCCCTGGGACGCATCGACGACCAGCAATGACCCCTCGCAAGCCGCAAGGCACCGGGAGACTTCATAGCTGAAATCGACATGCCCCGGGGTATCCATAAGGTTAAGGGCGTAAGTTTCACCATCGCGTGCGATATAGTTCAAGCGGACCGTCTGGGCTTTGATCGTGATCCCGCGCTCTTTCTCGATATCCATATTGTCGAGCACCTGATCGGACATCTCTCGGTCGGTGAGCCCGCCGCAATGCTGGATCAAGCGATCGGCGAGAGTCGATTTCCCATGGTCGATATGGGCGATGATCGAGAAGTTCCGGATCTTGTCACGCGGTGTAGTCATCTCTGCGATATAGCGGGGTGCGAGGAGCGCGGAAAGCGCCAAGGTGACACGGATGAATTTTCATCTACTAATAAATTAGTTGACTCGCTCGGAAAGTTGTATCACTTCTCAGCGTATAACTAAGGAATTAGTATATGCCAAGACCAAAGACATCAGACCTGACCAGCGCCGAAAGACGCATCATGAACGTCTTGTGGGATATCGGAGAAGCAAGCGTCAGGGACGTCGCCGATGCCCTGAAAGACAAACACGATCTCGCCTACACAACCGTCATGACCACAATGAAAATAATGGCGGATAAGGGATATCTCAGTTTTCGTAAGGAAGGTCGGGCGCATATCTATGCGCCGAAACTGAGCCGGGACGGCGCAAGACGAAACGCGCTGTCCAGCCTCGTTTCTTCCCTATTCGACGGTTCGCCAAAGCACCTCGCCCAGCATCTCGTCGAAGACGACAAACTCACTCTTGAAGACATCGATGCCCTGCGCGCCGAACTGGTAAAACGCCACTCAGAAGGACCGAAATCATGACCCCAGAACAGCTTATCGCCGCCGCAGGGATCGTTTTGGCAACAACGGCCGCTCTCGCTATTTTGGTTCGAATTCTGGATCTAGGGCTGCCAGATCGGTTTATTCGCGAACGTCACGACCTAGCTCTGGCGAGCCTGATACTGGTACCACTTGTCTTTGCGCTCACCTTCTTACCAGCCCCAATCACTGAGCGCATTGTCACCATGCCAAGTCTCGTCGAGAGCGCCCAGCCAAACCTCCTTGCGCCTGCACAAACGCAAGAAACCATGATTGCAACCACCGCCAACATTATCCGGTCTCAGCCGGAAATAAATCTGCCATGGGCGATAATGGCTTTGACTCTATGGGGCGTAGGCACGCTAGCGAGCCTTTGTATACTAGCAATCCGCCTCGTTCGCCTGCGCCAGCTTCGCAGATCAGCCCGTCAGATCACGCTGCCGACCGGAATGCACCTGTCCCGCCCTCTCAATGTCTTCCAGCATGATGATATCGGGTCGCCGATGCTGGTCGGCTACTTCCAGCCATGCATTATTGTGCCAACAGGGTTCTCTTTCGGCTCGTCAGCGCGCGCTGTCCTGGAGCATGAAATTGCCCATGCTGCCCGAGGCGACAGCTGGATCACTCTTGGATTACATGTGCTCAACGCAGTGTTCTGGTGGAACCTGCCACAGCGCATAATCGCAAAGATCTATTACACCGCCCGGGAAAGTCTTTGTGATAAACGAGCTGCCATTATCACCGGTGCGCCGGAAAGCCTCGCTCAGGCCCTCGTCGACACGGCGGTTGAGGCATACTCGCATCGCTCACCGGTGCTCGCCGCCGCTGCCCATGGCATGGATCTGAAGGCAAGAGTTCGTCGCCTGATGTCCGCATCGGGCGCGGTCGAGCGTTCGCCGGTTGCAACAATGGCCTTTATCCTGCCGGTTATGGCGTTATCAGCTGTTATAGCGACGCCCTCCTTGGGAACCGCGCAAACGGAACGCGCAACATGGACCGGGAGGTATTCCGACAATGATGACGACAACACGCCCTATAGCGCTGCTTACAGAGGTGACCTGGAAGAAGTTCAGGCAAGGATTGCGGCGGGCGAAGATCCCAGCAAAGCGCTCGACGGTGATGGCACGCCGCTCATGGGGGCGATCCGCGGCGGCCATGACGATATCGTCGATGCGCTGCTCGCGCGCGGCGTGGATGTCAATCGCGTATCGGACGGCGATGGGTCAGCGCTGATCGTTGCTGCGAGAGTTGGACGCCCGGACTATGTCGATAAGTTGCTGCTTGCCGGAGCAGACCCAAATATCAGCGTCGAAGGCGATGGCGCACCCTTGATCTCGGCGGCGATGCGCGGAAACCTTGAAATCATCGACTCATTGCTTGCGGCTGATGCGGATCCAAACATCGCTGTGCCACGGGATGGCACCCCCCTCATCGGAGCTGCGCTGCACGGAAACATAGACGCCGCGAAAAGCCTGATCGCTGCAGGTGCAGATCCAAATGGCTATGTCTACCGAGACGAGACGCCGCTGATCAACGCAGCCCAGCAAGGCGAACTTGAAATGGCGAAGTTTCTCGTTACCGCAGGTGCAGATGTTTCCCTAACGGTGAAAACACCGCACCACGATCCTGGCGGCGGATACCGCTCACCATTGAGCGAAGCAGAGCACAACGGCCATGATGATGTCGTGCGCTGGCTGAAGGAGATGGGCGCAGAGCACAAACCCGCCGATTAGGTGCTAGAACTGGAGATTGCCGCCCCGAAGCCTTATCCGCCTCGGGGCGGCAATCCTGTTTTAACTCCCCTGCCCCACACTGCCCTGCATGGACATACTCCCGGACTTCCTGGCGCATCTCAGCAACGAGCGCCGCATGGCGGCTAAGACGGTGGACGCTTACAGGTCCGACCTTGCCGGCTTCTTCGGCTTCGTTGCGGGCCATACCGGGCGGCAGGTCACGGCGAAATCCCTGAGCACCCTTGGCGCACGGGATGTGCGCGCCTATCTCGCCGCCCGCCGCCGGGACGGACTAGCCGACGCCTCGATTGCGCGGCTGCTGTCGGCGATCAAGGCGCTTTATCGCTGGCTCGATCGGACACACGGGTTCGCTAATGCTGAGATCGACTATCTGCGTGGACCAAAACGCGCAGCTCTCCTGCCCCGCCCGGTTTCCGTAGACGCAGCCAAAGACATGATCGACCTTGCCGAGGAGGACCCGGACAAAGCTCCCTGGGTTGGTGCCCGCGACGCGGCCATCCTATCTCTCCTTTATGGTGCAGGGCTGCGGATCTCTGAGGCGCTCAGTCTGACTGGTAGCGATGCACCGCTTTCCGACCGTTTACGGATTGTCGGCAAAGGCGGTAAAATCCGTATACTGCCCATAATACCAGTGGTCAGGGAAGCGGTCGATGAATATAGGCGGCTTTGCCCCTATGAACCAAAGCCCGAGGACGCACTCTTTCGCGGTGTCAGGGGCGGGCCACTCAACCCTCGACTCATTCAGGCCCTTGTCCAGAACCTACGGGGTCAACTGGGATTGCCCCAAACCGCGACACCGCACGCGCTCCGCCATGCCTTCGCAACCCACCTTCTGGCGAATGGCGCAGACCTTCGGGCGATCCAGACTTTACTGGGGCATGCTTCGCTATCGACCACGCAGGTCTATACAGGGGTGGATGGCGCGCGGCTGAAACAGGTCCACGCAGCGGCCCATCCGCGAGGATAGGCAATTGGCTTATCGTTTCGGCCAGAACCAAACCGGAGTATCACTCGTCTCGGCAAAGGTTTCGCCCGTATCCTTGTAAAGCTCGATTAGTTCTGCATCGCATCCCATCAGGCTGGTGACGAGGCTTCTATTGTGGGACACGACGACGATCTGGCTGTCTTCGGCTGCTCGGGCAATCAGACCGGCGAGAGCTGGCATGAGCGAACTGTGTAAGCTCGACTCTGGCTCGTTCAGTACAAGCAACGGGGGCGGGCGAGGCGTCAATAAGGCTGTTGCAAGCAATATGAACCTCAAGGTTCCATCGGAGAGCTCAGCGGCACCAAGCGGCCGGAGCATCCCGGTCTGGCGCATCTCCAATTGAAAAAGACCGCCTTCGGAAATGACGCTAAGACTGGCACCAGGAAACGCATCATTGATCGCTGCCGCCAGGGCCTCCCCATCCCCGACTTCGAGGATGGTCTGAACAGCAGCAGCGACATCTTCTCCGCTTGGGGACATGGACAAGGTACGAGTGCCGATTTGAGGACGGCGCGCCGGAGCATCCTGATCTGTACGGATCTGATCATAGAATCGCCAGGCGGCAAGGCGTTTACGGAGATGAGCAAGTTCCCAAGGCGCGTCCGGACCTGACAAGTGGCGCACCATGGAATCATAGGGCTGGAGGCCAGTTTCCAGCTGCACCATTTCGTGGTCAGCATTTCGCGCACGAATTCCGGGGCCACGACGGTCGGCAATGATCCTTGACGGCGTCGGCTTTTCTCCGTGCCAGATCAGCTCTCTTTTGATTTCCGGGTCGCCCAAGAATAGAGAGCGGCCATTCATAGGTAGGCCAAGCTCGATGCTGTAAGAGAGATCGTCATCCTGGAAACCGAGCTGAAGCGCGACGGGTCCCTTCCTCAGAGTACCCTGAATGGGAACATCACCTGACCGCATTTCCCGGGAAATGGTCTCCGGCCCGGCCCAGCGAACACTTTCAAACCCCCCCTCCAGCGCGAGGGACCTGATAGCACGGTCGTCGGCAATATCGGCCAGCAAGCGAAGAGAGCGATAGATGCTAGACTTGCCTGTCCCGTTGCCACCAGTGACCACGGTCAGCTGGCCAAGCGGCAGAACGATCCGGCGCAGGGACCGATATCCGGATATCGCGACTTTCGTGATCATGAAAAGCGCTCAGCGCTAGGAAATATTAAGTTTTCCAGTGATCTTCAGCCCAGTCCGCCATCCTGTCCATGGCGCGACGAGCGTCGGAAAGAAGAGCATGGAAGACCTGAAAGACATGGATCATGCCCGGCCAGATCTCCAGCGTCACATCCACCTTCGCGGCACCGGCGCGCTCAGCAAGAAGCGTTGAGTCCGATAATAGAGCCTCCTCGGAGCCAACCTGAATCAACATGGGCGGAAGACCTGACAAATCGCCATGAACAGGGGATGCAAACGGATCAGAGCCGTCGGCACCATTAAGATAGGTCACCGCCATCTCACTCAAGCCTTCATAGTTGATCATCGGATCGCGGCCGTCCATTACGGAAAACGCCCAGCCATCACACGCCATATTTACCCATGGCGAAATCGGCATGAGCGCTGCTGGTTGGGGTAAACCAGCCTCTTTTATCTTAAGCGCGGTCGCCATAGTAAGCCCGCCACCGGCGCTGTCTCCGGAAATCACGATACTGGCCGGATCAACACCCAAGTCGAGCAGACCGCGATATGTCGCGAGCCCATCTTCTGGAGCTGCGGGAAACGGGGCTTCAGGCGCAAGCCGATAATGCATCGAATAGGCAGTCGCTTCCAGGCGGGTCGCTAGCTCGGAGACAAAAGGCCGATGACTTCCAGGCGACCCAAGAATATAACCGCCACCATGGAAGTAGAGTAACGTACGGTCGGCGGTCGTGACAGCAGGCGTAATCTTCAGACCAGGCACACCGCCAAGATAAACGTCTTCAGCCGACGACCCCTCGGCCATTGGCATCGCGCTTCCAAGACCTTCCATACTCTCGCGGCGGGCCTCAATCGAGGCATCCTCCCCGTTTGCCTCATTGGACTGGGCAAGCATTGTCAAAACCATATCCATTTCAGTTTGCGCGTCGGCCATGGTCATTTCCTCTCAAACTGCATTAATCGCATTTTTTGTTGGGCGCACATCCTGTCCTCAAGGATTTTCTTGAGAGAGTTTAGGGGCTGACCATCCGGATTTGCCGATAGGTGACACCCGGTGGCCGCACGGTGGGGGCAACAACATGCCAGCCGAGGGCCTCATAAGCATCCACCGCCGCGGTATTGGCCTCGTCGACATCCAGAGTAAGTGGTTTGCCGGTCATGTCCCTCGCAATATCGAGAAATCCGCGGCCAATGCCGCAGAAGCGCCAGTCCATTTCGACAAACACGTGTGAGATGTATCCCGTCGACAGATTTATCACCATGAACCCAACAATACCTGCTTGGGGCTCCTCAGAGACGAAGATGTCGCTGCCTTTCAGAGTCCTTTTCAGATTTCGCCATTCTTCGGTAATCGATCCGCGCCAGGGAAACTCCCTCAAGCAGCGATCGAATACCCGCCTTACGCCGCCGGAATCCGTCGATTTGAAAAGACGGATACCCCAACCCGCATTGGGGTGGCTGCGAAATGTGATTGGCATATCGGCCTCACTTCAGTTCGAGGCGTTGGAGCTTACAGCTTACATCTGCATCGTCCAACCCTCGACCCCCATGGCAGCCTGACGAATAGCTTCTGACATGGTCGGGTGGGCGTGGCAGGTCCGGGCAACATCTTCCGATGCGGCACCAAACTCCATAGCGACGCAGACCTCTCC
>JBCCUK010000047.1:0-21996 GCA_039196965.1 Pseudomonadota bacterium | reverse complement strand
CTGATAGATAATGCGCTTTCCGGTGCCTTCGATCCGGGCGGCATCATCGGCAGTGAAGGCCAGCTCAAACTCTTCGTGATGTTTGGCAGCCGCTTCGCGGACCTGCGCGGCGCGCATGATCGCATCATCGCGGGCCGATCTATATGCCTCCTCGGTCAGTTCGCCCTGAGGCGTATAGATTACAAAAAAGCCGCCATCGAGACCACCGGACTGCATCCGACCAAGGTCAACCTGGGTGCGGGTCTCCTCAAAGGACTGGTTTCCATTAAGAGCGTAGTCACCCCGGGCAAAGTGGATCGGCGTATCGAGGTGAGAGTCGAGCACTAAAAGACCGTCGTGGAGGCTTGGCTGTTCCTGGGCCTCGGCGGCAAATTCCGTGGCGACCCGGTTGCCCTGCCACTCTCCCGCAGTAACCGAAAATACAGCACACGCCTCCAATGCGCACGCCGCCATTATAATCCCGACCGGTTCCCGCCAGATATTCATGGCCGCCTCCCTTAGATGGTTTATGAAAGATTAAGGCGGCTGGGCGATCTGGTCCAGCGCAGTCTGTCAGTTCGCGAGCCAGTGTGGCTCTTCAGCCTCAGGAAAAGCAATACGCCGCGCGCCGATAGGACGGCCATAAGGCGTGTGCTGGTCTATCCGCTCAATGGCAGTTTCGAGCGGTTCGAACGCCACAGCCATGGCGTTTCCATTGGCATGGATTAGGGTTCCTGCGTCGAGCATCATGCCGACGTGACCTTTCCAGAAAACAAGGTCGGACCTCTGGAGGGCTCCGGATTCTGTCCAGTTTTCGATGGGCTGGCCTGACCAGGCAAACTGCATATCGCTGTCACGGGGCAAAGACGTTCCGCAAGCAGCGAAAGCAAGTTGGGTCAATCCGCTGCAGTCGATTCCGCATGCGTCGCGGCCACCCCAAAGATATGGGCTGCCGAGAAATCCGAGGGCTACATTGCCTGGATCATTGAGTACCTGTCCGGTCGGCAGAATCTGGGCATCGGGAACCCAGCCGACGCCATCCATATAATTATAACCGTCTTTTTGGTCGGAGATGATCAATCGGCTTCCGAGGAAAAGCGTTGTCCGGGGTGCCGACTTCAGATCAGGTTTTGTGAACGCGTAAGCCATGGGTGCAGAGACCCAATGGGTGAAGGGCTGATCCGGAACCACACCGAAGTCAGAGAGTTTCGACCAGCCAACATAATGATCATGCTTATGGCGCACGAGGGCGAAATCTCCCTTCTGGCCATATATCTCAACTTCTTCGCCGAGGACTGCTGAGCTGACCCGCTCGGCCTTGCCCTCTTCGGCTGTGAGCAAAGCCGAATTTGGCCGGCCGACGACGGCAAGCGATGGCTCATCCGAACCAGGACGGGAAATCCTCTTATCGGCAATTTCAACCATAGTCTCTGAAGCTTATCAGGCCACAGCTTCCTTGTCGCCCTCTCGGAACGGCGGCTGCGGCTCACCCTGCTCAGCTGCGAGAATGAGCTCTGCGAAGCCCCGGAGATATTCAGCGCCGTCGCGTGTCCGTTCGATAAACACATTGCGCAGATCGCTGTCGTCGCGAACGCGGCGAAGAAGATTTGCGCGGGTCAATGTGTCGAGCGCCCGGGTGATTGCCGGCTTTGCGACGTCCAGCGTTTCTGCAAGCCCGCGCACCGTATGGGGACCACGGGTCAGGGAGACGGTGAGGAGAATGGCCTGCTGGCGAGCGGTAAGGTCGGGCTTATCAGAACGGACAGACGCAACCACCGTTCGTCGCCAGAGAGTCAGAGCCTGCCGTTCATTGAATGCCATGTCTACGCACCTCTTTACTGAGGAGAAGACTCAAGTGATTTGCCTAAACTCGCAAGGGGCCGCGCATCACGAATAGCGTTTTTGCAGCATGGCCCAGATCGCCCGAAGGCCACAGGCCGCACCGCCTGCCGGACGACCGTATTTCGCATCTCGCCACCCCCAAACATCAAGGTGCACCCATGCCTCGCGATCAACGAACTGCTTAAGGAAGATCGCGGCTGTGATCGACCCGGCCATCCCGCCGCCCCCGGAATTGACAATGTCAGCAATCGAACTTTTCAGCATGCCCTTATAGGGATCCCAGAGTGGCATCCGCCATGCCGGGTCTCCACTTGCCTTTGACCCTTCCGCGATCCCTGCAGCAACTTCTTCATCGTCAGTATAGTAGGGCGCAAGGTCAGGGCCCAAGGCGACGCGCGCTGCGCCAGTCAGGGTGGCAAAATCGATGATCAGATGGGGGTCGCCCTCGCAAGCGCGCGCCAGAGCATCGGCGAGAATAAGCCGCCCTTCCGCATCGGTATTATCAATCTCTACCGTTTTGCCTTTTCTGCTCTGAAGCACATCGCCGGGACGAAAGGCATTGCCGGAAATGGAGTTCTCAACAGTTGGGATATAGAGCTTCAGTCGCACGGGCAGCTTCGCATCCATGACCAATCCGGCAAGAGCGATAGCATGGGCAGACCCACCCATATCCTTCTTCATTATGCGCATGTAGCCACCGGTTTTGATGTTCAGCCCACCCGTATCGAAGGAGACGCCCTTACCCACAATAGCGAGTTCGGGATGATTGGGATCGCCCCAGCTGAGTTCAACAATCCGTGGGGGAACATCTGCGGCTCGGCCAACGGCATGCACCATGGGATAGTTTTCTGTCAGGAGATCGTCGCCGATGATGACCGATATGTCGGCTTTATGAGACTTGGCCATCTCTTCGATCGCTGCCTGAATCGAGTCTGGGCCCATATCTTCGGCAGGTGTATTCACGAGGTCACGGAGTTGATCGACGGCGGCGGCCAACCTTTTGATAGCGTCCTGGTCCGCAGTGTCTGGCACAACCAACCTAGGCGGCTCATAATCGGCGGTCAGATAGCGCTGAAATCTGTAAGCGCCATCAATCCAGCCATCGGCAACGGCTGACAGTGTCCAGTCACCAGGCATGGAGGCAACCTGATAGTCGCCTGCTGGCAGCTTTGCTGACAGGGCCGCCACAGCAAGACCATCCTGGCCGTCGCCAAGACCGAAGATGACATGTCTAAGGTGCCCTGTTTCGTTCGGGCACATCACGGTCTGACCAGACGCCGCCGTGAAGTCCACAGCTTTCGCAAAGGTAAGAATCGGTTCTGCCAGTCCGGCATCATTTTCGGCCCACATATCACGGTCGATAAGGTGGATCATCACCGGGTTAGTTGCCTCCGCAATCAGCGCCTTATGCATCGTTTTTCATACCTTTTTCCGGTTGCGGCGGCTGCTGCATTCACCCCTGTGGTTAACGCCGCCGTCGCAAATATTAACTCTTTCTTGAGGGCCGCATTCCTAAATAGAAGCGATCATTTCCCTACGGTATATCTCCCTGGAGACCTTGCGATGTCCAAGCCCATTTTTACCAAGTTCGCAACCTCTGTCGCGGCGATCAGCTTTGCGGCAGCATGTGCAACATCACCCGCACAATCAAACGGGACGGCCGCGGCGGACCAAGCCGGCAAACCTTCCGCTGAAGAGATTGCAATCGCCGAACGCGCAGATCCCCTGACGCGAGCAAACTTCTGGAACACGCAGTACAATAAATTCCCAACAGATCCCGACATTGCCGCATCATTTTCCGAATCGCTCCGGCAGATTGGAAGTGATAAACGCGCTGCGGAGGTGGCCAATCTCGCCGCCGTAAGTCACCCGCATAATTATGATGTGTTGCTCGAAGTGGCACGGGCCGAGCAAGGACAAGGCAACCTCGTCGCCGCCGTCAGGGCCTATGGTGCGGCCGCCGAGCTAAAGCCTAATGAAGCTACGCCATATGCCGCTGTCGGAGCTATCTACGACCAGAATAATGACCATGATGCAGCTCAGAATGCCTATAGGGAAGCACTTTTACGGGATCCTGCCCGCCCCGCGACGCTGTCGAATTTTGGTCTGTCATATGCATTACAGGGTAATCTGGACAAGGCAGAAGAAAAGCTGAAGCAGGCTTCTAGCCTTCCGACTGCCACGGCTCAAGTGCGCCAGAATTATGCGCTCGTCCTTGGGTTACTGGGAAAGTTCGATGAGGCTCGGGAGATCGCGAAGATCGATGCACCTGACTATATCGCCGAGAAGAATATCGAGTTTCTCGCCCAGATGATCGGCAAGAATGTGCAACTTGAAAAAATTGCACAACAATCGGGAAGGGATGTTCCGCTCACCGAAGACGCAATCGTTGCCGAGCTTCCAGCTGCTGCCCCTACGGAAACGGTCGAATCCGAATTGATGGAAGAACCGAAAACGCTCGCACAAAGGAGCCCCAAACGTCCTGTCTTAAGAGGGACACTGTCCGACGGTCAATAAACGGGTTTACCGAAGTAAATCCTATTCAAACCCAGACTGGGTTTCTTTGTAGCTGAGATATGCTGGGCCAAGAACAACAAGAAACAGCACGGGTAAGAAGAACAAGATCATAGGGACCGTGAGCTTGGCCGGAAGCGCGGCCGCCTTCTTCTCAGCAGCGGACATCCTCAAATCCCGGTTCTCCTTCGCCATGACTCGTAGAGCATCTCCAAGCGGCGTTCCGTATCGTTCGGCCTGCACGAGCGCCAAGCAGACACCTTTAACGCCCTCATGACCTGTTCTCGTTGCCAGGTTCTCATAGGCGAGCCGGCGCTCCTGGAGATAAGACAGTTCTGCTGTTGTTAGGGCGAGTTCCTCTGCGAGCTCTGGCGAGGCAGTCCCAATCTCCCGGCTCACTTTCTGAAATGCCATCTCAATCGACATCCCGGCTTCAACACAGATCAGCAGCATATCAAGGGAGTCCGGGAAGGACTGCATGATAGATTGCTGGCGCTTCTGGGAAACATTTTTCAGATAAACATTAGGCATGTAGTATCCTGCGGCCATGCCGGCGATTAGTGATCCATATTTCATGGATCCTTCGAGTTGGATCGCCTCCAAAACGAAGACATAGAAAAAAATCACAATCAGACCGACAAATGGTAGTATCATCCGAGCGGCATAGAACGCCGCGACCGGACCTGGCCCGCGCAAGCCGGCTCTCATCAGGTTGATATGAACGTTTGGATCTTCCAGCAATTTCTGCAGGTCAAATTTTTCATTGAGATCAGAGAAGAAGCCCTTGGACTCCCTCTTCAGAGATTTTCCTTCAATTTCGGCCCTGCTTTGCCTGCGCAACTGCTCGCGGCGGTTCGTGACCGATTTTAAGCGCGTGTTCAGCTTATCGCCCTGAAGCGATGGCATGAAGGACACGGCGGTAGCAAAGACGGCCACGCCTGCAAGAATCGATGCCATCGCGCCAGGATCGGTAAGGATATTCGAGATTTGCGAGATCAGCGACATGGAGACCTGCCTACATATTGAAATTCATCATTTTTTTCATGACGGTCGTGCCCATGGCCATCATCACTAGACCGATCAGTATAAATAAATGCCCAGTCTCTGTCGTAAACAAGCGGGACATATAATCGGGTGATGTGACATAAAGCAGAGACCCCACGCCGAACGGAAGGCAGCCGATAATCATGGCGGATGCCTTGGCTTCGGAAGACAACGCCTTGACTTTTTCCCGCATCATTCTCCGTGCCCTGATGACTGTAGAGAGGTTACCAAGCGCCTCAGAGAGGTTACCTCCGGCCTTGGTCTGAATGGACAGAACGATAACAAAAAAGTTGATCTCCGGTAACGGAACGCGGTGATAGAGATTCAAAAGCGCACGCTCCATACTTGTTCCCATGGCAACCTGGTCGGTTAAGGCCTCGAATTCGGGGCCAAGCGGAGCCGGGCTTTCCTTGGCAACGATACGCAAGCACTCTGTCAACGGAAGACCTGACTTCACGCCTCGAACAATGACATCCAGCGCATCAGCAAACTGGTTGGTCATTTTCTTCGCACGACGATTCGAAAGAAAACCAAGTATCCATCGAGGCAGCCCAAGAGATCCAGCCAATCCTGCCATTGCTACAACAGCAGCCCGATTTTCCAGCTTTATTCCCTTAATTGTCGGCAAGCCTTCAGCTCCGGACAGGAAAGCCAATCCTGCCAGTGCGACTCCAGCGGCCACCGAAAAGAGCCAAAAGGTGGACACAGACATACTAAGGCCAGCCTGCTCTATCTTGCCCTTAATGTCCTGCGGGACAATCGAACTTTTGCGCTTGTTATCATCCTGGCGAAGCTTTTCGAGCATTTTCTGGGTTTCGCGACGGCGTGCATTGGTCTCCTCTTCGGCCTTGTTCTTCGAACGTGCGACCGTCCCTGTCTCGCCGGAGCCAACAAGCTTTGCCCTTTTCTTCGCAGCGTATGTCTGATCGTCCGTCGTCAAAAGGAATCCGACGCAGATGACACCCAAAAATACCAGACCGGCAATTCCGTAGATCAAGATATCCTGCTGTGTCATGCACCCTTCTCCAGTTCATCAAGGGCCTCGCCAAGATCTTTCTCAAGATTATAGTATCGGGCACGCTCCCAAAAACGTGGGCGGCCGATGCCGGTGCCGCGATGGGCACCCACGATTTTCCCGTTTTCGTCTTCACCGTCGATTTCATAGGTTAGGACATCCTGAAGAACGATTGTATCGCCTTCCATGCCCATCACCTCAGTGACATTTATGATCCGCCGTGAGCCATCCCGCAGACGCATGGCCTGAACTACGATATCAACCGATCCAACAATCATTTCACGGATTGTCCTTGCAGGAAGGGCAAACCCACCCATGGTGATCATCGACTCAACACGGGAAAGTGCTTCGCGCGGCGAGTTGGCGTGCAGCGTTCCCATCGATCCGTCGTGGCCAGTATTCATAGCTTGGAGAAGGTCGAACGCTTCAGGTCCCCGCACCTCACCTACGATGATCCGTTCAGGGCGCATACGCAGACAGTTCTTGACCAGATCCCGCATGGTGATTTCACCCGACCCTTCGATATTTGGCGGGCGCGTCTCAAGCCTTACAACATGTGGCTGCTGCAGCTGAAGCTCAGCAGAGTCTTCGCAAGTAATCACACGCTCTGTTGGTTCAATAAACCCCGTAAGGCAATTCAGGAGTGTCGTCTTACCGGAACCTGTACCACCCGAAATCAGAACATTGCAACGCGAATGGCCAATGATACGGAGAAGCTCGGCTCCAGAAGGGGAAATAGAACCGAAATTGACAAGGTCCTCGAGGCGGAGCTTATCCTTTTTAAATTTCCGGATTGTCAGAGTGGGTCCGTCAATCGCCAGCGGTGGTGCGATAACATTGACACGGGAACCATCAAGCAAGCGCGCATCACAGATGGGGCTCGCCTCATCGACACGTCTGCCGACCTGACTAACGATCCGTTGACAGATATTCATCAACTGAGCGTTGTCTCGGAAGCGAACATTGGTTCGCTCAATTTTACCGCTGACCTCAATGTATGTGGTATCAGCACCGTTCACCATGATATCAGCGATGTCATCGCGGGCCAAGAGCGGCTCAAGCGGACCATATCCGAGAACATCGTTACAAATATCATCAAGCAGGTTTTCCTGCTCGGAAATTGACATAACGACGTTCTTGATGGCGATAATCTCAACGACAATGTCGCGGATTTCCTCCCGAGCGCTTTCCTGATCAAGCTGTGCCAATTGCCCAAGATCAATAGTATCGATCAGGGCATTAAAAATTGTTGTCTTGGTCTCGTAATACTCTTCAGACTGATTAATTACTGGAGCCGCCGGCAGTGGCGGTGGAACCGCTGCCGGCTTGATCTGGACTGGTTTCGGTGCCGCGGGCTTGGACTGAGCACTCTTCTTTTCAACTAGGTTTGGAGTAACTGGTATGGGAGCCGCAGCAGGACTGGTAGCTGCGGGTTTAGGCCCTCCCGGTGCTCGTTTGCCAAACGACATAGTATTCTACCCTGCTGATCCGCGCTCTACTTGCCCAGTAATTTCTGAACAAAGGACTTCTTTTGAACCATCATTTCCTGGCCGGTGATGAGCGTGGCGAGATGATCTATGGCCATTGCTGATTTCGCGTCAGGTTCTGTCTCGGATATCATCTGTCCATTGTTGGCTGCCGTGCCGAACAACTGCGGATCAAATGGAAGAACGACGTCTGGCTCCAACCCAATGGCTTGGGCGAAGTCTTTTACCGGGATTTCGGGCCGCTTGGGTACTCCTGCCATGTTTAGAATTAAGCGCGGCGGACTGTCATTTGGCCGTTCTGCTTTCAGGCGGTCAATGATGTTCTTACCGTTTCTCAGCGAGGCAAGATCCGGCTGACAGACTAAAACTACCTCGTCGGAACCGACCAAGGTAGAACTAAGCCAGGACGACCAAGTGTGGGGAAGATCCATAATCACGTAAGGCACGGTGCGGCGCACGGATTGGATGACAATGTCATAGGCGTCGGGTGCTATTTCCACATCGTCGGTGATGGATGCCGGTGCTGTAAATAGAGATAACCTATCTGTTGCCTTTGTCAGAAGCCTCGAGATCACAGCCTCATCGGCGCGTTCCGGCGCAAGGAGCGCATCAAGAACCGTCTGGGTACCTTCGTGATTAAAGTCGAGAGCAGTCGTGCCAAACGACAGATCAAGATCGATAAGCGTCGCGTTCAGCTGCGCATTCTCCGCTATTGCCCAGGAAAGGTTGTGTGCAATTGTAGATGCCCCCACGCCACCTTTCGCACCGACAACAGAAATTGACTTGCCGAGAAATGGCATGTCCGGATCGGCAAATAAATTACTGATCGCGCGGATAACCTGGAGTGGTTTTACCGGCGGGACGAGGTATTCACTTACGCCAAGGCCCACGAGCTGCCGATAAAGGGCTATATCGTTTGTCGCTCCTATTACCATGACCTGAACATTGGGGTCACAATGCTCGGCCAACGCTTCGATTTGTTCAACCATCTGGGCAGCAGGAAGATGGGATTCCAGGACCAGCAGATTAGGTGTCACATTTGATTTCAGGTATGCGATGGCAGCCGCCAATCCGCCTTCTATGGCCTCGACATCAGCGTTGCGCATACGGCGGTCAAGGGAGACGGTCTCAATGAGTCCCGCTGTGCTTTCCACTTCGTAGAAAACACGTATCGAGATCGCAGGTATCGGACCGACTCCGCCATCTGGCTCCGGAAAGCTCTTGTCCGATTGTATATAGCTATCCGCCGGGATTCTGTCCTCGCCGAGTTCGGCTTCCTCTTCTTCTTGAGCAATAACATCTTGCTCTGCGAAATCCTCAATTCCTTCTTCGAGATCTAGAGAAAATTCATCTTCGAAAAGCGCACTTTCGTTCGCCATTGGTGTTGTCCCTTCCTCTTATCCCTGATCGTCCACGGCATCAGACAAGGTACCCTGTTCGCCAGAATTGCGTTGGGCACCGGTTTGCTCGCCCTGGCGGTAGAGATCGAATGTTGTTTGCCGGCGCACCGTGTCGCCAGGTTCAAGTTCGCGTTGACCCAGCAGGTCAGCCGGATCGGAAATCATGGCTGCGATGTTGGTCCGCACTGCGCAACCAAAGTTGGAAAGTTCATTGTTCGAACGGACCGCAGCAAAGTCTACGGTCGCAAAACTCTCGCACTCAGGCGCAATCGCTTCGTAGCTCTTGAATGAAAGGAGGAGTACACCTGCACCATTGCTGGAAGCCTGCGCATCGCCCTCAATCTCTTCATAATTCACACCGTGGGAAAAAGCGATTTCGCGCGCCTGCACCACAGAGTTTATAGCCTGCTGCGGATTCGAAGACCTTTCTGGAAGAATCATGGTTAGCGGCCCATGTCCTTTATCGACATAGGTGCGCACAAAGTACGCTATACGCTCCCGATCGGCCCGCTGCAAACCATTGTCATGAGGGTTTAACTGAACCTCGAGGACCTCTGTTTTTTGGCGCACATCGATTTCATGCCGATCAAAGACGGAAGATTCGATATACTCCACCGGGACGGCGGCAGTACGTGTAGAGCCACAGGCGGAGAGGCCCGCAAGGCACATAAGCGCTGTTCCGGATAAGGCGACCTTGGAAATTGACATCATCGGGCTCCTCATTCCTCAATAAAGCCGACCGGAGCGGCATACTCTTCTGCTTCAATTTGCTTCTCGCCGAGGCCATATGTGCGGTTCAGCTTACCAAGAAAGAACGTCTTCGCGTCACTGGCATTAGCAAACCCCTCATCTGGGCTGCGATAATCGGACTGGGCGGTGGGTTCGACGAGATATGGCGTAACAATTATGACTAGTTCGGTTTGCTCATCGAGAAAGTCGCGGGAGCGGAACAATGCGCCGAGTACAGGAACGTTGCGCAGCCCTGGAAGCTGGTCGACTGTTTGCGAACTGGTGGATTCAATTAGTCCTGCAATCATCATCGATCCGCCAGATGGCAACTCCACGGTTGTCTCGGCTCTACGCACCACAAGCGCCGGAATAGTGGCATCCTGGACAACGATGACATCTCCCTCCGAGTTTACATTAGCGGAGGAAGTCCCTGTGAACGCACCGGCTGTTGAAAGCTCTGACACCTCTGTGGACAGACGAAGTGATATTCGCCCCTCGGAAAGTACAATAGGTGTGAAGCCCAAACCTACACCAAACGGCCTGAATTCAACAGTGATACCGCCATCAGCGTCCTGCGCCACGGGAACCGGAAACTCTCCCCCTGCGAGGAAGTTTGCCGGCTCACCCGAGAGCGCCGCAATATTGGGTTCCGCAAGCGTGCGCACAACCCCAATACGTTCGAGCGCCTGGAGCGCTACACCAACGCTGGACTGCTCCTCCGATCCATTCACTAAGTTGGTGAACGCCTGAGATACCGAAAGCCCACCAAGCGCGCCGCCTGCTACGTTAAACGCGTTCGAGGAGGTGAAACTGGTTGTATTCTGGAAAGGACTTGCGGCTTCGAGATCTTGCAACGGCACTGCGGTTGGACCGTTTGGGAATGCTTCGACAACCTGCTCGCCCTGCAAACTACCGAAAGATGTCGATCCACTAAGATTGATGCCCAGCTGCTTTATCAGGGTGCGTCTCATTTCGACCACACGAACTTGCAGTAAGACCTGATCACGGGCACCGATTTCAAGCATGTTGACTATACGAGCCTGACTGGAAACCCCACCGCCCTGCTGTTGGGTTGGATCAATTCCGAGATAAGCGTTTGCCAATCTAGAAACTTGATCGGACTGGCTCAAACTGTCGACAAAACCGGAGAGAAGGATGCTGTCATTGACCGCCTCAACCTGAACCCGGGCATCGGGCACATGACGGCTGATAAGATCTTCAAGGGCCACCATGTCCGGTTCGACGCGGATTTCGAGATTAAGGAGCTGATTGCCAGAACTGTCGAAGACGAATGCATTTGTCTGGCCAACGGTGACTCCGCGAAAGATCATTCGAGATGCCGTCTGGACGGTTGCATCGGCAATCGCCGGATTGGTAATGACAACCTCCGACGCCTGGGAGCCAATCTCAACCACGGCGGACTTGTTCAAAGCAAGAACAATTGTCTCGCTTACCGTGGATTGAAAAGGTTCGGTTATGTTGACATCCATCAGGTTTTGCGCCTGACCGAACATCGGTATCATCCAAGGCATAGCTGCTATTAAAGCAGCACGCACCAAACGCACTTTGGACTTCATATTCAGCTTATTCCTCACTTCGCCCCCCCCTGGCCTCGCGGATTCTTCCATTGCGGAAAACAGTTATGGTTGGGCTTTCTTGGTTCGCGGCGAAGTCTGCGGCTCTGGATACAACTTCGTCACCCGCCTGCACGGCATCGCTAAGACTGCGAAGCACAAGGGATAGGGATCCTTCCCGCTCCCCATAGGCAAGAAGTGTTGCATCGATGGGCGATAGTTCCAGCGTTGCCGTTGAGCCGACAATTGTATCAGTGTCGTCTTCTGTGCGCAGACCCTGGTCGATTGCTAAAATTCGGGCGTTCTCAATTATAATGACACTTTGAAGCTGATCCGAGACGCCATCACGCGTCAACTGCTCCACTTCATATGTTAGAATGACATCGACCCGGTCATTCGGAAGGATAAATCCAGCCGACGCTGTTTCGGCCGATATCTCCATGGATACCGCCCGCATTCCAGGGCTGACCAGGGCCGCCAGTACGCTCGTATCGCCTCGAGATACGATGCGGTGAGGTATTATCGGCTCACTTTCGTAGATGTTCTGACGGACAATGACGCCAGCCAAATCGCTGATCTGATCCTTGCCATCTTCTTTAACATAGTAATCCGGATTTACATTACTCTCTGGCCACAGCGACCAGCTAAAATCCTCGGGCGTCGTCACCTCGCCAACGGTCAGGTTTCTTGCGGCAACGAGCACCTCGGTTTCTGACACGGGAACTACCTCAGAAACTGTTTCGATCTGTACTTCATTAGACACCGCATTGGCCGGTGCCGAGGTCGCTGAGCGCACCAAGAACGCCACTCCCATGGCCGCACCTGCTGCGACGAGGAGTATCAGTATGCGGAATGGAGACAAGGCTTCCCCCTAGTTCGACATTTACCAACGGATAAATCCGTTATTCCATCAAGAAGTCGCACAAGGGTTCTAAGGCATGGTTAATTAAAATTGCCCAATTGGCTTAAGAATACAGAAAGGATTGGAGACGCCGGCATGGCAAGCAGAGCACCGGCACTGATTGCCACTCCGTAAGGAATACCAGCCTTGGAGCTGAGTATCGGTTTCGCGAAACCGGGGGCAATCTCCGCCGGTACTGCGGACCTTGCAGCAAGGATGCCGAGACAAAGGAGGCCGCCAGTTATTGCCATGACAAACACGAACTCAATCATGCCTAATGGCCCATACCAGAGGACGACCGCTGGAATCATCTTTGCGTCACCTCCTCCAAAAGCTCCGAAGGAGAACAAGATGAAGCCTATCACAAAAGCCACAAGCGCCGTCAGAAGATGATATCCGCCTACAGTCCAACCAAGCGATACAGAGAATGCTGCCGGAATGAACAAGACAGCGATAGTAATGTTCATCCAATTTGGTATCGTGAGTGAAATGACATCTTTCACAGCAGCCTGAAGACAGATAACGCAAAATGCAGCCCCACAGATGAGTGTCAACATGGGCGGATTTCTCCTTTTGGAATTTTCTAGAATAAACAGAATTTCAGAAAGACCTGAAGGAAGGCTTGACGCAGATAAAAAAGCCGCCCAGGACGAATCCTGGACGGCTCTCTTACCTTTTCAAGGCAAGCATCAAATGAGGCGACTATTTAGCCGCCTGGGTTCGCGATCTTATTCGCTGTTCCGCTGAACGAGTTATTGATACCAGTACCCAGCGCCTGTGCACCAGTAACGATAGCAACACCGATCAATGCAGCGATCAAGGCATACTCAATGGCGGTTGCGCCAGATTCGTCTTTCAGAAAACGAGCAAAATTTTGCATTGGAAACTCCCATCATGCATGTTGTAGTAGTCCTGGTTTGGATTTTTATCTCCAGAACGACTAGAACATTAGCAGTTCGCCATAAAGATCACGTAAATAGGAATAAATAAGTTGGCATATGCTATTTATTATATATTAACTTATTCCGCCAACGAACAAAAACTCTTACCCTGCTGAAAACAACGAGCAACAGTAGAGCTTGTATCATCCATCACGTCAGACATTATTGATACCTTGACGAAATATTAACATCACTCATTAGCATTCGATCAACCATGTTGGGCCATACACAGTATGCTCAACAATGGACAGGAATTGAGTATGCGCGAATTAATAGCTCTGATTTTCATTTTCAGCTTTGCCGTGACTTTATTTTCCGAAGCAGAGGCCCAGCAAGTAAGTGTGGAGGCCAATAAAAGTGTAGCAGTTTCAATTCGCAATGGCGATGCCGCCAGTGTCGTTATTGGCAATCCGAATATTGCTGATGTTTCTGTCCATAACTCGAACCTCCTTTTTATAACTGGAAGAACTTTTGGGACAACGAACCTGCTGGTCTATGATGCTGAAGGCAGGAGACTTTACTCGGGGGACGTTGCAGTGACAACAAGCACCGCAAGTATCTTGACTGTGAACCGTGCTGGGGAGAACCATACTTTCGACTGCGCCCCTAATTGTAGGCCCATTCTCGCCATTGGTGATGAAGAGGGATACTTCACGCGAAACTTTCAGCAGAATCAGCAGTTACAGCAGCTTAATGCGGCGGAATAGTATATAGTACCACGCATTGCTGCGACCGCTCCCGCCACGCGTTTGGTTTCACTCACGGGCATATTTAGATCAAATTCCTCGCTATGTCTTAATCGGCATGAAATCGTATTCTGATATCCACAATTCATATAGGTTGTGGAGCTCTTAAAATGCGCTTCTTTAAATGCATAGTGGCTGTGTCTCGCAAGCAAAGGACACAGTTGAAGGACTGGGCCGCAGACAAACGTGGTGCGACGGCGCTGGAGTTTGCACTCGTTGCTGCACCTCTGTTGTTCATGTTGACAGCGATTCTTGAGGTCGGAGTCGTGTTCGTTATGAGTGTGGCAGTCGAACATGGTATTAGCCAGGCGTCCCGTGCAATACGGACCGGCCAGTTTCAAACCGGCGGACTGACCGAAAGTGAATTCAGGACTGCTGTTTGCGCCGAATTTTTGGGTCTGCTACCCTGCGATGGAAATCTTTTTATAGATGTTAGGACGTTTGCGAGCTTCGGGGACAGTCAAAACGTTTCACCAATAGATCCCGATACCCAGGACTTCGATTCCTCGGAATTTCAGTTCAACCCGGGCAACAGAGATGAAGTCGTGGTCGCAAGGGCTTTCTATGAATGGAACCTTATTACCCCTGGTTTGACGTCCATATTTTCAAATACGTCCAATAATTCATATCTTATTAGCGCAACAACGGCGTTTCGAAACGAGCCTTTTTAGAAAGTGATCAAAATGAAACTGCCCAAATTCTCTTACTTTAGAACACAGCTATCCTCCGGTCTGCAGCACATCGTGCGGAATAGGGATGGCGTTTCCGCACTTGAATTCGCCCTTGTAGCCCCATTTATGCTGCTAGTATTCTTCGGAATAGCGGAGCTCTCTCTACTGATGCAAGGCAAGCGAGGTGCAACCTCCGCCGCGTCTACCATGGGCGATATTGCTGCCAGATCGGCATCTATTACAGATGACGATATGGCTGATATTTTCGGATCTACCAATGTCGTCCTTCAATCCGGAGGGGGCGGACAGGCAGGGATGAGAGTCTCAAGCCTTATCGCAAATTCTCAAGGTGATGTTACTGTTGCCTGGAGTGATGCGCGTAACATGGCACCGCTGAGTCAAGGATCTTCAGTGGCAGATCTGCCCGAGGGCGTTGTACAACCCAATGGTTCCATCATCATGTCTGAACTTCAGTACACATACGAACCTCAAGTCGGCTATTTCATCAGAGATGATGTCCAGCTTTCCGAGCGCTTCTTCCTTCGTCCCCGCCGTGTCGATCAGGTAGCGCGAGATCGCGATAATTGATTTGCTCAACGCAACGCCTACGGATTATAAAGGTGGAGCTCTTGTTATCCTACTCCGCCGCTAGACTGCAGCGACGGGTTGGGGCTTACCTATTAGCGATGCGACGTATTCCTCGAAATCAGTAAATTCCGTGCCCCCGACACGCTGCTCTAGATCTTCAACTGAGTTGGCCGAGTAAATGCCAGCGTTTATATCTGAAACTATACGATCATAATGTTTGCTTAGCTCGTCATTGGCAGGATCAAGGTTGCGAACCACAGCAACACCTTTTCGATACGGGCCGATGAATGCCTCAAACACATCAATTTTGAGATCTGGCCGGTACTTTCTCAAAATAGGTATTATTTTGTAAACATCGCCGCACCACGCATTATAATCGCGTTCGCGATGTGCCATAATCATTTGTTCAGGCAGCACATCATCGAAGACGATAGTACCCCCAGCTTTACTCCATCGCTCCACGTTTATAAAATCGCGAAGAACATATTCACTCAGGTGCATACCATCTATAAAGCCGAGATCTATCCCTTGACTCAACAGCTCCTCACAACGACTTTCATCCTCAAAGAAACCATCACTCGTAATTCTGAACAGTCGGCATGGGGCGGTTATCGATCTTGTTATATGATATTCAGGGTCAATGCCCACTGACATGCAGGTTGACAATTCCATACTTGATCCTGAATCAACACCGATCTCAAAATATAGATTAGGCTTTAGGTTTTCGTGCAGCTTTTGCAGCATCATCTTATAATTGATATCGGCGAATTTCTTTCCAGAAAATCTGACCTCTGAATCCAAAAGACCCAAAGGTGGAAGCTGTTTAAATGCGCGCCGTTCAAGCGGTGTCGCGCTTGAAGCCAGTACAGGATGATTGTCCTCCTCAATGCCGGCCTTACCCCTGGCAACGTAGATGTCAGCCAAGTCGTCAAGAATCTTCTGTCGAACTTTGCCGAACTCGCGGGATATTGTCGGAATACCATGAGTGGATTGACGCATTTCTCCGTACAGGAAGGGGCTGCGCGGATTCAGCAGTACATCAAAACCGGTAACCTGCTTATACTTTTTCCGAAACTTTGCCACGGCCTGATCACGCGTTTCCGGTGAGCGCCCCGTTGTCGTTCCGTGATGGTCCTGGTGAAATGACCCCTCGCCCGGAAGCATGATATAAGTATTCTCCGGGTGGGTCGTCAGACGGGAAAAAAGTTCTAGATTAGCAAACCCGCCGCTCGGTTCATCGAAACGCTCGTCAAAGGTGCCGCAGTCCTCGAAAACGGTTTTCGTTGCGATCAGGCAATTCGATTCAATCGCTCCGAAAAAGGTTCGCATGGGTCGTTCGCCTGGTAAGACGGCAAAATCGAAAATGGCGTATCCGTCCTCCGGCCAGTTTAGGGCCTCAAGATGCCATTTTTCCCTATTGAAGGCATCCGGCCGCGACCTTAAATTTTGAGATACGTCACCCAGAATGTACTGAGGCACGTTAATCACCGGGCGTTCGAAAATTGACAGAACCTCTTTCACATTTCTAACCACCCCCGGCGACAGCATATGTGCCCCATCTATCATAATCGCGATGGTAGAGAATTTGGCCTGCTTAACGGCATCATTCAGGGCGAATACTGGCGACAGTTTGCCTTCTGTTCGCAAGACTTTGGTAAGGAACGGGTACTTTTCCTTGCATCCTGGGTGCAACGGCAAATTCGAGCCATTATCCGCGAGAATGACCTCAATCTGATCGGCGTTTACCCCTTGATACTCTGGAGCGCAGCTCGCGAGGGTTCGATCTATCTGATCGGGGATATCGTAGTAAGCAATGATAATGCTTAGGCCATCGAATTTGTTCGCATCCGACCGCCTCGGCACATGACCCTCGGAAAACGCGCGAACGATCTTGTCATACTGGCGCTGAAATCTTGCCCGGGTTTGCTGTAGGGTTCTGACTTCAGCCTCGGCGTTCAGCGCGCGGGTCAGCAGCTTTTCATTTTCCTTCCGCAAAGTTTCAGGATCACTCATGGGACTTCCAAACCTTCGATGTTGATGAGCGGTTCCGCGTCTTAGACGTTGCGAACCCTCAATTCGTATAATACAGGCTGGGGGCTTATCAGCAGCATGCCACGAAATCTTGAGAAACCAAATTCGAACTTCATAGTGAGCCCGATTTACTTGCGCTTTGTTTTTGAACGTCTTGCCTCACGCCTCATCCATCCATCAAGCGTGTTTCGCAGAATTTCTAAAAGAAAGTGATCGAAGGTGGCTCTCACACGACACTTTAAGTGAGCGAAAGCACGCGACAACAACACGTTTTCACCCAACAATAGATTATCTTCGGTAGGGCCCGAATACGCAGATATGGTTGAGATCGAGACCGGTCAGAGCATAGCTGAAACCTGCGGAACTATAATCCGCATCGGCTTTCACTTCACCGGCGAGATGACGATAAATGGCGACCACACTGTAGCTCGTTCCATCCTCAGTCTGACGGACTGCAGGCTGTCTCATATCGAGGGCTAGATCTTAGTCTTTTCGTAGAACGGATATCCCCCCGAAGTGCGGAGACCGGTGTATGGCCATCTAACCGCACGGGCTACTGTCGTTGCCCACGCAACGCGCTTAACCTCCAGGCGATCGTAGAATGAGAATCCAACAGTAGAAAGGCGTGTCTGGCTCGATTGAGCACCCCCATTTTATTCAAATATACGGTAAGCCACCTTCATAGGTGCTAGCCTCAAACGACTATGCTGATATGACACCTCTGAATAGATTCGCGCGCGCGAGAAAGCACCACGGAAACAGACAAGATGTACGACTTCAGACATGCAGAGGATAAATGGCAGCGCTTTTGGGCGGAGAACAAGTCGTACAAAGCGACAAGATCGGGGAAGCCGAAATTTTACGTCCTCGACATGTTCCCCTATCCGTCAGGCAAGGGTCTTCACGTCGGCCACCTTAAAGGCTATGTCGCCAGCGATGTCGTGGCACGATACAAGCGGGCCTGCGGTTTCGAGGTGCTCCACCCCATGGGATGGGACTCATTCGGGCTCCCGACTGAGCGTCAGGCACAGCGTGAGAATACATCGCCGCAGGATGTGACCAAGCGGAATATCGCAGCATTTCGCGAGCAGTTGGAGGCCGTCGCCCTCAGCTATGATTGGGACCGTGAGATCGCTACGAGCGATCCAAAATATTATCGTTGGACACAGTGGATCTTTTCTAGATTGTTCGAGAAGGGCCTGGCTTACACTGAGGAAGTGACGGTCAACTGGTGCCCCGCCATGGGAACGGTGCTGGCCAATGAAGAAGTTGTTGACGGCAAATATGTCGAAACGGGCGATCCTGTAGAACGACGGAAAATGAAGCAGTGGATGCTTCGCATTACTGCATATGCAGATCGATTGCTCGATGATCTGGAATTGGTGGATTGGCCGAAGCCCATCAAGCGAATGCAGGAGAACTGGATCGGACGTTCAGAAGGCGCGAAGATTAAGTTCCAGCTCGTGAATGACGATCGCCATGTAGAGGTCTTTTCGACACGGCCCGACACTATATTTGGCGCGACCTATCTGGTGCTCGCGCCCGAGCACGAACTGCTGGACGAGGTCCTTCAAACTGCAGGGCTAGATCTCACTGAATATGTTGAGACAGCGCGCAATCGTAGCGAGCTAGACCGAATCGCGGGGGCCTCCGAAGAAAAAACAGGTTTTGATACCAGCCTGAAAGCCGTTCATCCGGTTACGAAAGAAGAAATCCCAATCTGGGTATCGGATTATGTTTTGGGCGGATATGGCACTGGTGCTGTCATGGCGGTGCCGGCCCATGACGAGCGGGATTTTGAATTCGCGCGGACATTTGATTTGCCGATACCGACAGTCGTCGTCCCCGCCCGTCTGTTTGTTCTTGATTGGGCGTCGAAACATATTCAGCTGTTGCAAGAGAGATCAGAAGCGCTCAGCATTCCATTCGGCAGTGTTCTTGGCACGCTTATAAAAGCAGCAGAGGCACATGACGGTGACAAGCCTCTTACTCAAACTGCACTTGAAAATATCTTGAAAGATCTCAAGCCTGGGAAACATGACAGTCGCCTGGCTGTTGAAGCGTTAGGTAACGCGATCAACGGCGCAGAAGCGCCATCGGACGAGGTCTTTAAAGCAACTCTCGCCCGGGACTGGTTTGGCCAACAACCTAGTGAGGCCTTTACCGGAAAGGGGTACACCGTCAATTCGAGCCACGACACGCTTCAGTTAAATGGCATGTGGACGGATGATGCGATTAGATCGACTGCAGAATGGCTCACAGACGCAGCCTGTGGAGCTACCCATACGAACTACAAAATTCGAGACTGGTTATTCAGTCGGCAGAGGTTCTGGGGCGAACCCTTCCCCATCGTGCTTGATGATGAAAATGAACCACACTTGCTCGACGACAGTGCATTACCCGTCAGCTTGCCGGACATGGATTATACAGAATTTTCAGATGAGAATATGCAGAATGCCGATGGACCCGTGACACCACTTGGCTTCGCGGATGATGATTGGTTACGTCCAGAAATCAATGGCAGAACCTTCACGCGCGAGACGAATACGATGCCGCAATGGGCAGGCTCATGCTGGTATTTCCTGCGCTTTTGTGATCCCGGAAACAGCTCTGACTTGTGCAACAAAGATGAAGAGGCCTACTGGATGCCGGTGGACTTATATGTGGGAGGTGCTGAGCACGCGACGCTCCACCTCTTATATGCGCGGTTCTGGCATAAGTTCCTTTATGATCTCGGCGTTGTCACGAGCCCGGAGCCATTTAAAAAATTATTCAACCAGGGAATGGTGCATTCGACGAGTTACCGTGATGCATCGGGTAAATATTATTATCCAGATGAGGTAACCAAGTCGGACAATAGCTGGAGCGTCATCGCAACTGGCGATCCGGTATCGGCCCAGGTCGAAAAAATGAGCAAGAGCAAGTGCAATGGCGTGCCACCGGAAGACGTCATCTCCGAATATGGCTCGGATGCCTTGCGCCTATATGAATTATTCATGGGTCCAATCGAGGATGGCGGACTTTGGGACGGCAATGGATTAAAAGGCACAAAGAGGTTCTTGGACCGGCTCTGGACATTAGCCCAGAACAAGCGTGTCCCTACGCTTCCGTTGGACGGTGACCTTGCCCGTCATACCCACCTGACAATTCAGTCAGTTACAGAAGATATCGAATCCTTCAATCTAAATACCGCTGTCAGTGCTTTCATGAAGTTGCTCAATGATGCTGGCAAAGAGAGCGAATTGCCGGATGAGTTCTTCCATATTTTTGCACGACTGCTTCAACCCTTTGCCCCCCACTTTGCCGAAGAGCTATGGCAAACTCTCGGCAAAGAAGGATCTATTTTAAATGCTCCGTGGCCAGAGCATGATCCATCTTTGTGCGAGGAAGACGAGGTAGACGTTGTCGTTCAGGTAAACGGAAAGAAGAGAGCCATTATCCGCATTGCGGCAACGGCCTCTCAGGACGTCGCTGAAACGGGCGCGCGGACAGAAGTACCAATGTTGAACGAGAGCGGGTTCACTGCCCGCCGCGTCATCTATGTTCCCGGAAAGATTCTAAATTTCGTGGTATAGAGCGAATTATATCATCGCTGAATCCTAGGACGCGAAAACTCTGAATATCGCGCAATACCGTCCTGAAAAATTTCTTCTCAGCTCACTTCAAAAATCAAACAAACCACCGACAGAAAAAAAGGCCCCCGAATTCCGGTAAGGAAATCGGGGGCCTATTGGGTGCGGGAGTAGGATTTGAACCTACGACCTTCAGGTTATGAGCCTGACGAGCTACCGGGCTGCTCCATCCCGCGTCAGAAGTCCCAAGGGCAAAAACACCCTCAAATAAATAGTCCGGCACAAGGGCCGGACATGAGCGCGATCAACTGAAGTAATCACGCAACCACCCGGAGGCGGAGCACACTGTAAAGGAAGATATGTCTGCAATTCCCTCGCTTCGGCGGACCCGGCAGCGACCTACTCTCCCACGCCTTAAGACGCAGTACCATTGGCGCAGGGGGGCTTAACGACCGAGTTCGGAATGGGATCGGGTGGGGACCCCCCGCCATAACCACCGGGTCGGCGGAAACGAGGAACCTAAAACGAAACCAACATGCGATGAACCAAGTAAATGGTTCAAAAGGTGTTCTGATCGATCCGTGGACGGTAAGCATTCCGCTTTCCGCTACACACGGGCTTCACGATCAAGCCAATCGAGCAATTAGTACCGGTCAGCTCCACGCATCGCTGCGCTTCCACATCCGGCCTATCGACGTGCTAGTCTTGCACGGCTCTCAAGGGAAACCTGGTTTTGAGGGGGGTTTCCCGCTTAGATGCTTTCAGCGGTTATCCTGTCCATACATAGCTACCCTGCTACGCCGCTGGCGCGACGACAGGTCCACCAGAGGTATGTTCACCCCGGTCCTCTCGTACTAGGGGCAAATCCTCTCAAGTTTCCAACACCCACGGCAGATAGGGACCAAACTGTCTCACGACGTTCTGAACCCAGCTCACGTACCACTTTAATCGGCGAACAGCCG
>JBCCUK010000046.1:0-24347 GCA_039196965.1 Pseudomonadota bacterium | reverse complement strand
TATTGTCTCCGTATCGCGCCTTAGGCGCTCACATGAGACGTGCTCAGGGCTGCGGGTATAGGCTTCGAAGTTCGCTTTGGAGTGCCCGCAGCCTTGAGCGCGGCCTCATGGGCCGCGAAGCGGACCGGAGGTAAAACCAAAGTGTCATCCCGGAAAGTGCGTAGCACTTATCCGGGACCCAGTGCTTGGATCGCTTAGGGGTTTCTGGATCCCGAATCTCGCTTCGCTCGTCCGGGATGACAATCAGGGCTACTGAGTTGCCGCCATTTTACCCCTGCAAATTTCACGATAAGACGCAGTCAAGGCTGATATGCGGGGTGATCCTTTGGAAATTTTGACGATCTTGCCGCCGGTTTTGGCACTGGCCATAGCTGTGGCCACGCGAAATGTTTTTTACGCCCTCGGTGCAGCGATCTGGGCGTCGGAGACGATCATTGCCGGTGGAAACCCATTCCTCGGTTTGCTCGGCAGCGTAGACCGGGCCGCCGGCGTTTTCGAGAGTGCGGGAAACACCCGTATATTGCTCTTTTGCCTGATTATCGGCGCGCTGATTGCCTATATGCAACGCTCGGGCGGCGTTGCGGCGCTTGTGAACCGGCTTGTGGCATCGGGTGTTGCATCGACACCGCGGCGGGCCGGCTTCGTCACTGCCGTCACGGGCAGTGCGTTATTCATGGAGACAAATGTCAGCCTGTTGACCACGGGGATTATGGGCCGGCCGTTATTCGATCGGCTGAAACTCAGCCGTGAGCGTCTGGCCTATCTGATTGATTCCACCAGCGCGCCGATTTCTATACTTATTCTGATCAATGGCTGGGGCGCGTATCTTTTCAGTCTGATCAGCGATTATAATTTCGATGACCCGATCGGTATTCTTGCCGCAACCATCCCGCTTAATTTCTATGCTCTTCTTACGTTGGTCGGCGTTTTTCTTACAGTTTTTTCCGGCAAAGTTATCGGCCCTATGCGGACTGCAGAAACGAGGTCTGAAAGGCAAGCGGAAGAAACCACTAGGCCCACGCGCGCCATTTACATGGCCTTGCCGCTTCTGATCATGGTGATCGGGACGCTCGGCTTTATGCTTTGGACAGGCGAGGGGAATATGATGGCGGGATCCGGATCCCAATCGATTTTGTGGTCGGTGATCATTGCCACTGGAATCGCATTTCTGCTCCTGAGATTTTTCGGCCGGTTTAAAACCGAGACCCTGGTCGATATGGGATTCAAAGGCATGGGCGAGCTTTTGCCCGCAGTGACTGTGATCTTTTTGTCCCTCGCTCTGGGAAATAGTCTGCGGGCATTGGGAACGGGAGAATATATTGCCAGCCTTGCCGCAAGCTTTCCGGCTCCTGTAGCGATCCCGGCTATTCTCTTTGCCGCGGCAGCAGTTACCAGTTTTTCCACCGGCACGAGCTGGGGCACCTACGGCATTCTCGTTCCTATAGCCATGCCGCTCGCCATTGGCGCTGGCGTGCCGCCAGCTTTGGCTTTGTCGGCCGTGATGGGCGGCGGTGTTTTTGGTGATCACTGCTCGCCGATTTCTGACACGTCGATCATTGCGAGCTTTGCCGCCGGTTGCGATCATATTAGTCATGTTCGAACCCAATTGCCCTATGCTCTAATCGCTGCTTTTGGGGCGACGGTATTATATTTGGGTGCGGGTGCCGTAATGATTTAACTTATTGTCGCCCGGATAATATTGAGGAGGCTCTGTTCCCAGATATTGAAAGCCGGATGCACTCCGCCAGGCGGTTGTTCGCCTTCCGGTGTTCCGGTCACGACGTAGGCGATTTCAATACCTTTTCGGGGTAAGTGCCAGGCCCCGGCATAGAGCCCGTAAGCTTCGCCATGGTGGCCAACCATCATTTCGCCTGGCCAGGGAGAGACAACCGGCTCATGGCGGAAAACACCGGTACCGAAACTCTGAAAAACCCGGCCTTCATGGTAGCCATTCGAAGCGTCTGCATTCAACTGCCAGACCTCTTCGGTGAGTTCTGGTGTCCGTCCGACAACGGCAACCAATTGCGCGAGTTCTATGAGGTTCGCCCGCATTCCGCCCTGAGGCGAGAAGAGGGTGCCATTGGAGCCGAGTTCATAGTCAGAAAGGTCGAATTCGCCATCGGAAAGGAAAAACGGATCGGTATCGTTCAGTATATCCGGCCCGTCGGTTTGCACTTTCCAGCCATCTGCACCCTTCCGATAGAGCGTCGCTCCGGCCTTCCGGCGACCAAGGCTCACGCCGGACCAGTTAAATCCTGCGTCGAGCCTCAGAGGAAAAAGGACGCGGTCCCTGACGAGCAAATCGAACCGCTCGGATGTCGCGGTTTCCAAAAGACTCGCTGCGATCCCGTAATTGAAATTGGCGTATTCGAACCATTCTCCGGGGCCGTACTGAAGCGGGCCACCAGCCTCGTCTTTCATCCGATACATCCCATCATGGATAAGCTGTTTTATATCTCCTGGAGCCGGGACCCAGTACTCTTCGGGATCCTGTATCGTTGATGTATGGGCCAGAAGATCCCTCATGGTAATTGGCTTGTCGGTATCGAACAGTGGGTTTCGAAGAAGAGCCGGGAAGGCAAGATACAGGCTGTCATCGAGGCCTAGACCGCCATTCTGATCGACGCGGAGGGCGGCAAGGGCAACGGCCATCTTCGAGATGGATGCTGCGCGAAAGGATGTTTCCAAGGTGAATGGGCGGGAAGGGATGCCCTCGGTCGAATCAAGGCCAGCCGCGGTCCCTGCAACCGCGCTAGATAATACCTCACCATCCTTCATCACCACAAAGCCAGCTGCGGCGAGTTGCCGGTTTTCGCCTTCGCCGATCAGGGTTCTCAGCGCGACATCTGCCGTGGCGCGAGACGAACCATTATAAGTGCTAAATGTGCATCCAGCCAAAGCGGCTGGCACAGTCGCAGCGAGTAGAGCGCGGCGGGTGAATTCAGTCATATTGTCTCTCGTGCCTTCACTAGGATCCTTTTGACTAGCTTAGCACGCAGGAAGACTATGGGGACACAACAGTACCGTCGTCTGATCCGAGCTGCCGGAACAGCTATTCTGTGGCAACTCCTGTTCCCATCGGGCAGGTCACACCTGTCCCACCGAGACCGCAATAGCCACCGGGGTTTTTGTCGAGGTATTGCTGGTGGTAGCCTTCGGCATAATAGAACGTATCCACTGGGGCGATTTCGGTGGTAATCGTGCCGGTATGACCGGCAGTTTTAAGGGCCGACTGGTAGTCATCCCTAGACAGCTTCACAGGAAGGTTATGGTCTGGCGATGTGGTGTAAACCGCCGACCGGTATTGGGTTCCCACATCATTTCCCTGGCGCATGCCCTGGGTCGGATCGTGGCCTTCCCAGAAGACTTTAAGGATCGCTTCGAGGGAGACGATCGAGGGATCGAATACGATGCGCACGACTTCGGTATGACCGGTATGGCCTGAGCAGACTTCCTCATAGGTGGCGTTTGGTGTGAGACCGCCGGCATAGCCAACCGCTGTTAGCCAGACGCCTGGCATTTGCCAGAAGAGGCGCTCCGCGCCCCAGAAGCAGCCAAGACCAAGCCAGATTTCCTGATATCCTTCGGGGCGCGGCGATTTGATGTCGCGATCGAAAATCGTATGCCGGTCTGCGGTAGGGATGGCATCTGGACGCCCCGGCAGAGCGGATGTGGCATCGGGCATCGGTTTTGGCTTGCGAGTAAACAAATCAGCCTCCGTTATTCATATGTCACTAGGATGTAAGGCCGCTCCTGCCCGATGACAATGTCAGCTTGCGAAGTCGGGTAAGGCGCGTATAAGGGCGCACTTTGGTGAGGTGGCCGAGTGGTCGAAGGCGCACGCCTGGAACGCGTGTAGGCAGGCAACTGTCTCCAGGGTTCGAATCCCTGTCTCACCGCCAGACATCATGATGCATTTAGGGAAAGTTAACTGAACCGCGCGAATTCTGCATACCAATCAGAAAGAGCGGAGATCCCCATGATGCGCACGTCTACTTTAGTAGCAGCAGCAATTATTCTCGCCGGTGCCGCCGATGCCCGTGAATTTACAGCCACACAGAGCATCGAAAAAGTGGTCACGGTTTCTCAGCCCAATGGGGCCGTTGCCCTCGACTATCAGTCCGCCAGCCGCGTTGCTCCCGGCGACACGCTCTTTTACCATATTGATTATAGCAATGACTCTGCCGATCCTGCCGAGGATGTTGAACTCGTCATGGTCGTACCTGCTGAAGTTAGCTATCTGGAGAACACCGCCAATTCAGGTGGTATCGATGCGCGCCTCGTTTTCTCCGCCGACAATGGCGAAACGTTTTCTCCGCGGCGGAGACTAAAGACCATTAAAAATGGCGTTAGCCAGACGGCATCCGCTGGGGACATCACCCATATCAAATGGACCTTTAAAGAGGCTATTGCTCCAGGTGCAGATGGGAAGGTCAGCTTCCGGGCAACCGTGCGTTAGCGTATAAGTGGATTTATATTTGCGGTATATATAACTATCGTATAACTCAAATATATAATACCAAAATAACCTGCAATATTAACCGTTTACCGGTCTGATCTCGCACGCATTAGCGTGAATTAAACCTTTCGCCCTTAATCTGTTTTTTCTATATTCAGAGAGGGCAAACTCGATATGGAGAATATTTTCCATGGCGTAAAGTCGCTATGCCGATCGCGCATGGTGCTTGCAGCCGCTATAGCCGGATTTTTCACAGCATCCGCATACGCACAATCAGCACCCGCCGCCAACAGCTTTACGGAAGCCGGACGGCAGGTCGAAAATACTTTCACACTGAATTATGATGTGAATGGAACATCCCAGGATACAATTACCAACGATGACAGCCGGGCGGGTGAAGCCGGTGTCGTGGTCCAGGGAACGCCCACCGAGTTTACGGTTGACCGTGTCATCGACCACATAGTTCAATCGTTGAATGCGGCGACGGGGTCGCCGGGTGCGAATGCGGATCCTTTGATTTTCCGTTTGACCAATACGGGTAACGATAATCAAGCTTATACGTTCAGCGTCGAAAATCTGACAGGCGACGATTTCGATCTCAGTAATTTCACGCTCGAGTTCGGAGTAGGGGCCGATCCGGCAGCCATAACGAGTTTTCAACCGCTCAACCAGTTCACGCGGGACAATGCTGCAGCGGCTCCATTCGTGGCTGCAGGCGGTGGCGCGACGACGCTCACGACCGATGTTCCACCGGACAACAGCCTGATTATCAGGGTTGTCGGCGAGGTCGACGGTGCCGCTATCGATGCGCAAACTGGTGACGTTCTGCTCGTGGCGGAAGCTCGCCAGCCAGAAACGTTTCGGGGGCAAGGAACAGCCGGTTTCAGCGTTACGACGGCTGTCCGCGGTGAAGACATGGCTGCCGATACGGGCGGCAATACGGTCGCGAGCGTAGCCGAAAACGTTCTTGCAGATGGCGACGGAAATACAGGTACGCCAGGCACGTTCGATGAGGCATTCGATGGGTTCCATTCGGCACCTGGTACTGTGACGGCGAATGTTGCTGCTCCTGTCATCGCTGCTGAGAAAATTGTAACGGTTCTCGCTACGGACCCTGACAGTCATGATGTGAGCACTACTGCGATTGAGGCCTGTCAGAACTTTACGACATCGGCGATACCGGCGGCGAGCACTGCGACCCCCGCTGTTGCCCAGCCTGCTCCAGCATTCACGCCCGATACAACAAGCGAGCCTTACTCTGTGCCCGGAGCCTGTGTCGAGTATCTAATTCGTGTGCAGAATAATACACCAGGTGCCACAGGTGTTCCGACAACAACGGCCTCCAATGTTGCGATTGAGGACTTTCTTCCTGCGCAAGTCGAGTTTGTCAGTGCCCGTGCAGAAGGGTTTAATAATGCAACGCAGCCAGCCCAGGATGTGACAGGGTCGGTAACGCCGCCGAATTGCAATCGCGGTGGGGCTACTCCTGCGCTCACAAGCTGCGCTGTTCGATTCGCCGGTGCCACAGTCAATAATGATAATATCGAGGCGGCCATTCGCATACGCGCATTGGTCAGATAAGGCGTTTGTTTCAGGTGTCTTGAGGGATCCCCAAGCACGTTTCGTTTGGGGATCTCAGGCTTCAGTAGAGCACTGAATTATCTGAATATTTACCATAATATGCGACAAAATTCGCGGTGCGGAGCAGAGACCAGAGAACTGGCGGTGCTCCATAAAACCACTCTGAACAAAGAACATAGTCAGGGTGGATTGATGGTCGGTGATTTGAGGGATGGCTTCTGTAAAGAAGCATATGTGGGGGGCTTTTGCCTTTTGTTTGCTGTCGTTGGGGGCACTCCTTACCGGCAATGAACGCGCTGCTGCGCAGGGCGGAACGCGCGTAGATAATATCGCTACCGTTTCATTCACACTCGATAACTCAGAATTCTCTATACAAACAAACATAGCCAGCTTTGAGATCGCTGCTGTCGAAGAAGACGATGCAGGCGGAGAGAGCACGGCTTCCGAGATCGAGTTCTTTCGTTTCGCTGAAGGATCCGCAGACGGCATAATCACGCAAATCAATGGGAGCGAGTTTAGCCCATCCGGCGCACTAGATGGCCCCTTCACTCCAGTTGGCTCGCCGGTAACAATTGGCGGCAACATTCTCGATCTCTCCGGGGATGTAACGCTTGTTGAGGCGGACCGGTTCCTGGCCGGTGAGCTGATATTCGTCCGTGTTATTGATGCGGGTCAGAATGTCGATCCGGGTGTTATCGATAGTTTGGTCATAACGATAGACGCGGACGGCGGCGACACAATTACGCTTCGCCTCTTTGAAAGCGGGCCGGCTGCCGGCGAATTCGTAGGCTTCGTTCCGTCGTCCCGGGCACAAACTGATCCGAATGACAGTGTTCTGACGACACCTGGGGACACGGGTCTGACAGCCCGCTACGTCGATTCTTTCGATGCGAGCGAAGTTTCGGTGGACACCGCCTTGGTTGATCCGTTCGGACGCGTATTCGAAAGTGCCAGCGGCACTCTTATCGATGGGGCAACGGTGACGATAGTGGACGCCGATACGGGGGCACCTGCCGACGTCTTCGGCGTCGATGGTGTATCCGTTTATCCCTCCACCATCATTACGGGCAGTGTTGTCACTGATACCAGCGGGCTTGAGTATGAACTGAGCGAGGGCGAGTTCCTGTTTCCGCTTATGCGACCCGGCTTTTACCGGCTGGAGATCGAACCGCCCGACGAGCTTATATTCCCGTCAGTGGTACAATCTGTGCAACTTACCGATCTGCCGAATGGCCCGTTCGAGATCATCGATGGGTCATTTGGCGGTATATTTGAGGTGTTAGCAACGGGTCCGCTTAATTTCGATGTGCCCCTTGATGATGATGGTGAACTGACACTCATAAAATCAGCGTCTGTACAGACGACCGCCATTGGTGATTTTGTCGGTTATACTATTCAGGCAGAGAACTCAGCGCCAATTCCTCACGATCTGTTCATTCGGGATAATCTTCCGCCCGGGTTCCGGTTGGAAGAGGGGACGGCGCGTCTGAACGGCGAGCCGGTTGAAGCGCCTCTAGTCTCAGCGGCTGGCGAGAGCCTTTTGTTCACTCTCGGAACGATCGCGGCCGATGAAATATTTACCCTCACTTATGTTGCTCGCGTCGGTGCGGGCGCGCCACTTGGTGAGGCGGTCAACGAAGCATTTGCCGTGGATGTGGAAGGGGCTCGTTTCTCCAACCGCACAGAGGCGAGCGTTTTTGTTCAGGAAGATCTGCTGAGGTCGAGGCTGACGATTGTCGGTCAGGTCGTAGAAGGTGCCTGCTCACTGGAACAGGAGTGGGCGAGAGACCTTGAAGACGGCTTCGGGGTTCCGGGCGTCCGGTTATATTTGGAAACCGGCGATTATATTGTAAGCGATGAAGACGGGCTTTATCATTTCGAGAATGTTCGGCCCGGCACCCATGTCGTTCAAGTCGATGAAGCAACGCTACCGCCCGGCTATGAGGCGGTGCTTTGCGAGGAAAACTCCAGATACGCTGACAGCGCGACATCGAAATTTGTCGATACGATCGGTGGTGCGATCTGGCGGGCGAATTTCTATCTGGAGCGCACCAGCGATGTTGAAGTCGAAGACGAAGTTGAAGATTTCAACGACCATCTGGAGCACCTTGAATTCGACCAAGGCTGGATCGATGCGCAGGAACCGGGTGTAAAATGGATTTATCC
Organism: Pseudomonadota bacterium; assembly: GCA_039196965.1. Taxonomy (GTDB): domain Bacteria; phylum Pseudomonadota; class Alphaproteobacteria; order Caulobacterales; family Hyphomonadaceae; genus CALLCD01. The sequence goes on along the minus strand of JBCCUK010000046.1, from coordinate 16,141 downwards.
AGCTACGGATCGCACCCCGTCTTCCCAGAGCGTCAATCTTGGTATCCAGCATGAGGGAAGCCAGCAGATTGTCCTGATGCTGAATGGTAGCCCTGTTCCCAGTGTGAATTTTGCTGGGACGGATGGATCGCTCGATGGGCGGGTCAGCCTCAGCCGGTTCAGGGGAGTCGATATCGCTCCGGGTCGAAATGAATTCGTCGCAACTGTTTTCGATCTTGAAGGCAAGGTGGTCGAAACGCTTAAGAAGGAAATCTGGTTTGTCACCGAGGTAGAGCAGGTCGGTATCATCGATGATCAGTCGATCCTTGTTGCCGACGGCCGCTCATTTCCCACTATTGCTCTTCGGGTCACCGATGCGGCCGGTCGGCCTGTTCATAGCGGTCGCCAGATCAACGTGGATATTGCCGCGCCATATGCCCTGAGGGCGAATCGTCAGTTTGAGGATGATGCGCCGATCACGGCGCAATTCTCGAATCTTGGAGGTGTTACCGTCGGTAGTGATGGTATTGCCCGTGTGCAACTGGAGCCGACGCTACAGACCGGATTGGTGAGGCTGCAGGTCCGCCTCGCTGACGGAACGCAGTATCCGCTTTCGACTTATCTGAAGCCGGAAAAACGGGAATGGATTATTGTTGGTCTCGCCGAGGGGGAGGGCGGGCTTGAATTTGCCGAAGGGCCTGGAGCCTTCACGGCCGAAGACCTTGTCGATGATGGACGGGTCGCTTTCTTTGCAAAGGGCACGGTGCGTGGCGACTGGCTGTTGACCCTGGCCGTTGATACAGCGCGGCGGCGCGGAGATGCGGACGGTGCGCTGTTCGAGGGCGATATCGATCCAAATGCGTTCTATACGCTTTATGGGGACCGGACGTTCCAGGACAGGGAAGCGGAGAGCCGGTTCCCGTTCTTTGTGAAACTTGAGAAGAATACCTTCCAGTTGCTCTTCGGCGATTACGACACCGATCTCGGCGACACTGTGCTCGGGCGATATACGCGCCGTCTTTCGGGCCTGCGCGCGGTTCGTGAGACGGAGAAGACCTCCTTCACGGCTTTCGCGGCGGACACCAATCAGGGGTTTGCCCGCGATGAGCTGGCCGCCGATGGCACATCTGGGCCCTACCAGCTTTCCACCACGCCGCTGCTGCGGAATTCGGAACGGATTTTCATCGAAACCCGCGATCGGTTCAGGCCGGACCAGATCGTCTCGACGCTCAATCTTACCCGCTTTGTCGACTATGACATTGATTTTGATACCGGGGAGGTGATCTTCCGCCGACCGGTCGATGCGACGGACGATGGCTTCAATCCAAATGTGATTGTCGCTGAGTATGAGACAGCAGAAATCGTCGACCGAAGCATTACGGCGGGAGGCCGGGCCGCTGGCCGTCTCTTCGACGGCAATCTCGAAGTTGGCGCGACCTATATCCGTGAAACAGGGGACAATGTGTCCTCTGATGCCGTGAGCCAGCTCGCCGCCGTCGATCTGACCGCCTTTCTTGGGCGGAATACTGAAATTCGGGCTGAGTATGCTTATACCAACCGAGATTCTGTTGCTGAAGCGGTCGATAGCTCTGAGGATGCGGACGCCCTGTTATTCGAGGTCATTCATCGCCAGGAAGCCTTGCTCTTCACAGCGTTCTATCGCGAGGATGAAAGCGGCTTTGGCTTAGGGCAACAGTCTTCAGGAACTATTGGGGTGAGGCGGTTCGGAGCGGCCGCGAGCTACGAGATTGGTCGCGCGCAAAACACTGGCGATCAGCTCGGATCGCGGCATTTCATAGATGCTGAGTTCGTTCAGGAGACTAATCTCGAAACCGGCGATGAGCGCAGGATTGTCGATGCGGCGCTCCGGCGGGAGGGCGTACTTCTCGATGGGTCCCTCGGCGTGCGATACGTAGAAGAGGATTTCGCGGCCCTCGGTGATGATGAGAGGCGATCAACACTGTTGACCAGCTCCCTGCGAAAGTCTTTCCCGAAATGGGGCCTCTCACTCAATGCCGCCCATGAACAGCCGATAGGCGGCGAGGAGGATGAGTCTTCGCTCTTCCCTCAACGCACTATTTTGGGTGTGGATAAAACACTTACGGAAAAAGCCATCTTGAACGTTCGCCACGAGATTCTCGACGGCGAAAACGCGTCGGGGAATAATACGACTGTTGGCGTAAGTGTTCGCCCTTGGATCGGAACTGAATTATCAGCTACAACTGACTTAGTTACTCAGGATAGTTCGCGGCGTTTAAGTGCTACTGTCGGCGTGGACCAGACCTTCCGCATCAACGATGTCTGGTCGGCGAGCGTGGGGGCCGCCCGGCGGGCAAATATTTCAGGCAATGATATCGCTTTGGACGTTGCCCCCGATGATCCAATCTCGCCTTTGGATACGGCTCCTCAAAGTCCGCTGACACTGAATGACTCCTTCACGTCAGCCTATACCGGCGTTGCCTATCGCAAGGAGGGCACAGTCCTTTCATCCCGGCTGGAGGTCCGTGACAGCACTGTGGGCACGAGGTATGCCGGGATTCTCGGCGGTGCCCGAGAAACCAGCGAGACGCTGTCATTTGCCTTGGCGGGGCGAGTCGAGCAGACCCTGGTGGTGAATGGTCCAGACAGGCAGAATGCGGATGTTCGACTAGGTGCTTCCTGGAGACCCAGAGGTGAGGGGCCGATTGTCTATAATCGCTTCGATGTCAGCCACACAGAAGTGACAGATCAGCTGAAGACATGGCGGGTTATCAACAATGTTGGCGTGAATGCTCTTGTCACAAAACGCACTCAGCTTGCGGCCTTCTACGGCGTAAAATATACGCGCTCGAATTTCGTTGGCGACAGCTTCGATGAAGTTACCCATCTAGTCGGCGGCGATGTGCGCCACGATATTACCAGACGTCTCGACGTCGGATTCTCTGGCTCGGCTTTGATCACCCAGAGCGGCGAGCAGGATTTTCAATATGGACCCAATATCGGCGTATCCCCTGCCGAGAACGTCTGGATCACGCTTGGCTACAACTTTGAAGGCTTCAATGATCGGGATTTTGAAGCCGCTGAATTCAGCCGGAAAGGTCCGTTCATTAAGTTCCGCATAAAGTTTGATCAGCATACTGCGAAGGGTCTGCTACGGAGAATTTCACCACAGATTCAACAGGAAGATTGAGCTGAATTGCTGGAACAGGGCGGAAATCAGAATTTACTCAAATCCCTCTCATTTTTGCTGGGGATTGCAGCATTTTGCTGCCTGGCACCCAAGGCTGATGCCCAGGTATCGGGTCCCTATGTGGCAACCAATAGCGGGACCTTTGCCAATGCATGTCCGGCGGGTGGCCCGACGCTGGCAAGCCCCGGTGATTTGCGCGTTGCGATCAATGTGCCGGATACTTTTACAGTAGGCGATATCGATGTCGGCATTCTTGTTCAACATGACTTCCGGCGGGACTCCGAAGTCTGGATCATTTCGCCATCGGGTACGCGGGTCGAACTCCTCGCCGGGCCTGCGCCGTTTGCGCCATCGGTCAACTACAATCTGCGATTTGACGATGCAGCTGGCGAGGTGGCAGAGGCGGGCGGAAGCGCAAATTCCGCTGATCATAGCACCACGACCACGCCGTTTCAGTTTTCTGCTCGGAAAGAGGCAGGTACAGTTGGAGCCGGATTATCCGACTTTAATGGCGAGCCGGCAAATGGAACCTGGTTCGTCGATTATTGCGATAATTTCGCCGCTGATATTGGGACAGCTCTTAGAACGGAATTGTTCTTTTCAGCCGCTGCTACACCGACGGAGTCAGATCTCTCAGTTGCTCTTGCACCCGCTTCATCTTCACCGACGACGGGCGCAGACACGTTCTTTGATGTTCTGGTTCAAAATGCCGGCCAGCTTGATGCAACGGGCGTCACACTCAATGTGCCTCTGCCCAGCGGTCTCACTTTTCAATCATTTCAGGGACCCGGAAGCTATAACTCCATCACTGGGGTCTGGAATGTCGGCAATCTGGTGGCGAACGCCTCGGCGCAACTCCGCATCATCGCCAGTGTCGAGAGCACCGGCTCATACAATTTGTCCGCTGAAGTTGCGACGTCGGACCAGCCCGACCCGGATTCGACCCCGGGAAACATTGCGACCAATCCGACGGAGGACGATGGCGACACTGTAACTCTGACACCGCAATCGCCACCGGCACCTCTTTTCTGTCTCGGCCGACCGATCACACCGCTTGTCTTCCGGGATCCCATCCCGGACTCGCCCGGTGCCAGTGTGACAAACCCCCAGATCGGCGATGTGCTTCGCTTTGTTGGCGTTGCCCCCGGAGCAGATGCCCTGATTCAGGTCGTGGCGTTCAACGGCACCGGTGCCGGCCTTATTACGATCGACAATGATGGCGATGGGGTAGGGAACAATTTTCAGCCGACACTGGCCGGGGGAGCCGGCGATGTGTCGGTGGACCTTGAGATCCGGATTGTGACGACGGGGACCTCGACGCCTCGAACACTGGACTTCGCCGGGAGTACGATCGACGTTGATGGTGGAGCGGGCATCCGGGAATATGTCGAGGTATCGGACAATATTGTAGAATTGGCACTCAACGGAACGAGCCCCCCAACGCCAGCGACGCGGATTATCAGTCAGTTTATCGACCCTAACCCACCTGGAGCGCCGCAACCGCCTTCCGCACCCTCAGCCCCCGACCGGGTGAGATTTGAGGTCGAAAGTGAGACCCAGGCTCCGAACGGCGCGATCAGCGTGGACCCGGCCCATATTGCGACCGCGTTTTTCACCGATGTGTCGGTCTTTGAGTATCGCGTCGGCAAGTTCGGCTCGGCCCTTGGTGCCGGAGGGCGGCTGAACTCGCTCGCTTTCAACTGTCCGACGATTACGCCGTCCACGACAACACCTGTCGATCCTGAAGACTTTGCCGATGCTCCTGCAAGCTATGGCAATCCCATCCACGTTATTGATGCTGCGGTTCGAATAGGACCGACGAATACGGACGAGTCCGGACCGGGAAACAGTCCAACAGCCTCCAGCGATGCCGGAGATGACGGCGTGACGCTGCCGACGAATTTTATGGGCGGTTCGGCCACATCTGTAAGCGTTGACGTTACTGGTGCGGGCGGCCTCCTTCAGGCGTTTTTCGACTGGAACGGCGATGGTGACTTCGAAGATGCCGATGAGCGTCCGATCGTGAACTTGCAGGACAATGGGGCGGGGGATACCAACAATACGGTCGGAACGATCACGTTTAATGTCACCCCGTCCACCGCGACGATCACAGGAAACAGCTTTGCCCGATTCCGCTGGGCAACCAGCTCTGTTGGTCTTGTCGACCCAGCAGGGAATGGCGAGGTTGAAGACTATCAGATCACTATGACGGCGATACCATCGGCGGATCTTAGGCTATCGCTAACGGCGACCAATACGACCCCGTCGCCGGGCGATAATATCGACATTATACTGACGATCACCAACGATGGACCGGAGCCGGCCACGGGCGTTCAGGCGCTCTATCAATTGCCGAGCGGGCTTACCTTCGTATTCGATATAGATAATGGCGGGAGCTATAATGAGAGTACTGGTGTGCTCACCGTTCCGGGCAACATTGCATCCGGTGCCTCATTCACCGTTGTTATAACCGCCAATGTTGGATCGAGCGGTATTTTCGACAGTCAGGCGGAAGTCACGGCCAGCACTCTGTTTGATCCTGACTCAACACCGGGCAATGCCTCATCGCAGCCGGGAGAAGACGATACCGCCGCGCTCGGCATTAATCCATCATTCCCGCCGCCGCCGCCCGTCTGCCCGGCCGGTTTCACGCTCGTCAGTCAGACGAGCAATGCCAATAGTCTACAAGTCGGCACTGGCATTCTGAGACCCAATAACTCCCTTGGCGCTCTGGAGACAGCGGGGTCGACCCCGATTGTCAATACCACAACGGCGGAGCTGAACGATGCCAGCGACAGGCTGGTGCTCGGTCTTGGCGTTCGTGTGCCGGAGAATTCAGCGATCTTCGTTTCCCTTGGCCGCGATGGCGGTGCTGCGAATGCCGGTGTAAATGTTTCAATCGGACTTTCGGATTCATCTGCCGGTCCATTCACATCGGTGGGGGTCTATGGTGCAGGCTCCGGCGATATCGAGCCTGGCCCCCAGGATGTTCTGGAACGTGTCTCTGTTATTGTGCCTTCGGGAGGCGCGAGTTTCATCGAGTTCATCAGCAATACTGCTTCTGATCTGCACATTGACGGGGTCCAGTATAGTGAAATCTGCGTGTCCAGCCCGGACCTTCAAGCCAATAAATCGATTGAGCTGTTTAACCCCGCCGGGGGCAGCAGCGCAGACATATTCGCGATTCCCGGAAATGACGTGACTTATACGATCACCGTCACCAATGCGGGAGAGGGGTCGGTGGACGCGGATACAATTGTGCTGATTGATCAACTCCCGTCGGAGATTATTTTTGTTAACGGCGATGCCAACGGTCCCGGTTCCGGTTCTGATCCAGTCATCTTCACCGAAAATCAGCCGACAGGGCTGACTCAGCCGTTCAGCTTCGCGAACGATGTGGGCTTTTCAAATTCCACCATCCGGCCCGCCACCTTCAGTCAGTGCAATTACACACCTGCGGTCCCGTTCGGGGACCCCGATCCGGATGTTCGGTTCGTCTGTATCAATCCGAAAGGGACAATGGGAGCGGCATCCAGTGCCACGGCACCCGATCCGTCCTTCTCAGTTACGTTTCGCGCGCGCATTCGCTGACCGATAAGTGTGATTTCCATTGAGGCAATCTTGGTCTAGATGAGCCCAATGGCCATAATGGTGAAAATCTGCGGGCTTTCGGAGCCGGATACCATCGTTGCTGCGGCGGAGGCTGGAGCGGACTGGATTGGATTTGTATTCCACCCGGCGAGCCCTCGTGCTGTAACCTTGGATCGCGTGAAATCGCTTCTGCCGCTTATTGGAAGCGCTCGCCCTATTGGGTTGCTCGTCGATCCGGGTGATGATTTGCTTGATGACGTGACCTCGGTAGGTGTGCACTCCATACAGTTGCACGGTGCCGAGACGCCGGAGCGCGTTGAAGAAGTATCGGCAAGGGTTCCCGGCGAGGTCTGGAAGGCCGTTGGTGTTGGCTCCCAAGCGGATCTTGAGCAAGCTTCTCAATACAGCTCAGCCGATAGCTTGCTTCTGGATGCGACGCCGCCAGCAAATGCGGATCGCACCGGCGGCCATGGCGAGGTGTTTGATTGGTCTGTTCTGGAGGATTGGCGCGCGCCGGGACCGTGGATCCTGGCGGGCGGGCTGACGCCACAAAATGTGAAAGCGGCCATCCAGCAGACCGGGGCTCGTGCGGTCGATGTGTCCACTGGCGTTGAGCGCGCGCGCGGCGTAAAAGATGCGGGCCTCATTCGAGATTTTATCAAAGCGGCGAAGGACACTTAAGTATGGACGGCACCGACGCACGGTCCAATAGCTGGCAGCAATGGCCGGATCAAAATGGCCGCTTTGGCGAGTTCGGCGGACGCTATGTTGCTGAAACGCTGATGCCTTTGATCCTTGATCTTGAAGCGGAGTATCGCGCGGCGAAAGATGACCCTGTGTTTCAAGCCGAGATGGATGATCTTTGGGCGAACTATGTCGGTCGGCCCAGCCCGCTTTACTTTGCCGAGCGCCTCACGGAGCACTTCGGCAAGGGCAAGATCTATTTCAAACGAGATGAGCTTAATCATACCGGGGCGCATAAGATAAATAATTGTCTTGGCCAGATCCTGCTGGCGAAGCGCATGGGGAAGACCCGCATCATTGCCGAGACAGGGGCAGGGCAGCACGGGGTTGCGACGGCGACGGTCTGCGCCCGGTTCGGGCTGCCTTGCGTGGTGTTCATGGGGGAGACCGATGTTGAAAGGCAGAAGCCAAACGTCTTTCGCATGAAACTTCTTGGTGCGGAGATTGTTCCGGTTTCTTCGGGAACAGGCACTCTGAAAGATGCCATGAATGAGGCCCTGCGAGATTGGGTCACCAATGTGGAGTCGACATTTTACTGTATCGGCACGGCAGCCGGGCCGCATCCCTATCCGGAGCTTGTCAGGGACTTTCAGTCCGTCATCGGCCGGGAAGCAAGAGCTCAGATCATGGAAAGGGAGGGTCGGCTTCCCGATGCCATCATGGCCTGCATCGGAGGAGGGTCGAACGCGATTGGGCTTTTCCATCCATTCCTCGAGGATGAGGGCGTAAAGCTAATTGGTGTTGAAGCTGCTGGTCGCGGGATTGAAACGGGCGAGCATGCGGCAGCTCTCAATGGCGGCGAGCCCGGTATTTTGCATGGCAACAAGACATACCTTCTGCAAACGGACGATGGGCAGATTGTGGATGCACACTCAATTTCAGCCGGGCTGGATTATCCGGGTATTGGACCCGAACATGCATTCTTGCGGGACACCGGCCGGGCGGAATATCTTACGTGCACAGATGAAGAAGCCCTGGAGGCTTTTCAGCTATGCACAAAGCTTGAGGGTATCATTCCCGCGCTGGAGCCAAGCCACGCGCTGGCCCGTTTGCCTGATGCACTGTCGAAGATCCCTGACGATGGGCTGCTGATCATGAATCTGTGTGGTCGCGGAGACAAGGACGTATTTTCCGTTGCCGAGGCGCTTGGCGTTTCAATTTAGGACCGCGGCGCGTGGCAGACATTTCCCTTATCCGCGTCAACTGTCCGAGCGAAGAGGTTGCCGAAACCCTCGCCAGCAAGGCCGTGGAGCTACGTTTGGCCGCTTGTGCAAATTTAGAAGGGCCTGTTCGCTCGATCTATCGCTGGGAGGGGCGCTTGGAACGCGATACCGAATGGGTGCTCTGGCTCAAGGCTCCGGCTGACAATTGGTCAAGGATCGAAGCGCTGATCTTAGAGCATCATCCTCATACGGTGCCAGCTATACTTGCAATTCCATGTTCGAGCGTGCATGCGCCGTATGCAAATTGGCTGGCGGCCGAAACTGGAGAATAGAACGAGTGCCCGTATCACGGATTTCAGCGTGTTTTGACCGGGTGCGTGGTGAAGGTCGCGCCGCTCTCGTCACATACTTGATGGCCGGTGATCCGGATCTCGAGACCTCCTATCAGGCGCTATGTGCCTTGCGGGACAATGGGGCCGATATCATCGAGCTGGGTGCACCGTTTACCGATCCCATGGCAGATGGCTCGGCCATACAAATGGCCGGGCAGCGGAGCCTGAAGGCCGGGACAAATCTAAACGACGTGCTTGGCCTCGCCGAGCGGTTTCGCAAGGATGACAGCAAGACGCCACTTATACTTATGGGATACGCCAATCCTGTTCATCATATGGGTTTCAGTGAATTTGCGGCCCGCGCGGCCAATTCTGGCATTGATGGAACCATTATTGTGGACCTCCCGCCGGAAGAGGACGAACCTCTACGCCAAGCCTATGAGGCGAGTGACCTCGCTGTTATTCGCCTCGCGACACCTACCACGGATGAAAAAAGGATGCGGGTGGTGGCGGATGGGGCCTCCGGATTCCTCTATTTTGTCGCGGTAACTGGCGTTACCGGGGCCGGATCAGCCGATCCGGGCGAAATCAGCTCACATGTTGAAATGGCTCGAAATATCTCCAATTTACCCGTGTGCGTTGGATTTGGAGTGAAATCGGGCGCTCAGGCGGCGGAGATGGCGCAAATTGCCGATGGGGTTGTCGTTGGCTCCGCTTTGGTGGACCATGCGAGGAAAGCAGTTGAGTCGGGCGACACAGGCGAGGCGGTTACAGGTATGGGTTCGCTGACCAGAGAACTGAGCTCGGCCATCAGGTCTGTTAAACGTTAGGCGATCGCCGGTAGAAAAGGCATACAGGTATGAACTGGTTGTCCAATATTCGTCCTCCGGGGCTGAAGAACCTGCTGGGTAAACGGGACACTCCCGACAATCTTTGGGTGAAGTGCACCAAATCGGGCGAACTGGTCTACAAATCCGACCTTGAAGCGGCATGGTGGGTAACCCCTGCCGGTGCGCATCTTCGCATTTCGCCGCGTAACCGGTTCCGCTTGCTGTTTGATAACGAGCGCTGGGAAGCGATATCGCTGCCCAGTGCGCCACGCGATCCCTTGAAGTTCAGGGACAGCAAACCGTATCCTGCAAAGCTGAAATCCGACAAATCCAAGATCGACAGTCGCGACAAGTCCGAGGCTGAGCTTGGCGGCGACGATATCCGCCAGGACGACTGCATGTCTGCGGCCTTCGGAAAGGTGGGAGGCGTTCCTGCTGTTATTCTCGTTCAGGATTTCGCATTTATGGGCGGCTCCCTCGGCATGGCGGCGGGTGAAGCATTTATTGCAGCCGCCCAAATGGCAGTGGCGAAGAAGGCGGCGTTCATCGTGGCCACAGCGTCCGGTGGCGCACGCATGCAGGAAGGTACGCTCTCTTTGATGCAGATGCCGCGAACCACGCTTGCCATTCAGGAAGTTCGTGAGGCAGGGCTTCCCTATATCGTCATTCTCACCGATCCGACGTCCGGCGGCGTATCGGCATCCTATGCGATGCTGGGGGACGTTCATATCGCGGAGCCGGAAGCGATGATCGCCTTCTCCGGACCGCGGGTGATTGAACAGACCATTCGGGAAAAACTGCCCGACGGTTTCCAGAGGTCGGAGTTTTTGCGTGAGAAGGGTGTCGTCGACATCGTCGCAGATCGCCGCGAGCTAAAAGAGGTGCTTGCCCGCGTAATGGGGCATCTTATGCCGAAGCGGCGGCGGAAGTCCGATGAGCCGATCGGTAATGTCAAACAGCCAGCTGCCGACGCTGCACCTCCATCCCCAGAGGCGGACGATAAGGAAACGTCTGCTTGACGGCGGCGGCGGCCGAACTCACGGCCTTACTTCAGAACTTCGATCAGAATGCTCACCGAGGTACGGATCTGTCCCTCGAACCGACATTGGCATTGCTGGAGCGTCTAGACCGCCCGCAGGATAAGTTCCCACCGATTGTTCATGTCGCCGGGACCAATGGGAAGGGGTCGACGTCGGCATTCACCAGGTCCATCGCCGAGGCCGTGGGTATGCGCGTGCATATGTCCACATCGCCGCATCTCGTTCGCATTAATGAACGTGTGCGACTTGCAGGTACGCTGATCGATGATGACTACTTGCTCGACTGTTGCCAGCGTGCAGCAAAGGCCACCGAGGGGCTGGTCGTTTCTTACTTTGAGCTGACATTTGCGGCGGCGGCGCTTGCCTTTTCGGAAGTTGTCGCCGATCTTCTTGTCCTTGAGGTTGGCTTGGGTGGCCGCCTCGACGCCACCAACATTGTCGAAGCACCAGCAGTATCCGTGATCACACCGGTTTCGTTCGATCATCAGGCAATTCTGGGGAAAACGCTTGGACAGATTGCTTGGAAAAAAGCTGGTATAATAAAACAGAATTGCCCGGTCGTGTCGGCGGCTCAGGAAAGTGACGCCGCTGGCGTGATCGCAGAGGAAGCCTTTGCAAAGTCAGCACCATTATATTTCCTGTCGCAGGATGATATCGCGCAAGTGCCTGATAATATTGGACTGATCGGTGCACATCAAAGAGCGAATGCAGCACTTGCCATTAAGGCGATGAGTGTTTTCCAGGGGCACCCTATTAATGCAGATATTATAGAATCTGGCACACAGAACGTATATTGGCCCGCTCGTATGCAGAGGCTCAAAAATGGTCCGCTAACGGAACAGTTAAATGGTAAGGCTGTTTGGGTTGATGGCGGGCATAACCCCCATGCGGCGAGGGCGCTTGCCGATATTCTTCGGACATTCGATGGAGAAACCACGCTTATTCTAGCGATGCTGGACAATAAGGATGCAGCAGGTTTTCTGGCAGAGTTTTCAGATTTGAATGTGAACATTATTGCCTGTCCGAACATCTCGACCAAGTCAGTTTTTCCGCCGGGCGACTTGAAGCAAATTGCGGAGCGCGCAGGGCTTAAGGCCATGCAAAAAGATAGTTTCGAAGATGCCCTGAGTGAAGCTGCTGCGTCCAAGGCCGATCGCATTCTGATCTGTGGTTCGCTTTATCTTGCGGGTGGTGCTCTGTGTATGAATGATGAGGCACCGGTCTGATCGCCGTCAGATTTCAGGCCGCCAATCAGACGATGCGAGTTCAAAGCCGGCGAAATCGAAGCCCGGAGACACGACGCAGCTGACAAGCGTCCATGCGCCTAGCGTTTCCGCTGTTTGCCAGTGCATGGCTGGGATAACGTGTTGTGGTCGCTCGCTGGCTCTGAGGTTCGCGCCGAGCCTTGTCGTGGCCGCGCCCTTGCCGTCTGGAGGGGACTGCGTCAGGCAAAGAGCCGCCCCTGCATGCCAAAGCCATGTTTCATCGGCATCGACGCGATGCCAGGCAGACACTTCGTCAACCTGCAGCAAGTAATAGATGGCCGTAGAGGATGCTCGCCCGCCGTCCTCTGCCTCAGACCGGAATGTTTCAATAAAGTGACCGCCTTCGGGATGCGGCTTCATGTTCAGTAGGCGAATAATTTCGTCTGCTGCCAGATCCCCAGCAAGACTTCTGTGAAAGGTCATGCACTCACTAACTCCCGATAGCGTAGATCATGTTTGTGTTAGAAATTGTCTTTTCGGGAGCGGATTTCAGTGAAGGTTGCAACAGCATCTCCTGCGTGCCCCATAGCGGCTTGTAGATTGGGCACATCGGCACGGAGGAAAGGGTTCGTTTCCAATTCTCGCGCGAGGGACATGGGTACGGTAAACTCGTTACGGTGCCGCTTGTCGTTAATTTCATCAACATAATCCATGAGCATTTTATTTTCAGGATCAATGGTAATCGCGAACTTTGCATTTCCCAAAGTATATTCGTGGGCGCAATAAAGTGTTGTCGTTTCTGGCAGCTCGCGAATACGGAGCATGCTGTTCCACATCATTTCAGGTGTGCCTTCAAAGATACGTCCGCAGCCCAGAGCGAAAACGCTGTCTCCAACAAACGCAATCTCGTCATCCGCGAAGTAGAAAGCGATGTGACCTATCGTGTGGCCAGGCACGTCAAGGACGTCTGCTCGTTTGGTGCCAATCGACACTGTGTCTCCACCAGAGACTGTTTCATCAATGCCTGGGATTTTTTCCACTTCGCCGACTGGGCCGATGACTTTACAATTTGTTGCCTGCTTGATCGCCAGGTTTCCCCCTGTGTGATCCGGGTGCCAATGGGTGTTCCATATCTGGGTGATTTCCCAGCCCTTTTTCTTTGCCTCCTGGAGATAGACCTCGCCGTCGGGCGTGTCGATGCAAAGTGTCTCGCGCGAATCCGGATCATGGACGAGGAATCCGTAATTATCGGATAGGCATGGGAACTGATGTATCTGCAGCATGTCTTGGTACACTTGAATCAATTGACGATCTGAGGAGAGTTAGCACATAGGAACCCATGCGTCAGGATGTTGCCTCTCTCGATAAATTCTATGCGTCTCCGCTGGGAATGAAAGCGAAAGCTGCGCTAACGGCTCGTGTTGGAGAACTCTGGGGTGATCTCAATCGGGAGAGTTTGCTGGGTGTTGGTTTCGCAACGCCTATAACGGTCAGTCTTGGCCAGAAGGCAGACGCCAATATCGCCGTAATGCCTGCAGCCCAAGGGGGGCTGACATGGGGTGCAACTTCTCGCGGTATCTCTACTGTCCTAGCCGAAGAAGGGGACATGCCGTTTAAAGACTCGTCTTTTTCGAAAGTCATTTTGCTCCACGGGCTGGAGGAATCATCAGCACCGGGGGCGCTGCTCAGGGAGATATGGCGCGTGCTTTCGCCTGAGGGGCGTCTGATTGTCATAGCCGCGAACCGTCTTGGCCTATGGGCACGGGCAGAGTCGACACCTTTTGGCCACGGACGACCATGGACCCGTGGCCAGCTGTCGCGTCTGCTTGAGCAGACCATGTTCCAGACCACCGCCTGGACCCATGGCCTTTACATGCCGCCCAGCCAGTGGTCATTTATGCTTGCCATGGCAAACAATGTGGAAAAGGTCGGTGAGGCCGTTAGCCGTGGTGTCGGCGGTGTTGTGCTAATCGAAGCTGTCAAACGGCTTTATGCCGATACGGGCGGTCAAAAGCTTCAATTCGCTCCACTCCGGCCCGTGCGCACGCGCAAAGGATTAGCGCGGTTGCCTAGAGATTGAGCAATTTGGGCGGTGCTGTGGGCTTTCCCACTGAGACTATTGATTTTTTTCAGTGGGACCGGCAAGTCAGTATGGGAATAAACTGGGATAGCTACAATGAAACTTGTTACTGCCGTCTTCAAACCAAGCCGTCTCGATGCTGTCATTGATGCGATCAGCGCGGTGGGTGCTTCTGGATTGACCGTATCCGAAGTCAGGGGATATGGGCGGCAGCAGGGCAAAACTGAAGTGTATCGCGGTGCTGAATATGAGGTTCGGCTACTTCCAAAAGTGCAGGTCGATGTGGCTTGTTCAGACGATACTGCCGATCGGCTAGCTGAGGCCATTATGGAAGCAGCAAACACCGGAACCATTGGCGATGGAAAGATCTTCATTCGCGGCCTGGATACGGTAATACGCATTCGGACCGGTGAAAGAGATGAGCAGGCTATTGCGACGTAGCGTTCGCAGGTGCCGGATGCTCTAATAATCTGCTAACAGATGATTATCAGTTGTTTACCGTTCAATCGGATTTTCGAGATCTCTGTTACGAAATACTAGCAAACTTCGCGGTATACGTGTGTGCATAGCTTATTCGCTGTGTGTGCTGGTGGACGCGATTTATGCAAGTAGATTGGTATTTTCAGCTTCTCAACCCGCTGGTATTTCTCATATTTGCCGGCGGTTTTGTATGTATATACATGATGAGAGCCAACCGGGCCTCGCTGGTTTTTGCCGCCAGTTACACTGTTGGCGCAGTAGCATTTTTTGTAGATGTTCTATTCCAGCACAGTACGAGTGTTCCCATACGGACAACCGTTGCTGGATTATATGCAGTCACGGCCATTCTCCTCGTATGTGGAATTTGGCGACACTATCGTGGGCCAGCTCCCTGGCGGGCGCTTGTCGGTCTGCTGATCGTTCATTTGGCGGTTTATGCTTCACTGCTGTCACTTGATACGCCATGGATCCGGTCATTAAGCGTGAATTTTGGCTGCGGTATGATCTTTCTTTTTGGCGTGGCGGCGATGAAAGGTCGTCAAACACATACATTCGATACGCTTCTATATTGCGTGCATATAACGAACTGTGTGCTTTGTTTCGCTAGACCTGTAGTCGTTGCCCTCTTTGTGGGCGAGCCCATTACATCAGAAAACCATAGCGAGGAGCTGCTACTTGTCTCCCTTCACCTCTTTGCTGCAGCTGCAGCTGTCGTGACGGGTATGTTGCTGCTTGCTGTTCTTAGCCATGATATATTTGAAGAATTGAGAGAAAGTTCTATCACCGATCCGCTGACGGGGCTCTTGAACCGGCGCGGACTTGATATAGCGGCGAACAAATTGGTCTCAAAAGTTCCCTCGCAACGCTTTACAATGGTGATTGCTGACCTTGATCATTTCAAAGCCATAAATGATTCGTTTGGGCATGCGGCGGGAGACCATGTTATCGCTTCAGTCGGACAGATTATTCGAAACCTATCTAGGAAGACGGGTACGGTTGGTCGTATAGGCGGCGAAGAGTTCGTTGTGCTCTTACCCGATTCCAAGCTGGTTGATGCCGTTAAGTTGGCCGAGCAGACTGGTGATGCTCTTCGCTCCCTGAGGGTGGAAAATGTCTCACCCTATCTGAGCGTTACGGCGAGCTTTGGCGTGGCTGAGTACTGCACTTCTGAAGATTTAAGCAGTCTCTTCATGCGTGCGGACCACGCGCTCTATCTGGCCAAGAGCAATGGCCGAGATTGCGTCCGTAGCGAGGCGGATC
This sequence comes from Pseudomonadota bacterium, assembly GCA_039196965.1. Lineage (GTDB taxonomy): Bacteria > Pseudomonadota > Alphaproteobacteria > Caulobacterales > Hyphomonadaceae > CALLCD01. The sequence goes on along the minus strand of JBCCUK010000046.1, from coordinate 268 downwards.
TTGCCGTTCATGATCTGGCCAAGTTCCGTCAAGGGGACAAGATAGGGTCCGTCAATGCAGAAGAGGCCTTCACAAAAGGGAAGGCCTCTCTTTCACCAGCTTCAGAGAATGCTTCGCAATAGGCTACGCCGCTTCGTATCCGAGTACCGCTTTGACTTCCAGGAACTCCTCGAGACCGAACTCGCCCCATTCGCGGCCATTGCCTGACTGGCGATATCCGCCGAAGGGTGCTGCGAAGTCGGCTCCGGCCCCGTTGACATGGACATTG
>JBCCUK010000045.1:0-25665 GCA_039196965.1 Pseudomonadota bacterium | reverse complement strand
CTTCTCGGCACCCGTCAGATCCGCAAGCGTCATCGTGATCGCAGCCGTCAGCGTCGTCTTGCCATGGTCAACATGGCCAATCGTGCCAATGTTTACATGCGGCTTGTTACGCTCAAACTTTTCCTTGGCCATAGGGCCCTCTCCTTTGTCTGCCTGCGCCGTTCAGGCGCTCGTATCGATCAGAAATCACGGGCCTTATGATTCCCGTAAGCGCGCGACATACACATGGGCGCAAGGGGTTTCAAGCCTATTCCTCAACTGCCAACCTTGTGCAGGTAAACTGGACGATGACGAGATAAGCAAACCTCGAACCAGAAAGGCGAGAACTGATGCTCGCAGGATCAGTAACAAAGCCCAGTCTCTTCGTACTACGAATTATTCCCGGCATATCAAATAAAGGGTTTTGAAACCGCCCTATGGGAGGAAGACTTGTATATCGTAACCTGCACCTTTGTACCCACTTCCAGACCGATTGGGCTTCAATATGGATTTCACGTCTCACACATCGCGTTTGAAAGACGCAAACCTTACGAGTCTCGCTCATACGCGGTTTGGTGATGCGGTTCTGTCCGCCGCCGGCTGGTCTCTCGACCTTTCACGACATTTTCTTGATAAGGATGCAGAGGCTGCGCTGCTTGGCTTTGCCAATGAAAGAGAAATACCGAAGGCCATCGCCAGTCTATTTGATGGCGCGCATGTGAATCCGTCCGAAGATCGACCGGCCCTACATTGGGCCCTTCGCGCTCAAGCTGAACTGTCGGGCCTTGCCGGCGAGGTTCAAACCAGCCTCAACTCAGGAGATCAATTTGCCGATGCCGTCTACGCCGGAGAGATAACCTCGGCAGAGGGCAAACCATTTCGGAATATTGTCCATATTGGCATTGGTGGCTCCGATTTCGGACCCCGACTTGTCGCTGACGCCTTTGAGATGGAACGGAACCGCAATTTCACGCTGCGCTTCTGTGCCAATCTCGATCCCCTCGATCTCGATCTGGCTCTAGATGGACTAAACCCAGCCGAAACCCTTATCATCGGCGTATCGAAATCCTTCGGCACCGAGGAGACGCTCTACAACTTAACCCGAGCCCGAGATTGGCTGAGAACAGACCTCGGCGACGAGACACCGGATCACCTCGCCCTTGTTACCTCAAGAAAAGACCGCGCCATGGATTGGCTCGGCGGCGCGGAGGTTCGAACATTTGATATGGCTGAGAGCATTGGCGGGCGTTTCTCGCTTTGGTCGAACGCTTCTATCGCCTGCCGGATCGCGCTGGGGGCAGATCTTATCAATGCCGTGCGCCTCGGCGCTGCGGAAATGGACGATCATTTCCGGGATGCCACTCTAAGTGAAAATTTGCCGGTGCGTCTCGCACTCCTCGATTACTGGAACCGGTCCTGCCTTGGTTTTCCCATGCGGGTGCTGCTGGCCTATGCGCGGCGCTTGCGCCTGCTGCCAACCTATCTGCAGCAGCTCGAGATGGAGTCGAACGGCAAGTCCGTTGCGCCCGATGGGTCTATGGTACCAGCCATAACGGCACCGGCGCTCTGGGGAGGCGAAGGATCCGTCGGCCAGCATTCCTATCATCAATGGCTGCATCAGGGGTCCGATCCCGTCCCAACTGAGTTCATTCTCGCGCCGGATTGCAAAGGCGATACTGACGGCCGACGCGCGCTCGCTGCCCATGCACTCGCCCAGGCCGAAGTGCTTGCGAATGGAAGGTCGTTCGAGGAGGTTAAAGCAGAGGAGCCAAATCTCTCAGACGCCGTGGCTCGGCAGAAAGTTCATGAAGGCGGTCGTCCTTCAACTTTTCTCTACGCGGAGAATTTCGGGCCTGAGGCATTTGGAGCCTTGGTCGCACTCTACGAACACCGCACCTATATCGCCGGCAAACTCTGGGGGATTAACAGCTTCGACCAATGGGGGGTTGAACGCGGTAAGACCATGGCCCGCCAAATCAAGACAGTATTGTCCGGGCAAGGTGAGTCGTCCGACCTTGTTACTGCCAAGCTGGCGAAAATCATCCAGAAATAGTTCTGTTGGCGGAAAACTTTACTGTTTAGTCAAAGCAAACACAGTTTTTGAAATTGGTATTTGCCTTTCCAAGTATCGGACTCTAAGTAATGCCCCATGAAAATCGGGGTGCTGAAAGAATCGTATCAAGGTGAAGTGCGCGTTGCCGCTACACCCGAGAGTGTAAAAAAGCTGGTCGGCCTTGGCCACAGCGTGACTATAGAATCTGGCGCTGGCCTGACGGCTGGTTTCCTTGATGATGCCTATCGTGCTGAGGGCGCGGCGATTGGTGACGCCGTCACGGGCACCGACATCATCTTGAAAGTCCGTGGACCGTCAGCAGAGGAAGCATCAAAGCTTCCGGAAGCTGCCACGGTCATCGGCCTGTTCGATCCCTTCAACTCTGCCGAACTCTGGGCTCCGCTGAATGCGAAGAAGATCACCAGCCTGGCCATGGAGTTCACGCCACGGATCACACGGGCGCAGTCGATGGATGCCTTATCATCGCAGTCGAACCTCGCTGGATATCGCGCGGTGATCGAAGGTGCACAGATTTATGGGCGTGCCATGCCGATGATGATGACCGCAGCCGGCACCGTCGCTCCAGCCAAGGTGTTTATCATGGGGGCAGGTGTCGCCGGACTGCAGGCCATTGCCACAGCACGCCGGCTCGGCGCTGTGGTGACAGCAACAGATGTTCGCCCTGCCGCCAAAGAGCAGGTAGCTTCACTCGGCGCGAAATTCATCGCCGTAGAGGACGAAGAGTTCAAGGAAGCGGAGACCTCCGGCGGCTACGCGAAGGAAATGTCTGACGAGTATAAAGCCAAGCAGGCAGAGCTTACGGCAAATCACATTGCAAAGCAGGATATCGTCGTCACCACGGCGCTTATCCCGGGCCGCGCTGCGCCGGTTCTCGTTACTGAGGAAATGGTGAAGTCGATGAAGCCGGGGTCGGTCATTGTCGACATGGCCGTGTCTCAGGGCGGCAATTGCCCACTGTCGAAACCGGATGAAATTGTGGATGTTGGCGGCGTCAAAGTCGCGGGCTTCTCCAATCTGCCTGCGCGCCTGCCCGCTGATGCATCTTCACTATATGCGAAAAACCTCCTCGCCTTCCTGCCTCTGATCACAGCCGAAGACGGCTCCCTGAACCTGGAGACAGACGATGAGATCGTCACCGCCATGCTCCTGACCAAAGGCGGCGAAACCGTCAATGAGAGGCTGACCTCATGAAAATTCTGACAGCGGCATCGGCCGCGCTCCTTTTTGCCCTGCCCGCGTTTGCTGCCAGTGGTGGAGGCGAGGGCGGCATTTCGCCAACCGTGTTCCTAATCGCCATCTTCGTGATGGCCTGTTTCGTTGGATATTATGTGGTTTGGTCGGTGACCCCGGCCTTGCACACACCTTTGATGGCTGTGACCAATGCGATCTCTTCAGTGATCATTGTCGGCGCGCTTGTGGCTGCCGCTGCCTCGGCGCTGGTCGATGGTGGCCTGACGGCAAAGCTCATGGGCGGCGCGGCTGCAGGTCTTGCCTCAGTCAACATTTTCGGCGGCTTTCTCGTCACCCAGCGCATGCTCGCCATGTATAAAAAGAAAGGCGAGTAAATGACCGCCTCAACAGCCGCCCTTCTCTATCTCGTCTCAGGCGTTTTATTTATCCTCGCCCTGCGCGGGCTGTCCAGCCCAGCGACGTCGCGTGCGGGTAATCGCAATGGCATGATCGGCATGGCGATCGCCGTTGGAACAACCCTCGCCATTCTCGTCAATCAGCTCGATCCGATTACCCTTGCGATTATGGGTGGTGGTATTGCCATTGGCGGCGTGATCGGCGCGATCATCGCACGACGGATCGCAATGACAGCGATGCCGCAATTGGTCGCCGCCTTTCACTCCCTCGTCGGCCTCGCTGCGGTATTGGTCGCCGCTGCGGCTCTCTATGCGCCTGAGAGCTTTAACATTGGTACACCGACAAGCATTGCCACAGCCTCATTGATTGAGCTTTCGCTTGGTTCTGCAATTGGAGCGCTCACATTTACCGGTTCCGTGATCGCTTTCGCAAAGCTCAATGGCAACATGTCCGGCGCACCAATCATTCTCCCGGCGCGCCACATTCTGAATATTCTGATCGGTGTCGGCATCATCGGCCTGATCGTTTTCCTCGTGCAAACGGGCGGCACGGCGCAGTGGGCTTTTTGGGGCCTGACCGGCCTTGCTCTTGTCCTTGGCATAACTTTAATCATTCCGATCGGCGGCGCGGATATGCCTGTCGTCGTTTCCATGCTAAATTCCTATTCAGGATGGGCCGCTGCCGCGCTTGGTTTCACGCTTGGCAATTTTGCACTCATCATAACTGGCGCGCTGGTCGGCTCATCCGGCGCGATCCTGTCCTACATTATGTGCAAAGGCATGAACCGGAGCTTTGTTTCGGTGATCCTTGGCGGCTTCGGCGGTGAGGATGCCGGCCCCGCGGCGGGCGCTGGCGCAGACCGCCCTGTGAAAATTGGCTCTGCTGACGATGCGGCCTTCATCATGAAGAACGCTTCAAAAGTCATTATCGTCCCCGGCTACGGCATGGCCGTTGCCCAGGCCCAGCACGCCCTGAAAGAAATGGCCGAATCTCTGAAAGAAGAAGGTGTCGACGTCGCCTATGCCATCCACCCGGTCGCTGGTCGGATGCCGGGGCATATGAACGTGCTCCTCGCCGAAGCCCAGGTGCCCTATGATGAAGTGTTCGAGCTTGAGGACATCAATTCCGAATTCTCTGCGGCTGATGTTGCTTTTGTGATCGGCGCGAATGATGTGACCAATCCAGCAGCGAAAACCGACCAGTCATCGCCGATCTTCGGGATGCCGGTTCTGGATGTCGAGAACGCTCGTACAGTGCTTTTCATCAAACGGTCGCTCGGCTCAGGCTATGCCGGCATCGGAAACGAACTTTTCTATCGCGACAATACGATGATGCTTCTGGCAGACGCCAAGAAGATGGTCGAGGACATTGTAAAGTCTCTCTAAATGTCACTGACGCTCTTCGGGTTTCGCTGGAGCGTTTATACATGGATTGCTCGTTGGGCATTATTTGAGGCAAATGCCGACTATCAGCTTGTCGAGCGAGATCCATTTTCTCCAGGCGGCTGTCCGGAGCATCCGTTTAATAGGGTTCCCGTACTAGACCGTGACGGTCGGCGTATATTCGAAACACGCGCGATAACGGCCTTTGTCGAGGACAGATGTGGTGCTCTCGGCCCCTCCAACGATGACGATCGTGCGCTCATAGAACAGACGATCTCCATTGCAGACAACTACGTCTACCCAAACCTGGTCCGAAAGGTCTTCGAGAATGAGGTATTCTTGCCAGCCCTTGGACAAGCTGTTGATCCGATGGCCCTTGAAGAAGGAATTGATGCGATAGACAGAGTTTTATCCGCATTGGACGGGCTGGTTGTTGTATCGGCAGAACCGACACAACCGACACGCGCAGATATTCACCTTGCACCCATGATCGACTACTTTGTTCGTAGTCAAACCGGCACGCAGGCTATTCAAGAATATGAAGCCTTGAACCAATGGTTCGACGAGATCAGCAAGTTCCAGGGTTTCATAAGCACACGTCCCGGGTTACCCAAGGGCATCTGATCGATATGAAAGCCAGGAGAGTTCTGACGTCCTGTTCTAGTACACATCTCTCAGATATCGCTTTTCGTTTTTCAACCGGCTGAGATAGCCGAACGCACCGCGCAATGACATCAATAAGCGCCCATCAGTAGAACCCGCCATCTGATCATCTGAGACGCGCGGTATCTGCTTTACCCCGGCAGGGTGAGGATGCTCCTAGTACTTTACCGGGTACCTTTTGACCTCGGTAACTTCGCCATCCTTGTAATGCACTTGTAGCGATACGTACCCCGTTTCGGGTGTTACCTGAATCATTTGCTCGATCCCTCGTGTGGAATCGAGCGGCTTCAATGGATCACAGATTCCAAATAGGAGTTCGGTATCCGGTGTGTCGCTGTCGACGGCGTAAAACGCCTTCTCGACCACGCATGGATAGTCAAGAACGGGGAACTGGACGTTCACATGGGGCGGGTCTCCATCGCCTGGATCCCAATACTGGAAGTACACCCATTGGCGTTCATTCGCGGCCATGTAGGTGTTCTTGATCGAGTCATATAACGAAGCTTGCGGATCGAATGGCACAGGAAATGGCCCCTGCTCTACACCTTTTGCATCGAGATACTTTACCTGAAGATCCATTGCCGCCGCTTCAATTGGCAATTCCAAATAGGATTTCGCCATGAGTTGGCCGGTCATCGGATTGCGGTTGTTCGTCATTCCGAGGGATTTAAAGTCCTCGCCTGGCTGACGCAGAAAGATCTCACCGTGGGCGATATCAGCGATGATGAAGTTAACCAGAAATCCGCCACCACCGACGGTCGCGGTCATCGAAACCGGATTTTCCATCGCCTCTGCGCTTAGAACCGATAAGGCAGCGAGGCGCTGCCGGGCGTCCTCAATCTCATCCTCGGCCGCTGGTTTATCGATGAAGTATTTGACATAGAGCCCATCGTCATGAAGACGCATGAACTCATCGAGCAAGGTGCGTTCGCGGCGTTTGTCCGCGGTGGTCTGCGAGCCAAGGCGACGCAGGGAATAGTCCAGGCTAAGTGCGTACAGCGCCGGTGCGAAATCAGGATACTCTTCGATGAACGCGTCGAGCTGCGCCTTGCGTTGCTCCGGGCTCTGAAGAAGCGCTGCCGCGAATTGCAGCGTGCGGTCGTCCGGGCGATCAAACTTCATCTCGTTGTAGATTTCGCGAGCGGCGCTGCGCCCTTCGGTCGCCCTCAAATAGCGCTGATACTGATAGTGCGGATCGACATAATCAGGCGAAAAGGTCAGGTACTTCTCATACATTTTTACCGCATTGGCGGCGTCACCGCGCAATTCATAGACGCGCGCATTGGCAAAGTACTCATAGGGCTCCTCGGGATTCTCGGTAACAACGCCATAGGCCACCTGCCGGTTAATTGCATCCGCGACCTGATCACCCGATTGCTCAGCCTCCCGCTCAAGACCTCGAATGCGCGCCTGCGCGGCTGCAGCGAAAGGGCTTTTCGGAAACTGATCGATAAAAGAACTCAAAACAGGGATCGATTCCGAACCCTTGGCGTCATTCCACAGCTGTAACTGGATTTGGGAATCGCTGAGTTCCAGCCCCTTTATCGCCTCCGCATCGGTATCTACCCCGGATGCGGGCTCGACCAGAAATACGTCACCGGTCAGCGAAGAGTGATCCCAAGGTACCTGCTGATTATCGGTCTCGGCGATAACGTCGGCGCGTACCCGCCGTAAAATCTGCTGGATCTCGAGCCCCGGCGCATTGGCGTGCTTCAGGAACGCGGACGTGAAGGGACTGTTACGTCCGGTTCCATCGGCGGCGACGGCCCCCGGCTGTGTCGAGTAGACAATAAGTGACCCGACGGTCCTGGTTTCCATCGGTGCCAGACCCCGCGCGAGGGATCGCGACATGACCTGGGCGAAGGGATTATCGCGGCAGGCATCCAGCATGATGATATTGACCCTCGGATCCCGTTCCATCTGCGCCAGAACCAAATTCATATCGATCGCCTGCAGAGGAAGGTCAGCCTCGCTGCGCAGAGTCATGTCGACGGGCACCATATAATTACGACCATCGACCTGTAGTCCATGACCGGCATAGAAGAAAAATCCTGTCGATGCACCATCCAGCCGGTCGGTAAACTCCCGGATGGCCTCAGCCATTCCCTCACGGGTCTGATCCAGACCTTCGACCACCTCGAAGCCGGCAAGGGTCAGTGCTTCACCGAGATCACTGGCATCATTACGAGGATTGGCGAGCGACGGAACGCTCTCATAAGCCGCATTTCCGATCACTAAGGCGACGCGTCTCTCCTTAGCACTTGCGTTTTGTAATGAGGATATCGCGACGATCAGAATCCCAACCAGGCAGATGAACCGACCAAGCCAAATTCCCATAACATGTCCCCTACGTGCTCACTTCGGATAAGCAGTCATTTAGGCAGGAATGGGGCTTGCCCCGTCAAGCACCCTGATAATCGGTGCAAATAGGCATCGAGAGCATTGTCTCCTAAATATATACAATCTGTATCCAAAGCAGCATATAGTCCGAATATCAGAACCGTCTTATTTCATGGGTCAAGCAACGATCCAATTGAAAGGACGAGCAACATGATCACCATCAGACGATCTGACCAGCGCGGTGATGCCAATCACGGCTGGCTCAAATCAAAGCACACTTTCTCATTTGCAAACTACTATGATCCCAAGCATGTGAATTTTGGTCCCCTTCGGGTGATCAATGAAGACCAGGTGAAAGGTGGCACCGGCTTCGGCACCCATGGGCACCGGGACATGGAGATCATTTCATATGTGCTGGACGGTGCGCTGGAGCACAAAGACTCCATCGGGACAGGCTCTGTCATACGGCCGGGTGAGATCCAGCGAATGACGGCCGGTTCCGGGATTCATCACTCGGAGTACAACCACTCAAAAACCGACCCCGTTCATTTCCTGCAGATCTGGATTGAACCATCCGAGGGTGGACTTGATCCGAGCTACGAACAGACCGCATTTTCGGAAGCAGAAAGGCGAGGAACCCTACGCCTGGTCGGTTCCCGGAACGGGCGCGATGGGTCGGTGACCATTCATCAGAATACGGATCTCTATCTTGGTCTGTTTGATGGTACTGAGAAGGCGACGTTTCATCTCGAAGGAGATCGGATTGCCTGGGTGCAGATTGCCCGAGGATCCCTCGCCGTCAATGGCGAGCGATTGAACACCGGCGACGGAGCCGCAATCGAAGATGTAACCGAAATCACATTTGAAAACGGGGACAATGCAGAGGTCCTCCTCTTCGATATGGCCCCGAAGACAAAACAGGGAACATAATCCCCCAGGAAAGGCCCGCCGCGATCTCATTTAAGCTGGCGGGTCTCCAACCTTCTTAATTCATCCTTATACAAACGGAGTCTGTCGAAATGACGAACTATCAGGAAATGCTATCCCCGGAGAACGCAGCCCTTGCGCTGATCGACTATCAACCCGCAATGTATCAAGGCGTTCAAAGCCATGATCGTTTGAGCGTCATGCACAATGTCCAAACCCTTGCCCGTACAGCCAAGCTCTTCAACTTACCGACCGTTTTGACAACCGTTGCAAAGGATAGTTTCTCCGGACCATTCATGCCGGAAGTCACCGCGCTCTTTCCCGATAAAGAGGTCGTCGACAGGACATCGATCAATTCCTGGCTTGACCGCAACTTTCAGAAGGCTATCGAAGCAACAGGCAGGAAGAAAATTATTCTTGCCGGACTGTGGACAAGCGCATGCGTTTCTTTTCCGACTTTCAACATGCTGGAAGCAGGCTATGAGATTTACGTTCCGACCGATGCCTGCGGGGACACGTCCTCGGAGGCCCATGAGCGTGCTGTAGAGCGTTTGATTCAAGCCGGCGCAGTTCCGGTTACTACGTTCCAAACCGTTTTCGAACTTCAACAGGATTGGGCACGGGCGGAAACCTATGATGGCGTTATGGACATACTTTATGATCACTCGCCCTACGGAATTCAGGTCCGATTCTCGAAATGGGCTCTCGGAGAGCATGCCTCCGAAGCAGGCTAATTGAAAATGCACCGGTCTCGTATTGAGGCCGGCGCGCCGTTCTAAACGAAAACCGAAGGCGTACGCGAATTCTCATAGCGGCGAACAGACCACCTATGTCTCCACGCGATTTTTGAAGAAACAGTCATGACCGACCTCATTCTCTATAATGGCAAAATATCTACGCTCGATCGTACAACGCCTACTGCCACGGCCATTGCGATTAAGGGTGGCCTTATTCAAGCGGTGGGTAGAGATGCAGATATTTTGAAGCTTGCAGGTCAGACGACCGAAAGGATTGATCTCAAAGGCCGCCGGGTCATCCCGGGCCTGAATGACAGCCATACTCATCTCATACGAGGTGGCTTGAACTTTAACTTGGAGCTGCGCTGGGAAGGCGTGCCGTCTATTGCTGACGCGCTTCGGCTCCTGAAAGAACAAGCTGATAGAACACCCGCGCCACAATGGGTTCGCGTCATTGGTGGGTGGTCGGAATTTCAGTTTGCTGAACGCCGGCTGCCAACTCTTGATGAAATCAACAAAGTGGCCCCGAGCACGCCGGTTTTCATCCTGCACCTTTACGGACAAGCCCTATTGAATCAGGCGGCTATCCGCGTCCTGGGGTTTAATAAGGACACGCCAAATCCACCCGGCGGCGTGATCGAGCGTAATGATTCGGGCGAACCCACTGGTCTGCTCGTCGCCAAACCCTCTGCACTCATACTTTATTCAACGCTCGCCCAAGGGCCCAAACTTCCGCTGGAAGACCAGATTAACTCCACACGCCATTACATGCGCGAAATGAACAGGCTCGGCATTACCAGCGTAATCGATGCCGGTGGAGGCGGACAGAACTATCCGGAAGACTACGACGTTATCCAAAAGCTAAACGGGGATGGCGAGCTGACCGTTCGCGTCGCCTACAACCTTTTCGCGCAGAACGCAGGATCAGAACTTTCCGACTACGAACGATGGATAGAGATGACTGAACCCGGTGCGGGCGACGCTATGCTACGCATGAACGGCGCTGGGGAGAACCTCGCTTGGTCAGCAGCGGACTTTGAGAACTTTCTTGAGCCGCGCCCGGACCTCACCCCAGTCATGGAAAGCGAGCTTGAACCCATCGTAGAACTGCTTGCAACGAATAGGTGGCCGTTCCGCATCCATGCGACCTACGACGAAAGCATAGATCGATTCCTTGGCGTTTTTGAACGCGTCAACGGCAGAACACCTTTCCAGACACGCTTCATAATCGACCATGCTGAGACAATCAGTGATCGCAACATTGAACGCGTAAAGGCACTTGGCGGCGGCATCGCAATTCAGCACCGCATGGCATTTCAGGGCGAGTACTTTGTCAGTCGTTATGGTGAGCGTGCTGCAGAGGCAACGCCGCCAGTATCGAAGATGCTCGAGTACGATGTTCCAGTTGGTGCAGGCACCGACGCAACCCGCGTGGCGTCTTACAACCCCTGGATCTCTCTCTACTGGCTTACGACGGGCAAAACCCTCGGCGGGCTTGGTCTGTATCCTGAACACAATACGCTGGACCGGGAAACCGCCTTAAAGATCTGGACCAAAGGATCGGCCTGGTTCTCCGGCGAAGCGGATGTAAAAGGCGCACTGATCACTGGCGAATACGCTGATCTCGCTGTCCTATCCGCAGATCTCATTTCAGTTCCTGCCGAGGAGATCAAATCGATTGAATCAGTTCTTACGATCACCGGTGGCCGTATTGTCTACGGAGCCGGGGACTATAAAGATCTGTGCCCGCCTCTTCCCCCAGCAAGCCCGGCCTGGTCGCCTGTCGACATTTACGGCGGAGCGTGGAACGCAAAACGTCCTCACGAAGAGCAGACAACCAATCAATCACTGACCAAACATTCCTGCCACGGTGGTTGTAGTAATCACTGCGGCGTCCATGGCCACGATCATGGCATCGCCTGGAACAATCCGCTGCCGGTCAAAGACCTTAAATCTTTTTGGGGCGCACTTGGGTGCTCCTGCTTTGCTGTCTGACAATATGGAGACGACCAACATGTCCACAATCACAATCACCAAATCAGAAACCGAGACGGGCGGAAGGTTCGTCGCCCATGTTGAGGGGGAGACAGCCGTCGGTGAACTGACGTTCTCCAAGGTGAATGCCGAGCTGATAATTGCCGATCATACCGGTGTTCCGAATGCTCTGGCAGGAAAGGGCGTCGGCAAAGCCCTCGTCACTCACCTTATTGAGGATGCGCGGACAAATGGCTACCGAATTGTCCCCCTTTGCCCGTTTGTTCGTGCACAAAGCCTCAAACATTCCGAGTGGGATGATGTGATTGTGAGGCGGTGATGAATACCACTGCATCTCCTGCGCCTTCGGAAAAACAGGTATCGGCCTGGACCCCCTTCGCCCATGGCGGTTTCACGCTACTCTGGACGGCAACACTGGTCTCGAACATCGGCACCTGGATGCACGATGTCGGCGCTGGCTGGCTTATGACAACATTAACGCCATCGCCCGCGACCGTGGCACTCGTGCAGGCGGCGACCACGGCACCCATTTTTCTATTTGCGCTCTTTGCTGGCGCACTGGCTGACTGCGTCGATAAGAAGAAGCTGTTGATCATCGTGAATATAGCCATGGCTATTACAGCAGGTCTAATGACCCTTGCTGTCCAATCCGACATGATGTCGCCGGCGCTCCTCATTATTTTTACTTTTGCGCTTGGCGCTGGTGCAGCCTTTATAGCTCCGGCATGGCAAGCTGTGGTGCCAAGCCTCGTTCCGCGCAGCGCCTTACAGCCTGCGATTGCGTTGAATTCGATGGGCATCAATATCGCCCGTGCCATTGGGCCCGCGGTTGCTGGTTTCCTGATCGCGTCAGTCGGTCTAGTAACACCGTTTCTGGCGAATCTAATCAGCTTACTGATTATCATTATCGCGCTGTTGGCTTGGAAATCCGGCGAGAAGTCAGACAACACGCTACCACCTGAACCCCTGTTCGGCGCAATGCTCACCGGACTACGCCATGCACTCTATAATGACGCGTTGAAAGCAACGCTGGCGCGGGCACTTGGCTTTTTTGTATCCGCGAGCGCCTATTGGGCACTGTTACCACTCATCGCTAAAGGCATTGACGACAATCTTTTAGGAGGTGGTGCACAGCTCTACGGGATATTGCTGACCTCAACAGGCGCTGCCGCCGTCATCGGGGCGCTTATCCTACCAAGCCTTCGCAAGTCCATGAGCGCAAGCACGCTCGTCAGCCTCGGCACCCTCGGTACCGCAGGTGCACTTCTGATACTGGCTCTGGCACCTTATACGATCACGGCAATCCTTGGATCCTTGCTCGCGGGAGTTAGCTGGATCGCTGTTCTCACTTCACTAAATGTCTCGGCACAGACGTCCTTGCCAAACTGGGTGCGTGCCCGTGGTTTGGCAGTGCTCCTAATGGTTTTCTTTGGGTCTATGACGATAGGCTCCACAGTTTGGGGACAGGTAGCCGAACAGGCAGGTATCAGCGTCGCTTTGGGCACTGCCGCTGCCAGCCTCCTAGTCGCTCTGCCTATTTTGAGAAATGTAGAACTCGGTGGCGGCGAGAATCTTGATCTAACCCCCGCGCTCCACTGGGCGGCCTTACCCCCCCTTCCGAGCAACAGTGGTGACCGTGGACCAGTTCTCGTAACAATCGACTATATAATCGATCCTGACGACGAGGCTGCCTTCCTCAGCGCAATTCACAGCTTGAAGGACGAACGGTTCCGGGACGGAGCCTATGATTGGGGTATAGGCCAATCTGCCGAGAATAGCGATCAGTGGACAGAGTACTTCCTCGTCTCAAGCTGGCTTGAACATGAACGCCAGCATGCCCGCGTCACCCATGCGGACAAGAACCTCCAGGCGGACGTCCGAAAGTTCCACAAAGGTGATATGAGGCCACGCGTTTCCCATCTCATCGCGCCTGTCAAGGACAGAGGCTCAAAGTGACTTATGATCTCACTTCTGCAGGCCGGTCCCTCGTCGAGATGATCCGTCCACGACTGATCAGCACCGCTATAGGCGCAAGATGTTTTGACGTCTCGAACCAAACGAAAAGGGGCTGGTGACATGCGTTACTTTGGCGTGTTGATCCTGTCTCTCGTGACAACGGTTATTACCTTGCCTTACCGCACGGCCTCGGCTCAGCAAAACCAAACCCCGGCAAAATTCGAAGTGCTGCCAGTGGAAGAAGACGCGCTTGACCCGCTTTCTCCCTTCCCCTGGCTGGATCTTTCAGGCGAGTTGCGGGAACGTATAACCTTCATCTCGGATATCGAATTCAATCCCGACAATGAGGATAATGGGGCTTTCCTGACTCAGCGACTGAGCCTCACAGGCGATGTTACGGTATCGCCCTGGCTGCGTGGTCGCATGACCCTTTTGAGTGCTCTGCAAGAGGGCGGAGAACTGAGCCCCGTTGAACGCAATGTCCTCGATCTGCAGGAGGGATATGCCGAATTTGGCAATGAAGGCGCTTTCCTACGCATTGGCAGGCAAGAACTCAAACTTGGCTCATCGAGGCTCGTCAGTGATCGGAACGGGACCAATGTTAAGCGCACCTGGGACGGCGTGCGCGGCGACGTCGGTCTCGGCGAGTGGAATATCAGCGTTTTCGGATTGCAGGAAGTCGCTGTCGATCAGACAGGTGTATTTAATGATGATAGCAGCGATGATGGCCGACTTTCCGGCATCTACATCACAGGCCTATCTATAATCGGCAATCTTGATCTCTATTACCTCTTTGCAGAATTTGAAGATCGTACAACGAGTGAAGGCACCGGTGACCAGCAGCGCCACTCCATAGGCGCTCGCAGTTTCGGCGAGATCGGCGATTTCTTCTGGAACTGGGAAGCCATCTATCAGTTTGGCACTCAGGAGACCGAGTTCGGTGATCTCGATATCACCGCCTGGACCATCGCTGCAAATACGGGCTACCGCTTTCCGGATTTCACATGGTCGCCTGAAATTCTTCTCTCGACCAACATTGCATCCGGGGATGATGAACAGGGCGACGGCACGCTTGGTACATTCGATGCTCTGTTTCCCCGGGGCAGCTACTTTTCAGAACTCGCACTATTGGGGCCGAGTAACTTTTTCAATGTTCACCCTTATATAAAGGCTCACCCACGCGACGATCTTTTGATTTTCGTGGACGTGAACTTCTTCTGGCGCTTTGACATCGATGACGGACTTTTCGGCCCACCGGGCAATATAATCCGGCCAGGCGGAACGTCTGATGCCCGTTTTGTAAACACATCGGTGTCCGCAGGCGCGGAATGGGAAGCTACCGAGCGTCTCATCGTCAGCTTTCTCTACACCCACTCCGAGCCTGGCGCTTTCATCAACGAGACCGGCCCGAACGATCCCATCGATTTCTTCGAATTCAGCGCAAGCTTCAAATTCTAAAACGGGAGCACACTACATGTCTGACGTCATTATAAAACCGCTTTCATTCTCCCGTCGTCAAGCGCTTCTTGGCGGCGGTGCAAGCCTCGCTACACTTGCTGCCTGCGGCGCTCCGACCGTGAATCCGGAAATCGAGACAAGCACGCCTGATTTGATGGTTCTCGATGCGGATATCATCACACAGGATGTGGTCCGCCCTCGCGCACAGGCCCTAGCCGTCAAGAATGGCCTTATAAGCGCGGTTGGGTCGAACAGTGAGATCAGGCCACTCGCGGGAGCATCTACAAGGGTCATTTCCGGTGGCGGGCGTACCCTTATTCCAGGGCTTTGCGACAGTCACCAACACCCTACTCGCGCCGGGCGGTTCTATGCCACCGAGTTGCGCTGGGATGGCCTGGAATCGCTTGAGCAAGGCCTCAATATGATCCGCGCGGCTGCCGCAAAAACCCCTGAGGATCAGTGGGTTCGTGTCATCGGCGGTTGGTCGCCTTTCCAGTTCAAGGAAAAACGCCTCCCGACGCCAGCCGAACTCACCGAAGCAGCTCCGGACACGCCAGTCTATGTCCTGTTTCTTTACTCCCAAGGCTACCTCAACAAGAAAGCAGTCGAGGTTCGGGAACTGACACCAAAAACAGAAGCGCCAGCCGGGACGAGCTATGAATTCACACCCGACGGAGGCTGCGTTCTGCACGCCGTACCAAACCCGGATCTGCTCTACGGCTCCATTGGCGCACTTCCACCTCTAAGCGCAGAAGACCAGGCGCTCTCAACCCGGCACTATTATCGCGAACTCAACCGCTTCGGACTTACCTCGGTGATCGATGCAGGCGGTGGTGGTCATCACTTCCCGGAAGACTATTCTGGATCGGAAGCACTTGCGCTGAGCGGCGAATTACCCGTGCGCATTTCGAAATATCTCTTTCCTCAGCAAAAGGGAGGTGAACTTGAAGAGTTCCAGACCTGGACTGCGAATTGGCAAGCAGGCGTCAACCGCGCTGAAGGTTTGTTGCACGGCTACGAGGTGGAAGGTGGCGGTGAGTTCCTTGCCTGGTCGGCGGGCGATTACGAGAATTTTCTCGCCGACCGGCCGGACTTCAGCAGCCGGAAGCTCTGGGATGTTCAACTCCTCGCGGTCACCCGACACCTTTTGCGCAACCGCTGGCCCCTGCGAATTCATGCGACCTATGACGAGTCCATGAACAACATACTCGATATTTTCGAAAAAGCTCATGCCTTGGAAGTTGCTGAAGGCCGCGACGGTTTCGGCGGTGTTCGCTGGGCCTTCGACCATGGCGAAACACTGAAGCGACCTACTATACAGCGCATCAAAGCCATGGGAGGCGGGATCGCGATGCAGGCCCGAATGGCTTACGCTGGCGAATACTTCCTTGAGCGATATGGCCCCGAAGCCACCCGCAACGCGCCGCCCCTGCGCGACGTGATCGAGGCAGGTATTCCCCTTGGTCTGGGTACGGACGGCACTCGCGTTGCCAGCTACAATCCGTGGCCAGCGCTTTACTGGGCAACCACGGGTCGTTCTGTCGGCGGAACAGAGCTTCATGGACCTCGCCACAGGCTCACCCGGGAAGAAGCGCTGTTCCATTATACAATCGGCTCGGCCTGGTTCAGCCAGGAAGAACTGTTGAAAGGTCGGCTAAAGCCCGGGCAATATGCCGACTTTGCGCTTCTCAATGCGCCTTATCTGGAGGTTCATGATGAGGACCTGAAATCAATCGAGGCTGACCTTACTGTCACCAATGGAAAACCGGTCCATGGCACAGGCGATTTTGCAGACCTCGCAAACCCTCTACCCGCCATTCAGCCGAATTGGAGCCCGGTCCGCGATTTTGGCGGATACCAGGCCAACTGATACGATTTAATCCCCCCGCAAACCCCAGAAAGAGACAATCATTATGAGCTGGAACAAGGCCGAACTGCCAGACTGTCCTCAACGGAAAGATGACGGAGCCATTGAAACTCAGATCATTCCTCGCGCCAGAGACCTCGGCGGATTTGAGGTCCGCCGCGCCCTGCCATCACCGAAAAGGCAATTGGTCGGCCCCTTCATCTTCTTCGATCAGATGGGACCTGCTGAATTTATTCGGGACGGCGGGATCGATGTGCGCCCGCACCCCCATATTGGCCTGGCAACGGTGACATATCTGTTTCAGGGCGAGTTCCAGCACCGAGACTCCCTTGGCACCAATCAGATGATCTATCCGGGCGAGGTCAACTGGATGATCGCCGGCAAGGGCATCACTCATTCGGAGCGTACAAGCCCCGAGACCCGTGCCGGCCGCCATTCTCTCTATGGTATTCAGACCTGGGTCGCCCTGCCTGAAAAAGATGAGGACATGAACCCCGCCTTCGAACACCATGAAAAAGCCGCGCTGCCGCTGATTGAAGATACGGATAAATCCATCCGCCTCATTCTCGGCAATGCATATGGCGCAGAAGCGCCCGTTAGCACATTTACGGAAATGTTCTATGCCGATGCCGCGCTGCAACCCGGTGCACGACTACCTCTGCCGGACAATCATGAGGACCGCGGTATCTATGTGCTTGAAGGGAACATCGAAACCGCCGGAGAGATATTTGAAACTGGCCGTATGCTGGTTTTCCGTCCGGGTGATGCCATCACGCTGATCGCTGGTGAACACGGAGCACGCCTGATGTTGCTTGGCGGAGAAACCCTGAATGGCCCGCGCCACATTTCCTGGAATTTCGTGTCTTCGTCGACCGAGAAGATTGAGGCGGCGAGAGATGAGTGGAAGCGCGGGGACTGGACTAATGGGCAATTCTCGCTGCCACCAGGCGACGATGAGGAATTTATCCCCGCACCGAAATAACAGGAGGAAAGAAAGAGGAACTCGCCAGAAGGTTCCTGGCGTCTCTCTTTTAGAACGGGCCGTTCTGAGCAAAATAACCTTGAGCAAGACGAAAATGGTACGCCCAACAGGGATCGAACCTGTGACCTACTGATTAAAAGTCAGTTGCTCTACCGACTGAGCTATGGGCGCTTACCGTTTGGTTCGCGCTACTTAGGGCGCAAGTCTGGAGCGGTCAACTGTTCAGACAGTGCCAAATCCACTTCGCCACAGATCAGCGTTTTGGCGGCGTCCAGACCCGATCGCCTTCCTCCTTCGGTTTGGAGCGTGTGGCCGCCCAGCGCGCCGAATGTTCGGCTCGGAATGCCGCAAACGTCCCAGCAGCGATTTCAGCTCGCATACGGGCCATGAGCGCCTGGAAAAATACAGTATTATGCCAGGATAGAAGCATGGCCCCGAGTGTTTCGCCCGCACGTATCAAATGATGAAGATACGCCTTTGAATAGTCGCGGCTCGCCGGGCAATCAAGATCGGGCTCGAGGGGATCGGTGTTCTCGGCGAATTTGGCGTTCTTCAGATTGACAGGGCCTGCCCAGGTCCAGGCCTGACCATGACGGCCGGATCGGGTCGGCAAAACGCAATCGAACATGTCCATTCCGCGGGCGACAGCTTCGACAAGGTCAATCGGCTTTCCGATGCCCATTACATAGCGAGGTCGGTCCTTGGGCACAAAAGGCTCAGCCATTTCGATGGAGGCGCACATCTGCTCGTGCCCCTCGCCGACGGCCAGACCGCCGAGCGCCACACCGTCAAAGCCCTGAGCGGATACGGCTTCAGCGGATGCGCGCCGCAAATCCTCGAAATTCGAGCCTTGAACAATCCCGAAAAGCGCCTGATCCTTGCGGTCACCAAAAGCCACGCGAGACTGCGCCCCCCATTTCAGAGAGAGCTCCATAGAGCGAGCCGCTTCGTCCCGTGTGCATGGATAATCTGTGCACTCATCGAGCTGCATGGAGATATCTGCGCCGATGCAGTCCGCCTGAATCTCTATTGATCGCGCCGGGGTCAGGCGGTGCTTAGAACCGTCAATATGACTCTGGAAGGTGACACCCTCTTCATCCATCTTGCGTAGCTGGGAGAGCGACCAGACCTGAAAGCCACCACTATCTGTCAAGATTGGCCCTTCCCAACCCATGAAACGGTGCAGCCCGCCAAGGCGCTTGATCCGGTCCGGGCCGGGGCGAAGCATCAAATGGTAGGTATTGCCGAGAATAATGTCAGCTCCGGCATCTCGCACCTGATTGGAATATAGCGCTTTCACAGAGCCCACCGTACCTACGGGCATAAATGCCGGCGTGCGGATAACACCGCGGCCGGTCTGAAGTTCGCCCGTCCGCGCCTTGCCATCCGTTGCGTGAATATGGAATGGAAATGTCGACACGGGCGCGGCTATAGGGGGAATTGTGACAGAATGGAAGTCAGCGCCCAAGCTTCTGGCAAAATGGCCGCCGAGCAGGAGTATTCTTTATCATCTTCAAAAGTGCAGTACAGATAGCAGGGTGAGAACTGTAGTAGGTCATCATGCCCTTGCTATAAGTATCTGCGAACTCAATCAGATCAGTGTTTTTCCGGTAATTATGGAGGATCGGTGGGCCGTCTCATAGCGCTTTCAAATCGCACCGCCGCAGATCCGTCTTCGCGGGCTGGCGGCTTGGCTGTCGCCGTCTGGGAATCATTGAAGTCGACCGGCGGCGTATGGGCCGGCTGGAGCGGTGAGATCGTTGATGAGCCGTCAGGTGAAACAAGGCGTTTCAAGGATGACGGTGTTGATTTTCTCCTTACAGATTACTCCCGCGAGGAATTCGACGGGTACTATGTTGGCTACGCCAACAGCGTTCTCTGGCCCGTATTTCACTATCGGATAGACCTCGCCAACTTCGATAATGACGCATTCAAAGTCTATTGTGATGTGAACCGGAAGATCGCGGAAATGGTAAGAGGCGAACTTGAAGACGGCGATTCCGTCTGGGTTCATGACTATCATTTCCTTTTGATGGCGGACTGTCTCAGACGCGACGGATGGACCGGCCCTGTCGGCTTTTTTTTGCATATTCCCTTTCCAGCACCCGAGATTTTCCGCGCCATACCCGAGCATCAGTGGCTGGCCCGCGCGATCACGGCCTTTGATGTCGTCGGCGTCCAGTCACACCAGGATGCCGACAATCTCTCGCAATATCTTATTCAGGACTGCGGCGGTACCGAAACGGAACACGGCACGATCGACGTTTTCGGCCGCACGGTAAAAGTAAAATCCTACCCCATCGGAATAGACGCAACAGCCTTCAGAGACGCAGCACAAAGCGAAGCAGCAACAATCGCGTCGGACCGGCTGAGCCGTTTTCTCGGCCAGCGAAAGCTTGTGATCGGTGTTGATCGGATGGATTACTCGAAAGGGTTGCCGCAGAGGTTTGAAGCCGTTGGCGAACTCTTCGACCTTTATCCGGAGCTGCACGGCAAAGTGTCGGTTACACAAATCGCCCCGCCGTCGCGCTCGAAGGTCGAGGAGTATCGGGAACTTCGCACCAGGCTTGATCAGCTCGCCGGCCGCATCAATGGCGACTATGGCGACCTCGACTGGATCCCCCTGCGCTATCTCGCCCGCTCCTATGACCGAGTTGAGCTGGCCGGCCTGCTTAGAATTGCCCATGTGGGTCTCGTCACCCCACTTAGAGACGGGATGAATCTCGTCGCCAAGGAATATGTGATGGCCCAGAATGAAAGCGATCCCGGTGTTTTGATCCTCTCGGAATTTGCCGGTGCGGCCGAGCAGTTAAACGGAGCGATGATCGTAAACCCTCACGACCGGTCAAAACTTGCAGAGACAATAAAGATCGCTCTCAGTATGCCTCTGGAGGAGCGTCAGGAGCGCTGGCAATCGCTTTACACGACTGTCATGGAACAAAATGTCGACTGGTGGCGCAGTAATTTCTTAAAGGATCTCGGTGCAATAAGCGAAGGTGAGAATGGAGTTCCTTGATTTTCTAGATGACGACAAATCTATCAGACCTTCCTGTTCTGACAGAAACGCATGCATTGTTCCTCGATTTCGACGGGACACTGGCTCCCATACAAAACAATCCGGATGACGTTTTCTTGCCCAAGGGCGGTGAAAGCATACTGCGTAAAGTCTCAGATGGATTGCAGAGTGCGCTTGTTATTATCAGCGGCCGGGACGTACGGGATTTAACAAAGCGAGTACCCATCGATATCTGGCGCGCCGGAAGCCATGGGCTCGAAATCTGTCGGCCAAATCAGGCACCGTCGGAAAGGGTCTACGCAGCTCCCGGCGATCTGATCGCCAAATTTGAGCGCGCGATTGCCGGATTCGAAGGCATCTGGCTCGAAGTGAAAGGCAAGGTGTTCGCTGTCCATTATCGCCAGGCTCCGGACGCTGGAAAACTGATCGAGCCTGAACTTCGCAACCTCGTTTCGGACCTCGATGATTATGTCTTCCAATCCGGCAAGATGGTCTTTGAAGCAAAGCCAAAGCAGGCGAATAAGGGAATTGCGCTATC
The DNA here is from genome assembly GCA_039196965.1 of Pseudomonadota bacterium. GTDB lineage: Bacteria > Pseudomonadota > Alphaproteobacteria > Caulobacterales > Hyphomonadaceae > CALLCD01. The sequence continues at coordinate 4,164 of JBCCUK010000045.1, read as the reverse complement.
CAGAATTGCAGAAACTCCGCTTTTCAAAGATCGAAAACCGATCATGATTGGGGACGATCGCACCGACGAAGACGCCATGAGAGCAGCGGTTTCCCTAGGCGGCGTCGCCATAAAAGTCGGCGAAGGGACCACCGTGGCAGAGCTTAGGCTAAAAGATCCGGCCGACGTCTGGAACTGGCTTAAAAAGGGATTCGCATGAGTACGCTTGAACAGGGAGTCGTTGGAAATGGGACGATTGCTGCGCTGATCGATCCTGAGGGGACGATTGGATGGTTTTGCCTGCCAAGGCTCGACGGTGAGCCAGTCTTCAATTCGCTTCTCGGCGGAGACGGCGCTTTCCGGGTCGAGCTTGATGGACAAGTCGCACAGCGCCATGCCTATATTCGCAACACGGCCATACTTGAGACCACGCTCGAAGCCGCTGACGGCTCGGCCATTCGCATCACGGATTTCGCACCCCGCTTTAGTCATCTCGGTCGAATGTTTCGACCGGCGTCTCTTGTGCGGATAATAGAGCCCATAGCGGGCATGCCCCGTATACGGATTAGCATCACAGCTCAAAAAGACTGGGGCAAAACGACGATAGAGCCGCTCCGCGGCGTCTCTCATATCCGCTTTCCAGACAGCGATAACGGCTTCCGTGTCACCACCGATGCGCCGGTATCCTACGTTCTTGAAACCCAGGAATTTGTATTGGACCGGACCCTGAGCTTCGTAATAGGGCCGGATGAATCACTATCGGACAATCCATCAGCCATCGCCGCCGACTGGCTGCAGCGAACCCGGACGAACTGGCAAACCTGGTCCCGCCGCCTGGCCACCCCGCCAGAATGGCAAGACGCCGTGATACGCGCGGCAATCACGCTCAAATTGTGCGTCTACGAAGAAACTGGTGGAATTGTTGCTGCACTGACGACTTCGATTCCGGAGCATGCGGGGTCGGAGCGGAACTGGGATTACAGATTCTGCTGGTTGCGGGATGCCTATTTCACGGTAACGGCGCTGAACCGGCTGGCGGCAGTGGGGACACTGGAGCGATATCTCGGCTATCTGAGGAATACGGTCGTGATGACCTCTGGCGGCCACGTTCAGCCGGTCTACGGCGTTGCCCTTGAACATGACCTGAAAGAGTCCTTTGCCGAACACCTCGCCGGATATCGCGGCATGGGGCCCGTGCGGATCGGCAATCAGGCCGCCGAGCACATACAACACGACGTCTACGGACACATTATTCTCGGCGCGAGCCAGGCCTTCTTCGACGAACGGCTGCTGACAAATGCCGGCCGGGCCGAATTCGAACATTTCGAGCAGGTGGGCACCCGCGCCTATCAGCTCTACAACACGCCCGATGCCGGCATCTGGGAGTATCGCGGCCGGGCAAGCGTCCACACATCTTCTGCGATTATGTGCTGGGCCGCCTGCGACCGCCTGGCGCGCATCGCTTCACATCTCGGATCTGAGGACCGAGCGGCGCATTGGAGCCACTGCGCCGAGGACATAAAAACGACCATTCTGGCCGAGGCTTGGAGCGAAAAATTACAAGCCTTTACAGGGGCCTTCGGCGGAGACACGCTGGACGCCTCGGTGCTTCTGATGGCGGAGATCGGATTCATCGATCCCGCCGATCCAAAATTCATTGCAACGGTCGACAGAATTGATCGCGACCTGCGCGTTGGCAATCATGTCTACCGCTATCGCACAGAGGACGATTTCGGAACACCAAAGACAGCCTTCACCGCTTGCACCTTCTGGCATATAGATGCGCTCGCCCGGATCGGCCGACAAGAACAGGCTCGAGAGATGTTCGAAGGCGTCCTATCTAAGCGTACCGCACTCGGCCTGCTCTCCGAAGATGTCGATACGGAAACGGGAGAGTTGTGGGGTAACTTCCCGCAGACCTATTCAATGGTTGGCATTATAAATGCCGCGGCGAGACTGAGCCACCGCTGGGATGAAACGGTCTGACCAGAAACCTGTAAGCCGCACTGAAAAGCCCATGAGCCCCTCCTGCTCGGCGGAGACAGTCAATCAAAACAGGCTGATAGACCGCGCACGAAATGCGAAGCCCAGCAAGTCAGAATCAATACAAAGAGCGAGGATAGATTCGCCGTTGAGACTCTCAGTTTCGGCGCGCTGAGAGTATTGAGAGTTCTATGGGGATAAATATCTATAAATGGAGCTATAATCTGCATAGATATTTGTTTCGACTGTACTTATTGTGGGCCTAACCGGGAATAGACTTGTTTATAAAAACGTGGAGGCAGAGGTACGCAATATAAACAGTCTAGCTGACAGAAAACCGGCGCGGCAAAATTGCGGATCATCGAACAAGATCATTCCCTACCCTGAAAAGATGCAGAATTTGCGGCAGACTTGTCGGTTTCGGACCGCTGCACTCCTACTTTGGTCCACTCAAAACTGCGACAGATCAGCGGCGCAATGCAGCCACGCAAGTGCAATCTTCTCTCGTCAATCCGACGCACACGAGCGGGATAGGTCTTGCCACTCCAGGGATCATAGAATTTTCCATTTCGCCAGCCTCTCTGTGTATGGCGGAACCCATAGAGGATTGTAAGCGCCTGCAAAGATCGGCTTTGCAATCTTTCGTCAGGGTTCTTTTCGTCTCGTGGGACAAGGCCCGTCTCATCCCATGACGGCTCCCGTTCGAGTGTGCCGCAAATGCTCTCGCCACAAGGCATGAATGCTGCCTGATTCCGAAGTCGGGCAAAGTTTTTCATTTTAAACAGGGTGCATCTTGTTTTTTAGGGATGCCAGACAGCGCTTGTCTGCGTTCGATGAGAGAGATTTGCCTCAGCTCGTTCCTCACAATGTTCTAAAAAACCCACTCTTCACATTAACTCAGAGAAGACATGGACTGTTGGCGGTAAAGGCTGCCTCAATCGTTTTCGTAGAAGTATCTCTGAGTTGACGCTTTCCAACTGCCGACTGGTAAAAATTACCTACAGGCAGACCTGGCGTTCACTGCACTGTCAAAGAAGTTGAGCGCACCTTGCTCTGGTTTCTTCAGGCCGCAAACAGGGGTGAAACTGCTCCGATAGCATTCTTCTCCACTGAAAGAATACGCTCAAAAGACGGACGTGCATGAATGCGGCTAACGAAGTCAGCAAGTCGCGGCCATCGTGCAGCATCTACCTCTTCTCCAGCATGGCGCAGATTGATGAATATACTCCCTGCGGTGAGATCAGCGAGACTGAATGCTTCACCAAGCAAGAACGGTTTGCCACCATCCAACTGGGCTTCGAGATAATCGAAGACGGCAGGCATCTCTTCGAAGGCCTGATCAATGATGGACTGATCCGGCTCCAGCTTAAAGAAATTCGGATTGACCAAGCGTTGAATGAAGAGTGGAGCTTCCACTTTAGTGAAAAGACCCGTGGCGAGGAAATCACAAAGCCATAACATCCAGGCACGCTGCCATCCGTCCTCCGGAAAAAGCGACGGGTTTGGATGAGCGCTATCGAGGAAAGCGCAACCGGCCAGGGAATCGGGGAGGAACCGGCCATCAACCTCAAGCACCGGTACTTTTCCTAGAGGGCTGATTTTCAGAAATTCAGGGTCGGGATCGCCGAGGGGAACGACATTGACGGTATCGTACTCAAGACCCTTTTCTTCCAGCGCAAGCAGTATGCGGCGCACCCAGGGGGACATGGTTGTTCCGTGTACTGTGAGCTTCATAACAAGTCTCTCCCTTCAATTCGTCCGACAGAATTTGGCTCCTGATCGCGCAATTATTTTAGTTGCAATACGAAACCACTTACGCTATATGGTTTCGTATTGCAACTACTTTTGACGAAACATGAAGACGAAATCTTTCTCCAATATGCAATGCTCGATCGCCCGGACCCTTGAGCATGTGGGTTCGTGGTGGTCGCTCCTGATCATCCGTGATGCGATGATGGGCGCGCGGCGATTCAAGCATTTCGAGAAGTCCCTAGGCATCGCCAAGAACACACTTACGAGCCGGTTGAATCAGCTCATCGAAGGCGGAATTATGGAGAAAGTTGCCGCGTCAGATGGGTCGGCGTTCGACGAATATGTTCTCACCGAGCGGGGGGGCGCGCGCGCGCCCCCCCAGATTGGGCCGACACCAAGGGGGGGCAAAACGGTGGGCCCGAAGCGTGGTGCAGATACCCAAAATATTTT
>JBCCUK010000044.1:0-25930 GCA_039196965.1 Pseudomonadota bacterium | reverse complement strand
CGCAAAAATCGCACCGAATTGGGCAAAAAAATTTGGCATAGTGTCTGCAGTGATGGTTGGTGCTGGATACATGATAATATTTCATCCATTCTTTTTTGTTAAAGCGATTGCGGAATTCCTTTCTTATCTTCTCGCCAATGGTGCATACACAACGTTTTTTCTATTCTTATCTTCATTGTTCTTTTTCTATTTATGGCTGAAGGCTTTGCTTGCTATACCATGGGCCATTTTGAGGTATTTTGGCACGTTTTTGATAAGGACACTAAATTGGATAGCGATGTTAATGTCGCTGTTAGCAAAGAAGATTGAAAGATATGCTGATGCCAAAAGAGCAGAAATCTGAAACCGACGAGAAAAATGCGTAGACTAACGTGGGTGAATTTAGGAAAAGAAAGTGACTTTGAAGTACGTCGAGGCAAAGTGTTTGCTATTTGGTCGTGTCCATGAATTTCTTCAGCAAATTTTGGGCTAAGATCACTGAAGAGATTTTCCGTGATGATGCTAAATCCGAATCAGAGCGGGGTGGTCTGGAAAACGGGGCTAGTGCGACGACCGCAGGCGACATTCCCGTTATTTGGCTGCTGGGCAAAACTGGTGCCGGTAAGACATCTGTGGTTTCTGCCCTTACCGGCGACCCTAAAGCCGAAATCGGCCCCGGCTTTAAGCCTTGCACGCGATTTACGTCGGTCTATAGCGTCCCGCCCGATGAGCCTTGCATTCAGTTTCTTGATACAACGGGCTTGGGTGAAGTTGATTATGACCCTACGGATGACATTGAGAACTGTGAGAGTCAGTCGCACATTCTAATGCCGGTTATGCGGGTCGATGATGATCTGCAAGTTGAAGTCATTAGTATCATCAGGGAGATAAGAAGGCGAAACAGGCAATTGCCTATTGTAGTTGCACAATCATGTCTACATCGCCTCTGTAGCCCGACCCAACCGCGCCCTGCCGAGTATATTTTTGACGGTACGTCGAACGACGAGAAGAATGCAATCATTCCTCAAGACCTGAGTTTGGCGATTGCCAAGCAACGGGCGCAAATAAGTCGGCAGGTTCCCGGCGTCGATCCTGTTTTCGTGCCGATTGATTTTACACAACTGGAAGATCAGCTTCCCCCTGTAGACTATGGTTTGCATGCACTGCAGCGCGCCATTGAACAAACTGTACCATTAGCTCATCAGGCCATCTTAAGAGCTCGAATCGATGCGGAGAGTGACGGAATCCGAAAGCGCGCAAGGCCCCTGATCCGTCGCTATGCTTTAGGTGCCGCCTTTGCCGGGGGAACACCGATACCAACGGTGTCGATTGCAGCTCTTGCCGGTACAACTGCTTCGCTGTTGCGAGCGCTTGCGCTGCGTTATCAGGTCCAATGGACGGCAAGTACCTGGGCAGGGTTTATTAGCGCCATCGGGACAGTAAATCTCTCTTGGTGGGGTGTTCGATACGGCGTCCGCGAACTCTTGAAGATTGTTCCTTTGGTCGGCACCTGGTTAGGAGCCGGGCTAAATGCCGCCTCAGCCTATGCCCTTACCGTCGGTATTGGCGAAGCGGCATGCGTCTGGCTGGCTTTTCAACGGCGCGGTCAGGTCGCATCGAGTGCAGAAGTTCGGGAGGCCTTTGCCAAGTCGATGGCATCTGCATTTCAGAAGGCGCGAAAAGCATCCGATAATGAGAAGAGCCTAGAATGATCAAAATTTGGGCCATTGTTCGAAGATATTGGCTTGAATATTTACTTATTTTTGTTCTGGCTCTGCCGTGGATTAGCTTGTCTATTCTAGGTTTTTTTTGGCTTGTTCAGCATGAATATCTATTTTTGTTCGCCCTCATGTCACTCTTATTTTGTGTCATTGCGTGGTTCATTCGCCGCACCTTGAAGCATCGTCTGAACTTGCGCGTCCAGAAGGATCTTAGCAATCGGTTCGAGCCCAGCCCGACGTGGGGCCCTAAAGAGCACGAGGCCTATAGAGATATCGAAGCCTACGCGTTTGAGACAATTGAACAGGCACCGCTTGGGTTTGGCGATAAAGAACGAGTGATCCAGGTCGCTCAAAAGACGGCGGAGATCGTTGCAAAGCACTATCATCCCACGGCGAAAGATCCTTGGGCGCACTTCTCGGTTCCCGAAGCGCTACTGCTCTTGAACCGAACTTCAGCAGAGCTGAGAAAAGCACTCTTGGAGATGGTACCGCTTTCAAGGAACCTACGTCTCGATCAAATGGTCGAGATGTCCCGGCAGGGCAAGAGATACGGCCCTTACGCTCACAATGCTTACCGGGTGGTACATCTGTTGTGGCGTGTCGCTCGATTTCTCAGGGCACCTCAAAATGCTCTATTGAACGAAGTACGAGACAGATTAGTCGGCAGCCCGGTCGGTTTGTTGTCTGAAGCTGCGCGGACTTACTTCACATGCCTTCTTATTCAGGAGGTAGGCCGAGCTGGAATCGACCTCCTCTCCGGCCGTTTAAGGCACTCAGAAGAGGAAATCGATGCTCTCAGAGAAACCGACTTTTCAGGAATCGAGTCCAGCTCGCCACCGTACTTGCGCCTGATGCTGGTTGGTCAGGCTAACGCTGGTAAGTCCTCCCTTATCAATGCGATGGCGAACGACGTTCTATGTCAAGTTCGGCCCACCACGACCGGTACGGGGCCGGTAGAGCAACGCATTTATCATGAGTCGGGGGTGTTTGTTGACGTCGTCGACACGCCAGGCTTGGATGGCACGGAGAAAAACTTCAACACATGCTTAGAGCAGCTCAAGAGAGCGGATGCGGTTCTCTGGGTCGCCTCAGCTGTTCAAGCAGCGCGAGCGCTAGACCATGATGCGCGCGCGAGATTTTCCAGCGCATGGGCCAAGGAGACTGGCGGACGGACAGAACCACCGATGTTGGTGATCCTGACTCATATTGATCAACTTAGGCCTGCAGGCGAATGGGCCCCACCTTATGACGTCGTCCATCCCACCAACAAGAAGGCGGAAGCCACTCATGAGGCCATGAATGAGCTAGCACGTGTCCTGTCAGTGCCCATCGACCGAGTTGTGCCAGTCGCGATCCGTAGTGGCGATCAAGCTTACAATGTCGACCTCGTTTGGGCATGTTTAGCGCATGTTCTTAGCGACGCGCGGCTTGCTCAAATTGAGCGTCTTCAAGCTCTAGGCAATCGAGTGAGTTTTGTGGAAACCCTACATCAAGCTGCAAGAGGAGGCCGGTTCGTTGCAAACGCTCTGTTTTCATGAACAAGTGTCGAATTGCTCCAACTTGCATGCCGCGGCTGAGGTAGGAAGGCCTGGTTCGACATCCCTGAGTGCGCAATGCTTCGTGCAACGATGGGGCTTTACACAAGGAATATACGTCCCTAATAGTTTACCGATTAGATAGCAAAAAAAAGATATTCGCCTCAAAGGAACTAAGGGGCCATGCTAAACTTGTTGCCCACTCAAATCGCCTCTAAGTTGCGCTATGCAATCTATGCCGGCGTCGTCGCTCTCGCGTTCTGGGCGCTTTCCACCTTCTTTGTATCCTTGGACAAGATCGAGTCCCCCATCTTGTCAGCCGCTTATGCATTCTTGGTGCTGGTGCCTTTGATTGGTGTCGGTGCCTATTTTTTGTTGCGCCGAAGCAAACATCACGAATTTTCGCGGGGGGCTGTCCGGGAACCTCCCAAGCCACGACCATCCGCCGAGGATCGAATCAAACATTTGGCTAAGAAACTTGAACTCGACGATCAACCGTCGATTTCCAAACCAGCCCCCTCGCCCGATGCAGCCACGCAGGCTCCATCGCTACCTTCATCTCGACAGATGATCGTTGCTGTATTGGGCACTGAGGGCGTTGGAAGGCCATCGCTGATCCGAGCGCTGAAGAAATCGTGTGATGACGACAAGCTGGCTTTGAATATTCTGCTGCACGATGTTCTCATTTCCGAAATTAGCCATGAGGAGGTGATTGGGATCACCACTATGGCTGATGTTGTTATGCTGGTGTTGGACCAGGACATTCGTTCAAATGAGCATGCTGCTATCGAGCCAGCACTGGATTCGGACAAGCCGATCGTGATCGTGCTCAATAAGGCCGACCTGTTCAGCAAAAAAAGTCTTGAAGAGACGTTGCAGTCGATCCGAAACAGGTTATGCGACGCAGTTGGTTCCGAGTTCATCGTCGCCGCCTCTGCTGATCCCATGATGCGATCACAAATCGTCGTTCATCAAGATGGGCGCGAGGAAGAACGCGAAGTTCGAGCGCAGCCTGACGTTTCGGAAGTCTTGGCAGTATTTGAGAGGCTAGCTTTGGCAAATGGAATGTCGTCGATAGCAATATCGGTGTCTGAGAATTCTAAAGGAATTCAACTCAATGGGTGATGCAACGAATGAGAATGTCGATCTCGTTGTCGACACGCGAGAGCGCCTACGCGAGATGATCAACGATCAGGGATTGAGCAAGGCGGAGCGTGCTGAAGCGCAGAAAGATCTCAGCGAGATTGCCCGAATCGTCGACAAACTCGATGCCAATGAAGTCGAGATAGCAGTATTCGGCGAGGTCAACTCCGGCAAGTCGAGCTTGTTGAATGCCATGCTGGGCCAGGACTTGTTTGATGAGTCGGCTGAAGCCGGCAAGACGAAAGAGCGTGGAAGTGCCGAATGGCGACCAATCCGCCGCACGACCGAAGGACATTCCGGAAGCAAGCTTGTTCTGGTCGACACGCCTGGCATCAATGAGGTTGACGGCAAAGAACGAGCAAAGATTGCGGAAGAAACGGTTAGAACAACCGATCTCGTAATCTTCTGTTGCGCTAGTGACCTTAACGAAGTCGAGTTCTCCGCTCTCAAAGAGCTAGCACATCTCAACAAGCCCCTAATCCTTGCCCTGACTAAAGTAGATACTCTCAGCAAGACGCAACTACAGCAGATGCATGAATCGGTCCGCGGAAAAGTCCAGGACTTCATACACGATGACAGCATCGTCTTTGTCGCTGCACGGCCAATCGAACGAGAGCGTGTGATTATCGGTGAGGATGGCTCAGAACGTTCCGAAATGTTCGCGCCAAAGCCCGAGATTTCAGATCTTGAGGAACGCGTGCTGCAAGTTCTTGCGACAGAAGAGAAGGCGATAGTTGCACTCAATGCAGGTCTTTTTGCGTCTGACGTCAGTGATCGTTTGGCGAAGGTCAAGGTCAAACTTAGAAAAGAGTCTGCCGATCGAGTCGTACACACATGCATGGTGATTAAGGCCATTGCAGTCGGCTGTAATCCGATACCTGTAGTGGACGTCATTGGCGGACTTGCTCCCGACGTCGAGATGGTGCGACGCCTCGGTAAAGTTTACGGCCAATCAGTGAGTATCAAGAATTGTGGCGACTTAATTCGAGAGATCGCCAAGGTTTGGGCTGCTGTCGGCAGCATTGAAGTCCTGACACATTTAGGTGCCAGTCTTGTCAAGACACTCACGGTTGGTGTTGGAACCGCGATCACGGCTGTGCCACAAGGATTGGCGGCAGCTTGGGGTAGCTACGTGATTGGTCAAGCGGCGAGCATCTATTTCCGCGAAGGCGGTTGGGGAGAGCGCGGACCGAAAGCGATCGTGGAAGAGATCCTTGCAACCACCGACCGAGACAGCGTACTCGCGCCTGTGAAGGCGAAGATTCTGTCGGCGCGCAAAAGCGGCCAAGTGTCTGCCGATGTTTCATCGGCATGACGGCCAAGACTGACGGTCAACTGAACCTTCGAGTTGTTCTTTATGGCGCTGTCAACAGCGGAAAATCTTCTCTCATCAACGCGATGGCGGGCAAGACTGTCGCCAAGACTTCTTCCCATGCAGGCGAGACCGTGGCAACAAGCAGCCATGCTTTGGATGGTGCAGAATACAAAATGGCGCTCGAGGAATTTCTGCTCATACTCGTCGATACGCCGGGTCTGGTGGAAGCCGGCGGCAGCGAACGTGCCAAAACTGCATTCGATGCCGTCAGGGCAGCCGACCTGGTACTATTCGTACTAGCAAGTGACGCGACCGAAGCCGAGCATGCGGCAATCATGCAGGTCCGTGACGTTTCCAAACCCGTGCTCATGGCGCTCACCAAGACCGATCAGTTGACGCAAAAGCAACGCACTCAGCGTAGAGAGGCGATCCACAAGAAGTTCGCTAGGCTGATCGGTCCGTCGAACATAGTAGAGATTTCAGCTGCTCCTACGCGCAAGGTTGAAATCATCAACGCTGCGACCGGTAAGAAAATGATAGAAGACAGGACAGGAATACCCGACGTCACGGCTTTGCAGGCGCGCATTATTGCGATTGCTAAAACCGAAGGTCGCGCTCTCATTGAAATCTCCGGCGGCATGGAAAGGTTAGATTCTCTGGCAGCCACTAAAGCGCGTCGCCACAAACAGGCAGAATCGGCGATCGATGACTATAGTATCGGTACGGCGATCGGTATCGCACTCAATCCTATCCCAATCCTCGATCTTTTCGGCGGCGGAATCGGTATCGCAACTTTGGTCAAGAGGCTGAGTGCGATCTACGAGACACCTATGGCTATGGACGAGATCAATGAACTAGCCAGTCAACTATTGCGCAATAGTCGAAGTGAGCTTTTCTGGGTGGTCGCGAGCATTGCTGGCGGCTCTCTCCTGAAGTCAGTTCCCGGCTTAGGTACCGCTGGCGGCGCACTCCTCCAAGCAGCGGCCGCTGGTTTCCTCGTCAATGTGGTTGGCCATACCGCCAAGCTCTATATGGACAACGGCAAGAGCTGGGAGGAAGGTTCACTGCGAGAGACGCTGCGTCATGTTATCGCCAATACGGACAAGGACGGCACGATCGCACACATCAAGGAGAAAGTCAGGGCAAGGCTTGATCTTGGAACATGAGGATTAAACGGGAATCCGGTCTGTGCCGGATCAGCACCTATGGGCCTGATTTGATGTGTTGAACAAGAGAGGAATTCTGGATCATCGTAGCCATTCAAGGAGCGAAGATCAGCCAGAAATCCGGGTCAGTGATATCAACAAAGATGACGGATGTGCAAGCCTCGAAACTCTGATGATCGTGCAATAGCGGCCAATGCTTGCGCTATCGGGCAGCAACTTTTGCTTGGCGGAAGACATTCCCGCTCGCATCGATCATCGCTACGCCCAGCGGCATGGCGACGTAATTGCCTGGCGAGGTCGCGAGCATCCAGCTGCGATCGATGGGCTGTCCGGCAACGGGCAAGCGAAAGCTGTCCGGGACGGGCCCTTCGCGCACGCTAGAGGCTGACGCCTCCAACCATGCTATTAACTCTTGGCCGAACGGCTCCAGAGGCCAGGAGAGGCTAGCAGCCAACTGGCACAGAATCTTTGTTCGTGCATCCAACGCATTCGCTGTTGCATCCGATTCTATGCTGAGGTTCGCCCATATTGCGCCGACAGTTTCGTACGCGTCATGTGGTTCGCGATAAAGCACTGGCAACATGGCCGGGCCTCTGGCGTCACAGTCGAGCCATAACTGCTCGCGCGCGCCGAGCCGCGCCAGCGCGTTAAATGGCTGGAGGTCAGCCGGCGTTAGTGCTCGCGCCACAAACTGCTCCGCACGGACATGCCGCAGCACCAGCCACAGCGCACATGCGGTGCAAATTCCGAAACACAATAAAGAAAGAAAGTATGTCATGGGCGACAACCAATCCCATTATCACTCTTCAGGCGGGGTCGGATCCTCAGAAGGCGGCTCAATTTTCGGTGGCGCATCCTGCGCTTCTTTTTCTTGCTCGGCGGCGTTGGTTGCGTCAATTTTGTCAGAAAGCTCAAGTAGAAGATCCCCGATAGATTGTTGGTCCGTCTCAAGTTGCTGGATCTCATTCCTGAGCGCATCATTGATTCTTGCTTGACCTTCCCACTGATCGCTAGACTGTTTAACGAGTGCATCCAACCGCTCAGCAAGGTCTGCTATTGCGGCATCGCGGGCTTCAAAATCCTCGGCGGCTTCCGCTTGGAACGCCATCAATTCAGCGCGCTGGTGTCTCAAAGCGTTGAGACTCATGAAGGAGAGAGAGGCGCCAAGGATGGAAAATGCGCTGATTGCGATCAACAATTGGCGATTTGAAATCCCTGCAATGGCCTTATTCATTGTCCATCCATTCCAGCCCATCAGCGCGAACAATGCGCGTTAAGACCCCGTCCGTACGTTTATCGGGCTTACGCGGCTCTTCGTCGATACGGCCTGTATCGTTGAAATTATCCGCCATCACATCGACTCCGCCGGGGATCCATTCATAAAAGCTGATTTGATCCGACGTCCCGCTCTTTAGCCTGATGGTGTGATCATCAAAAACATCAAGCTCAACGTCCAATTCGTCCGATCCATCATTCCTCAGATTAGCCATGATCTGGGCAGCGCCATCCTCGCGGAAGGCGGTGCATAGCCGGACTTCGACTTTGGGCGGGACTTGCACCATCACGGTGTGGGGCGCGGTCTGGCCCGGCGTGATCAAAGTATGCAACATTCGTGGCCCATGACGAGTGCTGCGCAGCGTGCCAATATATCGGTTGAAGATCTTCGCGTCTGGTTGGGCGATGAAGCGTATTTGGTCGCCTGAGCGGAAATAATGGGCACCGCACACAACGGCAAATTTATCCAAATTGGGTCGTGTCTCCTCGAGCAGAGCAGGCGATACGATATCATCCAAGCGGCGCACGCGATGCAAAGGCAGCTCCACATAGCGTGCTGTTAGATTGCGGATGAACGGCATGCGCGTCGTCCGCCCGCTTAGGACGACGAGGTCCGGCGCGCGGCGTTGCTTGCGCAGATTCTCTGTTAGTTCTTTCAAATAAAAGAAAATATCCTTGAAGCCAGGCTCGTGATTGGTCAGGCGCGACTGCACGTCTTTCTGTACCCATTTTTCGAGCATGGCATGGGTGACACGAAGACGGCCTGTAGCGGGCTGGTCCCGCATCCGGCCTGACATGCGCAACGGTTCAAACGCCTGTAGCAACAAACTTTCACCAACTTCATCAAGAATCCATTCGCCGCCTTCCGGTTCGGCAAGTGTGCGCTTCATGTCTTCAGTCAGATCAAAAATGATCGAAATCGCCTGCCGACGATAGGCGGGCGTGAATGCCTGGTCCTCCTCGCCGCCGTCAAACGCCATTGAAATGTCAATGCCGTATTTCTCAACCAAATACTCGCGGATAACGACTGCAAGAATGTGAGACAGCCTATCCCCAGCTCGGTTGAACCGCATGGATTCAACCATTTTGAAGTAAACATCGACGGTTTTGGCGTCATCATGGGAGCGCCAGCTGACTTCGACGCTGGCGATATCGGTCGACCCCCCACCTATATCGACGACCAGGAGGTTCAAGTGCGGCTGCCCCGATGTGGCGCCCAAAGAGGCAGCGGCAAGGGATAAATCCTGTTCGAATTGGTAGAACGTCTCCCAGATTACAAAGGCGGCCACGGCGACAGGCTCACTGCACACCATCTCAACCTGAAACTCCTCGCGCACCTTGGGCTGAAGGTCGAGTAGTGAATCCGCGGTCTCCGAGACGATTTTGTGGAACAATTCTCGATCGTTCTCCCGCCAAGTCAGCGGATATGTGACGCCTAAGCGATTGATTTGAGGGTACATCTCCGGCGCATTGCTTTCGCATTTCGGATTGCACAAAGAGGAAAGCGCCATTTGCAGCAATTGCTCGACGGCGTGATTGACAAAACGCGCCTTTTCATAATGCTGGCGGCGTTCGCGCCCCTTCACATCACGGAAATACGTGCGCGGCTGCCGTGTTGGGTCCTCCCATTCACGCACATATTTTTTAGGCGAATAGATAAATGTCGCGGAGGGATTGTTTTGGATCATCTCATCAGCGCGATGTCCCATGATGAACCAAGACTGCTCTTGCTCATGGCCCGCGCGCAGGACAAGGACATTTGAGCGCATCATCTGGAAGTCTTCGCTCGTTCGCTCAAAGAAGTTTATGTCCCACGGGTTGTTCAACTCAAAGGGTTGGATATCCGTCGGGCCTTGGCCAGTTTTTCGAAAAGCCATAGTCGATGCGCTATTGCCGAAATCGATAATCAGCGTGCCGTCGACATTGACAGGGTCTGTGCTAACGTAAAACTCAGCAAGATGATGATGAATTGCATTGGCGCCGTTTTGTTGTTTGCCAAAAAGACTCCGCAACCATGCCATCAGCGCTTTTGCGCGTTGCCGTTTGACGACGATCTCAATTTGGTTGTTATGTTGCGCGCCCGCACCCTGTTGAGTGTCGATCAACAAGTCGATCAGTAGCTCAACACCAACCCGCCGGAGACGGAAGAACGCTAACTGGGGCGGATCGCAAGCTATCCAATCCGTAACTTGCGCTTGATTATTTTGATCGCCCAATAGATCGCTGCTCGGGCTAGGCGGGCGGCAGGCAGCGTTCTCGCGCACGAGTTCAATCAAGTCGTTACTGCCTGCGTTCTTCGCTGCTTTTGCAGCCTCGCTTGCCATTTTTGCCGCGTCATTGAATATTCGATCATAGTCCTCGCGCAGCCATTGCGGCGCGGAAAAGCCGCGGAAAATTTGAATGCCGGTCTTTGGATGAATGGTGAATTGCGGAACAAGTGTATCGTTCATGCTGCGCCTCCCGCTTCAACAAAATAGGGTTCTATCGCGGCGATGGCGGTGCGGAGCCGGTCGCGTAAGTGACGGATTTGGTTTCGATCCTCCGGTGTTTGATCAAAGGCGACGCCGCCGCTGACGCCCTCGAGCTCCAATTGGTGCAGCATCTCGCGCATATGCAGCTTTAAGCAATGCATCAACACATTGCGGGAGTGCTGATTGCTGATATTGGGCCCGCCCAGCCGTGCGCTTTCGTAGCCCCAGAGTTGCCTCCATTCGGCGCCGCACACCGTCAGATGACGGTCTAGCTGGCTGGCGATTTGCGCCGGCGGATCGCCGTTGGCGATCAGCGCATCTTTGACGAGTATTAGCGCTTGATCGAAGGCCTCAGCGATAAAATCGCCGCTGTTGTCCGCTCGCTGAGAAATGGCATCTTCCAAGCGCTGATCTAAATTTTGCGCTGCGGCAAAGGTTTCAATGGCGCTTGGATCTTTCTTTGAATCGAATGTCAGGCAGGCTTTCAACGCTTCGCCCACGGCTTGATGCGTCACAGCGCCCTCATCGTCGTAATAGGTTTGTAGCAATCGATGCAATCCGCTTGCCGTGGCGAACAATCCTGAGCGAACAACGAAACGGCGCATGAGCAAGAGCCATCCTTTTTCATCGACGAGATCCGTTAGCTGACGGACAAAAAAGCCTTGCCCGCAATCGTCGGGGTCTGCCAACGCGTCGATGTTTTCACGAAATACCTCGACAATACCCAAGCGGTCGAGGCTTTGATGGCCTGGCTCGCCGGGGCGCGTCCATTGCTCCATCTCCGGCCGGCAGTTGCGGTAATAGTCCTCATAACTACTCACATGGCTCATGCCCTCAACGTAGTTGCGCGAGTCGACAAAACAGATTCGGGCGGGGCGCAAGGCGCCGCGCGGCCCGAGCTTTTCAATCACATTGTCGATCAAGGCAAGGGCGAGATGGTCGCCATCATCCGTATCAGCATTTTCATAGCGGCGCCGGAGGTCGTTCTCCTCAAAGAATCGATTGGTCCCGTTCATCACCAAAACCAATCGCTCGCCCAAATCCCTGAAGATCTGCTCGGAGCTTTCGCGTTCCACATATTTCAGCAGTTCGGAGAAATTCGATTGGTCCGTGACTTTGACCAAATGAACGATGACATCGAGCTCATCCTGTCGCCAAAGCTCGGCTAGAATATGGGCGCTTTTGCGGGCCAAGTAATGGCGCAGCACCTCGTCCTTCTCTGAGCCAGTAGTTGCAAGGCCCGGCGTGTCAATGAACGTTAGTCGGTCAACGACGCTACTCTTGCCGTCACTGAGGGCGCGCAGCCGATCAAATCGATCATTTAAGGCGATTTTTCTGACGACGGCGCGAAGTTGAAGCGAGTTGTAAGACTCATCGCCCACCTGCAGGATCGTCTCGGTGCTGATGTGTTCGCTCAACTCTTTGGTCGTCAGCGCCCGGCGAAAGGCGTCATTCTGCGCTTGCGACGCGGTTGGCGAAACGATTTGGGCGAACGGCGCTATTCTGATCTTGGGACCGAAACGGCTGTGCTCGTCGCTGGCGGTGTCGGCAGCAACAGTTACATGATTTTGGCCCCACTCTGGGACGGAAATATTCGACAGATCGTTCTGCCGCTTGACATCAGGATGCTCCATCAGTCGATTGATCTGCTCTAGCGTCCAGGATTCAATGCGGATATCGTCAAGCGCATCTTCCGTTTTGGCAGCGGACACGGCGAGGGCTTGGGAAGTCGTGTCGTTGACGCCGCTTTTGAGCCATCCCTTTGCGTCCAAATCAGGAAACAGCTCTTGCAGCAAAGTTGTTTTGCCTGCGCTGCTATTGCCGATGATGGCGCATTGTATCCGACCGTCGCAAGGCTCCTGCAGAATGGAGACCGCGCGCGTCTTCTGGAGATCAGACACAAGAGTGCTAAAATGGTCGCTCGTTTGTTCCAAAGCGCGGAAACTCTCTGTCTCGCGCAAGTTATCGAACGCATCGAAAAACGCGCTGCGTAACTCATTGATGGCGTTGACAATACTATCCAGATCAGATGGCACCCGTTACTCTCCCCTTAATTGGTGTTCTGGCATTTCTGACGGTTGTCTTTTTCGTATTCTTCAGGATCATTCAGATACGCGGCGAATTCGCTCAAATCTTCGACTTCTTGACTAACATTGCCAGCCTCATCCTCAAATAATTGACGCACTACTTGCACGTTAACTTCGGTATCTTCAAAAAGTGCTGCGATCTCCTTGCGCTCCTTGCAATAGTCCTCTAGCGTCACAGCATCGGTAATCGCCACAATCGATGTTGGGTTCTTCATCTCAGCAACATAGCGTGCCGCTAGCCTAAAGGCCGGCAAGGTGACGCTTTGCCCGCGATTATCATGTAAAAAGCTGGGCAATTCCTCGGCAATACGGTTTTTCGCCTGCGTGTCAAGCGGTGTCAGCCCCCCAAAAAAGGGCGTTTCGCCCATAACGATCACCTCGAAGTGCGGTTTGGCAAACAGACCGCTGCTCATTTTCTCGATAACCCTATTAACCTCGCTCGCGAGTTGTGGCATGAACTCATCCATGCTTTTGCTGGTGTCGACGATAATGATGAGGTTCCCGTCTATCTCTTCCCCAAAAAAATCTAGCGGCTCTTTTGGCCATAACAAAAAAACGAGGAGCGCAAGCAGGAGGAGGGGTGCCAGGCGGCGATAGTCGAAAGGCTTAACAAGGCGGACCTCGTTCGCCCACGCCTCCAAACCATCAATCCCGAGCGCCGGATCGAAGGGCTGTTCGGGCGCAACGATGCGAAAGCCGCTGCGATGGATCGCCCGTACGATCCGACCATGGCTAATCTTCGCAGCCTTGGTTTCATCTTGGAAGCGCTGGTTACCCGGATCGCATTCGACGCCGAAGCGTAACCGGCGACCGCTTTGCGCAATCAATCCTCGCATCGAAAAGGCTTGTGATGTGATCACAGCATTTTCCAACCCGGGAGACTTGCGCAACATCCGAATGCCTTGCACCAAGCTCGCCAAATCGGCTTGCGTCTCGCCGCTGCGGGTCTGATCTTTCGCCGCATCCGCGTCGACCTGCAGCCGGGCGCCAAAACTCTTCCCATCACCCGATCCGCCCTTTAGGCGCTGGCGTTTGCCATCCCAGGCCGTCTCTTCTGGTCGCCAAAACAGGTTCCGAGGAAAATTATGCTGCGCCTGACATGCAGCGATTTTTGCCACAATGTCTAAATTTTTATGTGGCTCGTTATCTCGTTGTCCTTCCGGCGAGCCCGAAGGTCCCGAGTGGCCTTTTAGACGGAAAGGGAGCATGGTCTTAAACCTTAAATCAATAATTCCTTTGGTTACTAGTAACTTAGAGCCGGTCAGGGCGTAAAGATCTTGGACCACCTAACCTATTGAAAAGTTTGGTGGGTACACAAGGCGCCGACATTGGTGGCATCACATGCGATATTTTTTTACAACCAACTTGCTTTCCGGCTGGCCGAGATACAGCTCTATTCTGTAGGAGCCGCCCTCAAAAAAACATAAGCTCATGGTGAATGTTGCCCGCTTCAATTGGCAAGGTGTTTATCGCAGCTAACATGCGGCTATGAGACTCCACCTCTGCTAAATGAGCAACAAAGTGTCAGTCATTGAATTTAAAAGTGGAGACAGAAACTAAACAAAAAGAAAATTTATCATAACGTGCTGATCGACGTGGCAATTGTTCGGAGAATAGCGATGATGTTTGCGCGTCTTTATTTGATTTTTTCTTTTTTGATGGTTTACCTGACAGAGGCGACGTACGCGTCGGATGGACAAGCGACGATCGACGGTGTCGTGATCAAATCGGCAGCGAACGTGACGTCCAATCACAAGCCCGTTGGAGCATCAGGCGAATTTTCGCACAGTGTGAATGGCGTCTACCTTACATTCGAATCAAGACGTCCAGAAGGTTTTCAAACCCATAACATCAGTTTCGACCTGTATTCCGAAGAGGAAGGGCGTGTCATATCGACGGGTGCATGGCTGCGTTTGCCTTACGGTACCAGCCATTCAATGCGCTTGGAGCAGTCTAGGCTTCGAATGGAGCCGGGTGGCTATCGCGTGATTCTCAAAGCAGGCGGATCCATCGTATCACTTCGTTTCGAAATTCTGTCGAAGTATGCTCGTGCCATAACATTTCCAGACGAGCCACCCGAAACTGTAGAAATCGACGACGGCCGTTCGGTCGATCTTCGCGGCGTCAATCTCGCTTTGGCGGCACTCGGTGGAGCGATCCAAAGCTACAGTTCTCAATACGACGACTACCACTGGGCCGTCCAACGTCTCATCGATGGATTGGGGCCTGTCCGCGAGCCGGGTCCGGACAACGATTGCTGGCTTTGTGGTTGGTCATCAGCCGAGGGCGATAACCAGATGGCGGTGGTCGTTAGTTTCAACGAGGGGCGCCAAGCCGATATTGCCGCTGTCGTCCTCGACACGACCGTGCACCGCTGGACCGACGACAATGCCTATGCAAATTTCTTCCCTAAACATGTCGAGATACTCGTCTCCGACCAGGCCGAAGGTCGAAACTTTCAATCGGTTACCAAAGCGACGCTGCGTCGAGAGTCTTCGCAACAACTGATTCCTTTGCCGGACGACACGCGAGCGGCGCGTGTCATGCTGCGCGTTCTTGAAACCTATGGCGCCAGCGGCGTAGTTCTCGGTGAACTCGAAGTACTCGAAGCAACGCCGAGAGACAAGAGTATCGTGGCGGACGCCGAGATCAATTTGGCATCACCCTCGTTGGGTAGCGGCGTGATCAGTTTTACCTCCTATGACGAACGCTTTCCGGCCAGCCTATTCGATGGCGATCGTTCCACATATTGGCGATCCTCCGATAGGTATTTTCCACAAGACTTCACGATCGGTTTTGCCAATGATCGATCGGTCCATGTCGGCAAGGTCAGGCTCTCCATGCCCGCCGACGTAGACCAGGCGGCCTGGCCCTCCGAAATCGCAGTATCCGTATCGGACATTCATCCACTCGACGGCTTTCGCGAGATTGATCGCTTCAGAATTGCCGCGGACGCGCTAACGCAGGAGTTCGTGGTCGATACGAGCGCACGTTTCGTTAAGCTGCGCATTCTGAACAATAACGGTGGCAAATACACCGTCGCAAGTGAGCTCGAGATAATAGAAGGAACAAGGGCCGGCTATCGCTCGGTGATCTTGCGTCCGGCCATCAGCGACGAGGCTTTCGCCGGACAAAGCCAACGCGACGCCGAGAAAGGCGATGAGTTCATCGACATCGTTTCGGAGACCGAACCGAACGACGATCTCGACAGAGCCAATCCCTTGGCGGCTAACCGAACCACAGCTGGTGTGATCGATCCCCTGGGCGAGCTCGATGTTTTCGAGCTGCCCTCTCTGGAAAGCGATGCACGTGCGATCACGCTGAATTACAGCGGACGACCCAATATCCGTCACTCCCTATCGTTGTTGGACAGCTCGGGCGACGTTTTGAGCCACTTTGACCCTGGCGATCTGCCTGCGTCTGATGTCAAGCTCACGCTCGGGCTGGAAGGTGGCGAACGCTATCTCAGGCTTTCGGAGCCCGTGGCTTCCGTTGTCGTGCTTTGGGATACAAGCGGCAGCATGCGCGGTAGGACCGAGGATCTTGAAAGGGCGGTTCGCGCTTATGTCAGAAACGCCCCCGAAACCCAGCGGATCAATCTTGCGAGTTTCGGCGAACAAAGCGTCAGAGTGTTGCTGAATGACTTCACCAACGACAAGACGCGCTTGCAAGCCGCATCGCGAAATCAATTCAAGTCTGAAGGTGCGACGCCTTTTTACGACGGCATTGCCAAGTCCATCGATCTCCTCAAGGGACAAGAGGGAAACAAGGCGATTATCGTGATGAGCGACGGCGCCGATACGAGCAGCCGACTTCGACAAAGCGATTTCTGGAAGAGGATGGCAACCAATCGAATTCGCCTATACACCATCGGCCTCGGTGACGACATGCAGCGATACGCTGCCGACACCGCGACCACCGGCGAACGGCAGATCACCCATCTGGCACTGGCCACCGATGGCGAATCCTTTTTCTCGACGGATAGTGCCGCCCTTCGATCATTCTACGATCGAATCGCTCGCGAGCTCACCGAGCCCGCTCGCTATTTCATTGAGCCGCAGATCGAGTATGGCTCGGGCTATTTCGAGATCGTCGCAACTGGCGAACAAATGCCGAAGGCAGCCATGCCAGCCGTTCATATCGTCTTCGACGCCTCGGGATCGATGCGGGAGCGAGCCGCGGATGGACGGCTCAAGATAGACGTAGCCAAGGAGGCATTGGGAGTGGCACTCGACGGCCTACCGGACGGTGCGCCACTGGCTTTTACCGTATATGGCAATGAGATTCCTGAAAAGGTCGGCAAAGAGCAGGCTTGTGAGGATACGGTAACGCTCCAAGACTTCGCCCCATTGAACAAAAAGAACCTTCTCGATCTGACCGCACCCATCAATGCTGGAAAGGGGGGAACGACACCGATCGCACGCAGTCTATCCAAGGTCGCCGCAAGCTTTCGGGGAGAATCGGCCAATGGCGGTGTCATCATTCTCGTCACGGATGGCATTGAGGAGTGCGATCAGGATCCGATTGCCACAATCGCCGAGCTTCGACGTGATGATCTCGCCGTCATCCCTATCAACGTCATCGGCTTCGCTCTAGGAGAGGAGACGGCCAAATCGATGATGAAGCAGATCGCTGACATCGGTGGCGGTCAATTCTATGACGCGGCCGACGGCCGGTCCGTGGCGTCGGCGCTTCGGGAAGCTATGGCAGCAACATTCGATCTTCTGGATGCCTCTGGCAAGATCGTCGCCAGCGGCAGCGTCGATGCCGGTCGGGTCGACGTTCCCCCAGGTTACTACACCGTCGAAATTGCAGCCGCCAATACACCTATCATCAGCAGGGAAGTGCGAATCGAAAACGACCACCTAACGACAATGAGTATCAACAAGGTCGGTGACGAGGTCGACGTCGCCATCTCGATACCGGAGTCGCTAGAAGTGCTCAATGCTGCATACGTCGCGTGCGGGCAACTGTCTCGAGAATTACCCGAAGACGGGCTCGTCGGTCGAATTCAAGAGAAGCTCTCGGCCCTCGGATATGATCCAGGTCCGATTGACAACGTCATGGGCGGGCGAACACGAGAGGCGATTATCGCGTTCGAACAGACAAATGGGCTCAAAGTGCAAAATGGCTTGCCGTCCGCGACGTTGGAGCGACATCTGGACTGCGCGATCGGTTTGCGGGATCAGTATCTACCTGAACGCCTCGAAGCATTTTTGACTCGAGAATGAAAAGTAGCGAATGTTTCTAACGATTGGAGGAAGTAATGAATATTCTAATGTCTTCAAGTCGATCTGTCTTTCTTTCTCTAATGATTCTTATCACTCATAACTTTGACGCCATGGCTCAAAATGACCAGCCACTTGGTATCCAGGCCCAGATTACCATAAGGCAGACTTTGGAAGCGTTGAAATGGAGTACAGAAAAGATCAACGATTTTTTTGAGTATTATAATGAGGTTTTTGACGAAGGCGCCGAAGAAACTAGGGCTTGGCTGGCACCGCAGTGCAGATCGAATCGAACAAGAGATATACCAGCGAGAGAATGGGATGCATTCGGGCACTGCTGGTTTGGATGTCGATTGAGGCAAAGATGCTCGCTAGAACTGACCGGCAAAGCTTGCGATTTTTTGGGAACCGGAAGAGAGGTCTATCGAGAATTGCAGGACGTCACGGGATTCGAAGCGCATGACAGTTTTTGGCAAGACATAAAAAATCAAGATGTTGGTGAAGATTTAGCCCTCGCCTCCAGAAATACCAGTCAGAGTTGTACCAATCTTTGTGCACTAGCGGCGCAGCGAGGAGAACTTGACCTATCGGCGCCCGACGACAGGGATTGGCTGAATTGTCGTACGGGTGCACTTCTGCAGCGCGGATGCATCTCGTTAGACGACATAGCGACCCGGTCCAAGAAGACCGCCAAACAACAGCCTAGCGGCGGGCTGGTTGGATTTGGCCAGGTCCTTTCGGGAACCGTGGAGGAGGCAACTTGTGCGGTAGCGATGGCGACCCACAAGCGTTTGCTCACCGGAAACCCGGCGGGACGTCAGACTTGGGAAGAGCTGCGTCGAGCCTGTAAGGTAAAAGATGACGAAACGATATGTGCGGAGGAACTTGAGCTACTCGAGCGAAATGGTCAATGTTGCCAGCCGTAACGGAATAAGATGGATGATAACTCATGGTTGAAAATAATAATCGCGAAGATCTCGTCGGTCAGAACTTAGCCCGATTTATCGTCAATGAACTTGCGCCGCATCAATCGATTATTTTCGAAGATGCATTGGAAGCTTTGCGTAGAGATCGGAACCCGAGAAATCTGCAGGGTCTTGGTTTCGACGTCGGCAGCGTCAAGCCATTCGTCTTGTCGGCCGCAATCGCAATTAGCCCGTTCTTGATGAATGTTCTGGCGGGTATGTCCGCAAATCTCCTGTATGATTTCACAAAGAAATGGAGAAACGGCGCCGAGTTCCCGCCTGAGACGATTGAAACGATTATGGCCAAGCTTGAGGACACAATTGCCGAACAGAGCGATCTTGACCCTCAATCCGATTCGGTGAGGCAGATCCTCTCTCTATTGCGAGAGGTGCTAGGCAATGGACCAAAAAGACGCAAGTAATCAATGCAACGACGACGATGTCGTGAACGAAGCGAATCCATTTGCGCTTCCGAGCAACACAGGGTTTCGTTTCTTTATTCTTATCCTCTTCATTCTGGGAGCAACGGCACAATTGCCAAGGCTCTCCATTTCTTTGGTCGAATTTTCACGTGGGGAATTCAACGAAAATTCTAAGTCGACGCAATGCTCACTAAAATTGTACTGGGATGTGATTGAAGAACTCAAAATTAAGCAATGGCCAAAACACATAGATTTGGACGAAATCAACAGACGCCTGGCCGAATGCACAAAATCTATGCCAGTCAACTACAGGATCTATTTTATCGCCACGTTTCTGGCCTTTGCGATAGTGACGACGATTTATTTGATTGCCGTCCCGACGCGGTTCATGCGGCAAGGTCAGCTTCAGCCGATTCCCTTTGAGCGTGAACGCTTCGCGACCCTCCGTAAAACGCTTTCTATGATCGAACGCGAGGCCGGTGTCAAAGCGCCACTTTATGTTTGGCAACCATTGGCCAGCGACTCCCCTTATCTATTCGCTGGTCTGGGGCGAACCTATGCCTACCTTTCCGGCGCTTTCGTCACAGAGTTGGAACGTGATCCCCAGGCATTTCGCTCGGTAATGCTGCATGAGTTCGCGCATATACGCAACAATGACGTCCGGCTCGTTTTCTTAACCCAGGCCTTGTGGTGGGCGTTCTTGATCGTCGTGTTACTGCCAGCCGCGATAACCTGCGTCCTAGGGATGGGGCTGGATAGAGGCATGCAAACCATTTGGACGCTGAACCTGACTCGGGTGATCGTCACCGGTCTGCTCGCCTACATGTTGCGTTGCTCCCTTTTGCGGGACCGTGAACATGACGCCGACGTGAGAGCGTCACTCGATCCAGCTTGTCAGCAAGCTCTGATCAAAACACTCGGGAGGGGTGACGAAAATGTGCCTTCTTGGCGGGTTGCCTTCTCCAGCTATCCAACTTCGGGAGCTCGTATTCGTGCCATTCAGTCTCCAACTGCACTTTTCTCAATCACACCGTTGGAATTCTTCATCATCGCCTTCACGATCTTGCAGTTCCAGAGCGTACCCGCTTCGCTCTTGCTGATCGCGGTCCAAGATCAATGGTCGTATCAGGGGCAGCAGTTCTCTATGTTGTCGATTCCCTTTCTTTTCTACACACCACTCGCCTTCATCACCTTCGGGATCGCGCTAGGACGCCGACGCTTCGCGAGGCTGGTGTCCGGCCGAGACATAGAAAAAAATGATTCGGGGAACAGTATGTTGGCTCTGGCCGCTACACTGGGTTTGTGGGCCGGATTTGCCGCTGCTCCCGTCATGGGGGACATCTATCTTGGACTCTCCCCTTTGAGTGAAGCCTCGAACGAACCCGTTGTCGCTCCGAGCCTTACACAAAATCTTGTTGTCCATGCTCTGGGTATATCCATGAATTTCGCACTCTTTTTTATATCCTTTGTTTGGCTGCGACGGCTTGCAGATGCTTGGATGCCGATTCTGACGACAACGCGACATCAGGCAACGGCGAGGGTAATCGGCCTCGTCGTTCTTGCTGTCGCCGGCCTCGCTCTCAGTGTGCTGCCGATCTCCTTGCTCGTCGCCGACATCAGTACGAAGGCATCCATTCAAATTCTGTCCGAGTCCGAAGATCTTATCACATTGTTATTTTTGACACCGCTCGCACTCCTTTACAGCCCTTTGAACAGCCCAGTCGTCTTGGCTGCGGGCATCTTGCCCCTCGCTGCGGTCTTCTTTTGGTGGCAGCGCGATCCATCAAGATTAGCCTCTTGGGCGTTTTGGGCCCGACCTTCCGTCGAGGCATGGCCAGAAACCGACCGCCCGCCGGTGAAACCGATCCGTGCAATTCTCATCGGTGTCGGGGTGGGCTTGTTGGCATCAACGCAATTTCAGCTGGATGCCGACGCCCTGGAGGGGCAATTTCAAACGATCGCAGACGCCCTTGATCCAATTGCCGAACCGCTCTCTGTCATCTTATCCCTGAGCGCTGAGGAGCTTGCGCCGCAAGTTTGGGGCGCTGGGGCATTCGCCATCATTTCCTTGATAGGCATGGTTATGGGCGCGCTGTTCTGTCGGTTCGCAGGCACAGCGCATGGAATCGTTTCGGGCTTCGTTGCCGCGACAACGGTATTTTTTGTGACGAGCTTTGGATTTGAAGCCCCGAACCTCGGCGTTTTTTCGGTGACATTTTTGGGATTCGCACCTGCATTTGCCTTGATCTTACCGATCCTTAGCATCGTTGCCGTCGCCAAGAAACTGATTAGCGATAGACCGCAGGTGCATGTGCAATGACATGTACCGATCACTTGGCGTGTGACCGTGGAAGCCCATCAAGATCGAACAATAACTTTCAATAGCCGCGGGCGAGTGCCTCCTTGGCGATCGGTGAGCCGGTGGACTTGTCGAAGTCGAAGAATTTTCTCCTCCAGTGGGCCCAACATCCGGCCTCTTTGACTTGAACCTCTCGGGTCAGGGGATCAGGCTCGTACATGGCGTTGAAGCCAGGAACATCAAGGGTATTCCTGGCATCATCGACACATAAATTTTCTGATCGTGGGACCTTACAGCCCTTGAAGAAACGTCATCAAAGAAGGCAGTTTGGTATTGTGCTGCGGTCCAGATTTGAGCCCTGAGATGTCGACGCTGGCTAATGCCTTGGCCTTCATTTCCAGATCGACTTCAGCGTAGACGTGCGTCGTGTCCAGCGAGACGTGACCGAGCCAGGCCCGGATCGTGTTGATATCGACGCCGGCGCGTAACAAGTGGACAGCCGTGGTGTGCCTGATGGTGTGCGGACTTACCTGTTTCCCCGCCAATGACGGGATCTTGGCGCTGGCCAGCTTGGCGTGGTGTTTGACGACTCGATGAATACCGAAGCGCGTCATGGGCTGACGTGTTCGGCCGAGGAAGACAGGCTCATCAGCATCTCTGTTCGCCACCAGCCGTTCGAGAATCGATGATGTCTTCGGCCATAGGGGGCAGATCCGAAGCTTGTTCCCCTTACCGAGAATACGCACGGATGGCGATGTGCCGAGCTGAAGATTGCCAATAGTCAATCGCGCCGCCTCGTCGGCCCTTGCGCCGCTGTTGTAAAGGAAGAGCAGCAACGCGTAATTCCTTGCGCCCAGCACGGCGCGTCGGTCTGGCTGACAGAGCAGCATGTCCATCTCGGCTTTCTCGAGATAGGCGATCGTGGTTTTGGCGGTCTTCTTCAAGGGAATGGATCGCAACTCCGAGCACCATGCGAGATGAACGGGTGAGCGCATACCGATGAACCGCGCCAAAGAATGGACGCTGCTCAGCCTCAGATTGCGCGTGCCGCCACAACAATGTCGGTCTTGCTCCAGATGGTCGAGGAACTGAAGCACGATCGCTGGCGATATATCCTCCACCGCCATCCGATCAATGGGACGGCCGCTATGCGCGCTGGCAAATGGAAGCAGCAAAGTCAGCGTGTCGCGGTAGCTGACCTGGGTATTCCGTGCGAGATTGCGCTCGGCCACCAAATGTTCGAGCAGGAAGCGACGCACCCAGTGCCCCAGCAACTTCTTGTCAGCCATGGCTATCTCCTTGCAGCGCGTAGTTAGCAAAGCGTTGGCTGGCCTCGCGAAGCAGTTCGGGAGTAATGTGCAAATAAGCCTGGGTGGAGCGGATATCGGCGTGGCCGAGATAGGTCGCAAGTTGCGGCAGTAGGCGCTGAACATCCTTGCCACTGCGATACCAGGCCACTAGCCGGTGGACAGCTGCGGTGTGGCGGAGATCGTGCAGGCGTGGCGGCCGTGGTTCACCCGCTGGACAATCAATGTCAGCAGCACGGCGCAGATGCTGAAACAGCGTGATGACATGTTGATAAGGCCACGGTCTTCCCGTTCGCGTCGTGAACACCGCCGAGTTCTCATCCATGGGCGTGGGCAACTGACGCCGTCGCTCAATATGGCCGGCCAGTTCCTGGGCAAGCTTCGGGCCGATCGGCACGAGCCGTGTCTTGTAGAATTTGGTTTTGCGCACCGTGATAATCCGCTGGACAAGATCAACATCCTGCAAAGTCAATCCAAGAGCTTCGCCAATCCTCATACCCGTGCTGTACAGCACTAGGATCAACGTTCTGTAGGTCATTGCCTGTTGCCGGCTGTGACTGACGTGCAGCGTCGGTGTCGCCTCGATCAGCCGACGAAGCTCATCTGTCGAATAGACATGGGGTGATTGTGGAGGCGGCAACTTCGGCCGATTCACGGGAAGCGGTGAGCTATCGACATGACCTCGGCTGATCGCAAATTGATAGAAACCGGACAGCACCCTGTATTTGAGTGTCCAGGTTGCGCTGAGTTGGCCC
Source organism: Pseudomonadota bacterium (assembly GCA_039196965.1). Classification (GTDB taxonomy): domain Bacteria; phylum Pseudomonadota; class Alphaproteobacteria; order Caulobacterales; family Hyphomonadaceae; genus CALLCD01. The sequence goes on along the minus strand of JBCCUK010000044.1, from coordinate 2,262 downwards.
GTGCCCCGCAAAAAGACCGCAACTTCTTTTGAACAAACTTCGTCGATGTCGATATCGCCCATGCTGCGTCCAAATTGCCGCAATAGGCGTCCAGTCGCTTCAAACTTGATACCCAGAGACTGCTTGAGCACGACGTAGGTGCTGATCACCTCCATGAGCTTCATGGCAGATCTCCCAGATCGAAGTCACCGACTTCACGCAGGGCGGTCAGGTCGACCTTGGTATAGATCCTGGTGGTTGACGCACTGCGGTGTCCCAGGTGATCGCCAATCTCCTTGAGGGTCATGCCCTCAGCTACCAATCGCGTGGCGCAGGCGTGCCGTAAGGCATGCGGGCCACGGTGAGCGATCTGAATTCCAAGGTCATCAACTCGCTGCCTAACCACGTGGTAGATGCCACCAGGCGTCAACGGACACCGCGGCGCACGCAGTCGAATGAAAACCTGCGGGAACGACGTTGGAGGGCGAACGGTATCGATGTAGCGGGCCAGCGCTTCGGCCACAGATGACAGCAACGGGTACACTTGCGGCTGCCGTCGCTTCAAGCGGAACAGATGAATGCAGCGATTGCACCAATCCACTTGATCGAGACGCAGGGAGACCACTTCTCCTCGGCGCATCCCATAGATCGACAGAAGCATCAAGATTGCGCGGTCACGGACATCACGAGGACTGCCGGTCGCTGTGCTGTCCAAGAGCCGACCCACATCGCACCAATCTGGAGCAAACGGCAATGATTCTTGTTGATAGACTCTCGGAGCCCGGATCGTGTCGGCCAGGTGCGAATTACATCGCCCTTTGGCGGCCGCGTAGCGCAGAAAGACTCTCAGCGCCGCTGCAACGCCTGATACCGTTACTCGAGACCAGCGGCCTGCGCCCTCGACGACGAAGTATTGATCGATGTCGCTTGGCTGCAGATCATCTAATCGACGATCGGTCGTTGCGGACCAATGCAGGAATCTCCCAACCTCATGCCGCCACCTCTTGACCGTCGATGAACTAAAGCCCCGCTCGTCCCGCATCCAGTCGACATAGCGATCGAGTAGATCTTGAGAGGGAAGGATGGCGACCTCAGGCGTACGCCACCATCTGAGAAACCGCAGCCACGGTCTTGCAATGGTCATGACACGCTGCGCCATCGTGGCTCCTTGGTGTACCGAAGCCCGCTGCCGCACAACCGTATGCAATTGCTCAATGTCGACCCCCTGAGAGGCGCCCGGCTCAAGAAAACGCGAGATCCAAATCAACTCTCTGCTTTTTACGAGCAGCGACGACCGGGCAGCGCCGAGATCGGCGCAGTGCTCCAAATAGCGCTCTCGCTCCGCAGCAAATGGCGCCTCACGGTGACGACGACGCGCGGCGTCCGTACCCAGCAATGTCTCAAACATGGCGAGCCTCCTAAATGGTGGATGGCTCTCCAGCAGACCCGAAATCTTATGTGACCTTAATGGTCAAAAAAATGAGGCAATGTCTCAATCAGCATCGGTTCCGCAACATAGATTTGGAAGCAACATATCCGGTGAAGCCATTGGCCTGCAACACACCACTGAAGCCCTCCAAGAAGGCCCCCGGATGAGGACGCCAAGAACCAACTGAAGGCCCGCGACGTCGTTATCGAGCAGTTGCAGCTCAATCTCGACAAGCTCGTACGATCGCAACGGAGATGGCAGAGACCTCCGTTGCCGGCGTGCATGCCGTCGACGTCATTGACAAGGACCGGCGGCCGACGGTCGCCAAGCTTGAGCTTCGCTATCGCACCATTAAGGTGCTGCCGCCAATCGGCAAACAGAAGCGCTGGCCGTCGCTGATCTTGACGGTGATCCACGCCAGAGAAGCCGAGGAGCCTTTGAACCGTGAGCGGATCGACTGGAAACTGATCACCAATCTACCGGTCTGTTCGTCGGACGACGTCGTCGAGATGCTCTCCTGGTATGCACTTCGCTGGAAGATTGAGGTTCTCCATAAAGTCCTCAAATCCGGCTGCCGTGCCGAGGAGGCCAGGCTGCGCACAGCCGAACGACTGGTCAAGTTGATTGCCGTCTTCTGCATCCTGAGTTGGCGGATTTTCTGGATGACCATGCTGACCCGCGCCTCGCCAAATGCGCCGCCGGAAACGGCCTTGAACATCCCGGCGGGAATTTAAAGAGTAAATCGCTGATTATTCTGCTTGGATTTTGTATGGCCGATCGGTCTTGAGCATCTTGAAGATGACGGGACTTGGCCCGGACATTGACATGTTTGGAGCGCTTGGAGCGGCGTGACT
>JBCCUK010000043.1:0-25994 GCA_039196965.1 Pseudomonadota bacterium | reverse complement strand
CTGGCAACGCATGATCCTGAGAATTGGCTCATCGGTATACCTGTTTGGGTACTTGTAGCGATCAAGGTGAGGTTTAAAATCCGTCTCAACGCCTCTCGCCAGTTCCAGAATATCCCGTCGCTCGGCCGATCTCTCTCCGCGAAGCCAATTCTCAGGATCATGCGTTGCCAGAGCCCACAGCATGATATCGAAGCTCTCCTCAAGCACGTCGCCATTCTCAAGCACCATCACCGGTACGGTGCCCTTCGGCGAAGCTTCCAGCATCTCGGCAGGCTTGTGCCGCAGTAGAACCTCGCGCAGTTCCACTTCAATACCGGCGACGATGAGCGCCATCCGTGCCCGCATAGCATAGGGACAGCGGCGAAAGGAGTAGAGCACCGGCCTCACTCTGTAATCTCCGATGGTTCACCGAAGCGCTGCGCGTCCCCTCCGAGGTGATTTTCCCCACGCGTCCGGGCAAGGGAAATCTGTTTCTGACGCTCCGCAAAGCGGGCCTTATCACTAGGCGAGTACTCATCAATGCAAGCCGGGCATGACACGCCTTTTACATAGGCAGGGCTTTGCCTTTCCTCATCTGTGATCGGCCTTCTGCAGGCAAAGCACTGGTCGTAAGAGCCCTGTTTGAGCCCATGGCCGACCGAGACGCGGCCATCGAAGACGAAGCACTCGCCTTCCCACTTGCTGTTATCCTCAGGCACCGTTTCGAGATATTTCAGGATGCCGCCCTTCAAATGGTAGACATCCTCAACACCTTCTGACTTCAGGAACGCCGTCGACTTCTCACACCTTATGCCTCCGGTGCAGAACATAGCGACCTTGGGTTTGTCATTTGTCTTGCGGAACTCACGGAACCAGTCGGGAAAATCCCGGAACGCCTTGGTCTCGGGGTTCACCGCACCCTCAAATGTGCCGATACCGACCTCATAATCGTTCCGCGTATCAATAACGACCACCTCAGGATCGGAAATCAGGTCGTTCCAGTCTTCCGGGGTAACATAGGTGCCGACGGTCGTATTCGGGTCGATGCCCTCAACGCCCATCGTGACGATTTCCTTCTTCAGGCGCACTTTCATGCGCAGGAACGGCATGTCGCTCGCGACGGATTCCTTGTGTTCAAGGTCGGCGCAGCCCGGAATGGCGCGAAGATGGGCAAGCGCGGCATCAATGCCGCTGCGAGGTCCGGCGATCGTGCCGTTCACCCCTTCCGATGCGAGAAGCAGCGTACCTTTAACGCCATTCCCATTACACACAGCCTCCAGCGCCGATTTATGATCGGCATAGTCCGGCAGGGCCGTAAATTTATAAAGCGCGGCAACGACATAGGTCATGGGCGCGTATGTAGCTTGAAGGTGCGATAAGCGGAAGGCCGGAGCTTCAATCTTCCGTCGTTTCATATCGCCCGCGCACATCCTCTATACCAGCAATCACGATCTCCTCCAGAACGGCCATATCGATATCGGCAAGCTTGTTGATATAGAGGCAGGATTTGCCAAGCTTGTGCTTACCGAGGCGGTCCAGCATATCGCCCATCTTGGCGTAGCCGGGCATGATGTACATCACCAGATTGGCCTTGCGCGGGCTGAACCCTGTCATGCACATATCGCCTTCCCGGCCGCTGTCATATTTGTAGTGATAACTGCCATAGCCGATGATAGATGGTCCCCACATCTTCGCCGTCATACCGGTCACATCGGCGAAGAATTCGAGCAAAGTCTCGGCATCGGCGCGGCGTGTGGGATGTTCAATGCCGGCAACGAAATCACGCGGATCAGTCGCTGTCGGAAGCGTCTTGTTCTCTGGTCTGGCCATTACCGAACCTAACCGATTTCGACCGTGGCCCCAAGGTCGAGATAGACAATAAGGAAGGCCGCAATCAGCAGAAATACAATCCAGGCAAGCGCGTTGATCCGCGTCGCTTTCGTCGCTGCTTTCTGTTCTACCCATGTCAGTGGGCGAATGCCTTTGACGCGGAAGACCAACAGGGCTGAGAGGACAAGTGCAGCGACATTCAGAGTCAATAGAAGCCCCGCCCTTGAGGCAAGATCGAAATGCCCACCTCCGAGGAAAAGCCCCGTGGCAGCGCCCGGAGGCAAAAGCGCCGCCGCCACCATCACGCCGACAAGGGTCGATCCTTGCCCTCGGGCGAGAGACAGCGCAGCCGCACCGCCGGCGGCGAGCGACAGGGCAACGCCGTCAAGACGCACTTCGGCTCGCGAAATAAGCTCCCGGCTATACAAGTCGAGCGGCATGACAAATGACAGGGCGTAGGCCGAGACAAGCGCCAGCGAGATACCGGCGAGAAGGGTCAGGCTCGACCGCCGGATTAGGTCCATGCTTCCAAGAGCCGCGCCCATGGAGAAGCCGAGAATGGGCCCGAGCAATGGCGCAATCACCATCGCTCCAATCACCCCGGCAATACTGTTTGAGTTCAGCCCGATAGCGGCTACCACAGTGGACAGAAACACCATGATCAAAAAGTCCCGGTCGAGCTGTGCGCCCTCTTCAATATCGTGCAAAAGCTCCTCTCGCAGAGCATTTTGGTTAGACTTTTTCTGCTTGGCCTTTTTCGGATCTTTTGCGACCTCCTCGATTTTTGGAAGCGTCGCTTCAATTGGCATGACGACGAGACGCCAATCTTTTTCGTCTTTCAGAGCCTGTTGCAAAATATCGACAAGTGTCTGGCTCGTATTGTCCCGTAAGAACACGGAAATAATTTTCCGGTCCTGCTGCTCCGGAAGCAGTATGTGGAAATCGACAGGGTCCATCTTCCGGACAGCTTTAAGAGCTGTCTCGAAAGCCTCCCCATCGCGCACATGCAGCTCAAGACGGCGCATCAGCCATCCTTCGGCAGTCTTTTGATCAGACTGGACGTATCCCACCGCGCACCGCCCATGGCCTGCACCTCAGCGTAGAACTGATCAACTAGTGCGGCGACAGGCAAGCTCGCCCCCGTTTCCCGAGCCGCCTCCAGCGCGATCCTCAAGTCTTTGCGCATCCAGTCTACAGCGAAACCATGGTCGAACTCGTCGGCCACCATGGTCTCCCAACGATTGACCATCTGCCAACTCTGGGCCGCACCGCCAGAAATCGCGGCAATGACTTTCTCCGTATCAAGATTGTTTTTCGCAGCGAAGGCCAAACCTTCGGAAAGGCCCTGCACGACGCCAGCGATACAGATCTGGTTGACTGACTTACAAAGCTGGCCAGCGCCGCTCGGACCAATCAACATCATGCCTTTGCCATAGGCAGCCATCACCGGCTCGGCCTTTGAAAAGGCATCTTCATCCCCGCCACACATGATGGCCAGCTGGCCCTTTTCCGCGCCCGCCTGACCACCGGAAATAGGTGCATCGATAAAAGCCGCGCCTTTGGCAGCCGCACGCTGATGCAGCTCCCGGGCAAGACCTGCGCTGGCGGTTGTGTGATCCACAATGATCATGCCCGCACCAATGCTTGGCTCAAGGGCCTCGTAGACGGCACGCACATCTGGATCGTCCCCAAGACAAAGAAAGACAAACTCTTTGCCGAACACCACCGACGCCGGATCATCGGCTGCTTCGCCTTTATGCTGGGAAGCCCAATCGGTCATCTTGGATGTAGTGCGATTCCAGACTGTTACCTTGTGACCAGATCTCGCCAAATGCCCGGCCATGGGAAAGCCCATGACACCTAGGCCAAGAAATGCACATTTCGCCATGATCGATCCTTGAGACTGCCTCGTTAGATCTCTTCTTAGGCAGCCTCTGTCTTGGCGGCTATGAGTTTTTGAATGTTCATAGCAGCGGGCAGAACGGCATTCCGCACGCGTTTTGCGATCGCCGCTTGCCCATCGGTAAGCGGCGCAGGATCATTCACAGCGGCCGCTGTTGGATTCAGACGGCAGGCCTGAGTCCAGTCCCGCAGCGCCTTGTCCTGGTTCCAGGCGTTCTGATTCATCAGATTACCAAATACAGACGCAGGCCATTCCCCCGGCGTATCCGGCAAGGGCACCGCTTTGCAGAATGTGTTCTTCTGTGCATCGTCATCATAGTTCGCTTCCACATAAGCAACGACAGCAGCGCTATAGCTCGCGAGGGGCGCAAAAACCGGTTGCAGCGTAATCCGCCCTGGTTCGAAAACAGGCAAATCGCGCTTGGTGACGAAGTCGACAGCCGTTGCTGTACAATCGATATAAAGCGCATTGTCTGCCATTGGGATCGATTTGCCCGACTTCATGACCATGGCATCCTTACCAATGTGGGCGACGCGCTCGCCGCGTACAGTATTTTTGACGCGGCGCATCTGATCCACCTCACCTTGGGCAATCGTGGCATAGTGGAACATTTCCGGCTCAACATCGGGATCTATACGGAGCATTACATCCGCTGCTTCGAGGCGGTGAAAGAGGTTCTTGGTGTTCGTCGCCTCTGCAAGTGCCTCAAACTGATCCGCCGCGCCGCCTATGGAATCTTCGAAAAACTCACGGCCTGGCTGCGTGATGCGCCGATTGATGAGCCATGATGCGCGCGGACAGATCCATGTGACGGTGTCAGGGGACGCGCCATGGTCGATGAGCCAGACAACCGAGTCCATGGCCGTCTTGCCGCCACCCAGCACGACATAGTGACCGAACTTCGCCGCCAGCGTCGGCAGATCGTTCGGCGGAACACATGTCACACCATCATCGACAGCAAATTTGCGCGTATGGGTCGATGGCACGGATGTGGCGAAGAATGTGCCGTCCACAACTCGCTTACGGACACTGACGTCTATGACCTCGCCCGACAGCAAAGACTTGATCTTGCCGTTCTCGGTGTACTCCGACATGGGGTAATACTGAACCCGACCCGAAGGCAGCAGCCTTTCCCGCATAACTTTGTCAAAATAAGCGACAACCTCCGAAGCCGTTGCAAGCTCGTAGCAGCCCTTGTTAGATCCGGCTTCATCAATCCTGTCGCTACCGAGCGGCATCGAAGATATACCGTAGAAAGCCGACGGCTGGTGCAGTCGCACAAAGGAATAAGCATCGTTCCAATGGCCACCCGGCATATGATGCTTATCAACGATTATGAAGTCCGCATCACTTTCATCCAGCATCGTATCGATAAAAGCGATGCCCACAGCTCCGCTACCGATGACGACGTAATCGGTCTCTAACGCGCTCATATTCCCTCAATCTCAGTTTCTTCTAGCCTTGCTTAAACAGATAAAGCCCTAACAGTCTTACAATATTCTCTAAAATTTGCCCGAAAAATCGGCGGCGGCAACAAATCGATATTCACGCTGTTCTGGTATCTCTATCCCTGCAATCAGAAAGACTGCACAAATGGCAATTTATTCCTCTACCCGGTCGGGTCGGGGCCGGAGCCTGCGCCGAGGAGAATCCCGGCGTCCCGGCCAGTGGAAATTGGCCTATGCCGATTTCCTGACCGCCCTGATGGCCTTTTTCCTGCTGATGTGGCTGTCCACTGAGCAGTCGGTCATAAACCGTGAGCAGGTTGCCGCCTATTTTAGTGGCCGCAACCAAACTGCTGAAACTACAAGCACCCAGCTAGCCGCGATCGATCACCTTCTGGACGAAATCGCCATCGCTCCCGGACTCGCGCCCTATCAAGGTCAGATCGTTTCCAAAGTTGCTGGTGACAAGCTGCGTCTCGAAGTGACCGACGCCAGTTCAGCTCCGCTTTTCGAAACCGCGGGAAGCGAGCCCAGCAAAGATGGAAAGAAACTCCTGTCCGTGCTTGGGACGTTGATCGAACCGCATTCTCTGAACCTTCGCATTGAGGGACACACTGATGCGTTTCCCGCAATGGAGCCCGGTATGTCCAACTGGGAAATCTCATCGGCGCGAGCCAATGCCGCAAGAAAACTATTGCAGGATACAGGGCTTCCAGAAGCTCGGATTCGCGCGGTAATCGGCCTTGCTGACGCGGTGCCCTTGCTACCCAACCAACCACACGCTTCCGTTAACCGCCGAATTAGCATTATTCTTGAAGATGCCAACTGAAAGCCGCTTGGCGCGCCTAAGTTGAAGCTTTGGGAGTGGGAATGCTGGACGCGATACTGCCTACAATACTGGAAATGAACTGGGCCATGTGGGCAAGCCTTGCCATTGTGGCGGCATCCATCGTCCTTTACATGACCGACCGCTGGCCCATGGAACTTGTGTCGGTCGGGATCATCGCATCGCTGTTGCTGCTGTTTCAGCTTCCTGGTGCCAAAGGCGCGGACGGCCAGCCAGTAGACGCTGTTTTGATCCTTCAGGGATTTGGCAATCCCGCACTGATCACCATCATGGCACTACTGGTCGTTGGTCAGGGCCTGTTTCAAACAGGCGCTCTTGATGGACCATCAAAGGCGATCATACGCTCTTATGACAAGCGGCCTTATTCAACTTTAGTCGTGGCGTTTGCTGCGGTGTTCGTCACCAGCGCCTTTATCAACAATACGCCCGTTGTTATAATGTTCCTGCCAATCATGAGCGCCATTGCCTTGCGCATGGGCATCGGACCGTCCCGCATCATGATGCCCCTCAGTTTTGTGAGCGTCTTTGCCGGGATGACAACCCTGATCGGGACATCCACCAACCTGCTGGCGGCCGAGGCGTTTTTCCGTATTGAGGGCGTATCGATCGGTTTCTTCGAACTCACCTCACTTGGCCTCATCCTCTCCGGAGCAGGCCTGATCTATGTGGCCATAACCGCGCGCTTATTCCTGCCGAAACGTGAAGACATGTCGGACCAGATCGCCACTGGGTCAGGCAAACACTATGTCGCACAAATCGAGGTGACCCACGGACATTTTCTCTCCGGAAAGGCTCCCGTCGCAGGCATGTTTCAGGATCTGCCGGGCATGACCGTTCGCATGATACAAAGAGGCGAACAGGCTATACTGCCCCCTTTCGAGGAGGTCCGCCTGAAGCCCGGTGATCTTGTCATCGTTGCCGCAACACGCAAGGTGCTGGGCGACGCCCTTGCGAGCAAGCCGGACCTGCTTGAACAAATGTGGAGATCAGGCCCCGGCTCTGAGGATGCCAGTGGGAAGCCCCGCTCACTTCTTCTTGCCGAAGCCGTCATTGCGCCCGGCTCCCGTATGGCAGGGCGTACTGTTGAGCTTCTCGGCTTCAGGCGGCTGACTCGCGCCGTCGTACTCGGCATTCAACGCCGCTCACGCATGATCCGCTCTCAATTGAATGAAATTCGCCTTGAGGCCGGGGACACGCTTCTAATATGCGCGCCTGCCGACGCCTTCACAGAACTACGGCAGAGCAAGGATATCATTCTGCTCGAATGGTCCAGCACGGAGATCCCCGTTACGGCGAGGGCGCAAGCGGCCCGCATCATCGCCTTACTGACCGTACTCGCCGCCGCCCTTGAAATCGTGCCCATTCTCCATGCCGCCGTGATCGGTGGCGTCGCCATGATCATGGCGGGATGCTTAAACATCCGACAGGCCACTCGATCCCTCGATCTACGTATTTTCATTCTCATCGCAGCTGCCCGCGCCATGGGAATCGCCCTGGAAGAAACCGGTGCCATGAGTTTAATCGCCCATGGAATTGTAGCGCTCGCATCGCCCTACGGAATCGTCGCCGTGCTCTCGGCAATCTTCTTCGCAGTGGCTATTTTGACGAACATTCTCAGCAATGCCGCAACGGCGGTACTGTTCACGCCGGTGGCGATTTCCACCGCCCACGAGCTAGGCGTTGACCCCTTACCCTTTGTCCTCGCGGTAATCTACGCTGCCAATTGTTGCTTCGCCACACCCATCGCCTATCAGACGAACCTTCTGGTAATGGGTCCTGGGCATTATAGATTTTCAGATTACCTACGCTATGGTGGGCCTCTCGTGCTGCTCATATGGGCGGTATTCACAGTAGTTGCCCCTTGGCGGTTCGGGCTTTGAGTGTTCATATTGGAGTGAAATGAAATTCGGCGATTCGCATCTGTTCCAGCCCGGATACCGGCGTGCCCTCCGCTTCTATATGACTGCGCCGGCTCCCTGCCCCTATCTGGATGGTATGCGAGAACGGAAGGCTTTCACCAATCTCTCCGTTCCCGACGCTGACGCTGTCCATTCTCTTTTGAGCGAGTCCGGTTTTCGCAGATCGCAAGGCATTGCCTACCGCCCGGCCTGTCCGCGCTGTAATGCCTGCAAATCGGTTCGCGTCCCGGTTCGTGATTTCACATTCACCAAACGTTGGCGGCGAACGCTCCGAAAGAACTCAAATATTGTCGCGACGCCGGTAAAGGCCGTCGCGACACGTCAGCAGTACCGCCTTCTCAAACGCTATCTTGAAACTCGCCATGAAGATGGCGGTATGGCCGATATGGGCTTCCGCGATTACGCCAACATGGTCAGCGAGAGTCCGGTCAAAAGCCTGATCGTCGAATACCGCGAGAGCGAGGATCTTGATGCCCCACTTATCGGCGCTGCAATCAGTGACGTCCTGCGCGATGGCCTGTCCATGGTTTACAGCTTCTTCGATCCGAAGCTGTCATCGCGTTCCCTCGGCAATTACATGATCCTCGAACATATCCAGCGGGCAGCGACCCATGGCCTTCCCCATGTCTATCTTGGCTACTGGGTCGATGGCAGTCCGAAAATGGATTACAAAAGACAATACTGGCCACTGGAAGTGCTGAATGGCGAGACTTGGGAGCTGATGAGCGCCGATATCTAACGCCAACAAAGGGTGCCGAGAGAGCGCTCACGGGAGGGCAGCAGGGGCAATGCAGGACAAGAAACTAGACCGGCGACAGGCGCTCGCCGCGACGGCGCTGGGGCTCGGTACAGCCGCCTGTGGCGCGTCGGAGCAAAGATCCGAGACGATTGCTGCTCCGGCGATAAGCCGCCGTCGGCGACGCTTCAACATGGTGACGACATGGCCAAAAGGCTTGCCCGGCTTGGGCATGGCCGCCGAGCGCGTGGGGACCCGGATCACCGAGCTTACCGATGGCCAGATTGAGGTTCGCGTCCATGCGGCCGGGGAACTGGTGGGTGCACTTCAGGCTTTTGACGCCGTGGCCGATGGTTCAGTCGAATTCTACCACGGTGCGGAGTACTATTGGCAGGCCAAGTCCCGCGCCTTCAACTTCTTTACTTCGGTACCCATGGGTATGACCGCCCAGGAGATCATGGGCTGGATCGATTTCGGCGGTGGCCAGGCGCTCTGGGAAGAGCTTTCCAAGCAGTTCGGCATCATCGCCTTCCAGTCCACCAACACCGCCCACCAAATGGGCGGCTGGTTTCGCAAGGAAATCAACAGCCTGGAGGATTTCCGCGGCCTGAAAATGCGCATACCGGGTCTGGGCGGTCAGGTCGTGCGCGAGCTTGGCGGAGCCGCCGTCACCCTGTCCGGCGGCGAAATCTATCAGGCCCTGCAAACCGGCACGATTGACGCCACCGAATGGGTCGGTCCGTGGAACGATTTCTATCTCGGCTTCTACCGCGAGGCCCCCTACTACTACGGACCCGGCTTCCATGAGCCCGGATCTGCCCTCGCTGTCGGCGTCAATCTCAAAACATGGGAGAGCCTCGACAGCACGGAACAGGGCATTATTCGCGCTGTATGCTCCGAAGTGAACCATCTCAGCCTCGGCGAATTCACGGTTCAAAACGCCATCCATCTCGACATTCTGCGCAGGCAGCATGACACCGAACTGCGCCAGTTCCCCGCCGATGTGATGGCCGAGGTGCAGGAGATATCACGCGATGTGCGCGCGAGCGCCGGATCTGGCGGTGATATTGAGCGGCGAATCTATGAGAGCTTCGAGGACAATCTGAAGAAGATGCGCGGCTGGGCGTCTGTCTCCGAAGCCCCTTATTACAATGCCCGGGAGCTTGGCACCAACTGATGGCCGACGTGTTCCTGATGCTAGGTGACGCCTTGCGCTGGCTTGGCATCCTTTTGTCGCCCACACTTCTCCTGCCTATCATTGTCCTGATCTGGCCGACGGAACCCAGCCGGAGGCTGGCTGGGATACATCGCGGTCTCGACAGCATCTCCGGCGCGGCCCAATCGATAGCGATGGTCGCAGCACTGATCATGGTACTCGCCCAGCTCACCGTCGTGATCATTCGCCATGTCTATGGCCTCGCTTTCTCATGGCTCGATGAAACCGTGATCTATGGATTTGCAGCAGTGTTCCTCCTCGGGGCTGCCGGTGCCTTGCGCGATGACGCCCATGTCCGCGTGGACATCATGCGCAACCGCTTCGGCCCCCGCATACGCGCCGCCATAGAACTCGTCGGAATCTTCCTCTTCGTGTTTCCCATCGGCCTGCTCGTCTTCTGGGCGGTTGAGCCATCTCTCGGCCGATCCTGGGCAGGGTTTGAAGGCTCACGGGAGAGCGATGGCCTTCCCATCTACTATCTGTTCCGCACCCTTATCCCCGCCTTCGCCTTTCTCCTTATTCTGCAAGGGCTCTCCAACGCACTTAAGGCAGCAATGGGCCTGCGCGGTATCGGCCCGCTTGAAACGCCTGCCTCCCAGGGCCCGGCGGAGACGTTCTGATGGAGATCGAAGTTCTCCTCGCCATACTGATGTTCGTCACAGCAATTGGCGCGCTACTAGCCGGGTTTCCGGTCGCGCTCACATTGGGCGGCGTCGCCCTCATATTCGCTCTGATCGGAGCATTGTGCGGCGTTTTCCCGACGGGCCTTTTACGCCTGATCCAGCTGCGCATGATCGGCACGATGGAGAATCAGGTGCTTGTCGCCGTGCCGCTCTTTGTGCTCATGGGCGTGATCCTGGAACGTTCCAAAGTCGCTGAAGATCTCCTGCACATCGCAAGCCGGCTACTTGCGCGCGTCCGCGGAGGCCTTGCCTTCGCTGTGGTGATTGTCGGGGCGCTCCTCGCCGCCTCCACCGGCATTGTCGGCGCGACCGTCATCACCATGACATTGATCGCCCTACCGACCATGCTTCGCCAAGGCTATGACGCGCGCCTCGCTTCGGGAACTATTGCCGCCTCAGGCACCCTCGGCCAGATCATTCCGCCATCAATCGTTCTGATCCTTCTGTCCGACGCCATTTCCAATGCCAATCAGCGCGCCAGCGTCGCCGCTGCGGGGCGGCCATCGGCGGTATCCGTCGGAGATCTCTTTGCCGGTGCCCTGATCCCCGGCCTTGTGCTGGTAGGGCTATACTTGGCCTATATTGCGTTTCTCTCGATTACCCGCCCTACGACATGCCCCCCAGTGACAAGCGCTGAGGATCTAGACACACCTGCACCACGGGAAATCATTTTCGGTCTCGGGGCTCCGCTGCTTCTAATTTTGGCGGTCCTCGGCTCGATCCTTGGCGGAATTGCATCACCGACAGAAGCCTCCGCCATCGGAGCTGGGGGAGCGGCCCTTCTCGCCGGTCTCCGCCTCAGCGACGAAACGGATACAAAGCTCCAGCCTCTTATCCTTGCCGGGCTAGCATCCATATTTCTTCTGCTCGTCCTTGCAGAACTGGTCGATCTCCGCGTTGGCCGGGATGCAGTTTCCAATGGCGAACAGATCGCCATAGTTCTTGCGGGAATCGCCACCATCACTTTTCTCGCGGGGCTTATCGCCAGCGCCATTGTCTTGATGCAGACCGATCGCTTCAGCCCGGCCCTGACTTCGGCTGTACATATCACCTCGATGGTCTTCCTGATCCTGATCGGGGCATCGCTCTTCGCCCTCGTCTTCCGCGGCTATGATGGCGACATTCTGGTGATGAACCTTCTGCAGTCGACACCGGGCGGTCTCTGGGGAGCGCTTGTCCTCACCATGGCTGTGATGTTTGTCCTCGGCTTCTTTCTTGACTTCATCGAAATCGTCTACGTCGTCGTGCCCCTCGTCGCACCGCCACTGATCCTGCTTGGTGCCGACCCGGTCTGGCTCGCCATTCTCATGGCGCTGAACCTCCAGACAAGCTTCCTGACACCGCCCTTCGGCTTCGCCCTGTTCTACCTGCGGGGTGCCGCTCCGGATGATCTTGAAACCCTGGACATCTGGCGCGGAGCCATTCCTTTTATTGGCCTGCAAGTTCTGATGATCTGCCTTGTTGCAGCAATCCCCGCCCTTGCCACCTGGCTTCCCTCCATTTCAGCCTCTTAAAATCGTCATGGAACGTCTATAACCGATCATAACTGCCACGGAGGGTCTTGATGCGCTTACTTGCTGTTGTCCTTGCCACATTCATTGCCACCGCACCGTCCCATGCCTGGGGCAAAACCGGCCACCGCGTCACCGGAGCCATTGCAGAAGAATATCTGTCAGCAGAAGCAAAAGCGGCGGTCGAAGATTTGTTAGGGCCCGGCGGCGGGCTTGCCGAGGCTTCTACTTGGCCGGATTTCATGCGCTCCAGCCCGGAATTCTTCTGGAGAATGGAAGCCGGTCCGTATCATTACGTAACGGTTCCAGACGGTCTGACCTATGCCGAAACGGTGGTGCCGCCCGAAGGCAACGCCGTCTCTGCCCTTGCAGAATTCCGTGACACATTGCTGTCAGATGCGGCTACGCGGGAGGAAAAACAGCTTGCCTTGCGCTTTATCGTGCACCTCATCGGGGACCTCCACCAGCCCTTGCACGTGGGCAACGGCACTGACCGTGGAGGCAATGACTTCCTTGTCGTTTTCTTTGATGAGGTGTCGAACCTCCACAAGATCTGGGATGAAGACATCATAGACCGCGAGCAATTATCCTATACCGAATGGGCGAACTGGGCTCTGCCGAAAATCTCGCAGGACCTGCTGAACGACTGGTGGACCAACGATCCTGAAATTTGGATTTCAGAAAGCGTCGCCATCCGGGATACGGTCTATCCGAACACGCGCGATCTCAAATGGGGATATGTCTTCGCCCACCGCGAGACCATTCGCACCCGGCTTTCCCAGGGCGGCGTGCGTATCGCGGCCTATCTGAATGAGGTTTTCGCGGCCGAATAACCGCAACGTGATGGGTAATCAGCTTGCGAAAACCGCCAAATACCAAGAGGTTGAATTGCGGAGTCAATCGGGATTTTCACCATGGATGGATTTGCGGTAGCGCGGCCGGGCGGCTCGCCAGAGCATAACCCCCACACTGTGAGTGCCCGCGAGTGGGCGGCTCGCCTCGTCCCCTACAGAAATCCAAATCTACGCCGTGCACTTTTCGACCTATCGGTCACCCTTTTCCCCTTTGTCGGGCTCATCGCCGTCGGCATCTGGCTTATGTCCATCAGTTATTGGCTTGCGCCCCTGATCTGGGTGCCCGCTGCACTCTTTTTGGTTCGCGTCTTCATCATTCAGCACGATTGCGGCCACGGATCATACTTCTCTTCAAAGCGCCTAAACGATGCCATGGGCATGGCCCTCAGCGTCCTCACCATGACGCCCTACCATGTCTGGAAACAGGCCCATAAGCACCACCATGCCGGGGCGGGCCACCTCGACAAGCGCGGCGTCGGCGATGTTCATACAATGACACTCGCAGAGTATCGCAGCGCAGGATACTGGCAGCGCCTTGGCTATCGCCTGTTCAGAAACCCACTGACCCTGTTCGTCGTCGGCCCGGCCTTTGTTTTCATTTTGCAGAACCGGATACCCATCGAATTTCTTGGCCATCGCGGCTACTGGGCCAGCGCTATGGCCACCAACGCAGGCATCGCCATTCTTGCCGCACTCACCATCTGGACGGTGGGGCTCACACCGATTTTGCTCGTCGTCCTGCCCTCTACCATTCTCGCTTCGACCATCGGTGTCTGGTTGTTCTATGTGCAGCACCAGTTTGAGGAAACGCACTGGTCGGGCCAGGGCGAATGGCAGGTGCACCATGCCGCACTCCATGGCTCATCCTATTACGATCTTCCAGAACCGCTGGACTGGCTCACCGGCTATATCGGCGTCCATCACGTCCACCACCTGAACAGCCGTATCCCGTCCTACCGCCTGCCGGAAGTGCTCCGGGACCATCCAGAGCTGACCAAGATCAATCGGCTGACCATCGGCGCGAGCCTGAAAAGCCTGAAATTGCATCTGTGGGACGAAGATGAAAGAAAACTGATTTCTTTCTGCGAGGCTCGCAAGGTAATCGCGTAAGCAGCACTGGCCCCTCCATAGGGCTGCCGGCCGTTAAATAATTCGATTCAAGGAGAGAGACCCCTAAGAGCCGGATTCCTCATCCGCCTTCTGTTTCAGCTTCTCGAACATCTCCGAAATCTCCTCTTCGGACATGTCCTCTTCATCCTTATCCGCCGCTGGGGACGTTTCGGCATCAGCCTCCGCTTTTACGTCAGGCGTGTCTTCGGAGCTTGTCTTTTCTTCTTCGACTTTGGCATCAGGCTCAGCTGATGATGCATCATCTTCGGAAGTGTCCGCTGTCTCTTCTGCCGACTCAGTTTCCGTCTCTACCCTATCGTCGGCAGTCGGGTCTCCAGCGTCCTGCGTATCTTCGACTTCAGCAGCTGGCGGCGCATCGGCCGAGCTGGCCGCCTCCTCAGCGGAGCCAGCCTCGACAATATCGCCGGGCTCAACGGAAAGGCGGCACAAAACTGTCTCCGAACCGATCAGGGTCTGGCCCTCGCTTACCAACAGTCTTGCACCGGATTTCAGATAGACATCGCACCAGCCGCCTAGTCTGCGCTTTCCGACAATACGGCCTGCCCGCACCGCATCGCCGCTTTCTCCTGTCATTTCGAGGCGCGGCCCAAACCCACCCGTGGCAACAGTCAATCCGACCATGTCACCGCGACTGGAAAACCCGACATTCGCCACGGCAAGACCCGGCAAGTCAGGCGCTCTGGCAAGAATGACCGAGGGGTTCGGCTCTTCTTCAATGATCGACATGATTTCACCAGTAATCGGCGCGAAGACCATGTTCGGGCTGGCTGGGGAGGACGATACCCGTACCCGCACGTGCTCAGTCTGGGGAAGACGCAACTCCACCGGCGGCACAGCCTTTAGGATTGACTGAACGACACCGTCGCAGGGTGCAATCACCAGATTGGCTGCATCAGGTGGCGTCCGCTCCTGTTTGCGTGTCGCAAGGAGGATGACAACGGCTGCAACGAAGCCAATCCAGAACAATGGACCCCAAATCGCTCCGAGCAACAAGCCCACGAGCCAGGCCGCCAGGGCTCCAACAATGCCCTCCAGATCAAACCCGATAAGCGCCCAGGGTCGCCCCTTGCGAAGTGCCGACTGTTTGTTCTTTTCGACCATCCTGCCCGTCTCCAGATCGCTTCTAGGTCACGGCCTCAGCCTGCGCTTCGTCCCGCACCTGCCGGTTCCACATATCAGCATATTCTCCGCCGCGCGCCAGCAAAGATCCATGGGTTCCGCGTTCAACAATTGCGCCCTGCTGCAAAACAACGATCTCATCGGCATTCTGCACGGTTGAAAGGCGGTGAGCCACCATTAACGTCGTCCGCCCCCGCGACGCCTCATCCAGAGCATCCTGAACAGCTGCTTCCGTTTCGCTATCGAGGGCAGAGGTCGCCTCATCGAGCACGAGTATCGCCGGGTCCGACAAGATCACCCGGGCAATGCCGACGCGTTGCTTCTCTCCACCGGAGAGCTTCACGCCGCGCTCTCCTACGCGGGTCTCCCACCCCTCTGGCAGGTTCTCGATGAACTCCAGAAGCTGAGCCCGCCGCGCGGCATCGCGTAGTTCGTCAAGCGTTGCCTCCGGTCGTCCATAGGAAATGTTTGCCCGAATGGTGTCGTTAAACAGAACCACATCCTGCGGCACGAGCCCCAGCGCCTTGCGGAGTGATGTCTGTTTTAGCGACCGCACGTCCTTACCATCAATAGCTACCCGGCCCGCATCGACATCATAGAAGCGGAACAGGAGCTTCAGCAGCGTCGACTTGCCCGCGCCAGACGTT
The DNA here is from genome assembly GCA_039196965.1 of Pseudomonadota bacterium. Lineage (GTDB taxonomy): Bacteria > Pseudomonadota > Alphaproteobacteria > Caulobacterales > Hyphomonadaceae > CALLCD01. Next base: position 10,174 of record JBCCUK010000043.1, on the reverse strand, counting down.
CCGACAAACGCGACGGATTTCCCGGCCGGAACACTGAAGCTCACATCATGCAAGCCGACAGCACGGCCATCATGGGCAAAGCCGACGCCTTCAAATTCGACCTGTCCCACCGGATGGCTAAGGGCAACAGCGTCGGTCCGGTCTCGGACATCACTTTCCATGGCCATCAGACCAAAGAGTTTTTCGAGGTCCACAGCGCCCTGTTTGATCTCCCGCCACGCCCATCCTAAGATCCCTAGCGGACGGTAGAGGTTCATCATCAGCATCATCACCGCAGCGATGGCTCCGATCTCGAAATCGCCCTCTGCGACCCGCCAGGCCGTAACCCCCATCATGGCAAATAGCCCGCCATTGGTGATTAGCTCCTGACCGGCATTCAGCAGGTTGAGCGACCGGGCTGTTACGACGAAGTGGCGGTTATATTCCTCAATCGCTTCGTCATAGCGGTCCGTTTCCCGGTCTTCGGCGGCGAAGGCTTTCACCGTCTCGAAATTGGTCATGGAATCGACCGCGCGAGCCCGCCATTCAGTATCGGCTTCGTTCAGCCGCCGCCGCTGACGCACCCGCCATTCGGTCATCAAAAAAGTGAACACTGAATAGGCTAAAACTGTGCCCACCGCGATCAGCGCGAGCAACACATCATAGGTCACCGCCAGCACACCCGCTACCAGACACAGCTCGATGATGGTTGGTCCTATCGTGAAGGACATGAACCGTATGATGTAATCGAGGGCAACAGCCCCGCGCTCGATGATCCGGTTCAGCGCCCCGGTACGGCGCGTCTGATGAAAGCCGAGAGAAAGATGCTGAGCGTGGCGGAAAGCGTCCACTGCCATGTGCCGCTGGGCATCCTGGCTGACAGGCGAGAACAGCCACTCGCCGCACTGACGGAAAGCGATGGCCAAAAATCGCCCGCCTGTAAAGAATCCGAGAAACACAAGCGCGGCCATCAGCGCTTCAGTTGCGCTCACCCCATCTGTGAGGGCGTTGATCGCTTTCTCCAGATAGAGCGGTGCAGCCACGGAGACGCCGCGGGAAATCACCGTCAGCACAACGGCGAGCAGCATAACCGGTCGCCATTTCGCCAGATCCCGGCTTGCGAGAAGGCCAATAACACGGCCAATCGCCTGGCCAATACCACCATCGGCGGTCTCAATTGCATCCAGATTTGTTTTGGGTTTTTCGTCTGCCATGGGCGAGAGATAGGCCGCTCGGCGGGGTGATACCAGCCATGGCAGGAAAATTGAGTGGTCCTGATAGCCGAGCTGGCTCTATGCTGGCCAATGTATGCCTAAGGATTCGCGCTATGGACGGTATCAAATCTATTTGTGTCTATTGCGGCTCATCGAATGATGTTGCCGAAGAGTATCTGCGCTTAGCAACAGCTCTCGGCCATGCCCTCGCCCTCTCTGGAATACGCCTTGTCTATGGAGGCGGCGGTGTCGGGCTGATGGGCGCATGCGCCCGGGCCGCTTTCGAGAAGGATGGCAAAGTCCTCGGCATTATGCCCCGCTTTCTGCTTCAGAAAGAGCGGATTTTCGAGGACGTCGAGCACCGGATTGTAGAGGACATGCACACTCGCAAACAGATGATGTTCGATGAGTCAGATGCCTTCATCGTCTTGCCCGGCGGCATCGGCACACTCGAAGAAGCTGTCGAGATCCTCTCATGGGCGCGCCTCGGTATCCACGCAAAGCCCATGGCCTTTCTCGATCAGGACGGTTTCTGGGATCCGCTCTTCAAACTCATGGATCATATTATCGACGGCAAGTTCACACCCGAGGAATTCCGATCGCTGCTTGTCCATACCGACACACCAGGCCATGCCATACAGGCACTGCAGGATCGCTGCGTGGTGGTTTAAGGTGCTTGTTCGCCAAGCTTCGATCTCCGATGTGAAGATTCTTGAAGATCTGATCGCGCGTTCGGCGAGGGAACTCTGCCGAAAAGACTACTCCCATACTCAGGTCGAGGCTGCCCTCGGTGGAGCCTGGGGGGTCGATCGGCAATTGATCAATGATGGAACCTATCTCGTCTGCCTTGAGGAAAAGACAATTGTCGGCTGCGGCGGTTGGAGCAAGCGCGCCACTCTGTTCGGCTCGGATGCTTATGCCGTGCGTGAGCCTGAACTGCTCGATCCCACAATTGATGCAGCGAAAATCCGTGCGTTCTTCGTCGACCCGGACTGGATCGGGTGCGGAGTTGGCGAGTTAATACTTGAGGCTTGCGAAAGCGACGCCCGGTCTGCGGGGTTTCAGTCGTTCGAATTAATGGCAACGCTCACTGGCGCGCGTTTCTATAAGCGCCATGGCTATGCCGGTGATCAACGAAAGAGATTTGATCTCGGCGACAATATCTCTATCGATTTCATTCCCATGACGAAGATTCCAGATTAGCACTGCACGGACTAAAGCTGCGCGAAATCTATGTCCCCATATTGATCAAGGGTAAGCGGCGCTTCCGGCATGGGGTATTTGAGCCCCGTCGCACAATTATAGAGCACGGCCCGCTCATCCCTAGAGACAAGCCCTTCGGCAAGCGCCTGCTTGTAGGCAGCAAGCGTTGCGCCGCCCTCCGGACACAGAAGGAAACCATCACTCGTCGCCGCCTCATCCACAGCGGCAAGAATATCCTCATCGGGTACGGCAATCGCAAAGCCACCGGACTCGCGGACCGCATCAAGGATCATGAAATCACCAACAGCGGCGGGCACTCTTATGCCGGACGCCACGGTCTCCGCATCTTCCCAGCGGGTGGCATGGCGCTCCCCCGCCTCAAAGGCACGCACCATAGGTGCGCAGCCCGTGGACTGCACCGCCACCATGCGTGGCAGCTTGCCGGACAAAAATCCAATCTCCGTCAGCTCACGGAACGCTTTCCACATACCGATTAGTCCAGTCCCACCGCCCGTTGGATAGAAGATGACATCCGGCACCTGCCAGCCCATTTGCTGGGCAAGCTCGAGCCCCATCGTTTTCTTTCCTTCGATCCTATAGGGCTCCTTCAGGGTGGAAAGATCAAACCAGCCATTTTCATCGCAGCCCTTGCGAACGAGCTTTCCGCATTCATCGATCAACCCGTTGACGCGATAAACCCTTGCGCCCTGAGCAGCGATCTCCCTCACATTCACTTCGGGCGTATTGTCAGGACAGAGAATAATCGCATCGATACCAGCCCGCGAAGCGTAAGCCGAAAGCGCTGCGCCAGCATTTCCATTGGTCGGCATCGCCAAAGTCTTCAGTCCGAACTCTTTCGCCATGGACACAGCCATGACGAGGCCGCGAGCCTTGAACGACCCCGTCGGCAACCGGCCCTCATCCTTTACAGTGAGCGTTCCGGCCGTCAGCCCGAGCTTGGCTTCTGTATTGGTTAGCGCCACCAGCGGTGTCTCAATCTCGCCAAGACTGACAATATGCTCTGTCTCGCGCACGGGCAGCATTTCGCGGTAGCGCCATAAGTCACGCGGGCGGGTATCCAACTCATCCCGGTCGAGATGAGACTTGATCCCATCAAGATCATAGTGAACCCAGTAGGGCCGACCCGCTGGAGACAATGCGTGCACTTTGTCGGCCTCAGCCTTTGTGCCCTCCAAAGCACAGGAGAGATGCGTCACAAATGTCTGACGGTCCGTGACGAGATTTTCGTTGCTGTGCCCCATACCCTGCTCCATTTATGCCCTGCGGATATATATAATGTCTGGTTTGACGTGAGCTTTACCCCAAGCGCGCTTTCACCCGCTCCCGGCCCATCAGCTGTAGAAGTACGGACATATCCGGGCCATAGCTCAGGCCGGTCAACGCCTTGCGCAGCGGCATGAACAGCCCCTTACCTTTCCGGCCCGTTTTTTCTTTTAAAGCCGACGTCCACTCGCGCCACGCTCCTTCACCAAACTCCATCTCCGGCATCAGCGCTTTGGCATCCTCGATATAATCCGTATCGTCACCATCGATCACTGGTGTCACGTTGCCATAGACGACCTCTATCCAGCCGCGCACATCGCTCAGCTTATCGCAATTCGCCTTCACCGTTTCCCAGAAGCGCGAATCTTCCACCGCACGGCCGTCAATCTCGGCGAGCGCCGTTTTGACCAAATCGAACGGCTTCTCCCGCAGAAGCTGAGCGTTCAGTCCCTCCAGTTCCTTTTCGTCGAACCGTGCCGGTGCCCGACCAATCTTGTCGAAGGAAAACGCGTCCGCCAGCAACGCCAGCGATCCCCGCGCCTCCACATTGTCGCTCGTGCCAATCTTGGCGAGAAGAGATGAGATTGCCATGGGGTCGATGCCGTCTGCGCGGAGCTGATCCATGGACAATGAGCCAAGCCGTTTGGACAGGGCCGATCCGTCCGCCCCGATAAGGAGCGGCGTATGGGCCATGTCCGGCGACGTGCCGCCCAGCGCCCGGAAGATCTCAATCTGCGCGCCTGAATTGGTCACATGATCCTCACCGCGCACCACATGAGTAATGTCATACTCGATATCATCGACCACACTCGGCAGGGTGTAGAGATAGGAGCCATCGCCCCGGATCAGAATCGGATCGGACAAAGAACTCGTGTCGATCGACTGATCTCCCCGCACCAGATCAGTCCACTCGATCCTTTCCCCCGAGAGCTTGAAGCGCCAATGCGGTGTGCGGCCTTCCGCTTCTAGTTTTGTTTTGTCGTCATCCGAGAGGTCGAGCGCGGCCCGATCATAAACGGGGGGGCGGCCGCGACTGAGGGCGATCTTGCGCTTTCGTTCGAGCTCATCGGCCGTCTCATAACAGGCATAAAGCAGCCCCATCTCGCGCAACTTATCCGCCGCAGCATCGTACTTATCGAAGCGATCCGATTGATTGAAGGTTTCTGCCCACTCTAGGCCGAGCCATTTCAGGTCTGCCTTCAGCCCGTCTTCGTTTTCTTTGGTCGAACGCTCCCGGTCCGTGTCATCGACACGGAGGATAAATTTACCGCCCCGGCCATGGGCAAAGAGCCAATTGATCAGCGCTGTTCGGACATTGCCGACATGCAGCTTTCCCGTGGGCGATGGCGCAAAGCGAACGGTAACGGACATGGATGCTTTCTCTCTTGCGAAATCAGAGCCGTCTTCGACACCAAATCGCGTGGGATGTGAAGGGAGACGGGGCGAAAACGTGCAGGTTGGCCTTTAGTCAAGCACGTCTGCAACCACGCTCATATCGGATTTTTCGTCCATATAAGTAAGCCATGCAATAAGGATCCATGTCGAGTGGAAGGCAAGGCCCACGGCAAAGGCAAGCCAGCCCGGAATGGGGCCCACATGGGCTCTGTCCACGAATTCAACGAGGCTCGTAACCTCCTCCGGATGGATCGCAATCTTCGAGAAATAGGCGATGCCCTGCACACCGAAGAGATACCCGTAGTTCCGCCGCAGCCGCCGTCCCACGGCTCGGGGGAAACTGATGCGCATTTTCGGCTCCAGATAGTCATCTGACAGTGCTGCCCCCCGGTCGACGGGGATTTTTGCCCCTTCGCCCCGCAAAAGCGGCACATAAACCGCGATCTCTAAGATGCGCGCCCGGAACCGCCAGACATTGAAATACTGATACCGCCGCGCTTCCAGGATCAGGAACATGACCGTGAGCAGACCGGACAGCACCATCGGCAAGGGTGAACTTTCCGACGTGGCAAAAGTGATCGACAGAGCCACGCCCGTAGTCAGAACGGCCCAGTTCGTCGTCGTATCGAGCCTCTGCCGCCAGATCGTAGAGCGATAGACTTCGCCGCGATAGAGGTGGGCAAGCGCACCGATCTCCTTTGAACCCGCCAGCGGCTCAGCGATTGGCGGCTCGTTTGCGTCCAGATCGTCGAATGTATCGGGCATTTATTTAAAAGTATCGCGCGAATCGGCGCGCTTGGCAAAGCGTGAACGTATGACTGTTCACCATTACTAAAGCTATTTGTCCGGGTTATCTGTCAATCACCATAACCATAGCGAAACATGATCGGCCAGAGCATGATCTGCCAGATCCCTAGTTGACCTTCTCCATTAGTGCGCCACTTTTCGTCAATTCGGATTGAAGTCTTACCGTGCTCAAATCGATCGGGATTGCCAGAAAGAGAGTGCAGTGGCGGCAAATCTACCTCGAACTCGCTTACGAATCCTGACTTCCGACCACTCAAAGCTGGTACGAAATCCCTTATCATCTCGACCGTATGCCTAGGAGCTTCTGCAAACCTCTCATAGCGGACACGCAGATAGGGCGTCCAGAATCGAAGGAGTTCACTGGAAATTTGACGGAACGCCCAAACGGCCAGCGTACGAGATAAAGGATAGCGCATCATCTCCCCATTTTGAATGGATGGATCCTTCTTTTTTCGCATCCATGAGGCTGCAACCGCACGGGGATCCCGTACGAGGTGCACCGTTTGAACAGGTAAGCGTGCATTTTTTTTTAGGATCAGAACACGTGTTGGAATTTTGGAGGAGTCGACAATTGTGTCGACCCCCGCCTGTTCTGCCAGCGCACAATAGAGATCATGTAGAAAAGCTCCATAGGTGTTTAGCTCGCGTCTGGTCTTCCTACCCATAAGCCCTAATGCCATTAGCGGATAGATCTTTGAGCTGTCGAATTTGTGAGAGAGGTTAGTTAACTCTTCAAGATCGTACTTTTCGCTAAGAGTGCTAAGAATTGTGACCCAGAACGCACAATGATTCCTCTCCTGCCCGCATGAGCAAAGTTGCCTGTCCATGTAGTCATGGGTCAAAATCACATGCATTTCGTTGAACGAGGCAACACCTTCAATCGAACCTAGAGCGCGATCTAAAACAGTTGATCCGCTGCGCCCCGCACCTGCGATATAGACAACATTCGGCAATCGTTTCGTAGAGCCTGATTTCATGCGATCCAATGCCTAATGATCCTATTGCAAACCTGCAAGTTCTGAGCCAGCGCCAAATCGACCGGAACTTCGCGCCTAGCCAACTCACACACATTTAGAGTTCATTTATAACGACAATGAAAACATGCATTCTATTCAATGAGCATATCACATGAGCTTTCTCATCTCGCTTTTGTACGTCTGTATCTTAGCTCTCACCGCCTGCGCCAGCACGCCACCCCCGGAACCCGCCTCACCTGCCGTGCCTGAAGCCGTTCCAACGGACGCTGCACCAACAGAACCAGCCGCCTCTGAAACCCCCGCCATTTGGCGCGACACCACAACCGGCCTCCAGCACATAAACTCCGGCGTCACCTGCCCGCTTGCCACCGGCGATTTCGACTTTACCGGAGAGGTCATCTTCCCCGGACAGGGAGCCGGCAAGGATGTGGCCTGCAATTACATTGCCGAAGCCGGAGGCGCGATCCGCCTCCATATCACGAAATTCCCCCGTGCCATCAGCACCGATGCCTATCTGAAAGGCTCCCTTGAGACGATCAGGGACCGCTATCGCAGCACGGCCCCCGTCGCCCCACCTCCCGATCCGGAGGGTGCCCCCATCACAGAGGTCAACGCAGCCCTGCGCACTGATTCCCGCTCTGCGAAACGACCCGACATCCCCGTCGATACCGCGCTCTGGATTGAGGAAATCGGTGGCTGGCATATCAAGCTGCGCGCGACCTATGAGGTAGACCGAAAAGACGCCGTGGGTGCCGCCGCCAGCATCCTTTTCCGCGTGGTCCGATCCGATCTTGCAACCCCACCCCTTTATTAGCACCGGACAGGCGCACGCCTCTTCCTCACCCTCTCCCAGCGTGAACCTTGGCCGCAAGCCTGAAACAGCCTATTCTTTCCTCCCGAGGAGAGCCCCAACCATGTTCCTGAACTTCTTCAATGAACTCCGCGACGCCAAAATCCCCGTGACGCTGAAAGAATACCTCGTCCTCCTCAACGCCATGGACGAGGATGTCATCGATATGGACGTAGAGGAGTTTTACTATCTCTCCCGCTCTGCCCTCGTGAAGGATGAGCGCAATCTCGACAAGTTCGACAAGGTGTTCGGCCAAGTGTTCAAGGGTCTGGATGGCCTCGCCGACGCCATTGAGTCCCAGGATCTCCCAGAAGAATGGCTCCGCAAGATGTCTGAGAAGTTCCTCACGCCCGAGGAAATGAAGGAAATCGAGGCTCTTGGCGGCTGGGAAAAGCTCATGGATACCCTGAAAGAGCGCCTCGAAGAGCAGAAGAAACGCCACGAAGGCGGTAATAAATGGATCGGCACCGGCGGCACCTCCCCCTTCGGCGCGAATGGCTACAATCCGGAAGGTGTGCGCATCGGCCAGGACAAATCCCGCCACCGCCGCGCGGTGAAAGTCTGGGACAAGCGCGAGTTCAAGAACCTCGATGACTCGGTGGAGCTTGGGACCCGCAACATCAAAGTGGCCCTGAAGCGCTTGCGCAAATGGGCCCGCGACGGCGCGCCGGACGAGCTCGACCTCGACGCCACCATCCGCAACACTGCCAAGCAGGGCTATCTCGACATTGAGATGCGCCCGGAAAAGCGCAACTCGGTCAGCGTCCTCCTCATGCTCGATATTGGCGGTTCCATGGACCCCTATATCCGCGTCTGCGAGGAGCTCTTCTCCGCCGCCCGCGCCGAGATAAAGAATCTTGAATACTTCTACTTCCACAACTGTCCCTATGAGGGCCTCTGGAAGGACAATCGCCGCCGATACAATGAGCGTATCCCGACATGGGACGTCCTCAACAAATATCCCTCCGATTACAAGGTGATCTTTGTCGGTGACGCGACGATGAGCCCCTATGAGATCACCTATGCAGGCGGATCGGTAGAACACTGGAACGAGGAAGCCGGCGGGCTCTGGCTCCAGCGCTTTGTTGAGATCTATCCAGACCTTGTCTGGCTGAACCCTGTCAAATCAAACGCCTGGCAACACACCGGCTCCATCCAGCTCATCCGTGAACTAATCGGTCCCCATCGCATGTTCGAGCTTACACTTGCAGGGTTAGAAGACGCAATGAAGGAGTTGGGGCGGTAGGTGGCTTCCAAGCAGATTCGTTTGAATCAGTTCAGTAAGCTCGACTACTTTGATCCGAGACCAATTCTACCGAAGCTTCAAGAATTTCAGAGATTAATTTTCGCATCTGACACACCTGAAGCGATTAAGAACCTAAGAATAAGCAGCTTAAAACAGAGCGTGAGAGATTGGATGCCGCGATATTTTGCTATTTGATGTCTATCGCACAGCAGCGAAGTATTCTTTTCGCTCCATTTGAGGATCAAGATTTCGATTTTGTAACTTCGTGGGTGGAAGGTGACAGCCGACACTACTGTCCTGTTCAACTAAAAGAAGTAGTTCCAGAAACCTTAAACCCGACTCACTTCCTAGAAGCGGTGATCGGCAAGTTGCATAAATATGTCGATTCAAATGAACTTACGGTGGCAATAAAGCTGAATCGGATAACAAGATTTGAGCCAGCCGACGTCGTATTGCCAACCTCCGTAGAGCTTGCTGGCCTTTGGATTTTCGGCGCAACTAAACCGGATCAATCACAATGGGGATTGTGGGGAAATTTCATGAACAATAGTACGTGTGGAGGGTTGGCAATAAACTATCCTTAACTCCGCAGACCCCAGCGAAAGCTGGGGTCCATGGCTCGCAATTTCCTAGAGGACAAGCAGGTACTTTTGGTCCATGGATACCTGCCTGCGCAGGTATCTTCGGACAAAGTGGGCTTATGGATTTCTATACGTATATCTTAGCCAGTCAGAAGAATGGAACGCTCTACGCTGGGCACACAGACGACCTCTCCTACCGCATTCACGAACATAGAGCCGGACGCGGGGCAGCCTTCACAAGGAAATACAATGTGAAACCCCTCGTCTGGTTTGAAACTCACGATACGCGAGACGCCGCTAAACGTCGCGAATATCAGATCAAATCCTGGAAGCGTGCCTGGAAGATCAAACTGATCGAAGAACGAAATCCGGACTGGCGAGACCTGTATCTTGAATTGAGCAACTTGTGACGAAAACTCTCGTGAGAGTTTTAGCCTCTCAGCGCGCGGAAAGTGAGAGTCTCATATTGGTTTGTCTCCGTATCGCGCCTTCGGCACTCACATGAGACGCGCTCAGGGCTGCTCTTTGATTGACCCCCGCGTCGGCCTGCAGCCTCGCGATGGGTCGCGCTCAGGGCTGCAGGTTCTGCTCTTATTAGACTTGTCATCCCGGAATGTTCGCGAATGCGGACATATCCG
>JBCCUK010000042.1:0-26505 GCA_039196965.1 Pseudomonadota bacterium | reverse complement strand
GGGTATCGCTCTGCCGAAAAACATCCGACCCGTTCAATCCTAAAGACCCAAACCATCGAAATGTGGTGCTAACAGACCGCGCCGTTCCTGCAACGTGCTGAAAAGAAACAACTTTCTAAAGCGTGGTGTTCAAGTTGGGTCATGCGCGATGCCAAAAGCCGTCCCCTGACCGAAACGCTGAAGACCTGGCTCGAAGCCAAGCTCGAGGAACTTCCAGTAAAGTCCGATCTCACCAAAGCCATCCGCTATGGTCTATCAAGATGGGAAGCCTTCACCCTGTTCCTGGATGATCCGGCCGTCGCCATCGACAGCAATGCTGCTGAGAGAGCCATGAGGCCGCTGGCCCTTGGACGACGAAATTGGACCTTTGCTGGCTCCGATCGCGGTGCTGAAAACGCCGCAACCATCATGACCACTATTGAAACGGCCAAGCTGAATCAACTCAATCCCCAAGCCTATATCGCTGATCTCTTGAACAGACTACCCGATCACAAAATCAACCGTCTTAATGAACTAGCGCCATGGAACTGGCAACCAAGCTCGGATGAAAAGAGCAAAGCGGCCTGATCAGCATGGCGGCGATCACCCATATCTTCACGATCGATCTGATCGCAAAAAGATTCGGTTATCACAATGATCAGATCGCGGACATCGCCTACGATCAATTGAAACCCGAAGATGGATTGATCTGGGTCCACGACCTCGATGGCAAAGAAACCATCGAACTCTCACAAGACGGCATCGAAGCTCTGATAGAAATTATCGAAGATCAATATCCTCAAATCGCAAAGCAATCCCAAGATAACAGCCCAAAATGAGCTCGTAACTCAAAATTCAAGGCGGCCCTCATAGCCCGCTTACCGACAAACGCAATATTGTGCCCGATATCTGGCCTGGTCCAGCCTATCGATCAAAGGCCGGCGAGCAGTTCATGGAAAAGAATGGCTCAATTAGCCAGGTCGATCGCAAAACGTCCTCTACAGTTCGAAGTTGAACAAGAAGCATCACGCTAATAGGTGGAGATCGGGGATTGCTCCTTGGTCGAGAGCCTGTTGGCCAAACCGCAAGGTCGGATTGGCATCTTCACAGCAGTGCCAGTTTGAAGGAGGCGACCATAAAGATCAGGGGCACGAACCTGGCCTTCAACAGGAGTCGTACGAACTGATTGTACCGGATAAAGATCACATATAAACCGGACCATGAAGTGCAGAAGAACATCATATTACACTTGCGATCCCGTTCTACATCGAGGCCAAAGCTGCTCCTATTCGCTGACACAAAGTTCAATGAATAGGTTGAAAGAGGCGTCCGCATTTTTCCCAACTACACGATCTTTTTCTCGCCTTTTCACGGCAGATTCACGGTTCGTTTCGCTTCCTGCGCTTTAGTCACTGAACATCCAAGGGTGCCTGAGAGCATCGCTCTAGCTGCGTACTTTGTACGCTTCTTTCAGTGCAATATTGGATGGGGAGGCCTGTTGATGAACTTGTCGATTGTTGATCCAAAAGACGATCGCGTTTATGAGAACAAAATCGGGACGCCGATGAGCAATCTTGCTGAACCTCTGCACTGCGCTCTTCAGCTCAAAAGCGAATTCAATATTGAGCGCCACTTCCTAACTATTCTCTTCGCTGACGTCGTGAACTACAGTCGTCTGGTCGAGATCGACGATCTGAAGACGGTTTTGCATCTCGAGCGTCTTCGATCTGGCGTCATACGGCCTATGGCGGAAAGACATGGTGCCAGTATTGTCCGAAGCTTTGGTGGAGATGGCTTGGTCATCTCATTTGCCGATCCTGTCCACGCAGTTCTCTGTGCCATCGATTTGCAGAAGCAGGTAAGAGCGAAAGAAATGTCTTGGTCGGTTGATGACACGGTACGCTTTAGGATCGGGATTGCAATGGGACCCATCCTGCTGGTGAATGGCAATCTACATGGAGTGGCCATTAATGTGGCGGCGCGTCTGCAAAGCCTTGCCGCTCCTGAGGAGATCTGGGTCGCCAAACCGGTTGTGAGGCAGGTTCATCATGCACCAAGCATTGTCTTTGAGCCTTTGGGAAGACTCCAATTGAGAAACATCAAAGAAAGTGTCGAGGCCTATCGTGTATCCGCCTAGTCCGAGATTGGGGATAGGCTGCTGATATATCTAGCAGGAGCTGGTTAGAACAAAACTATATCGAACAGCCAACCTGATAAGTGAAACTTGTGGCCTAGTCTACACTTACATCCGAAGGCTTGTGACAAAACAGTGTGCCAACATGTTAGTACTTCTTCCGAACTATGGCCCAGGGGAGCGCAGAGTGGTGAGCACATAATACTGTATCGGAGTAAGCCGAAAGTGGCTCGGATGGAATCATCGTCAACTACACTGCCGAACAATGCGTGGTCACGGTCCACTTCCTTTAGATGGAGAGAGACGAATCTCTCTCAATTAAGACAGCATTTAGTGCACGAAAATTGACGTTTTCCTTGAGCAGATAACATTGGGCATCGACTGCTTCGAATAAGCTATCTACCTTTTGAAAGTTCAAAAGTAATGCAATGGCATGTGGTAATACTCGTGTTCGCAATCGCTATGATTATTTTCTCGGTTGTCGTAGCGACGTTGGTTGAAATCATCCATCACTTTGAAAGAAGCCGGTCTCTTGGCCTTGAGAAGATGCTGGAGCGTCTCCATGATGACGTCATTCAACTCTATACCGGAGGCATAGACGCTTGCATGCTCATTAATCGATATAGCTTCATTTTCGAGATGACTCGCATACGCGGCAGTGTCGCCTCCAATACATCAGCGACCACAAAGGCTGCCATGCCGGAGACCAGATAAGCGACGGGAAAAAGACATGGAAGTCGGTGGCGAAAGAACACCAATGCTATATTAACTGAGAAAGGGTGGAGAAACAATGAATTCTGCTCATAGTGACCGTAACGAACCGGCGGAGAGTCGCAGCAGTTCCTCCGCACAGCATACGCAAAAGAAAATTCATCGGTTCAGCCTCCGAGATCTCACTGAGAGTTTCTTTAGTATCGTATTTGCTGTATCGTCACTCGTTGTTATTATCCTTGGCGGATGGAGCGAAAATCACTTTCTTTCAAAATTTGATATCTCATTCTCGCAGTATGCAGATTTAACTGACTACGCTAGAGTTGCACTGAAAAACTTTTTCAACTCACTGTACGTATTGCTGATAATTGCCGCGATTGCTGTTTTGTTTGCTGCTACTGTTCTCATTTCCATTGGATTTTTCGTTTTTCTCACATCTGTCGTGCGGAGATTAACTGGCAATCATCACATTTTTTCCACCTTCAAATCGGTGTCTGTTTGGATAAACAATCAGTCCCTCATAAAGAAAGGATATAACCTAGCATATTCAGCGACCCCATTTCTGCTGGTAATTGGACTAATATCTGCAGCTTATATTGTCCATCTTGAAAAAAATAATTCATACACGGAGATTGTGACTTGTATTGCTCAGATAAACAATGGTCAGATGTGCGATCATGAAAGGAGAGGGTTTTTCGACGAAAAAGCTCATGCTTGGCTAAAGGACTATCCTCTCGTCACCGTACATCTTTCGAGTAATCGGACCACCAAGCTCGTTCGTGAGTCCAAAAGCCCAGATGCATCTCTGGCGGAAGGTACGGCCACCAACATGATCCGGCTCGGCAAAGCGGGGGACACTACCCTTTTTTTTGATGTGGAACAAGAAAAACCTGTGATCATTCCGCATAGTAGAATTTTGAGCCTTGTTTTCTGGCCGGAGAGTACAGAAGAAAATCGCTTCTCTCCAAATAATCGTGGCGGCAAGATTGCAGATCTCATGCAAGACGTCGAGAAAGTAAGCATCCGAATTGATTATCTTGAGTCCAATGCGGAGGAACTACACGAACTGCTAGAGCTTTGGAAGGGTGATAAGGCTACGATCGGCAGTGTGGCTGCTGATGTTGGCGAGGTGCAAGCCGGCATTGCTGCGGTCAAAGAAGCGCTGAGTGGGTTCGGTGATAAACAAGTTGAAATACTCGATCTAACGACCAAGCTTCGGCTAGATATCGCGGGGAAGCCTGAAGAATGCCTTGATGAAGAGGCCATTACGTCGGTCTACTTTCGGCGTGGATCGCCAACGACAACTGATCCAGATCGCTATGCTGCTGGTGAGCAACAGAAGGATGAGGTCATCAAGGAAGAGCTTGTAAAGGTTATCAACGAGATCGATCCAAACCCAGACCGCAAACAGGTGATTGCCCTAATTGGATATGCAGATTTCACTGGCCATAGGGCGAGAAATTTTGAACTGTCTTACAGGCGCGCGAATCTACTGACCAATTATCTAGTTAGACAAGCTCAGGCAAGCGGAAAGCAGATTAATAGGAAAAATATTCGGATCCTAGGTACTGGGGAGATCTTCAGTGTAGCGTCAGATGATGAGAATGCAGATGAGGATTTTCTGTCGCGACGAGTTGACTTGTATGTGTGCGATATTTGATCCCAGAATAGGAAAGCGAAGCGGTGTGAGAAGGAAGTTCCGCTATTGTATTTGATAGGGGCCCGTCTTCAAGAAAGCACGGGGAGGGGAGAACTCAGGCCAATAACGAAAAAATGGTGAGCTAGAATTTTTGGCGTTCTGATTCTGCAGCAATGCTTTTCCCCTGTTATCCGCGTGTCGTTTTTGAAGCCAAGAAAATTGCCATCCACCAAATTGAGGTTAGTTCCATTCATTTTTGGCTCGCCCCAGTAATTCGGCAAACCAGCTTGTCTGATGAAGGAATACTAAGAAGTTCCTTGCCAGATTCGCACCTGCAATAGAGTCGCTATGATAATGAAGGCCGGCAATTTCTCTATTCTGTGCTATGCGCTCCGCGTCAGCAAGGAAAGCTTCGCGGCGGCTCGCATCGAGGACAGAGAGTATCTCTGCAATAAGCGTGGCCTGCGTACTATGTCCGCTCGGAAAAGACGGGTGGCCCGGAACTTCAATGGCAGGGTCCAATAATGTATCGGCGAAGCTTGGACGGACACGATCGAATTGAAGCTTGGCCTTATGGATGATTGGCTCAACGAGGTAGAGCGATTGCGCAAGCAACTTCAACGTGAAAGGAAAATCTCGCACATTTCTATCGTTATCAAGTCTAAATCCATCAAACTCGAAACAAGCCGTATCTTGCTCGCAAATAATCGTAGGTAATCTCTCATTTCGTAGATGAGCAAGCTGGCGTAGCTTTAAAGTTTCTGCACAGAATTCCGGCCCGTCGACCGTTGGGGGGGCGGAGATTGACACATCGAATCCTGCTAAAAGACTGATGGACGAACCCCTTTCGATGATAGTGGTAATCTCATCGGACAGCTTCTGTGTGTTCGAGAACCTCAATCCTTTCGACGCACACATTGCCGAGCTATCTGACGCACTAAATGAAAACACAAATGCTACAATTGCAATGGTGATCCGCGTCAGGCTCATTCGCACAGTTCCATAAAATAGCCGATATCCCGCAAAAGTTTTAGATGGATCGGGTGAAGAGGAGCAGAACAAACTTTAGTCACTGTCTCATGATTATCGAATTCGACTGAAACTACTGTCTCAAATTGTTCAAACCCATTTCCGAGAGCTTGGAGAACCATGCCGCGAAAATCTTCGAAGGTGATGAATGGATCGTTGGGATCACACTTTGCCGATTTGTTGCAAGGATCACGTTGCGGAGTAAATCTGATCAGACCAGATGAGATCTTTTTTGTATCAATTACGAATGGATGGACGGCTTCGCTAGTTAAGAATGATATACCTTCAGCGCCTATTGGAGCATCAATCCAGTCATGCCAAGATAACAATTTCGTCTGAGCTCCAATCTTGAGTAAGGCTGTTTGTTTGGTGACCAACAGCGGTTCACTAGCGTTTGACTCATTTACGACTGAAATGGGCGCGATCACGCTGACATACTGTTGACCTGGCCGATTTTCAAACTGAGCTATTGTGACACCTTCCGGCGCAAGTAGTTTAGCTTTCGGTCCAGACAGATAAACTCCAAGTTGATAAAATGCTGTCATTACAGAAATCATAAAAGCCGCGAATGCGAGCAGATCTGTCTTTCTTTCTATTTCAATAATGCCCAAAATATTCATTAAAATGAAACTTCAATATTTTCGATACAATTAGGGTCTTTGAAAAATTGTATTGACAAGAGATGCCGTTCAACTTGATATTCTCTAATCAGGATCATTTCAACAGATTGACTATTAGAGCCGATGAAATTTCCACTGGTCTTCTTACCATCCAATAGAACTTGCATGCCAACTGACTGTAGTATTTCAGCATGGTATTCATTGCTACCATCTAGGCGCCAGCCGTCAAGTTCATACTTCCTTTTATCACCCTGACGAACCCAATCGGAATCTTCTTGGAGAACCCAGACACCTGTATTACACACTGCCTGATCTGGAAGTGGTTCACTTGGGCTTCCGCCGTTGCCCGCCGATCCTAAAGCATCAACTGCACATGTAAAAAATGCGAACGACAATGAGCAGTAGGTCAAAATAATGATGTGTCTCTTTTCCATGCAAATCTCCTCAGGCTTTAAGTCTCTATTATAGATCTGGTTTTCAACTGAATCCACTTCTGATGTGACATTAGGCTCGAATCGCAAGTTCGGTTTGGAGCCTACCACTAAAATAACGAGTTGGTTGTTGTTGCTGCGCTATGGAAATGTGGGCAACTTGCAAAGTGAGTGACCCAACATTTCCATAGCTATGATGGCGTTTTTTGTTGTGCAGGTGGTGGGCGCGGTGGCCATCGAGTAGGTTTGCTCCGGCGGTGGTGTGGCTCTTAGGGGCTAATACCAGTCCCACTAAGTTTTGACCGGTGCTAGCCATGGTTCATGTGTAAGTGATTCTAGCCTTCTTGGCTCGTCGACCAGCTTGTTCCAGGCGTCACCAACAGCGTCGAGGATTGCCTCGTAACTTGGCAAAACACGGTGTGAGAGATAGTTCTCTTTGAGATAGAGCCAGACGCGTTCAATGACAGTCAGTTCAGGTGAATAGGGCGGCAGGAAAGCGAGCGGGAGATTGCTCGGAACAGCGAGCGCGTTGGCGCAGCACCATCCGGCTCGATCCATGATGAAGACAGCATGAGTTTTGGGATCGGAGGGGCGGGTTTTCTGCCAGAATAGGCCAAGGCAGTGAAGGAGCTTCAGCATCCCGCTTTCACGATAAGTTATGCCAAATTTGGCTTCTACCACACGGTAGGGATCTTTCGCTGACCAGCTACTGATCCCATCACGGTGCGTATTTGGACCACGCAAGATGATGCCGCGAAACACCGCCATTTGCCCTTCATCGAGAAAGGATGGACGTCCTGATCGCGCCCGATCATGTAGCGCATCAATCCCTTCGGCCTTGTAACGGAGCACCCAGTCACGAAGCGCTTGCCGGTTCAAACCTGCCTGCTTGGCAGCCTGGTCATGGCCATACCGTCAACAGCATTGGCAATCGCCAACAGCCGACAAACCACCCGGCTATCGCTCTCTCGACGTGCCGCACCACGTAATTTTCCTGAGGAAATATCGTCCCGTATCGCGAATGGCGCTGGCATCTACTGTCTCCCTATCAGTTGGAAAACAGCGAATCAAAAACATCGCTCTTTGCAACCCTGATCAGTCAATATTTCGCAGGATTGGTATAAGTCAAAGAAATACTCTTCTTCCAAAAAATCTGAGTGGAATGAAATGCTCTTCTATCATTTAAGCAGTTTTGTTTGAAACGTATCCAGCATATGACGAACTTTGTTGCGTGGCAGGCTAAGCCTTTGACCGATGCGTCGTTGCAAGTCCCGGTCTTCGCCGGACCTATCAGTGAGATCTTCAAGCGCAGCCTTGAGCTTTTCGGTGACTGTTACGCGCGTGCCCTTTTCGATGGCTCGTCTGGCAAAGCTCTCGCCAGTTTTGTTTGACGGCGCCAGAACTTCGTCGGCAATGGCATCATAAATGGCATCGTCGCGAAATTTCTGCGCGGACTCGTATAGATTTTCCGGTAGGACTTCGAGCCTACCGTCCCAGATCAGCCCCCTTAATCCACGGCGGACTTTGGAGACGATTTGCTGCCATGCTTTCGCGGTGGCTTTGGGTGCCTCCCAACGCATCCAAGGCCGACTGCTGACAACGTGAGTTGAAATACGTTCGACGTCGGAGTCGATCTGTATCAAGTCATGCTCATCGTCACGAAGCGACTCTTCGATAAGCAAGCGCCAGCTGGCCAAGAGCATGGGCGGATGAGAAATTGTAAGCTTCTCATCGTACCTTCCGAGATGGATCAGGAGCGTCGCGATATCGGGATGCATAGGAACGTCCGAATGGCGCGGCGAAAGCAGCTTGTCCAGATTGTTGAGCACCCGGCTCAAGATTGCCGGTGATGCCTCCCGCCCAAAGCCGCGACTGGATCCTTTAAGGTTTGTTGGACGGAGGATAATGTGTGCAGCGAGCAAACCGAGTATGGGATCGTCAAACTTTTCTAGCAGCATGCTACGGTGATCTGCAAAGTCGACATGCTGACCATCAACAAGAACTCTTTTTGCGGTTTCGATCAGCCTCATGCGCTCGATCGACGGCGTTTCGTCCAGGCGGATCATGTTGATCGATATTCGCTCGCCATCGACTTGAAGGGCCTGCAAGTCGTTGGTCTCTGGTTGCGAAAGAAACCCATAGATCCGAGTTTGCCAGCCCGGCGAAGCAACGATCGTCTGTTGGGTCGCGAGCCTGACGAGTGAGCTGCGACCGGGCGCATAGAGGGTCAGGTAGTGAATGCCGGGATCGAGAGCGACCGTCAGCGAGTAGCAACCGGCATCAAGCTGAGCCAGCTCGACCTCGACAGGGCCGTCGACCACACTGTCACCGTTGGCATTCAGGAGATCGAAGGTAAAGGGCAGCTCATCTCCGTCCGGATCTTCTTGAGTCTTATCATAGCGCTGTGCTGCGTCTAAATGACAAAAGAGCGATATCTCCGAGCCATGGCCACTCTCGATAAGCATTGCAGACCGCGCACTGGTGCAAAGTTCCTGCCATCGCGTCGCGTCAAAGCGCTCCGCCACTATCTTCCCGGCATCTCGACTAGGCGATCGCTGCATATTGGGCGAAGGCTTCATAATGGTCGACTTAGGAACGGGAGATCCGACGTCGAGGGGGGCGAACAATTCGTGCTGATGATTTTCGCGAAGAAAGATTGTTCGCTCCGATGAACGCGCACCCAACTGCTGCCTGATCTTGTAGACGCCTGCCGGCAACTCGGCATGAAGCTCGCCAGTATCCCGCGCGACCACCTTAAGGGTGCCGTCGACCACTGAAACTTCTGCAAGCGGGTCGCTCGAACTTACCGTCAGCGTCAACGGCCGCCCAGACGTCAGTTGGTCAAGCAGACTAGACATGTTCCAACTCCCACTTGTTGGTGGGAGAGACGGTGAGCTTGTGGGCCTGATCGCCGACGACGACCATATAATGACCGCAAGCAAGTTTCAGCTTGCAGCCGTTATCATGCACTTTTTCGATCGTTACTACCTCTGGATGGGATGCCTTCGAGACCAAGACTGCAGCGTCCGTACCATCAGCCACATTCGTCTCAAACTGTAAGTCTATGTCGATTGTTGGCTTTCCACCGGCGAGCGAACAGAAGACAATCGGTTCGTTAGAATCCGAATTGTCTTCGATGTCGGGATTGATCTTGCTGGCCTGATCGCTCAGCTCACTTGGAAGGTAGTCGTTGGTGAACTCTTCCAAGAACCTCTTCAGGCTGGCGGAACTGACTGTTTCGGTGCCGTATTCGGCCGCCTTGCCGCGAAGACCATCAATCAACGCCATTGTGAAAACACCCCGTTTGTGGCCGCTTTCATCGGGCACTTCCATGGTCTCTTGCGCCATTTTTGCGGCGAAGCCGTAAAAGCGTTTTCTATGCTCGATTCCGGCCTTGTTCTGGATCTGCGCCGCCCCCGATCCGATTACGGGCGCTTGTCGAATTGACGTCCTGCAGCAATCGGCGAATAGGACCGTCTCGTCAAAGAGGCCTCGCTGGTAAAACAGGTCGGCCCAATGATTGGCGTGAACATTCTTCGGAAAGCCAGAGGACGCATCGGCCGTTAAACAGGCAACCTGGTTTGGCTCAGGCGGAGAAAAGCCGTGGCAGCTAATATAGAGGTACAATCTTCGACCAACCTTGCCGTCACCGTTCGATTCTGCAAGCTGCTGCAAGCGCCGCTCAACAAGGTCTCTGGACGGTGCCTCATTATGTGGGGGCTCAAAGGGCTTGAATTGAGAGGTTACACATAGCAACGCCTGGTTCGAGGGCACGGCGCCGCCGGCCGGGTCGATGACCCAGTCATGAAATGCTTTGGCGTCACGCTCGGCACCGGCGAGATCCTTGAGGTCGCCCCACCTTGGATACTCAACGATGCCGACGACGACGGCCCAATCGTCACGATTGGTCATGGATCACCATGGATATTGCTCCTTAATGAAAGCAATATCTGTTTCCGAAAGGTCGGTGTTGAGGCCAGCTGATTCGCCATCGTTGGTCCACCGCGCTGGAAATGGATACATCATGATCGAGTCACGATCGACCGGTGTAGCATTGACGTCCGACAGGCGTGGCGTGTCAAACATGTTTCGCGAGATGGTTTCGAGATCCCAGTTGTTCGGCGGCCCCGACAGATCGGCGATGACCTCGTTCCTGTTCCAGTCGATTTCGTCGAGCGGATTCAAGTGCTCGTGATTCAATCCCAAGGCGTGACCGAACTCGTGAAGTACAACCCGACGCAGTGCATCCTCATCTGAGTCTTCGGTCAACCAGCCATAATTCATCGTCGGATCCGGCCTTGGAATCCTCCGGCAGTCCGTGCCGAGGTAGGACCAGGACCCACTGTGCTGGAAGGAGATGCGAATGTCGGTCTGGTCAGGCGCTTCCCAGATGAACTTGAGATTGGCCATATTTATGCCGACCCACTCATTGGCAACCGCTTTCACGCGTTCATGAAGCTGTGGCGTACCATCCAAAAAGGAAACGGTCACGAGCTCGCCTGGATCCCACTTCTTCGCACGTATCAGGGTCGCTCTTTCTGTGATTGAAGCTGGCAGGTCCTTCGCGCAAGCAAAGCACCACTTGTCAGTATCGGTCATGTATTTACTCTCCTCATCTAGACAGATTGGCAAAGGTCACTCGATATCCCTTCGTAGTATTTTCAGTGTGCACTCAATTGAAAACAATGTGGCTCGGATCAAAGATCCAGCGCTCTAGAATTGACTCTGAGCCATCGTCGAACGGATCGTGCTCAGCAAGTTGGTGAAACGATAGGCCGGTCAGCTGTTCGATACGGCGTATCGTCACCTGCTTGTTTTTAAATTGCCCAAAAATGAACTCATCTTGCGTGGGCAGCACTGAGCGTTGAGACATTAGATATCCAGTTGCGACTAGCTTCTTTGTATCGTCATGTTTGAACGCTAGGATCTTCCAGTACTCGACAGGAATTTGAACGCCGAAATAGTCCGGATCGGCATCCTGAAAGACCGGCCCGGTGAACGCTGTGATGCGCATGTCGTCCTGATCGGTATGCTCCAGCGCATAGTCCTCCAAGCTGAACCAGATTCCGCCATTAAACGACTGAAACTGGGGGCATGCATTGGTGACATAAAACGTATGTCGATTTGAGATCTTAGCCTGCTCACGAGTATCGCCCCAATTCGGATCCTCGCGACGGGTCATATGACCGCGGCTGAACTTGCCGTCTTGCGAAGGGCCATAGCATTCCTTGATAACCTGCACCTCTTCGGCATCCTTGAGACGCCGATCGATCTTCCAGCCAGGCCGATTTCCCTTTATCGAGAATGTGTTCGCTCCATCGATGTTTACGGCACTGTAATAGCAAAGCCGTCGGTGCCGGTTCATGAAAACGCTGAAATTGCGATACTTCAGCTCGTGAGAGCCGTCTTGAAGGGGAGCAAGCTCGCCTGGTGCGTTGGCAGTGATTCTAGGCAGTCTAATTTCGAACGACTGATCACCATTTGGGGCGATGAAATCGGAGTGATAGCCGCTAGCATCAGTTAGATCAGCCGGGGCTTCGTCCTGTCCTGGTAGCGTCGGCTCCAGCTCACCCTCGTCGCCGCCTGCGATATGAGGTGACGGCACAAAGAGCGTCGGGATGCCACCAATTGATTTCAGAACTGTGGTAATTTCGCTCGCGGCGACGGCATAGTTCGCGACCTTGTAGTGGCCGCGAAAGTGAACGCCGGCAGCGGCCCCGGACTTGAGGTCCAAGAGGACTGAGCCAGAATTGCCGCCAAGGGTGGTCGCATCATGTGCCAGGATCCAAGGCATCGTAATTCCATCTGGGACATCGTCGATCTTCCCCGGCGACAGACGTTTGACTCCGTAAATGTTATGAAAGTAGCTTTCCTCGACTTCGCGCCCTTCAGGCGGAATCCTTGGATCGGACAATGGATAGCCAATCACGCCGATCCAGCGGTCTATGCCGATGCGGTCGCTCATTAACGGAATGGGCTCCGGCAATGCAGCTGTGGATTCAAGGCGTATAAGTGCTATGTCGGGAATATCGTTGCGCCGCTCGGGTAGATACAGAACCTCGACGACACGCACTTCATGTTCACTTGGCAGGTCATGCTCTTCGAGAAAGTCAATATTGACCTTATAAGGACGTCTTCGAAAGTTTCTCTGCAAGATCGGCTTTCTGTTGTCATCGTGGGTGGCGAAATGCTCGGCAACGTGACGATTTGTGATTGCGATATCGGGAGCCACCATCCAAGCAGTTCCTGCTGGGTAGCGTCTTGAACCATCATCTACTTCGACTCTTCCCACAGACGGCAGACGGTAGCAGATCTTGTCTCTGGCTAAGGTAAGATGCTCAGCTAGATCCTCTGCAGCAGGTAATTCGAACTCACCATTCTGAATCAGGAGCGTCGGCCGATCTACCGACAGAATGATACTCTCAAAAAAACTGACGTCACCGGGTCCGACTCCATGGGGGACTGCTGACAGTCTGTGTTGAGATTCAGAACTTGTGCTTTCTGGAGCATTGTGGACCGCAATATTTGCTATGGATTTTGCGGTCATGCCGCGTTTCTTGATCTCTGCTGCAAGAGCGGGATTTCGCGCTGCCTGTCGTCCAATCGCGATTTCCATCTTTTGTAGATTCATCGATCTGGCCTTCGAGCTAATTAAGTGAAGTTCCGCACCGCCGAGGTTTGCGAAGTTGGGTTTTCACTGAAGCAACGAGTACACCAAGGATGACCCCGTGAGGTGCCACTACTGTTCTCAGAGAGTTGTGCCACGTCCTCATTTGATCCGTCGAAAATGAATTGTGATCCATTCTTCATTCAGGCAACAAGCAGATGCTGACCGCGACTAATTGAAATCACACTCTAACGGAGCAGGACGTCTACTATTGTGAAGTGTTTCACAGTCATCTTAGAAACTTCATGCTCTGCTGGTTGATCTGCTCGAGCGATAAGTGATCTAGCCGCATCAGTGTCATCATCGAGACCTCGGGCCAACAGGCGCTCAAACTATGTCAGTTTCTTAGAAGTAAGAATTGCCGGGACTAAGGATCACCGACCAGCTTGTGGAAGCTATGTGTTTGAAAGGATAACTCAATGCAGCGCAGACCCTATTTTGTTCCACTCGTTATCGGCATAATTGGTGCCGTTGTATCTGCGATTTGGCATGCTAGTTTTGCTTCGATAGAGCTTGATGAGGTGACACCGGAACAGGTAGGTCAGCTCTTTCTCTCGTTGATTTTTGTTGCGTTGGTTATAGAGCGCGCCACTGAGGTCTACCTTAATACCAGTATTCAGCCGGAAAAGGAGCTGCTGCTGACTGAGGTCAAGGCTCTACAAATGCAAGTCCGTACAGCAAGGGAAGCTCTGAATATCGAGAGAATGGCAGCTTCATCGAATGCTGCGATGATATCAGACAGGGAGCAAAGTTTGGATGTCGCGATCCATCAATTGAATTCAGCGAAGTCCACTGCAGCTCCTAGCCTTCATAAACTGAGCAACAAAGCACAGAAGGAAGCAGCGATTGTTACTATGTTGCTCGGTATCATTGCCGCCATAGTTGGCATAAGAACGCTGAACCCATTTGTTCCAGACGAAGGATTCGCCGCTTTCACGAATGTTCAAAAATCTCTTGTTGCTGGCGTCGATGTCCTGCTTACAGGAGCGTTGCTTGCTGGTGGAGCAGATGCTTTGCATCAAATTGTTAGGCGGTTCATCAAGTTTGCTGGTGACGCGGAAGAACAATTGGGATAGCCGAAGCGAAGCATCTACTTACACTCCAAACGGATTGAAACACCGGTTTTGAGCCAGCCTGCCTATTCGAAGATTCTCTGTCTCCAGTAATTTTGGACTGACGATGTGGATTATATTGTGCAACCAAGTCACGATACAGCAAAAAGTCCACTTTTTAAGCTTGTGAATTCTATTATCTAAAAGGATAAATTCTCCATGACAACTTCAATGTGTAGCTTGACGGCACGAGAAAAATTCACTAGCAGGTTGAGAATTCCGTTTTCCGTTTGAGCTAACCGTTCGTTTGTGATCACTAACATGAGTTTGAAATACTAGCATTCCGCAATAGTAGTGTTTCCAATAAGGTTCAGATTTTATGGAAGAGTTAGCTGCCAATAAATTTCTGTGTGAGCCACGCGACGGTTGGAAGACACAGTCGGCTTGCAGAATGCTTGAAACTAATGATGGTGGCTGTCTCGAAGCCGTCGAAGGATTTCGCCCCCAGCGTGCGCTTACTGAAACCTTCAGGCCCGCCCGAATACCAAGTTCCGCATTCTACGGCTATGGCGCATGGTCCGTGTCTTCGAGGAAGACTAGTGATTTGGCAGCGGATGCCAGACTAGAGACAGTTCATGGGCTCGACGACCGAGTCATCGTGAAAGATACGTCGCGACCGCCTTGGCGCTGCATTGTTCAAATCATTACGCAGATGAACAATGGTGAAATGCGCTACGGCACAGGCTGGTTGGCTGGTCCACGAACAGTCGTTACGGCAGCGCATTGTCTTGCTGAGCCCGTCAAGGACATCGGTGCCGAGGAAATCACAATGGTCCCCGGACGCAATGACGAAGTGGCACCTTATGGCTTCATTAAGAGCAAGCACTGGGCCATTAGCAAAGCATGGCGAGGACGTCCTACACCTGGCGCTGATTTTGGTGCGATCACCATTCCTCTTAAGACCAAAAATGAAGATCTCTGGCCTACAGGCGAGGAACTCGGCTGGTTTGGTATAGGTGTTGCCGAAGACAAAACCTTGGACCGTATGCTGGTCAATACGGCTGGATACCCGCTCGAACGCGAGAAACCATTCGGTTCGCTATGGTTCAATGCTGGCCGCATCAACAAGGTCGAAAGCCACGAACTCCACTACATGATCGATACAGAGGGCGGCCATAGTGGCTCGCCGGTTTTCTTCTATGATCAAACAAGGGAAGAGCGGATCGTTGTTGGGATTCATACAACTGGCTATTACCCCAATCGCGGCATTCGCATCGTAGGCCAGACGTTTCGGGAAATCTTGGGATGGATACTAAACCCGCCGACAAGTAACGCCAAGACCTACGGGATTTCTTCTGCGGCATATTAACCATTATTCTGGAGTGATAAGATGAATCAGGCCGTCGACAATACGCTCCGTCATATTCGTACGGTTCAAGACGCTTTACGTGCGGAGACCGCAGCTCAGACTCGATTGACCTATATTCTTGAGACAACGTCAGTAGTATCGGCTCTGGATTTGAAGGCAAAGATCGAGAGAAATCTAAATGTAGATTTCAGCATCGAGCCAATGTTTCCAGAGGAGCATGCGTCTGGCAAGTCTGAGGACGATGAACTCGCGCATTTCCATGAGTTGCATATTTTCGGCCTGGAGCATGGCGACCTTCCTGAAAGTCCTTTTGAGCTCGGCTATTACCTACGCGATACGATCGACCTAAGAAGCGTCGAGCCGGATATCGAAACGGACTTTGCCAATGCCACTGAACCCAATGACGCTGATGATCAAAGCGATCGTGAATCCGCGCTATTAGGTGGATGCTGGGTCGACAAGCAAGAACCGCAAGATAAGAGCTGGGCGCTCGACAACATGAAGGTTATCGATGCCTGGAAAGTAGCGCCGCCAAGCGGCGGCAAGAAGCGAGGCGCCGGCGTTCTAATTGGACATATCGATACCGGTATCAACACACATTCGGAGCTCGATGAAGCTGCGCTGGATATTCGCGCCGGTGCCAATTTCGTTGAAGGCGGTGAGAATTTCCCGATC
Source organism: Pseudomonadota bacterium (assembly GCA_039196965.1). GTDB lineage: Bacteria > Pseudomonadota > Alphaproteobacteria > Caulobacterales > Hyphomonadaceae > CALLCD01. The sequence continues at coordinate 10,199 of JBCCUK010000042.1, read as the reverse complement.
GATCCCCTTACCGACACTGGCAAATTCAAGAATCCCGGCCATGGTATTTCCACCGCAAGTGTCATCGTCAGCCGTCAGGACAAAAAGATCACGGGATCGGCCACCCAGGCCAAACTGCTGCCAATACGCGCTATTCGTTCCGTCGTACGCGTGACCCAAGGCCGGGTAACTAAAGCAGTCAATTATGCACGTCGCCAAGGCGTCGATGTCATCACCATGAGCCTTGGCGGTCTGCCCAGCAGAAGCCTTAAGAAGGCCATTAAACGCGCGGTCAAGGATAACATCCTTGTGATGGCGGCCGCCGGCAATTGCGTCGGTTTTGTGGTCCATCCAGCGGCCCAAAAGCACTGCATTGCCATCGCAGGCACCAACATCGACGACCGGCCATGGCAGGGATCGAGCCATGGTAAAGCGGTCGATGTATCGGCCCCTGCAGAGTTGGTCTGGCGTGCCAAGCGTCAGAAGGTCGGTGCAGGTACGGATGAGATCAGTGGTGGCCAAGGCACGTCCTTTGCCGTCGCGCTGGTGGCGGGTGTGGCAGCCCTTTGGCTTGCGCATCATGATCGGGATAAGCTTATCAAATCGCTTGGCCAGGATGAGACATTGCAGGATCGCTTTCGCTCACTTCTGCGCAGCACGGCAAGACGACCGAGCCACGGTCAGTGGAACTCGAGCGAATATGGTGCTGGGATTGTCGATGCCGAGGCGTTGTTGAAAGCCAGTCCGAAAGCCCAGGCTGCGACAGAGAGCCTGATTCTAGCGACGATCGATGAAGACGAGACCTTTACCAAGGATGTTCCGGAACTCGTCGCAAGAGCAACCGGACATGAATTTGATGATCTCGGCCTCAATCTCGCCGAACGCCAGCGCTACGGCCTTGAACTTGCCTGGCTCGCCTATAACAAGGCCCAGAACAAGCTGCGGCCCGGCACGCCGACAGAGACCGCGGTGATCGAGCCCATCGCGTCGCCGTCCCTTCGCGTCGCCACCCGTCAGTCAGTCTCAGCCCCGATTAGGAGCCTGATCAGCGAAGTGGCGTCGGTCTCGTCGCCTTCAACAAATGTGTCGCATCCGGACATCCAGTCAGCAAGGGACGATAGGACACCCGGTGTACCTGTTTCGACTGGTGAAAGCATGGAGCTCACCTCGATCAGTAATACCGATCATGTAGGGATCACCGAGAGTGCCGTTGCTTCCAACTGGATATTCCGCGAGCCCGAAGTGCATGAGGGCTATGAGGGCTATGAGCAGGCCCGAGAATCTAACGTTACCAAGAAAATGCTGGTCAAGAGTAAGCGAAGCGAACCGGTAGCTCAGAAAATGCGCCGACCGGGTCCGGTCGGCGCGATGGAGACCGTATTCGGCCCTGATGGTCGGGAACGGGTTCGGGAAACAGAAGAGGTGCCATGGCGGCGAATTTGCTCTCTCAGAATCAAATGTCCCAAAGGCACGGCTAAAGGGACAGGATGGCTCGCCGGTCCGCGCACCTTGATCACCGCCGGTCATTGTATCTACGACAGTAAACAAATGGGTGGCTGGGCTAGCGAAATCACCGTGATTCCCGGGCGCGATGATGACGAAGCCCCCTTTGACACCACCTCGGCCCTACGCTTCTCGACAGTCCGTCGCTGGGTCAACGGCCAGGATCCCGACTACGATCTAGGTGCCATCCACCTTGATGAATCGATCGGCGATCGGTTGGGATGGTTCAGCGTTGCCTCCTTGCCCGATGAGGATCTTCTTACACAACAGATCAATATCGCCGGCTATCCCGATGATCGAGGTGACGGCGCCTACTTGCTTCACGATGCGAACCGCATTCTTTATGTCGATGACAAGCGCATCTACTACGATGTTGATACATTTCGCGGCCAAAGCGGATCACCAGTTTGGATCTACCGGTCCGATAATGATTTTCCCATGGTGGTCGGTATCCATGCTTATGGTGAGTTTGGCACATCTCCGTTGCTCAACATCAGGGCCAACTCGGCACCACGTCTCAATCCGGCGATGATCCGCCAAGTCAAGCGTTGGGTGCAAGCTGACAACGATCGAGACTGAGCCTGCTCGCCTAAAGAGGGAAACGCGTTTCAGTGGAAATACACCAGCCATAAATGGCGCTATTTCAACCTGTCGTAGCATTATAGCCGCAAGGCATGAATTCTCAGAACGCTTGACCAAGGAAGAACGATGAAAAAAGCACAACTTGGCCTTTCACTGCTGACGATCGTGACGCTCAATGGATGCTCCGCATCTTTGGACGTTCGAACTGCCGACGAAGGATCCAATACGGGTATGGTCTTCGCCCTGCCGATGACTCAATACGACATTGAGGTCACCAGGCGGGTGGCGTCTTGCCGGGAAGGAGAGATTGAAGACATCAAGATTGCCACCGCATACAAGACCACCAAGAGACATATCGAAGATTCGGAGAATGTCTTCGTGATCGACCCTACGTCATTGTCCAAGTTCTGGAATTCCGGTAGCACGGGCGTCACATTTCATGAGGGCAGTCGCCTCATCAAGTCGTTCAATGGCAAGGTCGTGGACAACGCAGGCCCTGCGATCAATTCGGTGGTCAATGCCGTCGCAAGCGTCCTTTCAAGCGGTCTGGCGGGAGTCCCGGCAACGGAGGCTGCGTTACTTACCCCAAGAGGAGAAAGAAAAGAAAAGAGTTGCCTGCAGAAAGCAAATCGGAGAAACGCCGTCGATCGAAGCCCAATTGAGCGCTGCCAAGGCTCTGGAGAAGGAGGTTGTGGCGTTGACGGCAAAGGTCACGGCGCAGCGTCTCGTTGTAGGTGAGGCGATGGCCGAACAAGCCAAGGAAATGCCGGCGCCACCGCCTGCGACCAATGAGAAAGTCGCTGCGGATCGTATGCTGCTGCGTGCTTTAATCCAACAGCTGGGCGCTAAGAGTGACATGTTGAAAGCTGCCTACAAGCCGCTGACCTATGTGCAAAAGGTAACATGGCCGACAAACGGTTCAGACCTGGTTCGTGACGAGGTAATTGCCATCAAAGTACCCGTCTTGAAGAAATGGGTCGAGCCAGGCTCGAATCTGACAGATCTCGCCACATCGCTGAATGTCCATGTTTCGCTGGAACCCGATGCCACTTCGACCGGCCATACATCGAATGGCGATTCTGGGCAGAGCCTGCAGAATGTATCGGGCGGTGCTGTCAAGGTGGAGCAGCCTGCCGAAAGCAACGAAGAAGAACTGCAGTCCGTATCGAATACTGTCGCACAGGCGGCAGAGATAGCTGTAGAAGCTGAAACTTCAGTCGAAGCAGAGAGAGCTTCGGAACGTAGCAACAACGTCATGACATCCGCGACCACGCATGATCCTCAGCGCCTGAAAGGTCTTGCATATCGAACACCGGCAACGGGATTCCTGGTTTTCAAAATGCCTGAAAAGGACGATAAGCGTATCCCAGACCGGATCGCACAACTTGGTTCAGTCGACTATCTCAAGATCAGTACCAGGCCGTTCGAAAGCTTCGATTTTCTGGTCGAATATGACAAGGAGGGTGGTTTGACCTCGGCCGGGTACACGCAGACAGCGTCAGCCTCGGCAGCGGTATCGTCGATACTCGATAATGCCGTTGAGAAATTCGAGGCACTTGCGGCGGAAAAGGCCGGTCGGGATCAGGCCAAGCTTGATGCAGATCTGAAAGAGCTTCAGGCTGAGGTGGCGATCAGGGATGCGCAGCTAACACTGAATCCACCACCTACATCGGAAGCTGAGGCGGCCTTGAACGCGCTAACCGACGAAACAACCCTTCTGGAAGCCGAAATCGCCCGACTTCAAGCTGAGAAGACACTAAATGAGCTACGCGCGCCGTAGCTCGGCATGACGCCCGCCTCATATCAGAGGTATCATGCGCATTGATTGACATGCATTTCGTTTTCAAAGCGGGAGATAGATATGAAGGTTATTACTAGGCCAACGCGGCGCCAAATCCTAAGAGGAGGCGCTGCCACGGCCACCGTTGCTACTCTCGGACTTGCCGCGCCAGCCCTGGTTCGAGCGCAACCTACACCGGTCATCAGGAAACCAGCGCACGAGCTCAGTCATGGTGATCCTGAAGTTGAAGCGCTGAAGACAGCCATCAACGTTCTAAAGAATATTCCGAACCACCATCCCGCACATTGGAGCCAGATGGCGCGTTACCATGCACAACTATGCGGCCCTTCATCGGGAGAATTGGATTTCCGAGCAGAGATCCACTTCACCTGGTGGTTTCTCCCTTGGCATCGTGCCTATCTCGGCGTTGTAGAGCATATCCTCCAGATTGCTGCCCAGGATGCGACATTGGGCCTGCCCTATTGGGACTGGGTACGCCATCCTGAAGTTCCGGACATCTTCACTGGGGACCCGGCGGAAAATCCTCTTGCCCATGGAGCACGCAATATCGGCGTCGCCGGAGGGTCCGACGATTGGCTCGCACTGACATCAGCGGATGAGGCCGGCATCGTTGGCGCTTCCGATTTCAATGTCTTCGGAGGTGGGCCGGTTATCGTCGATCCGGCCACAGGACAGGCAAGTTTGAGTCAGGCGGGTGCCTTAGATCGCGGTCTCCACGGACTTGGGCATGTATTTGTCGGCGGAGATATGGGAGACTTTAGGACGGCCGGGCAAGATCCGCTCTTCTATTGCCATCACGCCAATGTCGACAGGATGTGGGAAGTCTGGCGGAATGCGGCGGCGCCTACCTTGCCACGCAATGACCCTGCCGACGACATTTGGCGGGACCGGCGCTTCGCTTTCCAAGAAGTCAATGGCGGCGCGTTGGTCGCGCAAAGCGGCGACATGGTGGATACCACGGAGATCCGTTATGAACGCTTCTCCGTAGCCGGCGATCAGGAGCTGTTACATCGCTATCAATACGAGAAAGTTACTCTCGACAACGATGAGATCGTCGTCGCTGGTGGTCCGTTGCCGGAAACAGGGGGGATCTTCGAGACTAGGGTTGTCGATGGCGAGCTTGCCATTAGCGAGAGGCCAGTAACTGTCGCCGTTTCATCTGCATTGCCCGAGGCTCCTGGATTTTCACCCGACTCGGGTTTCCGGTTCGTCGCCCTTCTCGAGGGCGTTTCCGTGCCCAGAGGCAGCGCTCAAATTCTGGTGAACGTGACTGCAGACGACAAGTCGACGCTTGCCGAGCGTATCAGTCTGTTGCCGTTCCTCAGCGAAGAAGATACGACTGCGACCCGGATAAACTTTGAGGTCGACATCACGTCGGCCATGAGGGAAGTCGGCGGTACCTTGTCCACTATAAATGTTGAGTTGCGCCTGGCGGGGGCGGCCTCCGGACAAGTTCTTGCCGTCGACACCGTGTCGCTTACTAGGCGCCGCTAGCCCCTCCGAAAGTAACAATGGACTCAGTCGAGAAGCATGCGACGCGCGGATAGTGCCATGCTTCTCGCCTGAACGGCCGTTTCCTGATTTTGCCTCGTATTGCTGAAGGCTTCAGCCGTTTCCAACGATGCTACGTAAGCCTCTGCGCGCGCTCTTTGCGCGGTCGCTTTCTCAGCGGCTTCCTTGGCCTGTTCGTTGGCCTTCTCCGCGGCGCTCTGTGCTTGATTGATCTGCCGCTCTGCTGCCTCAACACGGCCGCGCTGTATCTGGACCCCCAAGATCGCTCCTGCCGCCGCCAAGGCAATGGCCTCCAAGCTCACAAATAGCAGCCAACGGCGTTGCCAGACATTGAGATCAACCTCCTTGTCGCCGGCCAACACAAACATCTCACTATGCAACCAACCAAAATATGCCAGGATCACAACCCCAACAATCGCAGGCAGCCACCACGGCATGCCCGGAATATGTTTGGCCTTGGAGGTCGTGCCTCCTTTTACGCCAGTGGGCGCGGGAGGTAGCGTTCCCTTCTTCGCCGGCGAAGTATTGTCCTGATGGTTAATCTTCCCGCCTGTGCTGCTGACAGATGTCAGCTCGTCGCCTTCTGGCATTGGGCTATCTTCCCTTTTGTTGGGTTCGCACAATTATTTCGAAGTTGATGGCTGATCCCCCGTCCAGCCAAACCCTGCCGTATCGGCCATCTCGCGTCGAGGCTTCAAGCTCGATCTTGCCAGCCGGTAGCTCGATCTTGAATTGGCCGGCCGAGTCAGTGACGCGTGCCATGTCAGTGATGGGTACCGAGGTCGACAACACATCAATGCTTGCAGCCGCGACGGCCAAACCATGTTCATCGATGACCCTACCGGTGGCGATTGGTCTATCTTCAGGTGGTTTGTAGGCGATAGGATTGGACACCGATTTGATTGGCATCATCCTGCCGCATCTGCGACCCAAGATTGGATTAGATCAAAGACGTCGGAGTTGATGCGCGGGCCAGAATTCGCATTCACTCCGTCGCCAACGGAGTAAGCATGAATGGCGACGCAATAAGGAGCGTCGTCAGCGGCGACGTCCTGAATCCAGACCGGCCCGCCGCTGTTCCCAGAGGTCGTGTCGATCTGATAATAGACTCGATGATCGGTCAGCTTGTGGACACTATTGGAATGGAAGCGCTGCTCGACGCCTTGGCCGGGCTTTAATGGATATCCAGAGAGGTTCAGGTGCCATTGCGATAGCTCGGCACCATCGAGTACGCGCATGCCGAACCAGCCGACTTCATTGCCAATCGGCTCAGAGAGCTGAATGCAGCCGATGTCATAGTCAGGGTCTGCGTCGTCACGCCAACGTTTAGTACAATTGAATGAGCGCGATTGGAATTGGCCGTACGGCTTTTGATCTACACCATTCTGGCCAGGCGTCACATCGATCTTCGTCGCCCAACCTCCGCGCTCGAGTGCGTGAACACAATGACCAGCTGTGATGACAGTCGAAGGGCCAGCAAGCCAACCTGTTCCTGGAATGCTGGGCCCAAAGGTCGATTCGATACTAAGCGAACAAATCATACGCCACGGTGGTAACGTGGTTTCGAGGATGCGTGTTCTATTATCAATAGCTGGGTCTATCAGTGACTCGATGCCTGTATCAGCCCGTTTACCCTTGACCACATGGTATGTTTCGGCCAATGAGAGCGCATCCGGCGCGCTACCTTTACTCCCTTTAGCAATTAGTTGCTCAGAAGGAGCCTGAACGGCAGCTTCGATCGGTCCAGGATTGGTTGCAGATTCCAACATTTCAATTGCCTTCTAGTCTGTTGCAGAATGCCACCGTCTTTTAAAGAACTTTAGAGTACTTCTTAGCCAAACGATGAAATGAACCGGTTCGTTTAGCTTTAACCTGCTAGTGAATACCAGCTCCTGCAATAGCTTTCGAGAACTTTCTTATCAGAGAGCAGGCGATAGTTTCCTGATTAGATTGCTTTTTTGGCAAGCCAACTTCGCTCCAATAGCAAGAAAACGACTAGAGACGGTATATCGAGTTCTCAGCCCAACCTTGCTGACCTGTCCCCAACCGTGGTTGGCCAAATTCAGACTGTTCAATCCGAAAAGTTGGTCGACTTCAAGAGATGTGCCGGAAAGTCGATGACGGCATCTGATCAGGCTACGGTGTGATTGGTTCGGGTTTCGCATCAATCGTGAACTTGATGCCTTCGATAGCCTCTAGTAACTGGTTTTGACTATAGGACTCCCGCCATGATTCTAGCAGTCCTATAGGCCCAGCAGGCCCAAGCGTGCATATATGGACGTCTTGATGCTGGATAGAGGGCAAATTTGGCGTTGATCCCGCTCCCTCCAGCTCGAAGATGCCGGATGCGTATGGGCGGGGGAAGATGGCGGAAAGACCATTCATTGAGACCTGGAGCTTGGGTTTTGATGAGATGACGTGGGTGGAAAGCTTCAATCGCGAGCGGCGTGTTTGGGCGGCGTTTAAACTCTGGTTTTTTCAGCATCATGGCCGGTTTCCTTTGCGTGATGGCGACCTCGACGGGGAGAGCCTGCGCTATCTTGCCAAACAGCTTGGCCTGTAAGCTCCCGACCCTGGTGATTTCCACTTCGGCCATGTGAATGCGCGCCGGCAGCGGGCGGCGATTTTGCAGCATCTCGGGTTTAGGTGGGCGTCTAAGCGGGGCAGAGAGGGCCTGCGGATCTGGCTTGCGGACAAGGTAGTTGCGGAGGATCATGCACAACCTGACCTCGCGATTCCAGCATTCGGTTACAATTCCGATATTAGCGTCGATGCACGACATTGCTTCATCCGTTGTCAGATCGTGACGGATGCCGCTGTCTATGACGGCGCGCGACTTCGCGAGGGGTTAGTCGATCGGGCCAATAGGGCTTCGTCGGTTTGGGCGGACACGGCTTATCGATCACATGCCAATAAAACGTTCTTGGTCCGTGCTGGTAAGCCCAGCCAAATTCTTCGAAAGGAGCCAAAAGACAAGCCGATGCCAAAGCGCTACGCTCAGGCGAGGGCCAAGAAATCAAGAGCTAGGGCACGCGTCGAGCATGTGTTCGCGTGTAAAAAGGGATCGAATGAACCTCATGGTCCGCAGCATCGGCATCAACTGTGCGGCGGCGACGATTGTCATGGTCAACATTGGCTACAATCTTGGCTCATGGCGATGAAGGCATGGGCGAACTGTGTCCGTCTAAGAAAAACAGGCGCAGTAAAGGGCATAAGCAGCAATCAAAGTCACCTAAAAGGGGGCCTAAACATGCCAACGGATGGGGCAGCCAGGCCTCAGGTCGTCGACAGCCGCTCAAAGAACAGGTCGCCGGAACTCCATTTGTGTTCCTGATCAACGATAGAGGTCAAATGAAGTTAACGACATCAGCAAGATGCATCAATTTTGGCGCGAATTGGGTTATGTCTGTATATATTTGGAATGCGGAATTTATAAAATTTCTGATGAATGAGATTGTTTTCATATTTTATATTTTCAAAAATATAGATGTTAATCTATATTTAATATGTAACTATTTTATGTGCCGTTATTGTTGTTTTCAATTCCGGATTGGTGAAATATTAACTTTGCGAAGTTACATGGTTCCATTCATTTAAAGAGAGTGTGGATCACGAATACACGTAGAATTAATAAATCAGGAGTAATATCAGACGAGGTTTATCCTTGGAGTGGGCAACAATGAACATCAAACTCTATGCTTGTCTCGGTTCTGGAAACTGCTTCAAGGCGTGGATCGCACTGCGTCAACTCGACAAACCGTTTGAATTTCAGCTCATTGACGTTCTGGCTGGTGAACAAAAGTCACCTGCATTTCTCGAGATCAACCCGCTTGGTGTCGTACCCTACATGGTGACGGAGACTGGCGAGGAAATTGGCGAGAGCAACGCCATGCTTTGGTACCTTGCTGAAGGTACACATCTCATGCCGAAAAGGCCTGAAGAGCGTGCCAAAGCGATGCAGTGGATGTTCTTTGAGCAGTCGAAGTTGGAACCGTTCGTCTCACCAGCACGTTTCTTCACCACGATCGTACCCGAAATGGGGCACGAACGTGGTGCCGACATCGCCCAATGGTGCGAGAACGCCAGACCTGGACTGGCCCGATTGGATGCTCATCTTAACAAAAGCGAGTTCATGCTCGCTTCAGGTTACTCGCTCGCCGATATCTCACTCTTTGGTTATACGCACGTGATTGATGAAGCAGGGATTGCGTTCGAGCCATATCCGAACATCGCCCGTTGGAAGCTGTCTGTCGAAGAAACGCCTGGGTTCAGGCCGTTAAGCGAGATGGCGCCCCAGCTGGAGGCAGCGGCCTGAGGCAAGTCGATTGCGCACAGCTGCGGCGGTCGCGGGCAGTGGACATGAAGTCTCTCAATCCCGGACGGCTAGCAACCATTTCATCTGATCCGTTCGCATTAGCGCGGGGACTGCGGACACCTGTATGGGTATATGATACGGACTGCTGCCGTATTGCCTATGCCAATGAGGCCGCTTGCAAGATTTGGAGTGCGGAAGACGAGGCATCGCTCAAATCGAGAGATCTCTCTCAAGGCATGTCGACGACAGTCGCAAAACGCTTAAAACAATACCAAAGCGATTTCATTGAGCGGAACGCTGAGTTCTGCGAGTTTTGGACGCTCTATCCCAACGGAACACCGATTACCGTCAACGTCGTTTACACGGGCTTCATCATGCCGGATGGCCGGATGGCGATGATGTGTGAAGTGACAGGTGAAGCCAAAGAAACACCAGAAACGCTCCGCAGCACTGAAGCTCTCCTGCATACAGACGTCCTTATCGCGCTTTACACGATTGAAGGACGTC
>JBCCUK010000041.1:0-27189 GCA_039196965.1 Pseudomonadota bacterium | reverse complement strand
GCTGGAAGCGCTCGGCCTTTGGCGACACCAATCAGCACGGTCCGGAAGGCGTTCGCTTCTGGACGAAAATCAAGACTGTGACGGAGCGTTGGCCCGAAGGTGACATCGGAGACCAGGCTTTCATCATTCCAACTATGGAGTGAGCGATTTCTTCCGGAACGGATCCGATCAGACATGCGACCTGCCGGTGCGGTCAATTCCGCGCCATCTGTCGCGCGAGCCCGTTCGTGTGTCGGTTTGCCATTGTCTGGAGTGCCAGAAACGGTCGGGTAGCGCGTTTGCCGTTCAGGCGCGCTGGCCGGATGCCCAGATCGAGCTGACGGGGACCTATAAAACATGGCGGCGCACTGCAGACAGTGGCCGCAAGGCAACCTACTATTTTGCGGCGATTGTGGATCAACACTTGCCTTTATGATTGAAGGTTGGGAAGGGGTCACCGCTATTCCTGTAGGTGCATTTGCTGATACCGATTTCCCTGCGCCCAAATTCTTCGTCTACGAAAACCGTAAGCACGCATGGGTGATAATCGATGGGCGCGATGTCGATCATTCAGCGACGCCAAGCACAGATCGTAATCCCGGTGCGCAGTATAGAGGGTCCGCAGAAGAGCGGGGATAGAGCCGGGGATAGATTGTGCGGCGCGACGACGGGCTTAGGCTGTATGCCGATCTGAGAAGACCGGGGATAAATCGCCTGTTGAGACTCTCAGTTTCGGCGCGCTGAGAGTGTCTGAGAGTTTTGACCCTATAAAGGGGTATTCAGGAGCTTGATCGACTTACTCGGCGGCTTGGGGAATCAGCCTGTAGGTGCTGTTGACCATCGGGTCTTCATCGGACGAAACAACGATTCCCTGTTTAACCAGTTCCCGGATTTGTCCGAGAACAGATAAAGCGGCCGCAGGATGCAGCTTCTTGTCCACGTCCGCATACATTTCAGCGACCATGTCCGGAATGCTTGTATAGCCACGGTTCAGGTGATCCAGAATGGCGGCCTCGCGTCCGCGACGATGATCCATATAGGCTTCTATAAAGCCATGAACATCGTTTCGGATTTCAGGACCGTGGGCAGGCCAGAGAACATCGAAATTGCGATCCTGCACCAGTTTTAGGCTGCGCATATAATCGCCCATATCGCCGTCCGGCGGTGCGACGATGGTCGTCGACCAACCCATAATGTGGTCTCCACAAAACAGGGCATTCTCTTCTTTCAAGGCAAAGCTGAGATGCGTCTGCGTGTGGCCTGGGGTGTGGATCGTTTCAAGCGTCCATCCCGGACCTGAAATGATATCACCATCGCAAAGCGTGACATCTGGAGAAAATCGGGGGTCGTCCTCGGATCCCAATTCCCCCTTGGCCGTGGGAACCGCGCATCCATAAGCATATGTCTTGCAGCCTGCCCATTCGGCGAGTGGCTGTGCCAGGGGAGAATGGTCGGAGTGACCGTGACTGACCAGCACATGGGTTACCGTTTCGCCTTCAAGAGCAGCTTTCAACGCGTCGAAATGGTCGTCCAGTATCGGGCCCGGATCGAGAACGGCGACTTCTCCATGGCCGACGATGAAAACGCCGGTTCCTGTGTAGGTGAAAGAACCAGGATTGTTGGCGACGACGCGCCGTATCAGTGGGCTGACCTGATCGCAGCGACCGTACTCGAAATCGAATTCCCGTACGAACGGAATGGGGGAGGGCATATGGGGAGGTCTCGTTGGTCTGTATCTTGGAAGGAAATCTAAAGTCTGTTTTTAGAGAGTATGCACTAAAGTCGCCGGGGTTGGAAAGCCCTGGCGAAGGCTTTTGCCATCCGGCGCGTGGCGCGCAGCTTTCCGCCAAAGGGAAGGGCAGTGGGCGGCCCCATATCCGTCTTGTTGGCATCGACGATATGAATTTTTCCGGTTCGGCGGTCGCGCAGGACATCGACACCGCCCCATTCCAGACCAATGCGCGCGGCGAATCGGCGGATGATTTCCATCTCTTCGGGGGAGTAGACCAGTTTCGGCTGATCGAGGATGACTTCCTTATTCTCGTTCAGGAACCGGCGTTCCAGAAGCCGGCGCTTTCGGAAGACGATGGTCGGTTCGCCGCCGACAATACAGGTCCGCAGATCCTCAACCATGCCGCCGGGGATCTCATTATCGATGAGCTTCTGATAGGTCTTGCCTGCGATGGGAGCCATTGGGCCGACGATGATGCGGCCGTCATGGGCCCCGTTGTTCTCGCCCTTTTCGACCATAGGGCCGTCATAGGTTTCCGGATCGACAGCGAGGTCATAGCCTGCCGCTTCTGTGAACGCTTTGGCGATCAGGGTCTTGGAGATATCTCTGCAGTCGAAATTGACGATGACGGATCCGGGCTTGGTGGTGGGCACCTCGTGATCTGCGAGGGTCGAATCGTCGAACTGGAAGACAATGTCGGCCTGGTCGGTGTCCGTGACAACCTTGGCCCCGGCAAGGTGCATGACCGGCCAGATGAAATACCAGGGACGGGGCTTGTCCGGCACAAAGGCAATAGTCGGGCGGCGATGGCCGGAAAGCCAGCGGCCTATGCGCCAGGTCTGGGCAAAGAAGTAGAAGGCGAAGAAGGCGAACACATCATGCATCAGTCCAAATGTGAACGGGATCGTCGCGCCGGTTTTTTTGACGTGAAGTGCACCATTACGGAAGTTGAAGTCAGAAAACCAGATCCGTTGGCTCATGGTTGGCGTCCTTTCCTGTGGCCGAAGGTTCGGCCTCTACAGCATCGCTGCATGCCTAGTTGGCACGCTGCCATGACCGGTTCAACCAACACCGATGCACGTTGTCCTACGATGTCATCACAAGGATGTGTCAAGATTGAGAGACTATAAAATATCGGCAATTCCGCGGAGATCATAGCCTGCTTTCGCTGCGGAGTTGAGGATCTCGTCACGTCGGTTTTCCCCCCGCTGCGATACTGCCCAAGCCATAATCGAGCGCGTGCCGCTGCGGCAATAAGCAAGTACAGGCTGCGCAGCGTTATTGATCAGGTCGCTCTGCTGATCGGCAATCGTGGGAGAGGGAGCACCGGAAAAGGGCAGAGCGAGAAATGTCATGCCCAGCGCTTCGGCTTTTGATTTCAGAGCTTCGATCTTTGGTTGGTCATGTTCTTCACCATCCGGTCGGTTGCAAATGATGGTCCGGAAACCCTCCTCATAGGCAGCAGCGATATCCTGCTCGCTCAACTGGCTGGCAACGGCAAATGTCTCGGTGACGGATTTGAACTCAGTCATTGAGTGACTTCCTTCTTTTCAGGCCTAATCGATTCGCTTCGCTTTGAACGCTTTTCCACCGTCGAGCTCCATCCATGTAGAACCGAGAAGGCCAGGCCGAAGTTCCGCCAAGGCGATGCCATTTTTGGTTTGCCTTCTGAGATTGAGGCTATCTGTCTGCTGCCAGATCTGACCATTTTCGAGCCACACAACGATTTTGTCATCGGATCTGTAGCCGAACTTCGTCACTTTACTTGCGTATTTGCCGTCGGCATTGCGCGCATCAATGGCGGCGCGTTGTCGGGCGGCAGCTTGCGTTGCGTCCGCTGCTTGCGGGACAGGTTCTGGAGTTGCAGTCGTGGCTGCGGCGACTGTCGTGTTATCTGGTTCTACCTCTTCGGGATCTGCAATGCTGATATCCGGCGGAACAACTGCAGGTTCCGTTGGAGCCGGTGGGTAACGACTATTGTACAGGGTCTCTACGGCATCATCATAACAGGAGAGACGGTCTCCGTTTTTGAATTCTTCAAGACAGGCGAACAAATCGCCAAGTTCATCATTTTCCTGCCCTGAAACCTGCGGAGCCAATGAAAGACTAAAGGCAATGATGGCTAGAAAACTACGCATACTGTCACTCCGGACTTTTTCAGAGTTTGGCAAATGCGAAGATGAAACGAAAGTCCAGTGTTTTAATCTGCGTCAATCGGATTAGCGCTCTATAATGATCGGGGCTGCTACCTGAGCACGCTGAGTCTGCAAGAGCTTCATCTGGGTCAAGGCGGCATCAAGGCGTTCGTCTCCGGCGATCGCCCCAATCACTGTGGCTGCTTTGGCAACTTCTGACGATGTTCCAAACAGATCATCCAGAGCTTCAAACCCGGTCTTGCGTTTTGGATAGTAGACAAGCCGGACATCATCTTCTGTATCAATGCCGGCGAGTTCCTTCGCTTTCTCGACCGCATCGATAAACCCGCCAATTTCATCTACCAGACCGCGCTCAAGGGCGTCCGAGCCGCTCCATACGCGGCCGCGGGCAATCTTGTTTACCTCGTCCAACGGCAATTCCCGCCCTTCAGCGACAAGGGATGTGAAGCGATCATACCCCCGCTTCAGGCTCTCGAAGACATGCTGCTTCTGCGATTCGGTGAAAGGATCGACGCCATAGGCATCGGAGAATTCGCCACCAACGGTGATGGTGCGTGGGTTCACGCCAATACGTTCCAAGCCGCCGGAGATTGTTGCCTTACCACCGAAGATGCCGATCGAGCCTGTAATCGTGGATGCGCTGGCGAAGATATAATCGGCCCCCGTCGAAACATAGTAGCCGCCCGATGCGGCGGCTGAACCCATGCTGACAACAACCGGCTTATCCATTTCCTGGACCCGCTCTACAGCCCTCCAAATCTGGTCAGATGCTGATGGTGAACCGCCAGGGCTGTCAACACGGAAGACAATGGCCTCGACGCGACTATTGTTACCGGCATCGAGTATGGCTTTAGCAATGGTGTCGGATGAGAAGCCGTTCTCACCACCGAACGGGCCGCCGCTCTCCGATCCGGTAATGATAGCTCCTTCACCACCAATGACAGCGATTTGTTTTGCGCGGGCCGAAACGCTTGGAGGCGTATAGTTGGCAATCGTCAGCAGATTGCCTTTGCCGTCTCTCGTCTGTGCTGCGAATTGGGCGTCTTCCGGCCAGCCTAGCTTGTCCATGATCCCGGTTTCGATTGTGCGATCGGCATCCATCGGACCGCTTTCCAGCAAAGCCCTCAAATCGGCTTTTGTCATGTCACGATCTTCGGCAATGTCTTTAAGTGACGTTGACCAGATAGAACTGGCCAGTGCGGTCATTGCCTCACGGTGTGGCTCTGTATAGTCCGTTTCCTTATAGGTGTTTGGTGCATTCTTGTATTCGTAAAATGCTTCTATCTCTGGAACGATTGAGAGGTTCTCAAAGAGCTTTCCGAGGAACAGCGTCTCGAAGCTGACGCCGGACACCATGAGATCGGAGCCAGGCTGTATCCATGTCTCGTCGGCGGCCGCTATCGCTCTGAGACCGGATGGTCCCGTGGCAAAATTGCCTTGAGAGTGTGCGGTGACATATTTGCCAGACGCCTGAAGTTTGCGGATAGCATCCCTTAATTCTTCTGCCCTCGAGCTGCCAATACCGAATTCGGGCCCGCGCAGGAACAATCCCTTTACATTTGGATCATCCGCTGCGGCATGGAGCTTGGTTATCGTATCAACAAATCCGTTCTCGCCGGAAAATGCCGCAAGCCCCTGCGATGGAGCCATGTCGGGCAGGGGCGATCGCAAGTCTAATGTCAAAATCAGATTGTCGGGCTGCGCATCGTCCCCGGATGCGGAGGAGAGAATTACGGAGAACAGCAGCAAAGCAAGCACGTTAAAGGCGATCAGTGCCACAAATGCTCCGGCGAGCGATAAAAGGAAAGTCCTCAAACGACTTACTCCCGATTATGAGTTACATCATGTCTATTATCGATAAATGATAAGCGCTTCGCGAACAAAATCAAATGGAATTGCCCTAATAGGCTGATGAACAGCATCATCTGCGCTTTTACCTGATGAGCATATTGCTTATCTGCTGCTGATTAGCTATCTCCCCGTCACCTTGTTGGGGCGTCGCCAAGTGGTAAGGCACCGGTTTTTGGTATCGGCATTCCCAGGTTCGAATCCTGGCGCCCCAGCCATCTCATCATCACTTCATGGAGTTGGTATTTTGCGGCGATTTCGTTGCCCAGCAAAAAGGCAATCTCATCGGAAATTGAGCAGATAGCAGCCAAGACGATTGATAGCGTCGCGAGGTTGCCATAAAGAAATGTCTTGATGTCTCTCAAAAAAAAACAAAGAGAGAGAGAAAAGAAAAGAAAGAACCGTTTCAAGAAAGAAGCGGCGAGGAAGCCAATCAAGCGCGCTGGTGTGTGGGCCTTCTCAGTAAAGCGAACTCGCGGCAGGTGTGTGCTGTCATAAAAGCGATTGGGTTCTGTTTTGCAGGCGGATCCTTCAAGATGGGTATCATCGCCGCGTAGCGATGTTAGAGAGTGAGAGGCAAATTAATGAAAGATGTTCTGACACCAGCACGAGGCGCATTGGTTGCCGCGTTGCTAGTGGGTGCAGGCATGACAGCGGAGGCGCAATTGCGTCCAGCGCTGGAAGTCGGCGAGCAGGCGACAAGGCGGGCTGAGCAGGTCCAGCAGCAAATCAACCAGCTGGATGATGAGCGCTCAGACCTTGTTCGAGAATTCCGTACACTTGTTCAACGGAAGGATGCCGCGGAACTTTATGCCCGGCAGCAGGCCCAGGTTATTGCCAGTCAGGTTCGGGAAATCGAATCGCTGACCGAGCAGCTTGAACGTGTCGATGAAATCACGGCCGTTATGGTCCCGATGATGCTCGACATGATTGATGACCTCGAAGCTTTTATCGAAGCGGACCTGCCTTTCAGAATTGATGAGCGTCGGCAGCGGATTGCCACTCTGAAAGACATCATGACCCGCGCCGATGTTGTGCCAGCCGAACAGTACCGCCTCATTATGGATGAGTATAAAGCTGAGCTGGGCGTCGGTAACACAATCGAGACCTGGACAGACGAAGTCCTGATTGATGGTCAGCCAACTGATGTTGATATGTTCCGTTATGGCCGGATTTCTCTCGCTTACACCACGAAGGATGGCAGCAGCTCTGCTATTTGGAACCGGGAGCTAGGGGAATGGCAGTCTCTCCCAGGGCAGTACGATACCGACCTGCGGGATGCCGTTCGGATCGCCAAGGAATTGTCGCAACCAAACGTACTCTTCGGGCCGTTCGAGAAGCTTGCTGTCTCAGCACCTCCGGCGGAGCGCCGCGAAGCGCTTCCGGAAGAAGCTGACGAGTTCCGGCGCGTTCTTTTGCAGGTTCAGAACGAAAATATCTTTGCAGACCAACAAGAGTTGATCATTGCCAATCAGAATGACGAGATCGCCTCTCTGACCCGGCAGATCGAAGAGGCTCCCGCCCGCTCGGTGGAAATGCTGCCGGTTCTTGAGCGAATGGTGAATGACCTCGAAGCCTTCATTCTTGCTGACCTGCCGTTCAGACGCGAGGAGCGCCTGGAGCGGATTGAGTATCTGCGGGCTGCGCTTGAGCGGGGCGATGAGTTGGCGCTCTCCGAGCGCTACCGCCTGATCGTTGAAACGTATCAGGACGAACTATCCAAAGGCACCGAACAGGAGAGCTGGAAAGACGAGATCAATCTCGATGGAACACCGACCGAGGTGACGCTCTATCGTTATGGCCGTGTCTCTCTTGTCTATCTAAGTGCTGATAGAAACTCAGCTGCGCGATGGGATCGTTCCACAGGGAGCTGGATCCCTGTTGGTGGTTCGGCCAAGAACGACATCGCAAAAGCCATTCGTATCGCAGAAGGCCGCGAACAGCAGACCGTGCTGAGCGCGCCCCTCGTCAAATATTCCGTGCAGTAGCGGCACCTTAAACACCTAAAGAGGTTCACCATGTTGAAGTTCAGTAAATCCATCAAAGCCATGGGAGCGGCCGCACTGCTTTCCCTCGGCACGTTGGCCGCCCCCGCGGTCGCCCAGCAAAACGTTTCTCTCAGCGATATTTTATCTCGCGTCCGTCAGGACTCTGAGCAGTTGAGCCAGGACAATCAGCGTCGTCTTCGCGAGTTTCAGGAAGCCCGTGATGAGCAGGCTGACATCATGGCAGCGGCTCGGTCAGAACTCGCGGCTGTGGAAGCCCGCGGGCGTCAGCTGACGGCGCAATTCGACGAGAATGAAGCTGTGCTCAGCGAGCTACAGACGCAGCTCGAAACAGAAGCCGGTGATTTCGGCGAACTGCTTGGTCAGTTCCGTACAGCTGCCGGTGAAACCATGCCTGTGATTTCAAACTCACTTGCTAATTTTCATTATCCTGGGCGCGTCGAGAAGCTGTCTGAGATCTCCCAGGCGAGCGCGCTACCGAGCCGGGCTGATCTTGACAGTCTGCCAAAGGCGATCCTGCAGGAAATGATTGCTCAGTCTGAGGTCACAACGTTCACCGCGAATGTGTCAAATGGCGGATCAGACGGCGAAAATGCTGAACTGGAGCTCATGCGAATTGGCGTCTTCACGGCTGCCACGACTGACGGCACACGTTTTGTGGAAGTGAATGAAGTTAACGGCCGCTTGAGTGCATTCTCAGCACAGCCGGGCGGGGTTTATCGCTCCGGAATGTCTTCGCTGATCAATGCGAGCGACGGGCAAGTCGTGCGCGCACCGATCGATCCAACACGCGGCGATCTGCTGGCGATTTTCGGTAACCGTATTTCACTACCAGAGCGAATCAGTCAGGGCGGTGCCGTTGGTTATATCATTCTATTCGGTATTCTTCCCGTTGGCCTTCTGATCGGGCTGTTTAAAATCTTCTCGCTCTTCACCATGGGAACAGCCATGCGGAGCACGGCTAAATCTAAATCTGCTGGTACCGGGAACCCGCTTGCTCGTGTCTTCGAGGCATATGAAGCACACCGCAACGACGATATCGAAACGCTTGAACTCAAGCTGGACGAGCAAATTCTCAAAGAGACGCCGAAAATTGAGCGGTTCAACGATATTGTGAAAGTCCTTGCCGCGGTTGCGCCACTTCTTGGCCTTCTTGGTACGGTTGTTGGTATGATCGTGGTGTTTACCGCGATTACAAACTACGGAACCGGCGATCCGAAGATCATGGCTGGCGGTATTTCCCAGGCCCTGGTGACGACTGTTCTAGGTCTCGTGGCTGCTATCCCGCTGATCCTCGTGAGCTCAATCGGCTCAACAATGGCGCGTGGAAACCAGCAAGTTCTTGATGAGCAAGCTGCCGGTCTCGTTGCCGAGCGTGCTGAACGCGGAGGCGCGGCGTAGGATAGGTCAGTAGAGAGAAGGAGACCCGAAATGGGCTTCGATACGCTACAAGCTTTCCTGGACCGGGGCGGACCCGTACTTCTAGTGATCATGTTTGCCACATTCATCATGTGGGCCCTGATTCTGGAGCGGTTCTTCTATTTTCGGTTCGCGCACAAAGCCGTCGCTGATGAGGCTATATCGGAGTGGCGTTCGCGCTCCGATCATAGCTCCGTGTACGCCCATTGGGTGAAAGACAGATTGGTTTCCGAGGTGCGCCAGTCTGCCGAGGCAAACATCACCTATACGAAAGCTGCTGTTGCGCTTGCCCCGCTTTTCGGCTTGCTCGGCACTGTGACAGGTATGATCGAAGTATTCGATATCATGGCCTTTACCGGGGGCTCTGATGCCAAAGCCATGTCGGCTGGTGTGTCCCGTGCCACCATCCCGACTATGGCAGGCATGGTTGCTTCGCTTTCCGGCATTCTGTTCTCTTCCGGTATGGACAAACGGGCTGCCCGGGCTGTGCAGGCCGTCGAAGATGAAATGGAGATGAGCTGATGCGAGGACGTAGAACCCGCGAGGCCGAGGAGGCCAAGGTCGATCTGACGCCCATGCTCGACGTGGTGTTTATCCTATTGATCTTCTTTATTGTGACGGCCGTGTTCATTACGGAAGAGGCGATTCAGGTTGAGCCGCCACCTCCGAATTCTGATACGCCAAGCGATCCGGTACCGACCATTCTTATAAGGGTTGATGCAGATAGCCTGATTTTCGTGAACAACCGCGCGACAACAATTGACGCCGTTCGAGCGAATATTGAGCGCCTGCGTGCGGAAACACCGAACTCAGCGGTGATTATCCAGGCCCATCCGGAAGCGAAAAACGGTCTCGTCGTTCGGATCCGTGATCAGGCGGCGAGTGCCAATATTGAGAGAGTCAATCTCATTCTGAGCGCAGTGTAAGGAGGCGCGACCATGGCAAGACGTAAACGTGTAAGCTCGGCGTCCGCTTCGGAAGAAGAAGAGATCAACCTCACCCCGATGCTGGATGTGGTGTTCATTCTTCTGATCTTCTTCATTGTGACGGCTCAGTTCATCAAGATTCCGGGCGTTGATATTTCCCGTGAGGAAGTGGTCAACAAATCGGAGATCAAGCCGCTCGCCATATTGATCGGGATAGATGAAAACAGCGACATCTACATCGACAAGAAGAAGATCGAGCCAAATGCGATCGGTTATGCTATAAGAGAGCTCCGCGAGGATAACCCAAACGGCCAGCTCGTTATCCAGGCTGATAACGATTCTGAGGCAGAAGCCCTGGTAAATCTTATGGATGTCATCGCCGAGGCAGATGGGCGTTACCCGGTAAATATTTCAGCTGAGCGCGACTAGGAGAGGAATATGTTCACAAACCCAATACTCCGTATGGTGATTGGCGTCCCTGCAGCCGCCATCATCGTATATGGCCTGTTTATGGTTATGAACGCACTGATCAGTTCACCTTTCGAAGAGCCCGACGTTGCAGAGCAGCGCACGCTGGAAAGGATTGTGCCGGAGCAACGCGAGCAGGATGTCCGAGCAAGGTCGCGTTCAAAACCGAAGCGGATTGCATCGGCGGACAAGCCGCCCCCACCTCCAAAGCTTTCGGCCAGTAAGTCCGACATCGATTTGCCCACGCCAAACATTCAGGGATCTGCCCCCACCGAGTTGAATTTCGACCGGGTACAGTCGCTTGATATCAATCCTGTGGCGATTTCTGATCGCGATGCCCAGCCGATCCGCCCGCCCGTACCGACCTATCCTTCGCGGGCTGCCGAGAGAGGCATTGAGGGCGAGTGTCAAGTGAGCTTCAACGTAGATGTCCGCGGCCGGCCATATGATGTGAAAGCCGATTGCACAGACAGCGTCTTCCGCCGCGAAGCAGTTCGCGCTGTGAGCAAGGTGGAATTTGCGCCGAAGATTGTTCGTGGTCAGGCTCGCGAACGGCGTAACGTGATTTACCCGCTCGTATTCAACCTGCAGCAATAGGTCAGGTTCGAGTACGGCAATTGAAAAAGGGCTCCTCTGGAGCCCTTTTTTGTTTGGGTTCGAGAGATATGGCTGACAGCAATCGTTTGCTATCTGCTTGACGTAACGTCAACTGAGGCGCTAGGCTGGGTTTTAATGGAAGAGAGTTTCCCTGGTTGCAGCTTGGGCGAGTTTCGTGCTGCAAATTGAAAACGGAGTGGCGGTTATCCAGACCAATGTTGTCTATCCGATCGCCTTCCACCTGAGCGATGAATAGCATTATGCCCTTGATCTGACTTTCATAGGTGAAAAGGCCGCAAAACGGGCAGTCGATGCCTTGATTGATAAGCAAACTTCCGGTTCATTGCAGAGGCTGCCCGGATAGAAGGAGAATGTCCAAATGAGCTTGAAGTCTGTATTGCAGGTGGCGACCGCCGCAGCCACGTTTTTGGCGATAGGTATCGGAACAGCAACGGCTCAGGGCTGTGAGATAGCCGAGTTCGGGTCGGGCAACGGTCAGCTATACCTGGATGCTGAAAACGAGCTTACGATTAACGACAATCCGGCGGCGGCTCTGATAAAGTTGAATGAGCTGAAGGCCCAGGAGTTGAATTGCTATGAAGAGGGCGCAGCACTTGGCCTGAGTGCGCAGATCAAGATTGCTCAAGACGATTATCTCGGCGCGGCGAAGGATCTCGAAACCTCTTTGAACAAGGGTTATATCCAGGGCGAGAATCGTACGCCGATCATGCTTTCCCTTTCGCAGATTTATTTCGCTGAAGATCAGCTTCAGACAGGGCTGAAGTGGATGAACCAGTGGATGGCTGCCGGTGGCCAGCCAAATCGTGACCAGATGTGGACCCTGGCAGCAGTTTACAACAAGCTTGAGGACAATACCGAGGCGCTCAAATGGGCAGAACGGGTTTTCGAGATTGATGGTCCGAACGCCAATCGGCAGGTCTACGACTTCCTTATCTTCCTCTATGATGCCAATGGCCAACTTGCAAAGAAGGCCCAGCTTCTGGAAGTTCTTCTGGAGCGTAACCCAAATGACCGTCAGCTCTGGGATGCGATTGCCGGCGACTATTTCAAGGCTGATGATCAGCGGAAGGCCTTTGAAGTCCAGAAAGCCATGTACCTTGGCGGGATCCTCGCAAAAGAGGATGAGATCATGCGCGTTGTGAATTTCTACAACTCTTTTGACGTCCCCTTCGAGGCGGCGCAACTTCTTGAAAAAGAAATGAATGCAGGTCGTATCGACAAGAATTTTGAAAAACTGGAATTGCTGGCAAACCTCTATCAGGTTGCCCGCGAGCATGAGCGCGCTATCCCTGTCATCCAACAGGCTGCAGCGATCAACAATTCCGGCGAAATGTATGAGCGGCTTGGCCGCTCATATGCTGACTTGCAAGAGTGGGATAAAGCCGAAGACGCTCTTTCCAAAGCACTTGATACTGGCGGTGTGAAGGATCGGGGACTCGCTTGGGTGCAGATTGGACAATCTCGCTACGAGCGCGAGGACAGGCCAGGCGCTCGGGAAGCGTTCCGCCGCGCGAACAATCGCGGTGGCCGGGGCTGGCTTGCCTTCATGGACTCCGAAGAAGCAACGGCTAAGGCGTTGCGGGTATTCGAACTGGATACAGTTCGCCGCGAAATTTCCAACGAGAAGAAAGCCTGTGATCAGCTGATCGTGCTTGGCGGCGACAATCTTCCGGAGGGTTGCGCTGACGTCAAAGACCGTTTGAACGACGCTGAGGAAAAGGTGCGCGAAGCGCAAAACGCTTAAGAGCTGGCAAGTTCAGCAAAAGAAAGAAATCCCGGCATCCTACGGCCGGGGTTTTTTTGTGGGCTCTCTTAAGAGGGGTCGGCGAGACCGACGCATTTTAAAGCGAAGGCGTATTCTAGAGCTGTCTCCTTCAGTCCTTCAAACCGGCCCGTGGCTCCGCCATGCCCAGCATCCATATTAATTCTCAGATAGTAAGGGCCGCCACCTGGTGCTGAATTGCGGAGCTTCGCAGCCCACTTAGCAGGCTCCCAATAGGTCACCCGGGGATCGGAAAGGCCGCCTGTGATCAGCATATAGGGATAGGCCTGATCAGTAATCTGTTCATAGGGGGAATAGGACGCGATCAAATCATAGGCTATTTCATCCGTAAGCGGATTTCCCCATTCTGGCCACTCCGGTGGCGTGAGCGGTAAACTGTCATCTGACATAGTGTTTAGTACGTCCACGAATGGAACGGCGGCAATGATCCCCGCGAAAAGCTGTGGGGCCAGATTGGACACAGCGCCCATAAGCAGACCGCCGGCGGAGCCCCCCATGCCAACGATCTTGCCAGCCGAGGTATAGTTCTTATCGATCAGGGTTTCTGCAGCGGATACGAAATCGCCGAATGTATTTGGTTTTTTGTCCAGCTTGCCATCAAGATACCACTGATATCCCTTGGCTGTGCCGCCACGGATATGGGCGATCGCGAAGATAAAACCTCGATCTACGAGAGACAAACGCGATGTGGAAAATCCAGCTGGAATGGTGATTCCGTAAGATCCATATCCATAGAGAAGGACTGGTGCAGACCCATCCGTGGGCGTTTCACGGCGACGGAGCAGCGTGATTGGGATTTGGGCACCGTCGCCCGCCTCAGCCAGCAGGCGTTCGCAGATATAATCTTCGATGTTGTGGCCGGAAGGTACTTCCTGGGTCTTGCGTAATGTTCGATCTCTGCTTTCGATGTCGTAGTCGAAAACTTGACCTGGCGTTGTTGGAGATGAGTAGGAAAAGCGCATGTTACAGGTATCGAAATCGTAGCCTCCCGATATGCCAAGGGCATAGGCGGCTTCGTCGAATTCGATCATGTGCTCGCTGCCATCAATTCGTTTACGGATTATGATCCGCGGCAGACCCTCATGACGTTCAAGACGAATAAGGTAATCCTTGAATGACAGGAGATCGAGCAGAAGCGTGCCGGGAGCATGGGGGATAAAGTCTGACCAGTTGTCTGGATCTTGATCATCCAACTTTGCCCGCATGACTTTGAAATCGACCGCATCCTGATAGTTTGTCAGAATGAAGAAGGCATTATCATGATGTGAGACGCTGTACTCATGTCCCGTCTGGCGCGCCGCGATGAGTTTCAGTTCCGGGTGTGGATCGTGGGCGTTCAGCCAGCGCCATTCCGATGTCGTGTGATCATTTGCAGTTACAAAGATGATCTCGTCTGATTGGCTTTTACCAACCCCGACAAAAAAGCCCTCATCCTGCTCCCGGTATATCAGTGTGTCCGTATCTTCGGTCAGGCCGCGCCTGTGCACTGCGCAGGATCGGCCATTCTCGTTCCGTTCTACCCAGTAGAGTGCATCTGATGCCCCACCCCATACAAAGCTGCCCGTCGTCTTGTCGATCTCCAGCGGGAGCTCATCACCGGTGTCGATGTTTCTGACTTTCAGCGTATAGTACTCACTTCCCTGGCGATCTATTGCGTAGGCGAGCCACTTATGGTCCGGGGAGTGGCTGATGCCGCCAATGTCGAAATAGGAGGAGCCCTTTGCTTCGGCTTCTCCATCGAAGAGAATTGTCTCCGTTGCATCATCATTGAAAGCATCATCAGCTGCCCGTCGTACAAGTACGGGATATTCACCGCCTTCGCGATACTTTGTAAAATAGGCATACGGACCATCGACCGAAGGCACCGAGCTGTCGTCTTCTTTTATCCGCGCACGCATTTCTGCGAGGAGTGTCTCCTGAAGGCTGGAGAGCGGTTCTTCCAGTTCTGCCTTCGTGTAGGCATTCTCAGCTTCAAGATAGTCCCGAATATCCTGCCGCAGGATCGATGGATCCCGCATAACAGTTTGCCAGTTCTCATCCTTTAGCCAGTGATAAGGATCCGTACGTGTGCGGCCCAATTGTTCTATTTTGTGATCTTCATCGCGTTTTGCGGCTGGAGGCATTTGTTGTGACATTGTCTGCTTTCGTCTTCCAACCGAGCGGGCCGTCAGATATTTATTGGTCGTCTTGTGGATCGAATGCGAGCATTACGCCGTTTATGCACCAACGCTCGCCGGTCGGAGCAGGTCCATCCTTGAAGACATGCCCCATGTGCAAGCCACATGTTGCGCAATGACATTCAGTTCTCGGATAAACGAGCTTGAAGTCCGTTTTGGTGGCGACGGCATCGGTGGCCACCGGTGCGAAGAAGCTTGGCCAGCCAGTTCCGCTGTCGAATTTGTGCTTCGATGACCACAAAATCTCATTGCAGCCGACGCATCGGAAATCGCCCTGCCGCTTTTCCTCGTTCAGGTTGCCTGGTGAAAAGGGAGGTTCTGTGCCCTCCTTTACGCCGACGCGGTACTGTTCCTCCGTAAGCAGCTCTCGCCATTCACGGTCGGTTCTTTTTATCCGCTCTTTTGATACGGCCATACTCAGTCTCACAATTGATATCTAGATATAGAGATATCATGGCTCAATTTCCAATCGCTATCAGATTTGATGACTATTTCGAGCCGATTGGAGACGGGCATACATCCTAGCCGCCATAGAGAATACTAATGGCCTCAGCGACGCAGGCAGGCCGTTCCTGGCCTTCTATTTCGATCGTGCTTTCGACGATGAGTTGCTTGCCGCCAGCTTTCGGCTCTACGGATTTGCAGGTCTGGGACAGACGTACTTTCGAGCCGACGGGTACCATATTTGTGAAGCGGACCTTGTTCGACCCGTAATTGATACCGCGGGTTACCCCATCCACACGCAGGACCTCGCCGGAGAGCATTGGAAGTAGTGACAGGGTTAGATAGCCGTGGGCAATCGGGCCACCCAGAAACTGTGTTGCTCTTTCGACATCTACATGGATCCACTGATGGTCTCCTGTCGCATCGGCGAAGAGATTGACCCTGTCCTGATCGATTTCATGCCAATCGGATACGCCGATATGCTCACCCACAAGGGATTCCAGCTCGTCAAAAGCAACTGTTTTCGGATCGGCCATATTGTCCTCCTTAAAAATACTGTTTGAAATTAGTGTTACCCCCGTGTCACTGCGAGCGGCAAGTCTTATCCCAACGTAAACTAGGCCGACGCGAGGCTGATCTCGCTTGTAAGCCCTTCGAGGAACAGGTCGAAATCGGCCTGCGTATTGTAAAGGTGGGGTGTTATCCGCAGTGAATCGGCGCGCCGGGACACGTATATATTGCGCTGCTCTAGCCGCTTCGTCAGATCACCTGGCGTGTTTTCGGGGAGCCGGGCACCGATATAGTGCGGCCCTCGTTCGCTCTCGGGAAGTGTTCTCAGGCCAATCGAATCGAGCCCTTCACACAGCTTCTTGTTCTGCTCTCCCAAAGTGTAGGCGACCTGCTCAATACCCCATTCGAGTATCAGGTCGATTGCAGCTTCCAATGCAGGCAGAAGCGCGAAGTTCGAGCGCTCTCCCATATCATATCGGACCGCGCCGGGGCCAAACTCATCTTGGTAATTCGTAAGCCCTGAAAAGTTTTCCGACCCCTTTCGCGCAATCCAGTTCTGTTCCAGAGGCGCGCCATCGCGGTGCTGTGGGGCTGCATAGAGGAAACCCATACTATAGGGGCCGAGCAACCATTTGTACCCGCCGCAAACGACGAAATCAGGTTGGATCACCTCCACGTCAAAGGGCATGGCTCCGCAGCTCTGGGTGAGATCGAGGACAAGTGCAGCCCCTACTTCACGGGCCCGTTTGCCGACAGCTTCGAGATCTATAAGTGCGCCGTCGGTCCACCTCACATGGCCGCAGGCGACAATCGCCGTTTTATCGCCAATGGCGTCTAGCAGCTGGTCGCAGAGGCGCGCATTGCTATCTGCGCTGCCGATGGTTCGGACATGAGCGCCAGCCCTTTCTGCCGCGGCTCGCCACGTGTAGACATTGGAAGGAAACTGATCATCGAGGATCAGGATTTCCTGGCCCGCTTTGATCGGAAGGTTTTGAGCCGCCGTGGCGAGCCCGTAACTCGCAGACGGGCAGATTGCGATGCCGTCAGTATCGGCATTTATCAGCTGGGCGAGTTTGGGGCGAATGCTTCGCGTGTCGGCAAAGAAATCCTCGCTCGTAATGTTCCAGGGCTGGAGTTTGCGTTCCAATCCTGCACGGCCAGCGGCTGCCGCCGTGCGAGGCAGAGGCCCCATAGTGGCAGCATTGAGATAGACGATATTCGACGGAATATCGAAGTGGTGACTTTGGTTGGGAATGAGCTGGGCCATGGGCGAGGTTTAGATTGAACCTGATTGCCTGTCATCAGGAAACAGTGTGCGTTCAGTACCGTCTGGAACGGCTGGAGGCCATGTCGCCGAGTGCGCGAACCGTGGCCGCAGCATATTGCCACGGCGTCGCACGAGCCTTGTGGGCGTGCTGGGTAAGGTCAATGCAATTGTGTTCGGCGAGCCGATAGGTGTTTCCGAGGGCCCTGCGCGCTCTTGCTTCCACTTCGAAGGCGTGAAGTGAGCTCCTGTTTTGGTGGCGGCGTGCCCGGCGGCTATCCTCGAATTCACAGAGGCTTATCTCGACAACCCCGCCGCGGCGTCTAGAGTTTGTGATGACGGTTCCACTGTGGGTGACCACGCCATAGTGGCGGAAAACGCCGCCGAAGGGGATTGAAATCACATCGCCTGGCGCAAAGCCTGAATACTTGCCAAATCTGCTCATACGAGCATATTATCGATAAACAATATGTTGCGCCAGACTTTTTTCAGCAATCAAACGATCCTGCTGGTCTTGTCGCCCCAGTATCGGTCCCGGATCAGACGTTTGTAGAGCTTGCCTGTCGGGTGGCGGGGAAGCTCGGGATCGAAATCTATCGATTTCGGGCATTTGAGCTTTGAGAGATTGGCCTGACAGAACGCCATCAACTCCTCGGCAAGGTCATCACCCGCCAGCTGGTCGTTAGCGGGTTGCACAACCGCCTTTACAGCCTCACCAAAGTCAGGGTCCGGCACACCGATGACCGCGCAGTCCGCCACC
The DNA here is from genome assembly GCA_039196965.1 of Pseudomonadota bacterium. Lineage (GTDB taxonomy): Bacteria > Pseudomonadota > Alphaproteobacteria > Caulobacterales > Hyphomonadaceae > CALLCD01. Next base: position 9,099 of record JBCCUK010000041.1, on the reverse strand, counting down.
TTGGGGTGGGTGATCAGGATGTTTTCGGTCTCCTGAGGGTAGATGTTCACACCGCCGGAGATGATCATGAAAGCCTTGCGGTCAGTGAGATAAAGGAAGCCGTCTTCGTCCACTTTGCCGACATCGCCGAGGGAAGACCATTCTGGGCATTTGGGGTTCAGAGCCCCCTTCGTTTTCTCGGGCGCATTGTGATAGGTCGGCGCAGGCGTGCCTCCGAAATAGATCTGGCCTTCATCGCCGATCGGTACTTCATCGCCCGCCTCGTCGCAGATATGCACGTCGCCGAACACCGGCTTACCGACCGTGCCTTTATGGGCGAGCCACTCTTGGCTTGTTGCCCAGGTCATGCCGTTGCCTTCCGAGCCGGCATAGTACTCTTCGATGACCGGACCCCACCATTCGATCATTTCTTCTTTCACCGGGATCGGACAGGGCGCAGCGGCGTGGAGCGCACACCGCATCGTGGAGACATCGTACTTTTTCTTTACGTCTTCGGGCAGTTTTGTCATCCGGACAAACATGGTCGGGACGACCTGCGTGTGGGTAATTTTGTGTTTCTCCACAAGCGCGAGATAGCCCTCCGGATCGAATTTCTCCATGATCACGAGCGTTGCGCCGAGGCGGGTCATGCTCATACACCAGCGGAGTGGTGCAGCGTGGTAGAGCGGAGCCGGGGAGAGATAGATCGTGTCCGCACCGGCTTTGGTGAGGCCCTGAGCGATCATGATCAGTGCATTCGGGCCATCAATTGGAATACCGGGTTCCAGCGGCGGGCGGATGCCCTTCGGCCGCCCTGTCGTGCCGGAGGAATAGAGCATATCCGTGCCAGCCATTTCGTCCGGGATCGGTGTTTCCGGAAAGCGCTCGCGGAGAGTTTCGAGGGGGATGAACCCGTCTACCTCGCCATCGATAGACCAGGCGTCCTGAATATCTGCAAGCTCTCTTGCCTCGGCTGCGACATGGCCGAGGCCAGCGCTCGCAATGAAAAGGCGGGCACCGGAATCGCGTAGAATATACTCGACCTCGGGCGCTGTAAGACGGGATGAGATACAGACATAGTAAAGCCCAGCCCTTTGCGCCGCCCAGCAGATTTCGAAATATCGGGCTGAGTTCTCTGCAAAAATCGCAATTGTGTCGCCGGGCTTACAGCCGGCTTCGCGCAACGCATGGGCGGTCTGGTTGGACCGGCTTTCAAGCTCGGCAAAGGTGATCGCCTCGCCCGAGCCCGCCATGATGTAGGCAGCGCGATCTGGATCGCTCTTTGCATAGTGACTTGGATGCATGGCCTGTTTCCTCACTTAATATTTATCTGCAAGCAGATTAGCGAAGGAATCCAGGATGTCGATAATTGCCTCGGGGGCTATTCGGCGGGGATGCCGACCTCCGCGCGTGCCTCCTGCCGGATGGCCAGACCCGGCGTACCTGCTTCTTCTGGGTGATTCTTCAGGAACTCGACTTTCATTCGCGTGGAAGAGGCATGGTTGCCATCGGGATGCCATCCGGGCGGCGCGAAGAAGCGGGCAGGCCAACGCCAGATCCGCCAGCGATCACCAACAAGGTCTTTTAAAAGAGCCCAGTACTCATGGAAGGCAACAACAATGGGATTGAAGGATGTCTGAGGCGAGACCAATCCATAGTCTGGCTTGTCCCGTTTAAGCTCCGGCACGAATGTGCCGAACATCTTGTCCCAGATAATCAGTATTCCCGCATAGTTGGCATCTAAATACCGAGGGTTGCGGGCATGATGAACGCGGTGATGGGACGGGGTGTTGAAGACTGCCTCGAACCAGCGCGGCGTCCTGTCAATCGCCTCTGTATGAATCCAGAACTGGTAGAGGAGATTTAGGCCACCTGCAAAGGCCACCGCTGCTGGATGAAAGCCGACAATGACCTGGGGTAGGCCGATGACGAAAAGGCCAGTAATTGGGCCGGTCCATGGCTGCCGAAGTGCGGTAGTGAGATTGTAGTGCTCTGAGGAATGATGAACTACATGGTTTGCCCAGAACCACCTTATGCGGTGCATGGCTCGGTGCTTCCAGTAATAGAGGAAATCATTGAGCACGATTAGGCCGAAAAAGCTCCATGCCGTCAGGCTGATACTGGTCAGCCGTGCTGTTTCCCAGACCCAGAGCGTCGCCGCATAGGCAATATAGCCGAACAGTGCGCCCGATATTGAACTGCCGAGACCCATAGCCATGGAGGTGAAGGCGTCCTTCGCCTCATAGCGACCGCCAGCATGCTTATTAGACACCGCCCACCATTCCAGGGCGACAAAAAAAATGAAGGCCGGAATGGCCACCAGGGTAGGATCCGGAAAATCGGGCATTTTCCCTCCAGCGGGTTTCGTGCCGCTATTCTGCAGAAACTTGCATAGTCCACCTTTTCGGAAAAGGGCCGCGCGCACATGCGATTTGCCAAAGGGCAGTTGACGGACGCTAGGGAAGGGGGCTGTCCTGTGTGAGATAAAAAAACCAAAGGGAGACCGGGCCATGGCAGAGCATTCATTCGAAACAATCAAGCTTGAAATCGAGGATGGCATTGCAACGCTGACCCTCAATCGACCGGATAAAATGAACGCGTTCACGGGCAAGATGATGCATGAAGTCATCTCCGCGTTCGACATAACCGATGCCGACGATGATGTGCGCGCTGTCATCATGACAGGGGCCGGGGACCGCGCATTTTGCGCCGGTGCGGACCTCTCAGAGGGCGCGAAGACCTTCGATTATGAAGCGCGTGCCGAAAGCAAGGAAATCGGGAGAGTCACTAAGGAAGACATTCAGCGTGATGGTGGCGGGCGGATGACGCTGCGTATTTTTGAGAGCTTGAAACCGGTAATTGGCGCGATAAATGGTGCGGCTGTCGGCGTCGGCGTGACCATGCAGCTTCCCATGGATATCCGGATTGCCTCGGATAATGCCCGTTTCGGCTTTGTCTTTGCGCGGCGCGGGATCGTGCCGGAGGCGGCTTCATCCTGGTTTTTGCCCCGGCTTGTTGGTGTTAGCCGCGCCCTCGAATGGTGTTATTCCGGCCGTGTTTTCCCTGCTCAGGAAGCTTTGGATGGCGGGCTTATTCGCGCGATTTACCCCCAGGCAGATCTCATGGACGAAGCGCGCAAGATCGCCCGGGAAATCGCTGACAATACAGCACCGGTTTCGGTAACGCTGACCCGCCACATGATGTGGCGGATGCTTGGCGCTGCGCATCCTATGGAGGCTCATATCGTCGATTCTGCGGCGATCTATGAACGCGGCCAGACCGACGATGCCCGCGAAGGCGTTATGAGTTTCCTGGAAAAACGCCAGCCGACCTATCCGGTGAAAGTCTCCAACGGCCTACCCAGCTTCTGGCCCTGGTGGGACGATAAGGGCTTTGAATGGCTCGGAAAGGAATGAGAAAAGACTGATATCGGGATTGCAACGCAAAAGGCGTTTCGATAGATCGTCTAGTCTTACGCGGAGAGGTGGCCGAGTGGCTGAAGGCGCTCCCCTGCTAAGGGAGTATACGTTAATAGCGTATCGAGGGTTCGAATCCCTTCCTCTCCGCCAGGCAGTCCAGACTTTTCACGCCGGTTTAGCTACGGCTCGATTTTTCCCGAACTATCCGGGACTTAGAGCCCAGAACAGGGAGAATCCTGTCTCTGTTTGCGGAGTATAGGGGCTAACATCGGCGAAAAAGGCCTACTGTCTCCAAAGGCTATTTCCATGGTCAGTTTTGAAAACCAATACAGGGAATTTTAGCTGAAATCAGCTTGCGATCAGTCTGGCCTCTTGAGATAATCGAGTGGTTACAGGGCTTTAACCTCAAAATTCCCTAGAAGAAGATCAGGGAATTCATCTGCCCTTATCAGGGAAATTGATGTCCGATGCAGGGACTGATTTCGTCAAGAACAGGGAATTCAATTTCCCTGTAATAAAAGACTGTTTTGCGCAGACCAATCGATCGGTAATTTCTGCAGTCTCACAAGAGCCTGGGTAGAAAAGTTGGGTTGGATATTACCGGATACCACAGCGTCCAAAACGCGGGCTGACAGCAATCCAAAATGTAAATTGTGGGTAATATAATCAGGCGAAATGCTCTCAGCGTTAGCGATCTCTGAGATCGTTTTGCCGGACTTGATTTGATCGACCCATCCCATGGCTCTAAAGATGCGCCGGACAAGAACGATATCCGGCTCTCGGTCGGTTTTGGATTTAAGGACAAGCCTTGTTTCGACTCCCCGCCGCCTAAGGGTGTAGGGAACTGACAGAGTATTTTGCTCAGCTTCGTTTGGTTGAACAAGCTCGATCTCAAGATGACTATGTTTGATGTGAGCCTTTATGACTTGATCAAGGACATCCGCATCGCCTGAATGCGATTGTCCCGATGCTGCCCAGGCTAGTTGTACCTCCCGATCTTTTCGAATGGCCTCCGCAATCGCCCGTTCAATCTCAGCTGCCGGGAGCCGCCAGCTAGTTTGACGGTCCCCGCTGTCTTCGATCAGGTGTTTTGAGATGTAGTAGCGATAGCGCCGTCCCTTCTTGTTTGAATGGCTCGGAGTGAGTGGAGCTCCGTCGGCGTCGAACAGTTTGCCCGCGAGGGGGGATCTGCTCTTTGCATTGGTGCGAAAGGTGCGAGCTCGTCGGTTTTCCTTAAGTTGGTTTTGGACACGATCCCAAAGACACTCATCTATGATGGCCTCGTGCAGACCTTCATAGGTCTCATGCCGATGACGTATCTTGCCACGATAGATCGGATTGGACAGCAGATGGTAGAGCTGTCCCCTGGAGAAGGACTTGCCCTTTACAACAATTCCATCCCGCCTGGTTCGAGTTTTAGATCTGAGCTGGCCTTGATCTGCGAACGTCTTCAACCGTCGAACGCATCCAAGGCTCAGATATTCACGGAACAGAGTTTGCACCGTCTCAGCTTCTCCAGAATTTATGACCAACCCATCATCGCGCTTGTCATATCCCAGAGGAACAAGACCTCCCATCCACATCCCCTTCTTCTTGGAGGCTGAAATCTTGTCCCGGATCCGTTCTGCCGTGACCTCCCGCTCGAACTGGGCAAAAGACAGTAGCACATTGAGCGTTAGTCGGCCCATGCTGGTCGAGGTGTTAAACTGTTGGGTAACAGAAACGAAGGATGCTCCAGCTCTGTCTAACCGCTCGACCAACTTTGCAAAGTCGGCGAGGGAGCGGGTGAGGCGATCGACCTTGTAGACAACGACCATATCGATGCGGCCCGCATCGATCTCATCGAGGAGCCGCTGGAGGGCAGGGCGATCCATTGTGCCGCCGGAGACACCGCCATCGTCAAAGCGGGCCCGCAAAAGTGTCCATCCTTCATGGGTCTGGGATTTGATGTAGGCCTCGCAAGCTTCTCTCTGGGCATCGAGGGAGTTGAAGCTCTGGTCGAGACCTTCCTCTGTCGACTTACGGGTATAAATGGCGCAGCGGATCTTTATCACGCCAACACCCCGAAGAAGCGGGGACCTGACCACTTTGTTCCTGTGATCTCCTTGGCGATGGCGCTGAGCGATCGCCATGTCTTGCCGTTCCAGAGATATCCATTGGGCAGGACGTCAACCACATACTGTTGTCCGTTCCACTCTCGAATGAGGCGATTGCCAGCATGCGCGGTCGGTTTAGCGGAACTATGGGCGCCTACAATCCGCTTCAGCTTCTTCAGGTATTGTGTGCGCGATTGACCACTGGCAGCCCACTGTCGCCCATTGATCAGGATCCGCCGTAGCGTAGATCGGCTGATACGTGGCGGTACGGCCGAACCAATCTCTTCCTCCCAAAGACCTTTGAGTTCATCTCGACTAAGATCTGTGAGGTCAGTGACCTGACAAGTGGGTGACCTCTTCATGACTTGCTGATCTTGAAGATGGATACAGCCGACTTGTCGGCTTTGCTCCGGGTTATGACATATCCTCGTTGTCGTAGCCGGGTCATGGCGGCGCGGATGGTATGGGGTTGCCAGCCCAGCCGATTGCTGAGTTTTGGGATCGTGCTGCCTTTGCCATTTAGGGCGGCGACCAGATCTGCGAGCTTTGTCCCGGGCTTTGGCGGTCTCGGTTGAAGTGTTGGGTTCATCATTACCTCCTTGCTTGAGCGGAATGATCCGTCCCACTGAGGCAAGCCCGGACGAAGCCGGGCGATTAAGAGCACTTGCCAACGCGACACCGAGACTACCGCTCGATACGACAAAGAAGTCCAGTCCAAAGAGGAGAGGCGTGGCAAGTCTTTCGACAAACCAAGACTGGACTTAAGTCCGCAATCGAGCGTGGGTCGCTCTATGCCTGACCTTGAACCTGCTCGCATAGAGATCGTTGAAGCCCTTGGCTGTCTTGAGGACGCACACCTTGCGGCAATGCCGGGTCAGGCCCCACGATCGACAAGGGACGAGATCGAAGATGCAATAGGATCCGCGCGACCACTCATCGCTAAAGCTCTCGCCTATCTCGATAAAGCCGAAAAACTAATCAGTGAGTAGGTAGTCACGCTTCGGCTCGTTCAGCCCGAGGCAATCATTGGAGGCTCGGCTCCAACTCCCTATTAGCGGACATTAGAAATCGAGGATAAGCGCAAACAATTAAAGAAAAGAGAGGCTTCATAGGGCGATACACAGGACGGCATAAACCGCTTGGCATTCTTGCAAATCAGCTGCATGTCCAATTCATGGGCATTCGGGTATTTGTTGCAGCCTTCTCTGTGTTGGTATCGACGGGTGCCTCCTTTGCTCAGGACATACCATCATCTGCAATCCGACAGTCCTTCGAGCCGGAAGACTTCGACCGATTTGCGCCGCGCTCTGCCCTCGACATGGCGGTCCAGATACCCGGTTTCACCATCAATGAAGGCGGTGATGATCGCGGGTTCGGCCAGGCGGACACCAATGTCCTCGTCAACGGTCGGCGAATATCCGGCAAGTCCAACGGCCCTGTGGAGGCCCTCGGACGCATTCCCACCGACGATGTTCTCCGCCTCGAAATCGTCGATGGCGCGAGCCTCGATATCAGCGGCCTGTCGGGCCAAGTTCTGAACGTCGTCACCTCATCGGAGGGCGGCATCAGCGGCCAGTACCGATACTCGCCCCAGTTCCGGACCCGCGGTACGCCGGTGCGCTGGGGCAATGGCGAAATCTCCGTGTCCGGCGGCGGTAGGCAGACCGAATGGAATCTCAGTCTCAGTAACGATCAGCAGCGGTTCGGCGATGATGGACCTGAGTTCGTCTTCGATGGCGATGGCAATCTCGTCGATGTTCGCGAGGAACGCCGTAATGAGAATTTCGATATACCGAGCCTGTCCGGAGCCTTCGCCCACACCGCGAAGAACGGCAACATCCTCAATCTCACCGGCGAGGTGAATGGCTTCCTGCTCACCTTCACCGAAGCCTCCACCAGGGACCCCATCGACGATGTGCTCCAGGTCAGGCTCCTTGAGGAGACAGAGGACGAGTTTAACTTCGAAGTCGGCGGTGACTTCGAGTTCGGCTTATTCGGCGGTCGCCTAAAGCTCATCGGACTCTACCGGTTTGAGAACAGCCCCACTGTGGCGAGCGTCGAATTCACTTTCGCAGATGGACGTCCCGCCACCGGCTCTGTCTTCACCCGCGATGCCGACGAGGCAGAAACCGTTCTCCGCTCTGAATACGTCTTCAATTTCCTTGGCGGAAACTGGCAGTGGTCGGTGGAGGGGGCTCGCAACTTCCTCGACATTGAGGCAGACCTTCAGATTCGAGACAACGCTGGCATCCTACAGCCCGAAGACTTCGAAGGCTCATCCTCCCGCGTCGATGAGGATCGCGCTGAGACAACTCTCAGCTATGGCCGATCACTAACTCCGCAGCTTCAGCTGCAGACCTCCATCGGTGTAGAGTACTCTGAGCTCAGCCAGTCCGGCCCCTTCGGCCTCACGCGGGACTTCATCCGGCCGAACGGCTTTGCTTCTCTCAACTGGAAGCCGCAGGACGGGACCAATCTCTCCGTCCAGGTCGAACGTGCCGTTGGCCAGCTCAATTTCTTCGACTTCATCGCGTCGGTGAATGTGAACCAGGACCGGGTAAACGTGACCAGTGCTAACCTTGTCCCGCCCCAGAGCTGGATATTTGACGTCGAGCTCCAGCGATCCCTCGGTTCTTTAGGCTCCATCACCCTAGGCGCATTCTACGAAGACATTTCCGACATCGTCGATCTCATCCCCATTGATGGCGGCGGGCAAGCTCCGGGAAATATCGCCTCGGCTGAGCGCTTCGGTCTCTCGACCAATGCGACCTTTCTGTCCGATCCCCTCGGCTGGAAAGGCACCCGCCTCGACCTCGATTTTGAATATACCGACTCGAACGTTGCTGACCCGCTACTCGGTACCAGTCGCCAGATTTCTGACGATTTGATTTATAGTCTTGAGTCAACTTTACGCCACGACTTCCAGAAGACCGACTGGGCTGTCGGCATAGACATTTCCTACGAGGAGAATGCGCCGCTTGTCCGCCTCGATGAGATCAGTGAATTCGAGCCCAGTTTTACATTCGCCGAGGTCTTCATCGAGAACAAGGACGTGTTTGGCCTGACCCTCCGCGCAAGCGTCGGCAACGTGTTCGACCGAGACAACGATTTCTTCCGTACAGGGTTCAATAACCGTCTCACAGGTGACATCGCCTTTGTCGAGGAACGCTTTCGCAACTTTGGTACAATCTTCACCCTAGATATCGAGGGAAGCTTTTGATTCGCAGGGATTACAATATACTCAGAGACAGAATAGGTGCTCGCTTGCCGCTATAAGATAAACAGAATTCAGTAATCACGCGAGCTTGGCGGGGATGGCGAATAATAGCTTTGTGTTTCTATCTCGAACCGCCAAAAACACTCTCAATCACTTTTGTAACGGTCGCTAAGAGAGTCGAGAGTTTCACACGCCTTGCCTGATCCCAACAGTTGTTGCTTGCCTGAAGCGGTCGTTAGGGATCTCAGCTTCATCTCAGAAGCAGACGAAAGAACCTTAAGCGTGGACGGCGCACATTGATCTAGTGCTGTAGGAACTCTGGGTTCTCACGCAGGAATGGCTCGAGCGAAGTTTCGCTCTAGCGAGCTATCATCAGATGTGAGCAAAT